>JBBRMJ010000019.1:0-5167 GCA_038230895.1 Saccharimonadales bacterium (SeqCode) | reverse complement strand
GGAACAAGTCCCAAGTACTACGACTCCCTGAGCACCGGCGCCGCCCACCAGTGGCTGCGGAGGCCGACCCAGCGGGCGCTCAGCCTGGCCCCGCGGCCGAACGGCTCCCAGAGCACGTACAGAGCGTACGGCCCGGAGCGGCCGGGAACCGTCACGACTGTGCCCGGCATGTCGGCGTAGGGAAGGTTTTCACCATCCTGTTCGCGGAGCAGCTCGGAGTGAAGGCCGTAGGCACTCATGACTTCGAACTGGGCGAGGATCTCGTCCGTGCTCTTGGCCTGCTTGCGAACCTCGATGAGCGTGCGCCCACCCTCGGGCTCCCAGTGAGCGACGAGGTTGATCCGGACTACGTGGATGCCGGGCTCATACGTCTTCACGTTGGAGCCCAGCAGACACAGGTGCTCAGCGTCGACCCGAAGCACGGGCCAGCGCCAGCTGTTCGGCTGCTCGCCGACATACACACGCCACCACATCTCGACCGTCTCCTCGAGGGAGTCGAACTGGACGTGGAGGATGGCGAGGTCGTCGATGCACTGGGTGTGACCCAGCCAGGACTGCGCAACTTCGCGCTCGATGGCCGAGAACTGCTCCTCGGTCAGCCGATTTTCCCAGTACTGGGCGTTGTAGCGCCGCAGGAGGTCGAGCTGGTTGCCCAGCATCAGAAGCTTGCCCTCGAAGCGAGCATCCTGACTCAGCTTGCCCTCGATGATGTCCTGGAGCGCCTTGCGGACGCTACGGGCGTCTAGCGAGCCGTTGCCGACCCGCTTCATGATCTCGTGCGACTGGCCGCTGATGCGGACCATCTCGTCGGTGGTGGCCATGATGGCCTCTTCCTGCCGTAGGGCTTCACCGATGGCAGCATGCCAGCAGTGATCTCAACTTGTCATTGAGAACGGCATACTGCATCTAAGATTTAGGTGCAAAACGCCGCTCTCAACAGAGCCGTCGTTATATTGTCAAAATACTGGTGAATTATACTACAATACGCTTACGTTGTCAAGAAGCCGCAACTGTTGATGGTTGCGGCTTCTTGATTAATCTTCGTATGGGGTGGGGCGCTACTTTAAATTGACTTTGACTCCGCCCGAGAAAGCGCTATCGTGTAGCTCAGCTGTCGCAATGCTAGCTCCCTTAGGAACATCAAAGGCGATAGTACCAGTAACGGAGTTGCCCGGGTTTATCTGGTTGAGGAATGTACTACCGTCGGGATTAGCGTAAGTGGAGGCGACGCTGTCAGCTGATAGCTTGTTATTGCTTCCGTCATAGACATATTCGTTTGAGGCGTCAAACAGTTGCGCCTGATTACCTATATTCTTGACCGTGAGGTTCATGAGGCAGTACTCACCTTGAGCAGTTTTGGTCAGATATTGGTTTGTTCCAACTGTGGTGTCGCCACATTTGAAGCTGTTGACCGTGAATTCAAACTTACCATCTTGAGCCGCCTGACCAATGCCGACGGTCTTAGCTCCACTAGAGGCCTGCTTGGTACTACCGGATGGGGTGTTGGTACTGCCTTTGTTGCCACCGGCAGCCGAGGCAATGACCCCGATTACAATTAGTCCAAGTATGACGGACATGATCTTGTGCCGTGCAAACCAATTTTTCTTTTTCTCCTGGTCGCTCATAAGTGTAAATCTCCTTAATCAAATGTTTACACAAGTTATAGCATAAGCTTGAATTGTAATCAAATGATTATGTCTTGACAAGGCTATTCTTCCTATGCTTAAGCTATGGAATCAAAAGTCGAAAAGGCATTTCTGGAGAAGGTGGCGAAGCGGGTGGCTCAACTACGTCGCGAGCAAGGCATGACACAAGAACAGCTCGCAGACAAAAGCGGGCTAGATAGGGTCGCCATTGCGAACATTGAAACAGGGATTCGCCGACCAACTGTTACGACAGTTTATCGGCTGGCTAAGGGGATGAGCGTTAAGGTTGAGGACTTCTTTACGGGGCTGTAGGGAGAATCGGGGTTGTGTACGCCAGTTTTAATGCACTTCTGTATTTTGGCGAATTCTGTTGTATTCGCTTTATGTTCGGGTGTAAGATAGACACAAGCAATTAGAGGTGGCTATGCCAACATTACCTACAGCTGAATTACCCGAGCAAGACCCCGAGCACGAGATCATCGTGCTAGATCTTGATAAGCTTCCAGTCGAGCATAATGTGAGCTCATCGCTGGCAATCGTTAACGATGCGGCTGGCGCAGCAGTTCGTAACCTCCAGGCCTTCCAAATGAACCTGCCCACCTCTTTCGTTGCCCAGATAGTTGAGAATAATAAACGAATGCTTGAGGCGCATACCCGTATGATGGAGTCGCTCCAGCCGATGCAGGGCTTTATGGCAAGCGTCCAGCAGATTGGAGCCCAGGTTGCGGCTATGACTCAATCCGTTATCGGAAGCGGTGTGCTCGAAATGGCTCGGCAGGCACATGAGAGAACAGCCGGAATGCTCAAAGCGCTTGCCCAGCACTTACGGCTACCTTCTTATGTCGGCCTAATTCAGCAAAGCTTAGCGAGCTTTACCAATCTGTTTAGTAACACCTGGTCACAATTGTTACAGCCTATCATCGAGTTTTGGCGGCGATATCGTGCTAGTAACATCCAATTAATAGTCAGGGCGTCAGAGGGTGATGAGATCGCCACTCACACTTTAGGCAAGATGTGGTGGAGACTATGGTCTAAGTTCAAGGATTTCAAACAGGAGCAGGGAGAAGATGCTAACTGGGAAGATTTCTGTAATACCATTTCAGTTACTTGCTGGGAAGTCTTGCAGGAAGAAGAAAATGGCCACCGCTTCTCGCTCCTTCACCTAGCCGCCATTATCTTCAATCGACTGAGGTACCAGCTGGTGCGTGATCGCATTGTGATTATAGATAGCCATGAAGGCTCTGCCATATCGGTCTACATTGACGAGAACGCCAACATTCCGGCAGGCTACTTCACTAAATCCCTTGCCAGACAGGCCGAAGTAACGCCAGAGACCATCCGCAGTTGGATTAGAAGCGGCCAACTTAAAGCCATCAAAATTCCTTACCAGCTCCAATCTCTTGGCCGTGAAGTCAAAGCATACCTAATACTCGATGAACCTGGCATGATGACTGAGCTTTACGCCGTCAAACGCGAAATGGCGACTCGACAGCGACACCAACGCGCAGGTCTGTATACTGTCGCACAAGTGACTAAAGAGTACGGCGTATCGCGTCGAACGCTTCAACGATGGGACGAGACAGGCATACTTAGCCCCCAGCGAATCAAGGGTTATCGTTATTACACCCAAGCTGAGGTTGCCTCAGTTCCCGGCATCCTAGTTAAAAATGACAGCCCTAAGATCAGGGCACTGATGGCCAGCGGCCGCCCAAGCCCAGCTTAAAGTGTAATTGGCAGCAACAAATCCGGAGATAATTCGGATTTTTCTTATGCCAAGCTATTTTTTCAATGTCATACCCTTCCTTGCCTAATACTGGGTGTAAATAAAGGCAATATTATGGCAGAGCAATTAACATTCGGCGAGCAGCTTACCGTAGTCCAGGTACCGATTGACGACCTGGTACCCGCCAGTTATAACCCCCGAACCAGCGACCAGGCGGCCGAGGATCTTCTAATCAAGAGCTTTCGCAGCCATGGGGT
This sequence comes from Saccharimonadales bacterium (SeqCode), assembly GCA_038230895.1. GTDB lineage: Bacteria > Patescibacteriota > Saccharimonadia > Saccharimonadales > UBA4665 > JAJXTN01. Next base: position 1,541 of record JBBRMJ010000019.1, on the reverse strand, counting down.
GGTTGACCCCTTGATCGTGAACAGTTCAAAGGAGCGCTTTAACATTATCATCGGTGGTCACTTTCGTTGGCGAGTACTTAAAAAGCTCGGTGCAACCACCGTTCCCGTGGTATATGTCGATATCTCAGACATCGAAACTGAGAAACAGCTCAATCTGCGCCTAAACCGAGTGACCGGTGCTTGGGATTTTGAGCTTCTGAAAGTCTTCAATATTGAAACACTGCTGGATGTCGGTTTTGACGATGGCGACCTCTCAGCCATTTGGGATGAAGCGCTGGCAACCGAGGACGATTACTTCGATCTTGATAAAGCCATTCGGGAGATCAAAACACCACAAACTAAGCCGGGTGACTTGTTCCAGCTCGGTTCACACCTGCTAATCTGCGGCGACGCTACCAATCCGGCCGTTATCCAGTGTTTGGTCGGCAGTGACCTTGTCAGTGCGCTCTACTTAGACCCACCGTTCAATATTTCGCTGGATTACAGCAAAGGCATCAGTACCAACGGCAAGTACGGCGGCTCAACCGACGACCACAAGTCCGATCCCGACTACAGTGCCTTTCTCCAGTCACTTCTAGTGAACGGCATGGCAGTTGCCAAGCCGGACTGCCATGTCTTTTGCTACTGCGACGAATCCTATATTGGCCTCCTCCAGAGCCTGTATGTCGAGATTGGTCTGGCTCCGAAGCGGGTCTGCCTCTGGATTAAGAACAATTTCAACATGACCCCGCAAATCGCCTTCAATAAAGCGTACGAACCATGCGTTTATGGCACTCGCGGCAAACCATACCTGTCCAAGACCAAGAACCTCACCGAGATCTTGAATAAGGATGTGGCAGTCGGTAACCGTAGTCTCGACGATATCCTAGATCTCTTCAACATCTGGCTGGCCAAGCGCGATTCAGCCCAGGATTACGAGCACCCGACTCAGAAGCCGCCGACCCTACACGAAAAGCCCCTCAGGCGCTGTACGAAGCCAGGCGATATCGTACTGGACGTCACCGCTGGCTCCGGCTCGACCATGGTGGCCTGTGAGCAGTTGAAGCGCCGAGCCTACCTCGCCGAAGCCGAACCAATCTTCTGTGATGTAATTATTGCTAGATATGAAGCCCTAACCGGCCAAAAGGCGGTGAAGCTATGAAGCCGGGACAGATCATCCAGCTCGGTGACCACCGCCTGGCCTGTGGCGATGCCAAAGATCCGGCACTGATAAGGCGACTAATTGGCAACGATCAGATCAAATTAATTCTCTGCGACCCGCCCTACGGCGTGGCCTACACCGATAGTAAGGCTGGCTTCACGCAAAAGCTGGGATCGTGTGGTGAAATCACCGGCGACCACTACCAAAGTGACGACGAATACCGGTGCTTTACCAAAGACTGGCTGGCGACTGCTAAACCATACCTTGCGCCAAAGAACGCTGTCTATATCTTCAACTCTGACAAAATGCTCTTCGCCTTGCGTGAGGGCATGCAAGATGCGGGCTGTCGCTTTACCCAATTACTGATCTGGGTGAAGACCCATGCTGTGGTTGGGCGCAT
>JBBRMJ010000018.1:0-6817 GCA_038230895.1 Saccharimonadales bacterium (SeqCode) | reverse complement strand
CATGGCCGTACAGTCAGCGGTTGTCCGCAGTGAAATAGCCAAATCAATGCCGACGGCCGTGTAGCGGTAATGATCCTGCTCCTGGGAAGGCAACTCGTCGTAGTAGCGAATCCAAGCCGGAAAGATAACCTGATCGTCTTCCGGTACGATTTTGAGCATAAACTCACGTTGCCAGGCCTTCTCGTTACCGAGCTTAAGTTTGGCAGTTTCGATGGCATCGTGGTTGGGATATTTACCAGGCCAGAGAATCTGGTTGCTGGGTGTTACCACGGGGTACGCTCTGAAAACACCGTTCAATCGCCCTGATTCAAAACTTGCCCGCAGTCGCATCAAAAGTGAGTCTTCATGCAGCAGGTTGCCAACCATCACCACCTTGGTGTTCTGATCTCCGGCTGGCAACACCTCGCCGGTTAGCCAGTTGTAGGTCTTATCCCGGCCTTCCTGAGTTTTGGTCGACATCATATCTTCGACATCGTCGCAGATGATGAGGTCTGGCCGGTGTTCTCCATGCCGCAGTCCACGGATACTCTGATCGGTTGAGGCCGCACTGATCCGTGCACCGTACTTTGTGAGTACCAGCGAACTTGAACCCCATTCGTCGCTTTCTTCTTCAAGCGGTCCGAAATCTGCCCGAAGCAGCTCATTAGCCTCAAATTCGCGCTTGATGTTAGCCAGATGGAGTCGGGCTTGCTGTTGGGTCTGACTCAGGATTAAGATGAACTTCTTCTGCTGGCTACCGAGGACTGCCCAAATTGGGTAGGACATGGTAACGACCGTCGATTTGCCGGAACCTCGAAAGGCCACGATTACCGCATACTCGATCTCCTGATTCTCGGTCAACATGAAGATCTCTTTTTGGAAGTCAGCTGTTGGGTGCTTTAAGTAGCGGCTGAGATAAAGGCTAAAGAACCAGGTGTGACTGCGCTCGGCTGTCGCCATCCGGATCTTACGGTTGCCCCGAATATGCTCCCAGAGGTCGGGAGTAAGACTAGCCTCAACATCAACTGGCAAAGTATTATTCATGGGTTTCCTACTTGGTAATTACCGGTTCAATCTGGCCCAGTCCGGCCAATCGCAGAGCTTCTTGAACGACCGCTTCTTGCTCTGGCGTTAGCGTTTGATCTTCAACCTTGAGCCGCCCATCAATCTGGACTCTGGTGGCATAGGTCGGGTGATGGTGCTTCAGCCAGAAGATAATGCCAGTCATATTGCCATCTCGAATGGCAGCCATCAGCTGACTCTCGGCCATATCGTTGACCAGCGCCGATCCCTCGCTGAGGGCAAGGTCAGCCGCCTCTGCAAACTCAGAGTCGTCTTTGTGCCAACGGTAGTAGGAAGCCCGGCTAAGACTCGTTTTCTCGCATGCTAGCTGAACAATCGGCGTTTTGCGTAATTGGTCAATCAATAGCGCTTTATTCCGAGCCTTTTTATCCGACATGGCTCACCTCCAGCAATTTGGCAGTACCACCAGTTAGCTTCTCCCAGCGGTCAACGACGACTTGGCAATACGCTGGATCAAGCTCAATTGCCAGGCATTTACGCTTGGTCTGCTCACAAGCCAGCAGGGTTGAGCCGGAGCCAACAAAGGGATCATAAATGTAGTCGCCAACTCGGCTGGAATTAAGGACAAGATTTCGGAGCAGGCCAACTGGCTTCATGGTCGGATGGAGCTTACTGCGGCTTGGTTTTGGATAGACCAACAGGCTTTTATCTTTGGCTTTGACGAATTCATGCGTTCCAAACCAGCCGTAGGCGATGAGTTCGTGTTGGGGCAAGTAGTCCATGCGTCCAACTACAGCATGGGTCTTCACCCAGATCAGTAATTGGGTAAAGCGACAGCCCGCATCCTGCATGCCCTCACGCAAGGCGAAGAGCATTTTGTCGGAGTTGAAGATATAGACAGCGTTCTTTGGCGCAAGGTATGGCTTAGTAGTCGCCAGCCAGTCTTTGGTAAAGCGCCGATACTCGTCGTCACTTTGGTAGTGGTCGCCGGTGATTTCACCACTAGAACCCAGCTTTTGGATAAAGCCAGCCTTACTGTCGGTGTAGGCGACGCCGTAGGGAGGGTCACAGAGGATTAATTTGATCTGGTCACTGCCGACCAGCCGTTTTACCAGTGCCGGATCTTTGGCGTCGCCACAGGCCAGGCGGTGGTCACCGAGCTGAAAGATCTGTCCCGGCTTCATAGCTTCACCGCCTTTTGGCCAGTTAGAGTTTCATAGCGGGCGATAATGACATCACAGAAGATTGGCTCGGCTTCAGCTAGGTAGGCTCGGCGCTTCAACTGCTCACAAGCCACCATAGTCGATCCGGAGCCAGCCGTAACGTCGAGCACAATGTCGCCTGGCTTGGTACAGCGCCTTAGGGGCTTTTCGTGCAGGGTCGGCGGCTTCTGAGTCGGGTGCTCGTAATCCTGGGCCGAATCGCGCTTGGCCAGCCAGATATTGAAGAGATCTAGAATGTCGTCGAGACTACGGTTACCGACTGCCACATCCTTATTCAAGATCTCGGTGAGGTTTTTGGTCTTGGACAGGTATGGTTTGCCGCGAGTGCCATAAACGCACGGTTCGTACGCTTTATTGAAGGCGATTTGCGGGGTCATGTTGAAGTTGTTCTTAATCCAGAGACAGACCCGCTTCGGAGCTAGGCCAATCTCAACGTACAGACTTTGCAGCAGCCCAATGTAGGATTCATCGCAGTAGCAAAAGACGTGGCAGTCTGGCTTGGCAACTGCTAGGCCATTGGCTAGAAGCGACTGGAGGAAGGTACGGTAATCGGGATCGGATTTATGGTCATTGGTCGAGCCACCATACTTACCATTAGTGCTGATGCCCTTACTGTAATCCAGTGAAATATTAAACGGTGGGTCGAAGTAGAGTGCGCTGACAAGGTCAGTCCCGACCAAGCGCTGGATAACGGCCGGATCGGTAGCGTCACCGCAGATTAGCCGGTGTGAACCAAGCTGGAACAGGTCACCGGGCTTGGTCTGAGGTGTCTTGATCTCCCGAATGGCTCTATCGACATCGAAATCATCGTCCTCGGTTGCCAGCGCTTCATCCCAAATCGCTGAGAGGTCGCCATCGTCGAAACCGACATCCAGCAGGAGACTTATGTCGAACTCTTTTAACAACTCCAGATCCCACTCGCCTGTATTGGCGTTGAGACGTAGATTTAGCTCTTTCTCGCGCTCTATATCTGGGATGTTCACATAAACTACTGGGACTTCGGCATAGCCAAGATCTTGCGCGATCTTCAGGCGGAAGTGTCCACCGATGACCACATTCTTTCGGTCAGACGCACCATTCACAATGATGGGGTCGATTAGACCGAAGCGCTTGATGCTAGCGGTTAGATCACTCGTCGCCTTATTACTCCAGCGCCTGGGGTTATATGGGGCTGGGTTAAGGTTAGTGGTGGGTACCTGAACTATTTGAATGTCGGTTGCTTGCTTCATAACCTGATTTTCGGTTATGAGAAGGGAGAATAGTACCTGAATTGTTCAAGATAAGTTCTGGAAAAGTTCCGTACTAGAAACTTCTAACGTATTTCAGCTGATAGCCTTCGCCCCAGCGACGAGTAACTTCTATCTCCAGATCGTCTTTCCTGAGCGCCCGTTTAAGTTCAGACATCAGATTAGGAATGCCCTTTACTGGGTCAAAGTTGCCGAGCTTCGCTTTGATCGTTTCATTACTCACATAATGCTCTGGAAACTCAAGCAGCATGACTAGTAGCTTGCCATGCTTAGAGGTGTGATAAAGATTCTGAAGGCGCCGTCCTTGATATTCAAACCGGCCGTCGATCAGGACTACGAACCCAAAATTAGGAGGTGCTGGGCGCTCAATCACTGTCACCGCTGTGGGTGCTGCTGCAACCAGTGCTCCTTGAATCGGGAATATGTTAAGAAGTGGTTGAATCTCAATGATCAGGGGTGAGATCTTGGGAGTGATCTCCGATACCACGGCCATTGTTCGACGAAGGTTATCGAAAATGCCGTTTGGAATCCGGATTGCCTCCACCATTCGCTTGTGCGTTTCGGCAATTTGCTCTTGCATCTCAGCCATTTGACGCACGAACCCCAAGTTGATTTGAGGCATAACAAGTGTACCCAAGTCGTGGCCGATGTTATCAAGGTCTAGAATCATTTCTTCTCCAGAACATCTTTTACCAGAGAGAACCATTTCGTCGTATGGATCAGTCGATCGTTCACCAGCTTCTTGGATAGCAGTTCCTGTTTCGTCAGTTTCGAAAGATCCTCCCAGCTAGTGGCATCTAGTACGTAGCTAGCGTTACCATAGCGGATACTCTCAAGTACGGTGATGCCTTTTTCTGGGAAAACGTAGGCAACGTAGCCGGTAAAACCACCGGTGCCGTAGGCAATAGTTGTTGGCTCAAACCCTATGATCCGGTCTTGCCGCAGGATTTCCACCGGGCGAATACGCTTTGATTTAGATAGGATGCCTTCCAGCTCTTTAGTGAGCTCGTCGATGGTCACCTTTTTACCTGGTGGCAATAGGTGCCAGTTCAGCCGTCGAATTTCTACTGGCTCAAAGGCTTCATCGTAAACCTCAACATGACCAAAGACTTCCAGGAAGATGTTGATAGCTGTGAGCAGCGTCTCTGGATTGGCGGGATCGTATACCAATCGGTCAGCAGGCGTTATGAACTGATGCCCTTGCTTCTTTACGACCGTGAGTTCTATGCCCGTTGCTGCCACTACCTCACGCGGGTAGCGCTGGTAAGGCACATCGACTAAGGACGTTACGGTTACCGTCTCTTTGCCGCGCCACTCTTGGTGTGTCCATTCCTGGGTTCGGTAACGGGTTTCTTTGGGCTGATCACGTTGAATAATTTCTCGACCCCAGGCGTTGAATCTGGTGACCGAGCCAACGGGTTTTGGTAGTACCGTGTCTCCCGGCGCTGGACTCGGGCTAAAGCCAGCGTTTTGAGCTGCTAGCGCATTTGAAGCTAATTCTACCGCTAACAAGATCTCCTTCCCCTCAATTGAAGCGGGAAGGTGAGCCTGGAGTGAGCGGATTCGCTTGTTATCAATGCTAAGCATGTTATCGGCTCGCTACGACTGCTGCATCTGGCAGGACGCCTACGGCGTCGCTTTTGCGCCGGTTGTTTTGCCACTGCAGCGCTTGCAAATTACTAAGGTTATCGCTCCCACCCTTGGCGACTGGGTAGACGTGATCAATCTCCCAGCCGTTGCCCATCGGGGTCGTGTCACCGTAACTAGCCCACTTGACCAGTGCGCCGTAAATGTCCATACGCATATCACTTGGGTCGTATTCCGCCACAGCCTGGGCTTTAATCCAAACTGCGGCTCTTGTTTGTATAGAGAAATCATTTCCGGATCGGTCGGTGCCGTGTCGTCGGGTTTGCATTCTTGCACCCTCCCTTAACTTAATTGTCAGTCCCGACCTCACCTTGCCGCGGCTGTACTTAAGATTTTAAATCGCTCAAGCTGGACTTGTCAACAGTCATTGATATTATTGAATAGTGTTGAGCTATTGAAATAACATAAGCGGTTTGATAGGATTGGACTAATGCATCCCACACAACAGAAGCTACTTAAACTAGCTGGTGAACGCGACCTCGGTAAGATGAAGTTGCTTGAGATGGGTAGTCTCGTGGGCGTCGATCACCCCCAAGTTGTTAAATACCACCTTGCCCAGCTCCAGAAGAGAGGGCTAATTAACTTGGATCGTGCCGGTGGCACCGTAAAACGCATAGAGCATCAGCTCTTAGGCGGCTCGGATCTAGTGGCTATCCCGATTTATGGTTCAGCAAATGCCGGGCCTCAGACTCTGTACGCCGATGATCGCCTCGAGGGATACCTCAAGGTATCCAGCGGCGTGCTAGGCACCAGGCGCAATCTAGAATCGCTACTTGCACTCCATGTCGTCGGTGATTCCATGGATCGAGCTCATGTTGGCCCTGATCGTGAACCAATTGATGACGGCGACTATGTAATCGTGGATAGGAAGCAGGTTGATGCCAATGACGGCGACTATGTGGTCTCGATCATAGATGGCATGGCTAATATCAAGAAATTCAGGCAACAGCCAGATAACATTTATCTGATATCTGAATCCAATCGAGATTTGCCACCAATCGTTCTCCACAAAGATGATAGCCTCGATCTGGTTCTAGCTGGAAAAGTGGTTCAGGTTATAAAGCCGCCCAAGGTATCTAAGCCTACAGCCCCTTAAAGAAGTCCTCGACCTTAACGCCCATCCCCTTGGCCAGTCGATAAACTGTCGTAACGGTTGGTCGGCGAATCCCTGTTTCAATGTTCGCAATGGCGACCCTATCTAGCCCACTTTTGTCTGCAAGCTGTTCTTGTGTCATGCCTTGCTCGCGACGCAATTGAGCGAGGCGCTTCGCCACCTTCTCTAAGAATGCCTTTTCGGCTTTTGATTCCATAGCTTAAGCATAGGAAGAATGGCCTTGTCAAGACATAATCATTTGATTACAATTCAGGCTTATGCTATAACTTGTGTAAACATTTGATTAAGGAGATTTACACCTATGAGCGACCAGGCGAAAAAGAAAAATTGGTTTGCACGGCACAAGATCATGTCCGTAATACTTGGACTAATAGTAATCGGGGTCATTGCCTCGGCTGCCGGTGGCAACAAAGGCAGTACCAACACCCCATCCGGTAGTACCAAGCAGGCCTCTAGTGGAGCTAAGACTATCGGCATTGGTCAGGCGGCTCAAGATGGTAAGTTTGAATTCACGGTCAACAGCTTCAAATGTGGCGACACCACAGTTGGAACAAACCAATATCTGACCAAAACTGCTCAAGGTG
>JBBRMJ010000017.1:0-6953 GCA_038230895.1 Saccharimonadales bacterium (SeqCode) | reverse complement strand
CGGGGATGATTGACTCGACTATAGGTCCGTATGGCGGGAAAAGGAATATGAGAAAAGAAGCCGATATGGCCACTATGCTGGGCTTCCAAGAAGCCAGGTAGTAGCATCAGCTGGTAGTCATGGACCCAGATTGTGGTATTGGGCTCAGCCAAGCTTAGGGTTGCTTCGGCAAACAGCCTGTTCACACTGCGATAGGTCTGCCACCAGCGTTCTTGGTCCGCAATACTTTCCTTGAAAGGCAGGTTGTGAAACAGGGGCCAGAGCACACGATTACTGTAGCCGTTATAGTACTCGTCTACTTGGCGTTTGGTGAGGAATACTGGGCTACAGCGCCGCTTTTTTAGTTCGTGTGCGATAGCGTGTTTATCGTCTTCGGTTAGCTCATCGCTGGCAATACCGGGCCAGCCAACCCAAGTGTTTTTGCCGTCTTTGACATATGAAGATAGACCTGTCGCGAGTCCGCCAAGGCTTTCACTGAACACTAATTCACCGTCAACTTTGCTCACGCTGACCGGCAAACGATTAGAAACGATCAACACTTGTCCCATATGATCTGTATCTGTAGCATAGCAGGTTTTACAGATAAGGAGTGTACGATTTGTTATACCGATCACGCCAGAAACGCTAGAATATCTATATGGTGACGACGCTTACAGGAGAAAACAGCTTCGGCTGGCAGCATGATATGCGCCAGTTGGTGACTGATTTCGTCGCCGAACACGGCGATTTAGCCCTGGAACGCATAGACGGTGAAGAAGCTGAATTCAGCCGTATCCAAGAAGCCCTGACCAGCCTACCGTTTCTGTCGAGCAAAAAATTAGTCGTTATACGCAGCCCGGGTACCAATAAATTATTTCTGGAAAAGTTTGAACAACTTTTGGCTGAAGTACCGGAATCCACCGATGTTATTATCGTCGAGCCCAAGCTTGATAAACGGCTGGTCTATTACAAATTTTTGAAAGCAAAAACCGATTTCCGTGACTTTCCCGAGCTGGACGAGTCATCACTCACGCAGTGGTTGGTGGGGCAGGCCAAAGCCCAGCAGGGCAGCCTCAGCAGCAGTGATGCACGTTATCTCGTGGAGCGGGTCGGTGCGAAACAACGCCTACTCGCCAATGAGCTGGATAAGCTATTGCTCTATAACTCCCAGATCACGCGCCAAACCATTGAATTACTCACCGATGCAAACCCGCAGAGTACGGTATTCCAATTGATTGAGGCAGCCTTTGCGGGCAATGCTCGTCGGGCACTCGAACTGTACCGCGAACAGCGAGCAATGAAGGTCGAAGCGCCAGAAATTATCGCACTACTCGGCTGGCAGCTACGAGTATTAGCGATAATTAAAACTGCTGGAGACCGTAGCGCCGAGACCATTGCCAAAGAAGCCAAATTGAATCCCTATGTGGTACGAAAAAGCCAGGGCATTGCCCGCCAGCTCAGCCTGAGCCAGCTCAAAAAACTGATTAGCGACCTGCTTCATATCGACGCCAGCAGCAAACGCAGTAGTCTTAACCTCGACGAGGCCCTTCAGCACTACTTATTGCAACTCGCGAGCTAGGCTATTTCTTTTTAGCTGGAGCTTTTTTGGCTGCAGTTTTCTTGGCTGCGGCTTTTTTAACAGGGGCAGAAGCCTTCACTGTCTTAGCAGCAGCTTTGACATTTTTGACGCCGGCGGCTTTGGCTTTGGCAGCGGCTTGCTTCTTCAGGCGAGCGGCTTTATTCTTGTGAACCAGGCCTTTTTTGACGGCTTTGTCGAGTTTGCTCTGAGCAGCACTGTGGCTCTTGGCGCTCGGGCTTTTGGTGAAGAGTTTGAAAGCGTCTTTGAGACTACGCTTGGTCTTGCTGTTGCGAATCGTAGCTTTTTTGGTGGTTTTGACGCGCTTTTTGGCTGATTTGATAATCGGCATACATTTCCTTCTCGTAAAACTTTAGTGAATATATCTGGACCAACTATACAGGGGTGAGAGGGGTTTGTAAAGGCAGGGGTGAGGGTACCGGGTTTCGGGTATAGGGTTTCGAGGTATCCATACCAAAATATTGAGCCCGATTACCCAGAGAAGTACTCGAGAAAGTGGTTGCTAAGCATGAGCTTTTATGGTAGATTGACAGGTGAAGCTACCAAAAATCAAACAAGCTCAAAACAACATCTTAAAAACCATCCAAAAAACCATCTATGGATAGCGCGAAAAACGAACTCGCTGACAAGCTCAAGACCGCCAATAATATATTGGTGACAGTTAGTCGCAACCCATCGGTTGACCAATTGGCAGCCTGTATCGGTCTCACACTGCTGCTGAATAAGATGGGCAAGCATGCCGCTGCCGTCTTCAGCGGGGAAGTGCCCTCTACCATCGAGTTCCTCCAACCTGAAGACACGATCGAGAAGAATACTGATTCGCTCCGTGACTTTATCATCGCCCTCGACAAGTCCAAAGCTGACAAATTGCGCTATAAGGTAGAGGACAATGTCGTCCGCATCTTTATTACGCCCTACAAAACCTCGATTAGTGAAGCTGACCTGGAATTCAGCCAAGGTGACTTCAACGTTGATGTGGTCGTCGCCCTCGGTGTCCAGAAACAGGAAGACTTGGACGAAGCCATCACAAGCCATGGACGGATCCTTCACGATGCTACAGTCACGAGTGTTAATACTATGGCTGAAGGCGGTTTAGGCAGTATTAATTGGCGTGATCCGCAGGCGAGTAGCCTCAGCGAGCTCGTGACTGAGTTAGCTCAAGTCGTGGGCGGTAACTTGCTGGATACACAGATAGCCACCGCGCTTTTGACTGGTATCGTGGCCGAGACGAACCGCTTCAGTAATGAGAAAACCAGTTCGCAAACTATGAGTGCCAGTGCTGCCTTGATGGCTGCCGGAGCCAATCAACAACTCGTCGCCAGCAAACTCGAACAACCACCTGAAAATAATACTGACATGCCACCAGAAGGTGGTAATCCAACACCACCAACAGATGGAAAACCACCGAAGAGTAGTGATGGTACTCTTGAAATTGATCATGAAGGTGCGATAGCTGACGACGCAGTGGCCGATATGCCGACAGTAGAACAGCCCACCGACAGCATGCCCGAATTGCAGCTGCCTGATTTAGAAACGCCAACTGATAATGATACGCCAGCCGACACAATCGACGAATCGGTTAATAATGATCATCTATCACCCGGCTCCAGACTCATGACAGAGGCGCCGAGTATGGGCGGCGTATTAACTGCCAATTCTCAACCCGAGGGTATGGGTGGCACCAGTGATCCTCTCAGCCAGGGTGATGCCAACGCAGGTCCGCTGCTCAATCATGATGGACCAATTACGCAGCCAGATCCCGAACCGATGCCCGATCTGATGTCCAAGCCCATGGAAGAAAACGTACCTGAGCCGACTTCTGTACCAATGTCTGAGATTTCTGTCGATCCCACACCAACGCCCAACTTCGAGCCGCCAGCCCCACTACCGCAGCCCGAGCCACCACGCCCAGTTACCAGACCGCAGCCTTTCATTAGCGGTTTAACGCCACCACCACCAGCTTGGGTTCCACCCTCGGACGATCCATTTAACCTCGGTACAAGCGCTGTTGATGACGACGCGCAAACCCTCAGCGATATTGAACAATCTGTTGATAGCCCACATTTGCAATCGAGCCCAGATGCAGACGCTGTCAGTGCCGCAGCAGACCCCGACACCGGATTGGAAGCTGCCCGTGATGAAGTCAGCAAGGCTTTAAATGCCAGTTCGACTGCACCTGGTGCTATCCAGGCACTTAATGCCCAGCCACTGGGAGTCGATTTGCACCCAAGTCCGATGTCCAGCGAACCAACCGCTCCTGTTATGCAGTCGCCAGCCATGTTTAGTCCAAGCCCTGCCGCCTCACAGCCGACGAATAATCCATTCACCACGCCCGGTGCGGATTCACCGATGTCAGTTCCTTCAGACGAAATTATCGGCTCCAACCCAGTCGTCACTGATCCTACTGCGCCACCACCAGTCCCACCACCCATCCCATTCCAATTTCGACCACCCGGCCAATAGTCTCAAACTGCCAAGAGTTCTGAGCTTTACGGTACACTAATGCCATGCAAGGCCTCCTTTTAGTCGACAAACCTGCTGGTTGGACCAGCTTCGACGTCGTAAATTACGTACGGCGAATCGTCGCTACGGCTGAAGGCAAGAAGCCCAAGAATTGTAAGGTTGGGCACACCGGCACGCTCGATCCCTTCGCCACCGGGTTGTTGGTTTTATTAATAGGTAAGGAATACACCCGCAAAGCAGGGGAACTATCCAAACTCGATAAAACGTATGAAATGACGATGCGCCTGGGCCAACTGAGTACTACCGGCGACCCCGAAGGCGAGATTACCCCGGTATCTGATACTATTCCGACCCTTGAAGCCCTCCAAGCGGCTCTCAAAGCCTTCACTGGGCCTATTGAGCAGGTACCACCCGCTTTTTCAGCCATCAAAGTTAACGGCGTGCGGGCCTACAAACTGGCCAGGGAAGGCAAGGAAGTCGTCATCGAGCCCCGCCAAGTGACGATTAACTCCTTAGAACTCGTCGATTACACGCATCCAGAAGTTAAACTGGTCGCTGATGTAACCTCAGGCACCTATATCCGCACCTTAGTCGAAGACCTCGGCAAGAGTCTCGGGACAGGGGCTTACACTACTCAATTACGCCGTACCCGAGTCGGTGAATACAGCATAGAAGACGGTTTATCCAGAGAAGATCTCGATGCTATGAAGATTGATGCTAGTCTAGTCATCTAGTTGACTGCAGGCATAAATTATGCTACTATGTATATAGGCATAAAAAATATAAATCATGACTGAACAACTTATTGACCGACCTCCATTGCAACCAGAACTCTTATCTCCGGATTTCACAAGCCAGGGTTTTAATCTTCAATTGTTAACACATGAGGGTCTTCCACAGCCAGTACCGATAGAATCGGCATTTGTTTTAAACGCGGAGGACAGAGGGCGTTGTTTAGATGATTCGCTTGCCAATGGCTCCATTGCATTACTGGAGGGCGATCAGCAAATCCCAAGCGGCCACAAGGTCATACGACTTGCCGTTGATACTTTGGTATTTGAAAATAGTTCTGAGCTGCAATCAACGCCATTTCTTAATGGACTAAAGGCGGGCGACAGCCTTAAGCTGACACCAAACACGGAGACAACAGAAAAGATAAGAGGCATATTCGGTGGCTCAATCGACTACAGCACCAAGCGAGCCGTTTTAGGCGCTGTCACCGAAGAGCTTGATGACTACAGTGAAGTTTTGGCGCTCGACAGCTTCGCTACTATTACGCAGGCTTTTGAGGTTGCGAGTGGCAGCCGATCAGTAAGTCTGTATAATTTTGATGAATTACCTATACCAACACGTGCGCTACAAGAAATGATGAATGTCCTACGGGCAACAAGCGATGCTACGGGCGGTTCAGTTCTTGACTCTCTGAAAGCAATCGCCGTACTGCCAGATAGTCATAGTGGATTCCACCTACCCGAATATGGTTCTAAAGTTGCCAAGGGGTATGCGAATGGAAAAGGGTACATTGCGATAAATGCTGATATATTTGGAATGGAACCCGACTCACCGGATAGTTATTCGCTTTTTACCCATCCTGTAGAAAACGTGCTTAGCCATGAGCTCGGGCATATTATGCATTTTCAAGATATGAAGGCCACCGGTAAAGATCAGGTATCCGAGGAGCTTGGGTGGAAAGACGGCCAGCAAGATCAAGACGATGGGTTTGCACTACCTTACGGAAGAACGAATCAACTTGAGCATGTAGCCGAAATATCGAGTGCGCTGCACGAAGGTAATGAACGATTGGTGCGTGACAAAGAACGAATCGCTGTTGAAGGATTGCGAAAGCGTATTCATAGTAACGAAGAAGGCCCAACGTATCTGCGCGTCACTGAGATCGACTTAGCCCATATGTCAGACAGAATTGGCAGCAAACCAAAAGAGCCATTAGCTATCGTACTCGATGAAAGTTTGACGGTTGCTAAAGAACCGATGCTATAAGTTGATGTGGTAGTCCGCGGAAACCAAGCGCTGTATACATTTTTACGAAGCAAAGGGTTGCACAAGAGGTCCGTATCTGGTAGAATGATTGAACGATGATAACAACGGAGAAAAAAGCTGCTGCCATTAAGAGCACGCAGGTCCACGCCAAAGACACTGGTGGCGGTAGCGCCCAAGTGTCTATTCTGACCGAACGGATCAAGGAATTGACTGAGCACCTCAAGGTGAACAAGCATGACTTTGCCGCTCGCCGTGGTCTACTCCAGATGGTAGGCAAGCGCCGTCGTTTGCTACGTTACATTGCTGAACGTGATTCACAAGGTTATTTAGCGCTTATCAAGAAACTTGGCATTCGCCGTTAGTGCGTAGACTATTTCTCTCGAAGTTCGAGAGATCAAGCTTGTGCACATTAAAGATTCCAGAGGAGTCCTGACTCAGTAGAGCCGCAGATATATAGCACCCTTAAGCACAAGGGGATTGCCGTATATTTGAACTCTGCTGAGCCACCTCAGGAAAGAAAGGCCTATATATGGCAAATACAACAAACCCAATGGGTAAACCAATTATTAAAGTTGAAACAGAACTGTGCGGTCGCACGCTCACACTTGAAGTCGGCAGGGTTGGTTTCCGCACCTCCGCCTCTGTTCTGGTGACGTATGGTGACACCGTCGTCCTCGGTACGGCTATGGTCAGCCCAAATCGCATCAGCGGTATGGATTATTTCCCGCTCAGCATTGATTACGAAGAGAAAATGTACGCTGCAGGTAAGGTGAGCGGTTCACGCTTCATTAAGCGCGAAGGTCGTCCGAGTGACGACGCCATCCTCATTGGTCGCTTGATAGATCGTCCGATTCGACCACTGTGGCCGAAGGGTTATCGTCACGAAGTTCAAGGAGTCGCCACCGTACTGAGTATG
>JBBRMJ010000016.1:0-12019 GCA_038230895.1 Saccharimonadales bacterium (SeqCode) | reverse complement strand
CAGGTGACGCTCACCCAAGCGCCAACCGGCAATCGCTAGCCGCATCGGTATCGTGCGGTTTGCAGCGCAATTGAGCCTGTAGCGGCAGACGCCCTTCCCGGCTCTTGAGAGAGCAGACACGGAGGTCTGCCGCTACAATTCGGTGAGAGCGGATTGCGGAATTAATGAGTCGATCAAGCAGGAGTGGTGGCGGGCGATGGTCCGTAATAACGACAATATCTTCGGTGTTGATGGCACCATTATCCAGAATCCCAAACTCTGGGAAGCCAGCGGACACGTCGCTGGTTTCACCGACCCAATGGTCGAAGACTTGATTACCAACAAGCGCTATCGGGCTGACCATTTAGCTGAAACTGACTCGACTGACCTTCAAGAGCTAACAGAATTATTAAAAGATAAGAAATCACCTGACGGTAACCCGCTCAGCGAGCCACGCTACTTCAACATGATGATGCAGACCTGGATTGGTGCCATTCAGGATAACTCAGCCATCGCCTATCTTCGTCCGGAAACCGCTGGCTCCATTTTCACCAATTACGACAATGTCCGCGAAACGATGCGCGCCAAGCTGCCATTTGGTATCGCCCAGATAGGTAAAGCTTTTCGCAATGAGATTTCACCACGTGATTTTGTCTTCCGGGTTCGCGAGCTAGAACAGATGGAAATGCAGTATTTCATCCGACCAGCAGAGCAGGGCGAAGTCTACGAGCGCTGGAAGAAATTTGCTTGGGATTTCCTGACTCAAAACTTGGGGGTGAAAGAGGAGAGCCTGCAATGGCATGAGCATGACGAAAAAGAGCGCGCTCACTACGCCGCTGCTGCCCACGACATTTACTTCAACTTCCCACAGGGCTTCAAAGAACTGTGGGGCACACATAATCGTACTGATTTTGACCTAACCAACCACTCCAAAGCGAGCGGCAAAGACCTTAGCTACTTCGATGAAGAAAGCCGCGAACGCTTCACGCCCTACGTTATCGAATCATCAGTCGGCGTCGGCCGCATGATGTTGGCTGTCTTGACTGACGCTTATCACGAGGAGGAAGTGAATGGCGAGACTCGTGTTGTCCTGAAACTCAAACACGATCTGGCACCGTACCGAGTCGCTGTTTCACCCCTGTTGAAGAACAAACCGGAATTGGTGGCGAAGGCCAGGGAAGTCTACGATATGCTCAAGCAAGAATTTGGTAATGTCATGTGGGATGATAACGGCAACATCGGCAAACGCTACCGTCGCCAAGACGAAATCGGCACCCCATACTGCGTCGTCATCGACTTCGAAACTCTAGAAGGCGACACCAAAGATACCGTCACCGTCCGTAACCGCGACACCACCGAACAAGAACGTGTGAAACTGTCGGATATCATTGCAACTCTCCACCAGTAGACAACTGACGAGCTCGGGTGCATAATCTAAACATAAGCTAGATAAGGGGTTAAAAGAAGGGCGACTATGAATATCGCGATTAATTTGTGGGCGGTGTTGCTGGCAGGGGTGTCGAGCATGATTATTGGCATGTTGTACTATTCCAAATCGATGCTCGGGGCGGCTTGGCGAAAGCAAGCGCATATTGATGAAAAGAAATTCGAGAAAGAAATGCCCAAGAAGATGGTCGGCGTCTTCATTGCGGCGCTGATCACCGCCGAAGTTGTGGCCTATTTCATGTATCTGTATCACGCGTTCTTTGCAGATTCTTGGATCGGCGCTGGCATCGATGTATCGCTCATCTTGTGGCTGGGCATTTCGGCCACCACACTGCACATCCATAATTCCATGGACCAACGCTCCAACCACCTGACCTACATATCCATGGGCAACCGCCTGTTGTCCCTATTGGCCATGGGCCTCATCCTCGGCTGGCTACATCCCTAAGGACGTCGCCTCGTCTGGTATGATGGAGGCTGCATGATCACCTATTACACCGATGGTAGTTGTGAGCCGAACCCGGGCAAGGGTGGGTTTGCGGTGATTCGTGATATGAAACCCCAGGTGCTGGGCGGTGAGCCGGGTGGGGGCGAGACCACTAATATTCGGATGGAAGGGTTGGCGATTATTGCCGCGCTGAAAGACTCCACGGGGCAACCGTGCCAGATCTATTCGGATAGCGAATTCTGGATTAAGGTAATTACCATTTGGTCGCTGCCCTGGGAAGCCAATGGCTGGAAGAAGAAGGGCGGGGCGATTAAGAATCTCGATATCGTTCAGGAAGTTTGCCCGCTGTATAAGGCCAGCCAAGCCGAGCTCATCTGGGTGCGTGGCCACAATCTCGACCCGGGCAACGAACTGGCCGACCACTGGGCTAATGAAGCCCGCAGACAACATAACCATTCACAGACATGACCGTAGACAGCGGCATTAAAGCAATCGTGTGGGATCTTGATGGCACGTTGATTGATAGCTATCGAATCTTCAGCTTGGTCCTGCTTGAGGTGGCTGCTTTGCATGGCTTGCCTCAGCCGTCGCAGGAGTTAATGCGCTCCAACTTTCACGGTACTTTGGAGGACTCGGTTATGCGCGCTTTGTCGATTGAGGATGGACCGGTTTTCAGGAAACTGATTGCTGACTTTTTGAAAGCACAGGAGGCTCATTATCATCAGCCAAATGACCATATTTTCCCGGACGCACTCGCCGCGGTTCAGCGAGCACAGCAGCAGGGGCTGGTTCAAATTATTGCCACCAATCGTGCGCACCAAGGGCGAGGAAATGCCAGCCCACGACATCTGGTGGAGAATTCTGATTTGCGACAATTTATTTCACACATTGTCAGCAGCGACGATGGTATTTATCGCAAGCCTGATAGCCGTATCCTGGACTCGGTGTTAGGTAAAACCGGTATTCGTCCTGAGGAAATTTTAGTGATAGGCGATCAACATGTTGATGTAGCTTTGGCGGTGAATCTTGGCGCCAGATCTGTGATCATCGACAGGGGTGAAATGCCAATCCCGCACCTCGATCTTACTGAAAATAGACACGCGCACGTCAGCCGTCTCACAACATTCGACGACTTAGATTTTATATAGACGGTTTACTGTCCAGTATTTCTTAATAATTGAACGGCGAGAAGATAATCTTTTGGTCTGTCAGCATTGCCAGTGCTACAATCGCTAAACTATGCGGCAGGCACAAGCACTACAGGTCATGATGAATGGGGACAATGTCTTTTTGACGGGGGCGCCCGGGGCGGGCAAGACCTATGTACTGAATCAGTTCGTAGGCCGAGCGATGCGGGCTGGTAAGCGCCTGGCCGTTACCGCGAGTACCGGTATTGCCGCCAGCCATATAGGGGGCACGACGATTCATTCTTGGTCCGGCCTGGGCATTCTCGATAGTCTCAGTAGTGATGATCTGAAGCGTCTCGGTGGCAGCGATCGACTGATCAAACGCTATAACAGCGTTGATATTCTGGTTATTGATGAAGTGTCGATGTTGCACGGCGCCCGGCTGGATATGGTTAATCAGTTAGCCAAGTTACTGAGGGCCAATGATGAGCCATTCGGTGGTATCCAAGTCATTCTCGTCGGTGACCTATTTCAATTGCCACCGATTAGCCGGGGTAGCGATATTTTTGATTTTGCTCATCTGTCCAATGCTTGGGCCGAACTCAATCCGCGTATCTGTTATCTCACCGAACAACACCGTCAAGCTGGGCACGATGCCTTGCTGGGATTACTGGAGGCTATGCGATTGGGGGAAGTTAGCGAGGATCACGGCTATCTGTTACAGGAGCGCCAGCAAACGCCTGGCGAGGACACTGTCGTGACCCGTTTGTATTCGCATAATATCGATGTTGATGCTATCAATCAGCGCCATTTAAACGCTTTGCCAGGCAAGAGTCGCAACTACCAGATGAGCACCAAAGGCGGTCGAGCTAAGCTCGAGCAATTAGCCAAAAGCCTACTTGCCCCAGAGGTACTGGAACTGAAACTTGGTGCTGAAGTCATGTTCGTGGCTAATAATTTCGCCGAAGGCTTTGTCAATGGTAGCCGGGGGCAGGTGACTGACTTCGACGACGATGGCCCGATAGTTCGGCTCAATAATGGCCGCAAAATCCACGTTGAACCGCATAGCTGGAGCCTCAGCGAAGATGGCAAAATCCGAGCTGAAATCAGCCAATTACCGCTGCGCTTAGCCTGGGCCATCACCATACATAAGAGTCAGGGTATGAGCCTCGACGCCGCCGAGATTGATTTGAGCAAAGCCTTCACGCCGGGCATGGGCTATGTGGCACTATCGCGCGTCCGCAGCCTCGACGGTCTCTACTTACAGGGGCTTAATCGCATGGCGCTCCAGATGCACCCCCAGATTTATTCGTTCGACGCTGACTTACGCCAAGCCTCAACTGGTTTAGCCGATATAACAGATGATATCGCCGAAGAAGTGGTTGCTACCAAGCCCGCCAAACCAATTATCAACGACGTGCTCTTCGATAAACTTAAGCGTTGGCGTTTCAAACGGGCCCAAGTCGATAAATTGCCGGCCTATATCATCGCCCACGACGCCACGCTCAGCGCTGTGACAGCGGCCTTGCCAACAACCCCCCAACAACTGCTCGCCATCCCCGGCTTCGGCCCCAAAAAAGTCGAAACCTATGGCCCCGATATTCTCACCATCGTCGCCAACCACGTCGCCAATTCGTAGGCCGTTAACCGTGCTTAGATGTCTGCAAGCTCGTCATCCCAGCGCAGGCTGGGAACCAAACCAATTACTGCGCCGCAGCGCTCGATACATGAATTAATTCTTAATGTTTGCCAGATAGTCGGCCGTTTGCTTGACGCTGAGCAGGTAGGGGATTCATGATGACTCCACTAACTATAAGGAGGCCTCATGACCTGGAATTACCGACAGACCCAAAGACGGATATCATGGCTGAAATTACTTATCCTGCTGCTTGGAATCGTGGGCGCCGGTGGTGGTGTTACGTTCGCCGCGCTCATCAGCCAACAGGCCAAACTAGCAGGCAACACCATCCAAACCGCCACGGCCAATTTACAGATCAGTGGTGACGGCACCAACTTCAGTAATACCCAGCCCGGTTTCGTATTTAGCAATCTCGTGCCCGGTGCCCAAGCATCTCCGGCTAATGGCTACCCAGTCTATCTGAAGAATGCTGGTGGCACGCCGCTGGCCTTACAACTGGCAGTCAGCAGTGTCCCGACCAATCCTGACAATGTTGATTTTGCTAAAGTTCACGTCATCTTGACGCCAGTCAGTGGTGGTTCGGTCCAGAATTTCACGCTGCAGGCACTCATTGGCAGCTATCCAGCCGGCGGCCAGGCAATATTGTCACCATCTCTGTTAATGCCTGGTACCACCGCCCAGTACAAATTGCAGATCATGATGGACACTGATGCGGTCAATGGTCCCAGCGCCAGCATCAACAATGTCGACTTTAGCTTTGGTGGCCTTGCCACCGGCTCCTAACACTGCGTGACTAGGGGTGGGAGCGGTCTAGTGGTAGACTAGGGGCATGAGACAACGCAAGTCACCTCCGACCAATGTCTATGCCTTCATTGACAGCCAGAATCTGAACCTCGGCATTCAGCGTATGGGTTGGAAGCTCGATTGGCGCAAATTCCGTCAATTCCTTCATGATAAATACGGTGTTACGCAGGCGTACATGTTCATCGGCTACATGAGCGAGAATGAGTCAATGTACGAGTACATGCACGAACTCGGCTTCCTCGTCGTCCTCAAGCCAACCGTAGAGCTCAAAGCCCCCCATCTCGCACCTGTTGCCCCCAATCCCGACGGATCAACGCCGCTACCCGTCAAAGACGCCGAGGAGCCTAAGTCGATCATCAAAGGTAATGTCGATGCTGAGTTGGTACTCTACGCCATGAAAGAACTACCCAATTACAATAAGGCCATTGTTGTATCCGGTGACGGCGATTTTTTTAGCCTGATTGAGTATTTGCAGCAACAGGGTAAACTGGCCCATGTCCTGACGCCAAACTGGCAATACTCCAGTCTGTTGAAAGTCTTTGAATCCGACATCGTCCGTCTCGACCAACTGCGCCGCCAATTGTCCTACCACGACCACAAGAAGAAGCCCTCAAACAAATAGTACAAGCTATTTTCTTACTTACAATCCTCTGATAATCCGCTATCATAGGTATATAAAGAGGAGCAATATGACAGATCAGACGTGGGATTTTTCGGGATTGAAAGCACTAGTATTCAATGGCACACTAACGACGTCACCGGGCGCCAGCCACACTGATCTATTGATCAAAATTAGCACCGATATTATGAACAAACATGGTGTTGAAACAGAGGTGATCCGGACGATTGATCACCCGGACATTGCCACTGGCACCTGGCCCGATATGCGAGAACATGGTCTCGAGACTGATGCCTGGCCAGACATGTACAAAAAAGTTCAAGCGGCAGACATTCTGATTCTGGCTGGACCGATCTGGCTTGGCGACAACAGTTCCATGACCAAGAAAATTATTGAACGCCTGTACTCCTGCAGCAGTCTACTGAATACCGCAGGGCAATATGCCTATTACGGGAAAGTCGGCGGTTGTCTGATTACCGGCAACGAAGACGGCATCAAACACTGCGCCATGAATGTCCTCTATAGCCTGCAGCATTTGGGCTACAGCATCCCACCACAAGCTGATGCTGGTTGGATCGGCGAAGCCGGCCCCGGCCCGAGCTACGGTGATGATGATGGCAAGGGGGGCAAATTTGGCCTGGACAATGATTTCACCAACCGAAATACCACCTTCATGACCTGGAACTTAATGCATCTGGCCAAATTGCTCAAAGACAGCGGTGGTGTGCCGGCTTACGGCAATCAGCGCTCCGAATGGGACGCCGGCGCCCGCTTTGACTTCCAAAATCCTGAATATCGCTAGTACGATGCCTGAACGAATACTCGTCAACGATGATGCCCAGCAGGGTTATGAATATGTTTTGACGGCTCGAGAGGGGCAGGACTACGACCCAGACTTCCAGCCTGAATTAACACCGGCGGAGATGCTGAAACTCGGCGTCTTTGGCGGCCAGTATCTCAACGCTTGTCGTGACGAGCTCCCAGCCAGCTGGTTTAGGGAGGCACGTCTCAGTGATCACGGCACCGACCCGGCCTATAATTTTTTTGAAATCGGCGCCAGCCAGCCCATAGAGGTATGGCAGGCCAAAGGCTGGATCCATGATGATGATCCTCGAGGTTGGTTCCAATGGTATGCTCGCTATTACCTCGGGCGTCGGCTCGGGGCTGAGGACCAGCGACAGATTAAGCGTTGGAAAGCCTTTCGACGTCACGCCGGGCAGATCAAAGCGTTTTGTCACCCCGGTGACATGACCTGTCGCCGCCGCCAACGCCAAGCCTTACTACACTGGGCCTATGACAGCCGCAAAATCTAGCTCGCCATAACCATAACGACCTGTTAGTGCGTATAGCATACCTTGCACTACATTCATTGCGTATATCCGATTCGCCAATGCGGGGTTGGGAATTGCTATACTTGTAGGATGCTGCAAAACCCAAAAATTGTCGTTATTGGTGGTGGCACCGGTAGCTTTACGCTATTAAGTGCCCTCAAGGACTATAGCGATGAACTAACTGCACTGGTCAATATGGCCGATGATGGCGGTTCGACCGGTGTCCTCCGTGATGAATTAGGCGTGCTACCCCCAGGTGATGTCCGACAATGTCTGGTTGCATTGAGCACCGCGCCAGAGGAACTTCGCGAATTATTTAATTACCGTTTTCCGGAGGGTACCTTCAGTGGGCATTCATTTGGCAATTTATTCCTGAGCGCCGTGGAGCGTATGACGAGTAATTTTAACGAAGCCATCCGCATGGCGGGCGACGTCCTGCGTATACAAGGTAGAGTGCTGCCGATTACTTTAGAAAAATGTAATCTCGTCCTCCATTCTGATGAGGGCGACCTTGTTGGTGAATACAAGATCGCAAATATCCGCCTCGATCCACATAACCGGCCCAACTTGTCGTTGACACCTCACGCCGTCATCACTCCGGAGGCTCGCCACGCAATTCTGCAGGCGGATTTGGTCGTGATTGCACCCGGTAATCTCTATGCTTCGCTAGCGCCGGCGTTAATAGTCGAAGGTGTCGGGCAGGCGCTGGCTGAGACCGCAGCCAAAATCGCCTTCGTCTGCAATCTTGTCAATAAACCAAACCAGACACGTGAGTATGCCGTCCACGAGTACGCTGAAGAGATCGAGCGCTTTGCGGGTAACAACTGTCTCGATTACGTGCTCTATAACAATGACGAACCTGATTCTGAACAGATGCAAAAATACGCCCTCGATGATGAATTCCCGGTCATTATAGACGTCACCGCATTACAAGACGCTCAGTATCAGCCTATCGCTGGGGCTTTCTTGTCGCATCACGATCACGTTCGTAATCAAAATGATAGCTTCATCGAACGGTCATTAATACGTCACGATGCACCCGCTATTGCCGCCGCCCTCATCGAAGTTTGTCGTCGATAAAAGCCAGCGGCAAAGAACATAAACCAAGATACATAGTTGACAAAACACGTAATATTTGCTATTATTACGTTTAGTGTCTACTAAAACAAATATCATTCAAAAGTCATCTGATAGCCTGGTCCAGTTCGGCCAACAGGCCGGTATTATGTTGATGGCTGCCGCTGCGGTTGCTGGCATGCTCGAGTTACCTGAGCACGGCAATAACAAGATTGTCGTACCCACGCAGCCAGTTTTCGCTTTTGCCGGTGAAAGCAGCGGGGAAGCCGAAGTGAACCCGATTCGCCGCGAAAAAGAAACCGAAGAAAGCGGCGCCCACAACCTCATTAGCTATAACGTCGCCCAGCGTACACCCGCCCGTTCAGGGAAACAATAAGCTTGACCATTATCAACTAATATGTTAGGATAAAAGCATGACCACAAACCGCAACCACCTCGATTTCAACCGCCGCCCACTCACACAGCCAAAGAGGGGTGAACGCGTTAAGAAGTTTGCACAGTGGGGAGCAGGACTAGCACTCGCTGGTTTAACTTTCGGTAGTATGAATGCGATTGCCAGCAAAACACATGGTTATTCGGACGAAGAATTACAGAACATGCCGAAAGTTACGTATACAGTGGGAACCGGAGAAGGTGCAATTAGCATTGTTCGTGATCACGAACCGACTGTTTTGGACAACCAGTCTAATGCTGCGAGTATCGAAAATTTTATTACGAGCCAGGGTACAGCCAAGGACCAGCAGGGTAACCCTGTACTCGGGGCTGGACAGGAAGTCCAGGTACCCGTTCCTGATGGTGTGACGTTTGCGGCAGAACCGCCCAAGTAATCAGTAAATAGCGTAGCGCTTATGCTTATGGGCGCTAGATGTGGACGTTTGGGATAACCTCTAGAAATACTGTGGATAAGTGGTGTCAGAAACACCACTCTTTTACTATTTGTGACTTGTAGTGGGTGATGGTGGGTAGTACACTCATGGCAGTGGGTAATCGTGGGTCAGCTAGCACCCCCCATGAAACAAAAACCACTAAAAATAGTAACGGGATGGCCAAACGTAGTGGATTACTTCGAAAGGAAACTCGACGACAAGCGAAGGTTAACCATACCTTCCGAGCTTCGTGCCGAATTTGCCTCAGGGGTAGTCGTGACGCGTGGCTACAAGCAATATCTTCACCTTTACCCAAAATCGGTATGGACTGAGGATCTTGAACCGCTTCTGAAGGGAAATATCCTCGACGAAGCAACCGCCGACCTGAACGTACAGTTCCGGATGGGTAAGGCCGAAGGTGACATAGACGCCAAACAGGGTCGTTTTAGCCTCGAACAACTCCTCCTGGACTACGCAGGCCTCACGCGAGACGTGATGGCAGTACGAGTCGGCAAGTACTGGCGATTGCTGGCTAAATAAGCCGGATTCACAGGGACAGTACGTACTTTAACAATTTGATCAAAATCGGATAGAAAACACAGCTGGCTTTCACGGCAACGGGGAAGCTGATGATCGGGGTTATACCTGAACATCATTGAGACATGATTCGCATTTGTCTCATGGCTCGAGTTCACCTATCCGGCAGTCACAAGTGGAACTTGATAGGCAACCACGCTAAAAAACTCGCACCTTACTCAAAAACACCTCCCAAAACTCCACCTCACACATAAGTCTCTCAAACTTTGTACTGAAACTCGTTTCGGTACCGACTTGGCTAATTTGTACTTTTACTAAGAAGCCTCGTCAAACAAAAACAAAAACCTCAAAAAATACAAACAGCTGACTGCTGGATAGGTGACCTTGCAAAAACAAACAACAAGCACAGATGCACCAAAACAAACACCAAAATAAAAACACACAGCACGTTCCGGTACTACTAGAGCAAGTTCTGCAGTATCTAGACCCGAAGAAAGGGGAATCATACCTCGATCTGACGGCTGGTTATGGCGGACATGCAACAGCGGTACTCAACGAAACCGGGAATTATGCCAGTAGCGTCCTCGTGGATCGTGACAAACACGCCATAGAGGAACTGCAGCAACAATTTATCGATTCAGGAATTCGGCTCATACACCAAGATTTCTTCGGCGCAAGCCAGGAACTCCAGGATGATGGCCGGCAGTACGATTTAATTTTGGCTGATTTGGGCGTATCGTCACCGCACCTTAACGAGGGTGCACGAGGCTTCTCTATTCGTGAATCGGGACCTCTCGATATGCGAATGGATCAAGACCAAGTGCTCACAGCCCAGAACATCGTCAATCGTTATAGTGAAGCCGACCTGGCAAAACTGTTAACGACGTATGGTGAGGAACCGAAAGCCAGACAAATAGCCAAGGCTATTGTTCAGGCGCGACCGATCCGTACAACTGACGAGCTAGCGGCAATTGCTGCCAAAGCCTGGCCCGGCCATAGTCGGGTTCATCCAGCGACCAGGACCTTTCAGGCCCTGAGAATCGCCGTTAATGATGAACTTGGACAACTGGAACGAGCTTTACCGCTTTGGCAGCAGCTTCTAGCTCCCGGCGGCCGGCTGGTCATCATCAGCTTCCATAGTCTGGAAGACCGGTTGGTAAAACGCAGCCTGGCTGAAGTCGCTGGTGAAGGCTATGACGCCGATTTCCAACTACTGACCAAACGCCCCGTCACGGCTACCCCCACTCAAATTGTCCTTAATCCGCGTGCCCGTAGCGCTAAGCTACGAGCCGCAGCGAAAATAAAAACAAAGGAAGGGAACGCTCATGCCGATACAGGTTAAAAGCAGCTCCCGCGCGTACAAAGTTCACGTCAAAGTGATCTAAAGACGCACTGGTCAGTTCCGACTCCGGTCGGGACTGGTCCTAGAAACCCTCACTAACCTAAAAACAAAAATAAATATATGACGTACTCCAGCTCGCTGGCCATGAATCGCTCCCGCTTTTCAGGCCGCAATCAAAACTCGGTCAGTTTTCGGACTCAGGCCCGGACGCTCGGCCCCATCAGTAACACCATCATCCTGATTGTTTTGGCTTGTTTGCTTGGCTTGCTCTATCTGACGCAGGTGACCAAGACCAACGCCTATGGCTACCAGATCAATGGGCTCCAACAGCAACAGACTCGCCTCAAGAACCAACATGCCGATCTTGAAGTTGCTTCAGCTCGCCTGCAATCGTTGTCACGCGTGCAGTCTAGCCCTGTTGCCAAGAATTTAGTATCTGTTGCTCCGTCGGACACGATTCAGAATTAGTTTATAGGTTTTAGTTTAGAGTTTATAGCCCTTATAAACTGGAAACTATCACCTATAAACTAGTCTTTTGTTATAATGAAAGCACATGGCTCTGCCGTCAAACACAAACACCGCCACTCAAGCCGTTCAGCGCATCCGTATCTGGTTTGCGCTGGTTGTTGTGGTGATTGTTGTCTTCTCAATCCGACTCTTCTATGTCCAGGTGATTCGCTATGATCATTATAAGACTGCAGCCCTCAGTGATCAGCTGAAGCAGCAACAGATACCAGCTACTCGTGGGGTGATTGAAGCCCACGATGGTAGTGAAACGCTGCCAATTGTCCTCAACGAACAGCT
>JBBRMJ010000015.1:0-13187 GCA_038230895.1 Saccharimonadales bacterium (SeqCode) | reverse complement strand
TGTCATAGTCACAAAAGTGACGTAATTACACTCGACATAAGGATCTCCCTGGGTCACGCATTAGGCTATTTCTTGCATTCCTTACCGGCTTTTCGGCACAACCGAAGTTGCACGCGGTTTTCTTCCTCCATGTACACATTGTAGAGTCGAAAACACCGTTGATTGTCGTTAACAATCTGTAAAGACTACCGTTTGCATATAGAGCCCTTCAGACATTTCGTTACCGAAGATGTCCTGCTCGCAGCTATCTATTCCGAAGAACAGAGATGGATTTACACCACCTAGTCTAATGCGCTGCCAGGCGCATTTATTTTGTACAAGACCCGGGAACGTATTCACGGTAGTGTGCTGACCTACCGTTACTAGCGATTCCAGCTTCAAGCAGGCGAGTTTCAGCCTGCTATCCGAACTGAGACCGGCTTTGATGGGATTTGCTCCGTCTCGCGACTTGGCAGCCCTTTGTACCGGCCATTGTAGCGTGTTTGTAGCCCCAGGTGTAAGGGCAATACTGACCTGACATCATCCCCCCCTTCCTCCCCGTTACCGAGGCAGTCTGACTAGAAAAATTCAACTAATCACAGGGGTTGCGCTCGTTGATGGACTTAACCAAACATCTCACGACACGAGCTGACGACGGCCATGCAACACCTGTCACTGAGCTCCCGAAGGCACTCTTAACTTTCGAAAAGATTCTCAGGATGTCAAACCCTGGTAAGGTTCTTCGCTTATCCTCGAATTAAAGAACACGCTCCACCGCTTGTGCGGGTCCCCGTCAATTCCTTTATGTTTTAGTCTTGCGACCGTACTCCACAGGCGGGATGCTTAACGCGTTAGCTTCGCTACGTCCCGGGTCGATACGGGGCACAGCTAGCATCCATAGTTTACGGCGTGGACTAACGGGGTATCTAATCCCGGTCGCTCCCCACGCTTTCGTGCCTGAGCGTCAGGAATGAGCCAGTGGCCTGCCTACGCCATCGGTGTTCCTCCCAATATCTACGGATTTCACTCCTACACTGGGAATTCCATCTACCTCTCTCGTCCTCAAGCTGAGCAGTTTAAATATTGGGTATATGGTTGAGCCACACGATTTCAATACTTACTTACTCTGCCACCTACGCAACTCTTTACGCCCAGTAATTCCGGATAACGCTTGGGTCCTACGTATGACCGCGGCTGCTGGCACGTAGTTAGCAGACCCTTATTCGCTAGTTACCGTCATAATCTTCACTAACAAAAGCAGTTTACAACCCGAAGGCCGTCATCCTGCACGCGGCGTTGCTCCATCAGGCTTTCGCCCATTGTGGAAAATTCCCTACTGCTGCCTCCCGTAGGAGTCTGGACCGTTCTCAGTTCCAGTCTGGCTGGTCATCCTCTCAGACCAGCTAATGATCGTCGCCTTGGTGAGCTATTACCTCACCAACAAGCTAATCATGCGCAGGCCGTTCCCAAAGCGCCGGAGCTTTAGCCCGAAGGCCACATGCGGTATTAGACACCATTTCTGGTGCTTATCCCTCACTTTGGGGTACGTTCCTACGTGTTACTCAGCCGTCCGCCGCTCGTGTACTTTCACGCATTACTCCACCGGACCTATCTATAAAAGATAGATTTGTGTTGGGGTTACTGTCGTTCTCATACGAAGTGTGGTGATGCCATCACCTGTCTTCGTGGCTGAACGATGCTTCTAGTCCTTGGGGGACTATCCGCGACCCTAACTTGGTCAAATAATCTGTGAAAGCCTTACCGCTCGACTTGCATGTATTAGGCACGCCGCCAGCGTTCATCCTGAGCCAGGATCAAACTCTCCAAAAAAAGAATTAGATCTTAACTTCAGTCGAACATGAAGTC
Source organism: Saccharimonadales bacterium (SeqCode) (assembly GCA_038230895.1). Classification (GTDB taxonomy): domain Bacteria; phylum Patescibacteriota; class Saccharimonadia; order Saccharimonadales; family UBA4665; genus JAJXTN01. The sequence continues at coordinate 11,342 of JBBRMJ010000015.1, read as the reverse complement.
CGAAGACTTCACTGACTTACTTCAAAACAATTCAAATGAACTGACGTTGATTTGCACTACTCAATTTTTAACGAACGGAATGGCTATTTCAGGGACACTTATAGACAACCCCCGTCAAGCCATTCAGACTATCATACGCCACCCTACCCCCTTACGTCAAGATATAAACGACCGATAGTTGATGTATTACCTACAGCAAGTAATCACTCGTCCCGCTATTCAACTCGATACCGAGTACATCCATGAATGGCTTAGTGCTCATTCGAGCGACGAGCTCAGCGAGATTTTGGTTTTTATACTGGGGTAGTTCAGTCACTTCTCGGCCGAACCAAGAAGGCGGCGTGAAACTATGGGCTGCTTCCAGTGAGTCAAACTCTACCTCTGCGATGATCAATCCCGCTAGCTGTCCCTCGAAAATATCAAGCTCGATACGTTGTTCCCCGTCAATGTAATAACTGGTCTTGGTAATCAGCCGGCCTTCAATGCTGTGCCAGAGACTAGCGAATTGTTCGGTAGTCAGCGGTATCTCGAACTTGGCGCGCTGCAGCCCGCCTGGTGACTTCACGGCCAATGATAGCTGACCTTCGGCATCTCGTAATCTGAAGCCTTCACCTAAATAGCCTTGCGAGACATGGACATGTCGAAGCGTTTCAAAATCGTGTGGTAAGCCAGCCACGTCTATTAAAAATTTGCGTTCGATTTCGGTGAATCTATCGGATATGTCAGATGTATCATTGAGTTTTTTCATAGCAGATAGGTAATTAAAGCTGGCTAGCCGCAAAATTGCAAATCTGAAGTGACGGTCAAGCGCCGTCTCGCCCAGTTTTGATGGCTTCCCACTTGGCACGGGGACATGTGTGGGGCCATGTAGCCCATAGTTTACGGAAATCACCGAAGTGTTCAGGGTCGACCCAGAGCAGATCGTCATCGTTAGTGATGCGGTCTGGGAAACGAATACCATCCAAGTGGTCAATCTCATGCTGGAAGATACGGGCTGGGATACCAGTGTGGCTCTCTTGGACGGTTTTGCCGTTTCGATCGAGGGCTTTGACCTGCACGCTGCTGGCACGCGCCAGACGGCCGCAGACGTGGCTGGTGGAGTAGCAGCCCTCGCGGTTGAACGCTGTCTCGATTGATTGCTCGATGATCTCAGGGTTGATGTAAACCCGGAAGTCTGTTGCTTGGCCTAAGCCATCAGCGTCAACGGCTACGATGATGATTCGCTGGCTGACACCAATCTGGGGTGCTGCCAGGCCAACCATCGTCGGCCGCTCCTTACTGCCCTGCTCTCCAGCTGCCAGCGTTAACATCTCATCGATCAGATCCTGGGTGATGTCGTCGCCAACAGCGGTGACTGTTAGAGGACTAGCAACCTGGTTCAGAATGTCGCTAGCCGGTGACAACAGAGGATGTTTCATCTGTTACGAGAGCTACTCTTCAGTGGTTTCAATGGGAGTTTCAGCTTCGGGGGCATCGAGAACGACAGCTTCGTCTTCTTCAATCTCTTCAATGTCTTCGGTTTTGTCGACCAGGGCGAGGGAGCTGACTTGGTCGGTGTCATTGAGGCGCATAATGCGGACGCCTTGGGTGGCGCGGCCCAGTGATGGGATGCCCTTGATGCCGAGGCGGATGGTTTGGCCGTTCTTGGAGATGATGATCACCTCTTGGTCGTCTGTATCACCCAGCGTTTTGACACCGACGAGCTCACCGGTCTTCTGGTTGACGACGGCGGAGCGAATGCCAACACCACCACGGGCGTGTGATGTGAACTGAGCCACTTTGGTCTTCTTGCCGTAACCAAATTTACTGATGACAAAGATGCTGCTACCCTCTTCGACAATGTCCATGCCGATAACTTGGTCATTGGCGCGCAAACGGATTCCACGGACACCGCGACTAACACGGCCCAGTGGTCGAGCATCCTTCTCGTGGAAGCGGATGGCTTGGCCTTGGCTGGTCGAGATGACGACTTCGTTATCACCACTGGTCATACGGATCCACTTTAGTTCATCACCAGCGTCGAGGTTTATGGCAATCAGACCGCTGTTACGGACATTCTGGTACTGCTCGAACGGCGTCTTCTTGACGACGCCGCGGACAGTACACATGATCAGGTTAGCGGCGTTGTGACCCTTGCTAATGTTGATGACGCTACTGACGGTCTCTTCAGGTTGGAGCTGTAAGAGGTTAACCAGGGCGACTCCCTTGGCATTCATACCGACGGCTGGCACTTCGTAGGTCTTCAATCGGAAGACCCGACCCTTGTTCGTGAAGAATAGCAGGAAGTCATGTGTTGAAGCGTTAACAACATGTTCAATGACATCTTCCTCACGCGTCGTCATACCACGACGGCCCTTGCCACCACGTCCCTGTCGCTTGTAATCAACGATTTGGCTGCGCTTAATATAGTTGGCTGCTGTGAGCGTTACCACAACTTGTTCGTCAGCAATCAGGTCTTCATCGCTCATTTTGCCCAATTCACTCGGTACCACTTTGGTACGGCGCTCATCACCATATTGTCGCTTCAGTTCTAGCAGCTCGTCACGAATGATTTTCAGAATCTTCTTCTCATCAGCCAAGATAGCTTCCAGCTTGGCAATGAGCTTGAGCAGCTCAGCCAATTCGTCTTCGATCTTCTGTCGTTCCAGCCCAGCCAAGGTACGTAACTGCATAGCCAGAATGGCTTTGGCTTGGATTTCACTAAGCTTGAATTTTGCCATCAGATTAGCCTGGGCTTCGTCAGTAGTGTCTGAGGCGCGGATAACGGCAATCACTTCATCGATGTGATCGAGGGCAATCTTTAACCCTTCGAGGACGTGCGCTCGCTCACGAGCCTTCCTAAGCTCAAATTCAGTGCGGCGGCGAACAACGACGACACGGTGCTTGATGTGCTCCTGCAGGATGTCCTTCAGGCCCAGGACGCGAGGTTGGATGCCATCAATCAGAGCCATCATGTTGAAGTGGAAGCTCTGCTGCAATTGGGTCAACTTGTAAAGCTGGTTTAGTACCTTCTTCGGGTAAGCATCCCGCTTGAGGTCAATCACAATCCGGACGTCACCACGAGCCGTCTCGTCACGCAAGTCGCTAATGCCGACAATCTTCTTGGTATTGACCAGTTCGGCAATCTTGAGCACCAGGCTTTCTTTGTTCAAGGCATAGGGGATTTCGGTGATAACAATCTGGTGACGACCCTTGTCGTTCTCGACAATCTCAGCTACTCCACGGGTGACAACGCCACCGCGGCCTGTCGCGTAGGCAGTGCGAATCGACTCCTTGCCATAGATGATGCCACCGGTTGGGAAATCAGGTCCCTTGACGTGCTGTAACAGATCGTCAAGACTGGCTTCAGGGTTATCAAGCAGCTCGATCTCGGCGTCAACCAGCTCGGTTAGGTTGTGTGGAGGGATATTGGTAGCCATACCAACGGCGATTCCAAGTTGTCCGTTTAACAACAAGTTTGGTAACTTAGCAGGGAGAACAGACGGTTCTGTACGGGTGTTATCGTAGTTTTCGCGGTAATCTACTGTCTCTTTGTCGATGTCTGCCAGCAGTTCATCAGCCAAACGTGCCATCTTAGCTTCGGTGTAACGATAGGCAGCTGGTGGGTCGCCGTCCATACTACCGAAGTTCCCTTGCCCGTTCACTAGCATGTATCGCATTGCCCAAGGCTGGGCCATACGCACCATGGCATCATAGATACTGGAGTCACCATGCGGGTGGTAGCGACCCATGACATCACCAACGACGGTAGCTGACTTACGGTGGCGAGCCGTGCTGCGTAAACCGGATTCGTTCATCGTGTACAAAATGCGGCGGTGCACTGGTTTCAGGCCATCTCGGACATCTGGCAAAGCACGGTCGATGATCACACTCATGGAGTAACGTAAATAGCTGTCTTCCATGACGTTCTCGACGGTGCGCAGTTCAACACTGCGCGAGTGACCGCTATCCAGCACGTCAGCCGCCTGTACAGAGCCCCTACGGCGCTCTTCCATGGTCGCTTCAGGCACCACGTTGTTATCCGGACGCTGCTCTACAGGCGCGCTGCTCACATCCTCAGGCTGGTTCGTGTCTTCATCAGGCATTATTGGTTCAATCTGTTCGTCATCCATATTAGCTATTCCCCGTCCGTGTTATGCGCTGTCTTAGGATGGTGAGACACAAGGCACGAGGAGAAGCGCAGTGAGCCGTACTCAAGGGTACGGTGAACGAGCATCGCATCTCGTAACGCCGTGGCTTGCCGTCCTATGATAGCGCCCATACTAAATGTCCAGATCTTTCACGAATTTCGCGTTCGCTTGAATGAACGATTTGCGTAATTCAACTTCGGTACCCATGAGCTTATTGAAAATAGCGTCGGCCTTTTCAGCATCGTCCACTTTGACCTGAACCAGCACGCGTTTCATAGGATTCATTGTTGTTTCGAACAGCTGCTCGGCATCCATCTCACCCAAACCCTTGTAGCGCTTCATCTCACTAAAGCCAGCCTGTTTGATACGCTCTTCATCGAGGTTAATCTTGGCGCCTTCTTTCTTGCGGCGCTCAATCTCGGCGTTCAGAACAACATCTAACTGCGCTTCGTCGTAGATAAAGATTGGGTTTTTACGGCTAGAACGGACCAATTCGAATAGTGGTGGTTTGGCTAGATAGACATGGCCACCATCGACGACGGGCTTCATGTAGCGGAAGAAGAAGGTCATCAGCAGTGTCGAGATGTGGCTGCCATCAACATCGGCATCAGTCATGATGATGATGCGGTGGTAGCGCAGCGCCGTGATGTCGAATGACTCTTCGATACCCACGCCCATTGCCTTGATGAGGTTAACGATTTCGTTGTTGGCCAGCATTTTGTCCAGACGAGCCCGTTCAACATTCAGGACCTTACCACGTAATGGCAGGATGGCCTGACTCTTACTATCACGGCCAGATTTAGCTGAACCACCGGCTGAGTCACCCTCGACTAAGTACAATTCCGAGTCCTTGGGATCCTTATTGGAGCAGTCGGCCAGTTTGCCTGGCATCGAGGCGCCGTCCAGCACACCCTTGCGCAAAATATTGTCACGAGCAGCGCGGGCAGCCTTGCGGGCGCGGGCAGCTAACAGAGCTTTACCGACGATTTTGCGAGCCACACCAGGATGCTCTTCCAAGTAATAATTTAAGTATTCACCGAGCACTTGCTCGACGTAACCGCGGATTTCCGGGTTGCCTAATTTGTTCTTCGTCTGACCTTCGAATTGGGGATCGGGTAACTTAACCAGGATGATGGCAGTCATACCCTCACGCGTGTCTTCGCCGCTCAAGTTCTCTTCCTTCTCTTTCAACAGGCCATTCTTGCGGGCGTAATCATTGATGACACGAGTCAACGCAGCCCTGAAGCCGGTCAGGTGCGTACCACCGTCGGGGTTGAGCACGTTGTTCGCGAAGGCTTTGATGGTCTCGGTGTATGCGTCGGTGTACTGCAAAGATATCTCGACTTGGACTTCATCGATGGTCCTATCAACGTAGAATATATCTTCGTCGACGACTTCCCGACCGATGTTCAGATGCTTGACGTAACTCTGGATACCGCCTTCGAAATAGAAGCTGTAGCGCTCTCCAGTAGTGACATCCTCTAGGCTGGTTCGTAGACCCTTGGTCAGGTAAGCAGCGTGGCGTAATCGATCGAGTATGGTTTCATAATTGAATTCAATAACTGGGAAAATCGTGTCATCAGGATAAAAAGTGATTTCCGTGCCCTGGAGCTTGGTTGTGCCGATCTCTTTCAGCGGTGTCTTGGGTGCGCCCTTGGCATATTCCTGCTGGAATTCTTTACCGTCTCTGCGAACTGTAACGATCAATTGATTACTCAAGGCGTTAACGACGCTACTGCCGACACCGTGCAGACCACCGGAGACTTTGTAGCCACCATCTCCGAACTTACCTCCAGCGTGTAAGACAGTCAGGACAGTTTCAACGGTGCTTTTCTTGGTCTTGGGGTGGATATCAGTCGGAATACCACGGCCATCATCGATGACCGTGATGCCGCCACCGGCCAACATCTTCACTTCGACCGAAGTTGCGTGACCAGCGAGGGCTTCATCTATACCATTATCAACGATTTCCCACACTAAGTGGTGCAAACCTTCAATACCAGTTCCACCAATATACATACCAGGTCGCTTACGGACCGGCTCTAGTCCCTCAAGGACGGTAATCTGATCAGCCGAATAGGCATTCTTCGGCTTATTTGTTTTGTCAGCCACTATATATACACCTCTTAGTTTACTAGTGATCCCATCTACCCTTTAGTATAGCTGATTTTTGCCTCGTCGACAACTGACTGTCCAGTGTTTGGCTATCACCAATCGTGTGTTGAAAATCACGCTTGCGCAAACAGTTAGGCTCATGGTTAAATAAGCCTGCATAACGTCAATAAAAACAACATTATATGTTCGAAAAACTTCTTTCACTCCTGCCTTACAACCCCAGCTTGGGGCATCAGCTGGCCTTTTATGGGCGCCGCACGCACGAAGAAGCGGCTGTCCGTCGGGTCGGGCTTGTCCTCGTAGCCTTGGCCTTCTTAGTGCAGTTCTTCGCCGTTATCAGCCCCCCGCAAGCGACAGCCAGCACCTCAACCAGCGACCTCATAAATGGCGGCTTCACCACCAAGGCTGAGGCTTTCCAAGCCTGCACCGATAACGCCAAGCAATACGCCACGATATTGGCGAATTACGGCATTAGCTGTAGCGATATCAACGCCGCAACCACCGCAACTATCAAGTCAACGGCCTTCAATAACACCCTGTACACCCTCGGCTGGAATCCTGACGGCTCTTTCAACCATCGTACCAACAAGCCAACCAACGAAGTGGCAGTCAACTTACTCGGTCTCAGCCGACCAGTTTACTGGCATTTGGTATCCAACCAGGACACTGCCGCTTTTAGTACGTACAAAGTCTTACAAATCGCTGCCACCAAAACCCGACCGGCGTACTACATCCTCTTTCATTGCGGCAACCTGGTCTCTATTAAGGTTCCTGTTTCGATAAAGCTCTGCCCGTACAATGCCGCTATCTTCGTGAGCGACGCCCGCTGTCACCCACCAGTCTGCCCACAAAACAATTCAATCTATGTCACAGACAAAGCCTGTGTCGGCTGCCCTTACGATAAAACCATCATCAAGTCTGACAAACGTTGCGTGCCCTGCCCTAACCCCCGCTATCCAACCGTTAGTGCGACCAATCCACAATGTAAGCCCGTCTGCACCTACAACAATGCCTTTGATCAGGGTGATGCCAACTGCAAGCCTTGCACCGCCTCACAAACGGTGACCGATGCCCTGGCCTGTGTCCAAGTCAGCAAAACCGCCAGCGACCCAACCCAGAATCTACCAGATGCCAATAACAAAACCGCTCAGCCGGGTGACACCATTATCTACACGCTGTATGCCAAGAACACCGGCAAAGCCGTGGTCCCCGACTTCGTTATGGAAGAAAACCTTAGTGATGTGCTAGATTACGCCGATGTTGTCGATCTGAACGGTGGCGCTATCGACCAGGCCAGTGGTGAAGTTACTTGGCCAGCTACCGACATCAAAGCCGGTGCTACGCTGAGCCACCAGATCACCGTCAAAGTCAAAGCCAGCATTCCGCAAACCCCTGCGTCTATCTCTGATGGCAGTCACTTCGACCTGGTAATGACTAATGTCTATGGCAATGCCATTAACATTGATGTCCCCGGCAGTCCTATTCACACGATTGCTGCCACCACATTGGTCAATACTGGTCCTGGCACCGGCTTGTTCGCCGCCGCCGCGGTCGTCATGCTGGCTGGCTACTTCTACGCTCGCGCTCGTTTACTGGCCAAAGAAAGTAGCCTGGCGCTACACGGAAATGTAGGGGTCTAGGAGATACCATGAGCCACGAACAACCACAGTTTAACGCTGAACGCCGCGAAGTTAGCCTGTCACAAAACGAAGTCCAGGAACGCTTGCCGGACGCAGCTCACGCCGAGGCCCTACGTCCTGGCGAAGCCGACCCACTTGTAAGGGCCGAGCAGGCCCGTTCAGAAGTCGAACAGCACGCTGATGCTGGTAATCCTTTGCAGCGCCTGGAAGCGGCTGAGAATGCCTCACAAGGCCCAGCACCCAGCCACGTCAACCGCGAATTGAAAGCCATTACTCTGCGCCGCGAGCTACAACAGATCCGTCGCCAGCTACCAGCTACCCAACGTCGCCTGAGCCAATTGGTCCACCAACCAGTCATCCGAGTCGTTAGTGAAGCCGCCGGTAAAAGTGTCAGCCGCCCTTCCGGCTTGCTGGGCGGTGGTCTGGTCGCGTTCCTGGGGTGCTCCGGCTACCTCTACCTCGCCAAGCACATCGGCTTCACCTATAACTACTTCGTCTTCATCCTGCTGTTTGTGCTGGGCTTTGGCATTGGCCTGATACTTGAACTAGTCGTTTGGCTAGTCATCGGTCGCCGACGCCCCGCCAACAATTAATAACTGTTTAGTTGTCTTTTTTGGGTTCTTCGTCAGTCTTAGCCATACGGAATTCACCCTCACGGTCGATGATAATCGTGTCGCCCTGGCCAGGCTGCATATCCATGATGTGCTCGGTCTTGGCAGGCGTTGGTGGTAGCTTGGCCACAGCCGCTTCAACGGCTTCTTCGGTTGATTTCGGTGGCTCAACAATGTCGATCGACTGGTTGAAGACCGGCGGCTGCACCGGCTCGGGCGCGACAGGTGTTGGTGCTGGTTTGGCGCTATCCAATTGATGCTTTAGCTCAGCGGCGATTTTATCAACTTCCGTTTTCTCTAAGGCATCACTCGAGATATTGCGGGCAGTTGGGCCTGTTGGTGCCTGGCTAGTTGCGAGTGGCGCTGGGGCGTTAAATATATCGGCACTGGCTGGTGGCGTGGTGGCTGGAGGAGCCGGGCTCAGCCGACTCGTCGCGGGTGCAGCGCTCGTGCTACGGCGTTTGTTCAACCAATCATCCAGGAACGACGGGCTAGCGACTGGCGATACCGCCGTAGCGCGTGGTGGTGGCGTGAAGCCACCAGCTGGAGCGGCTGGTGGCCAGGCTGGTGCTGTTCCAGCCGGAGCACCAAACGGCGCGGCAGCAGGCGCAACTTCAACCGTCTTCATACGTCGGTTAATTTCCTGTTCAACAGTCGCGCGCGGTCGGCCATATTTAGCAGCCGAGAGCTGTTTGAGGGCGTCAGCCAAGCGTGGGTTTGGTGTTCCAAGTGCTGGTAAGGTCGCCATGCTAAATGGCTGAGTTGGCACGCCACCAATCAGACTGCGGACGATGCTGTTGAAATTCGGCACCCGCAGCAAATCATCTCCTTCAAAGGTCGGCTGGAAGTAATGGCTGAGGCTCTCGACATCGTTCTGGCCTATGCGGAAGGCGACAATCGTACCCATGTTACCGAAGACTGCATCGCGAATTTCGGTGGTCAGCTGCGTGGTGAACTGGTTGGCCACGATCAAGTTCAGGTGATACTTGCGGGCCTCGGACATGATGGTCGCGAAACTATCGGTTGAGAAGTTTTGAAACTCATCGACATACAGCGAGAAGTCGACGCGTTGATCTTCGGGAATATCCGAACGGCTCATAGCCGCAGCTTGGAACTTCATGACGAAAATCATACCGAGCAGCTTCGAGTTGAGTTCACCGGTGCGCCCCTTACTCAGATTAACGAGTAGGATTTTCTTGTTATCCATAATGTCGCGCAAGTTGAAGGCGCTCTCGGTCTGACCGATGATGTTCCGCATCATCTCATTGCTCAGGAAGGCGCCAAACTTACTGACGAACCAGCTGACGACGTCACCGAATTCATTGGAACGTTGCGACTGGGGCATTTCTTTTTGCCAGAATTCCAGGGTGTCCTGATTGGTGACATATTGTAACTTTTGCTTGACGTACTGGGGGTCACGGAACAATTTCGGGATGTCGACGAAAGTGCCACCTGCGGGGTCAGCCATGATCGTCAGTGCTGCGTGGCGGAAAAGGTGCTCGTAGCGTGGCCCCATGATGCCCTGATGCTGTGGGTCATACAGCTTATAGAGCATGTTCAAGGCCTCCTGAATCAAGAAGTCCTTCTGGTCCGGCGTATCAAACTCGAATAGGTTCAGCCCCATCGGGAAATCCATCTCAGCTGGTGAGAAGTAAATGACGTCCTCCGTCCGTTCCTTAGGCACCATGGCCAGCAAGCGCTCGGCAGTATCACCATGCGGATCGACGAACGCGAAGCCATTACCGCTCAGCATGTCCTGTAAGGCCAGATTCTCGAGGTAGGTCGATTTACCCGTACCAGTCTGCCCCACGACATACATGTGCCGCTGACGGTCGCCCAGCGCCAGTCGTATTGGCTTCTTGGCGCCTCGGAAGACGTTATAACCGAGTAATAGCCCCTCTTCCGGTATATTGCGCGGTCCGTCGACCTGCTTGGACTCCTGGCGGGTTAATTGCGAGGTCGGGATACTGCGCTGGTCTGGGAAATGAAACAGCGTGGCCAGTTCAATGACATTCAAGATGTCTTTGTTGTGCTGTTGCGGGACGAACCGCATCAAATAGGCGGTCACCAAGCCATCAGGGTCCTTGGCTGGCGTGTATTTGAAGCCATTCTTGCCGGGCGCGTCATATAGGGCGAAGCTGGCTACGACATTACTGAGGATAGCCTGGGCTCGTTGGCTGATATTTGATGACACAACCACCCGAACCAACACTTCGAAACCAGGATGACGCGTTTTATCATCAATGGCGTCCAATATACCCTGATCGAGATTTGATAATTCTGGTGGCTTCTTGGGATCATCCTTGCCACCGGCGGGTGGTTTCACGAAAGCTACCGCCAAATTCTTGGCCATACCACCCGCTCCTATCTTCTTGTCTTCACCCTTGCGCTTACGGCTAGAGATAGTGGTGGCGGTTTTGCGCCAACCCGGGTCAGCCGGTCGAATCAAGAACTGAATCGCCGCGCCATCTTCCTTACCGAGGCTCGATAGAGCGTTTAGAATCGCCTGCATACCATCGCGTTTGGTATCTTGATAGGTGCCGATCGGATAGGCGAACGGCTCCTTCAGCGTCAGTTCACCACCCATGGTGCCCGACATTCGGCCCACCTGATTAAAGATGTTATGCTCAGCCACCTCTTCAAGACGGGCCGTTGGATAGGCACTGGTAATCGCTTGTTTGACGACTTCTAGTAAGGCGATTGGCACCGCCGCATAGAAATTGACAAAGCCCTGCGACCCGACGATCTCAAACCCAAAATGCCGCTGCCCATAAAAGTTCGGCTTGAAGCCTTTTTGGATTGTCGTGGCAATAATATTGTAGATAACTTGGGCCTTGCTAATGGTC
>JBBRMJ010000014.1:0-18061 GCA_038230895.1 Saccharimonadales bacterium (SeqCode) | reverse complement strand
TTGCGCTGATCATTGAAGAATAATTTGCTGCTGTCTTCAAATGATAGTGTCACACGAGTCGATTTATCTGGTAATTGCCCGACCAGTGACTGATTGGGGTGACCAGCACCGAACTTTTCCGTCGAACTCCTGAAGACCAATTGGCCAGTCATCTTCAGATGGATAACCAGCGTGTGATTGCTATTGAGCTCAATTAATAACACTTTGGCCCGCCGTTTTACTTCGGTCACTTCGGAACCAATCAGAAATTGCTGCACATCAACCGGCGCATTGGGAAATGACTTCGGCCAATCAAATATAACATCGGACACGACCCGACCCGGCAATAAGCGCTCCAACCCAATTCGAACCGTCTCAACCTCTGGCAACTCTGGCATTTACCTTATTCTAGCAAGGATCGTGGACAACCCGCAGCGAAATTCCTATCGAGTTATATTCGGATGAAACCAGCTTGGTGGTTGTCAGCTGATGTTTGAGGCTGTGGTTCAATGGCGGGTGTTTCGTAGGCATTCTGTAACATCAGCTGAGCTGCACGGCTTCGGGCAATGTGATGACTTCCCTTATACTCAGCGAGCTCGTGCAAAGACTCAAATATGAAAGTCGCCTCATCGCCTTTGAATCCATACTCGGGTGCAGCTGTCTCGTCTCCAGCATTTGTAATCCGAGCATCCTGCATGGCGCGATCCAGCTGACTTAGTCCTCCCCTAGTATGTCTTGATTCGTTAACCGCACGGGCAATGTTGATTAACAATGCGCTCTGTTCTGGTGTCTTGCGCTCGTGTGCTGCTGCTGCATAGAGAAATGTGTTGGCATCTTCTTGATTGTCAGGAAAAATCTCGAGGTCTGATTCGCCGTTGAAATGTAATATACGCATGGTGTTGTGTTTGAAGGCTTCGCTATTTTTGTTTAGTATTAATAGTCATCCTGGATTATATACCCTTCTGTCAAATTTGTCAATTATGACACTGTTGGCGTATCTGTCAAACCCCGAACCCGTTATACTGGTAGCATGGATAGTTTAGGTAGTATTTTGGGCCGCAAAGACTTCGACGAACCGCCGGAGATCGCATTGATCAAAGACTATGTACTGCGTGAGTTCAGGGCAACGGTCGAAGTAGTCGTTCGTGAGCGTGACATCGCTATCACGAGCAACAGCGCTGCCCTGGCTAACACGCTCCGACTGCGGACCACCGATATCAAACAGCTCTGCCAAACTGACAAGCGGCTGTTGTTTCGAATCAGTTAAGAGGACTAGTAGCTGACGTCGCGGGTCAGAATATCAAAATGCGGAATCTGAGCTCTAAACAGTGACAGGGTCGTGCTGATGCTACCTGCATAGGTCTTGGGGTTGCCACAAGTAGTTGCCCAGAAATTCTCCAGATCTTTGCCATCTTGGATAACCTCGAAAGAGTAGACTCGACCGGCTGGACAATAGCCAGCTGAATCTCGCAGGCTAGTCTCGGTGGTACCTCTCGTAAATCCAGCGTGTGACAAAGCATGCAAGAAGACGCTATAACTGTTCTGAGTGTTCTCGAAACTCTGGCTATTCATAATAGTACCGTCGTAACCCTCGAAGAGCTGGTATGTGGCCTGGTCTCGACCAACGGTAACTTCAACTTTCCGGTGGTTAACAGGTGCGGTGACTGGACCATCGATAGTAAGACGAACAACGGTGTCAGTATTCGAGAAACTGGTAAGAGCCTTGGGTGTGTTGGGTACTTTCTTGGTGGTCGTTCCACCACCTTGAAATAGCAAGTAAATGACCAGGATAATTAGGCCAATGGCTACCAAAAAACCGAAGAAATAGCGTGTGTAGTCGTTTCTCATAGTCTGTTCATGTATATACTAACACGTATAAGCTTATTTTGCAAGGCCCTTCCCTGTTTTTCATTCCAACATCGTCTAGGTATTAAGCTATTTTGTCCGCTCGCAAAACCAGATTGGTGCCATAATGGATAGCGATGAAATTACGATACGAAACTGGTATTGCCACCCTTATCCAATTTGTCACCTTGACTGTGTTAAATGTTGGCACTGGTCTGGTATCAATTGTCACTGGCTGCCGAACGGGTATCGGTAATTGTGTGGTCAACTCGTTCACCTCAATCGTCTTCTTCATCTTGATAGCGCTGTGGTTTGGCTTCGTCTGGATTCTCGGTTTCGCCGCCCAAGAGCGCCGGAGTAAACGGCTTGCCCAGGCCTTAATAGCCGCCGAAGCTCTGATTTTCCTGATTGCCCTCTTCAATGCCCGCCATCACATCGATGCCCTAGGCCTACTGACCAGTATTGTGGACTGTGTACTAGCTATTTGGGTCATAGTCCTTGCCTCGCGGCTCATAAAAGCTGACGGTGCTCGTTTAGTAGTTCGTAGCCACCAACGAATTCGCACTAACAAAGTCTCGGTTAAAGAAAAATAGTCAATAAATAATAGACCGATCTCAGTTCAGCGTTGACCACGTGATATCTTCGTTCACGCCCTTGGTCATAGTCATAAACCTCGAGTTAACTTCTTCAATCGACAATGCGAGAGATGCTGCAACTCCAGCAGCTCTTTGTACCCGGAGTTGATGGTCAACCGTGAGTGTACCGAAATGCATACCAACTGGTGACAGACCTACAGCTTCTTCAGCCATACGGAGGCGTATAGCTTCGAATGCCGCGTCATCGTGTTCCTGCTGTGTATGATAGACTTCATCGTCATCGTTCGATCCTCTGAATCGGATTTCAGGTGGTTCCCTGTCGCCGCCGCCATCTGTTTGCGTTATATCTCTCGTTATTTCGCCAACCATGTAACCCCCTCTTTCATACACACTTACGTATGACAATCATCTCAAGCTTGAGCGTAATCGTCTGTAAGAATTGCGACTACAATCCAGCCACTTTCTTAGCAGTCACCATCAGCCACTCAGTTTCATTGCTTGCTGCTTCACCAATTTCTATATGTTCAAAATGAGCATTATTAATCAATACTCGTAAATCATCGGGCTGCCAGTAATAAAAATAGCGGGGGGCATTGAGCTTTTCGTCAGACCACACCTGACCATTACCTTTTTTAACGGTAAACGCTAAAATGCCATCTTGAGACAGGCTTTCGTAGGCCTTGTTTAGTACAGTGGCTGTTTCGACAGGCGTGAAGTGCAACAACACAGCATCAGCAAAGATCATGCCATACGGCCCACCATAATCATCAGACAGTGCATTCAGAACTCTCGCTGTGTGGCCCAATTTTTGCAGCAGTTTTACAAAACCTTCAGTGGCGTCCGTTCGGTCAACTTGGCATCCCAAAGATTCTAAATATGCCGCATCTCGTCCAAATGCACTGCCTAACTCAAGAACAGATCCGTTCGACGGCATCTCTGCGACAGCTGCGTCAATCCAAGCTTTTACGTGTCCAGTCACTTCTTGGGGTGTCCCAGCAAGATATTCCTCAATATGAGCTTCGTAGGATGACAAGGTCATCGAATTATCCGGAATTACCTGTTCGTTCATAGTTCATCCCGATGATTATTTGTATCGTGCTTTTTAGGTGTTAGCTGTTGATTGTGAGTTTGGAAATAATAATCCCAGGCTGGTAATTCTAGCGTAAACAGCTTCTCTGGTGTTTGTTCGTATAGAGTCTTGACGACTGCTGCATCCTCCCAATGAACATCTCGAGTCTCCGACTCTTGTGCTACTGGTTCTCCGTCTTCTACTTCACAGCGGAAGATAAAACCAACCCATGGTCGCCCATCTTTAAGTTGTTGGGTGCAACAGAAGGGTCTAAAACCAAAGGCAGTATCAGATTTGTGTGGCGAGTGCAGCTTGGTCTGCGAGTCATCAATGATACGTTTGAGGGTCATGCCAGTCTCTTCTTTAATCTCGCGCGCGATAGCGTCATAGACACTTTCATATTCTTTATCCAGCACGCCAGCAGCAAATTCAAATGTTCCGTTATAGATTGACTCCGTAAATGTTTGCTGACGAGTTTGGATGAGCAACTGCAATACGCCGTTGTGGTATCGTTCGATGATCCCTGCTACAAATGGAACTGCATATTTTTTGTCCATTACAATTCACCCCAGTTTTTGCCGGTGCTGACGTCGACGTCGAGACGGACGGGGAGTTTGTAGACGTTTTCCATTGTTTTCTGGAGCAGCTTGCTGACAGCGGCGGCGTCTTTGTCGGGGGTTTCGACGAGGATGGAATCGTGGATTTGCAGCAATTGGTGGCTGTCTGGGTACTTTTCAGCGAGAAGGTTGTCGACTTGGATCATGGCGATTTTCATCAGATCTGCTTCGGTGCCCTGAATAGGCATGTTGATGGCGGCCCGCTCAGCGGCCTGGCGAACGATAAAATTGCTGGAGTGGATGTCGGGCATCGGGCGACGGCGGCCAAGCAGTGTCGCCACATACCCGTCCTTTTTCGCCTGTTCTTTGACGCGGTCGATGTAATCGAACAAGGGTTTTCGTAACTCTTTGTACTTCTTGATGAAGTCCATAGCCTGTTCGTAAGTCATGCCTGTGGCGGCCACGAGGCCATGTGGGCTCATGCCGTAAAGGATGCCGAAATTGATGACTTTGGCGGCCCGGCGCATCTGCTTGGTGACGTCTTCTGGCTCACGGCCGTACACCTGGGCGGCAGTGGTCATGTGGATATCGGCACCTCGATTGAACATATCGATAAGCTCTGTGTCATTCGCCAAGACGGCGGCAAGTCGTAGCTCGAATTGTGAGTAATCAGCACTCACGAGCTGCTTCCCCGGCCCGGCAACGAAAGCCGTTCGAATCCGGCGGCCGAGATCGGTGCGCGTCGGGATGTTCTGCAGATTGGGATCATTGCTGCTAAGACGGCCGGTCTGAGCAACGGTCAGTGCGAAAGTCGTATGCACTCGAGACTTTTCGTCGACCTGGAGCGGTAAGGTGTCGACATAGGTGTTCTTGAGCTTAGTAACTTCGCGGTACTGGGTGATGAGATTAATGATCGGGTGTGCTTCACGTAGTTTATCGAGCTCAGCCGCGGCGTTGCTGTAGCCAGTCTTGCCTTTTTTCACACCTTGGGTTGGTAACGCTAATTTCTCAAATAATATCTCGGCTAATTGCGCTGGTGACGAGATATTGAATTCCTGGTCAGCATGTCCGTAAATTTGCTGTTCATAGTCAGAATTTAAATCGTTAATCTCGTCAGCGAATTTAGCCAAATATTTCGTATCGAGCTCAATACCGGTATATTCCATACGAGCCAAGACCGGGATGACCGGCCACTCGACATCTTGAGCTAGTTTATTGAGATCTTTAAGGGCAGCTAGGTCCTTTGCCTGTGCGTCATGCAGGGCCTTAATAACAGCGATAATCTCGGGCGCACGAGTCATCACCTCTTCGCTGTCGAGATCTTCGAATGGAGAGCCTTCATAGCCCAAATCAACCTGTGCTAACTCCGTTAAACTTTGCTCTCGGCGAAGTGCGTTGAGCAGAAAAGCTCCGACTAGTACGTCGTGACCAACAGTCGGCAATGATTTACAGCCAATTTCCAGCAGAATCTTGAGCGTCGCTTTGACGTCATACCCGACGAGCGGTACAGCTTTACTGAGTGGTTCAGCGAACTGTTTGATATCCAATTTCGTCAAATCGAAAGTGTAGATAGTTTTGCCATCAGTACTGAGGATGAGCACCTGCGGGTCACGACCATGCTTGCCCGCCGAGCGAGAATAGACGTAGAGTTGGTCAGAATCTGGCAGTTTGAAGTCTTTCAGCTTGGCAGGACTGTCGATAATGATGTTTTTACCGGTAATTAACGCCGTACTTTGGGTCGTCGGCAGCGCATTGGCAGGCACCTGCATGACCTCAGGTAAATGGCGTAGTAAACTGCGGAATTCCAGTGCTTGGAGCAGCTTGGCGATCTCGGCTGGGTCAGCTTTGGTGCCGTCAACTTCCGCCAAATCAAGTTTCAGCGGCGCGTCGGTCCAGATCCGGGCTAATTCCTTGCTGAGATAGGCCAAATCCTTGCCTGCTTCCAGCTTCTTGCGGGTTGATTCTTTGATGAGTGGCAGGTTGTCATAGATATTATCGAGTGTTTCATAGGTCTTGAGTAGTTCCAAAGCACCTTTTTCGCCAACACCGGGTACGCCGGGAATGTTATCCGACGAGTCGCCTTTTAATGATTTCAGGTCCAAGAATTGCTCAACAACAATGCCGTATTTGGCCTCAAAACTCTTGGGTGAATACAATTCTATGTTGCTCAGGCCGGTTTTCAGGGCGTAGACATGCACCGTATCGTTGATTAACTGCAGCATGTCCATATCAGAGGTAATGAGCAGTGTTTCAATGCCTTGTGCCGTCGCCTGCACGGCCAGCGCGCCCATAATGTCATCGGCTTCGTAATCATCGAGTTCGTACAGCGGCCAGCCAAAGGCCTTTAGTAGTTCATGCAAGATGGGCACTTGCTCGTAGAAATCGGCAGGAGCCGGTTTGCGACCAGCTTTGTACTCAGGGTACAGTTCCAAACGCTTACGAATATTGGTCTTGGGTTTATCCCACGCCACGGCCACATAGTCTGGCTTCAGGCGACGCAACACTTCCAGCGCCATCGTCGCGAAGCCAAAGACACCACCGGTCGGTCGGCCATCCTTGGTACTAAGGTTCGGCATGGCGTAGTAGCCACGGTAAAAGACACTTTTACCATCAATAATCACAAGCTTTTTCGGTGAGGACTCCTGGCTCATAGTACCTATAAGTATAGAACACCTTTGGACTATCTATATCATCCTGACGAAAATGAAGCATTGCTTATATAATTAGCATAAGCATGGAGACAGATAGCCAACAATTGCATTATTACCGCTTGAGCGCAGACGCGGTTTTGAGCCAATTAAAGAGCCGGCCGGAGGGGCTTACCACCAAAGAGGCCACTGAACGACTGGGACGGCTCGGCAGCAATGCCCTGCAGCGCACCAAGCACGAATCGGCGCTCGGAACCTTGCTGCGCCAGTTCAAAAACATCTTGGTCATCATGTTGCTGCTCAGCGCTGGCTTCGCGCTGTATCTCAAAGACGCCAAAACAGCCATCGTCTTAATCGTAATTGCCGTCGTGAATGCCCTGGTCGGCTACTTCCAAGAGCACAAAGCCGAGACCCTGCTGCGCAGCCTAGAGAAGTTGCTCGTACCGCAAGCTAAGGTGGTTCGTGGCGGCAGCTTACAGGCCGTAAATTCAACTGAGTTAGTCCTGGGCGATATCGTCTACGTCGAGAGTGGCGACAGTGTGCCAGCCGACCTGAGAATCCTGGACGAGGCCGAACTGAGCACTAATGACTTCGCGTTGACCGGTGAAAGCAATCCCAGCCGCAAGTTTGTCCACGCTATCGGTGCTGACGTGCCGCTGGGCAGTCGCCACAATCTGGTTTTCACCGGCACGACGGTGGCTACGGGCAGCGGGCATGGTATTGTCATCGGCACTGGTATGCATAGTGAACTGGGGCGGATTGCCTCGCTCAGCCAGGCCACGCACACCGAAGCTTCGCCCTTGCAGCAAGAAATGAACCACCTCTCGACCCGTATCGCTCAAGGCACGGTAATTTTGGGCATTTTGCTGACCCTGATTGCCCTGCACGGCAATGTTGGGCTCAAAGGTGCGATTCTCTTCGGTATTGGTGTTGGCGCGGCTATGATCCCCGAAGGATTGGTCGCCGAAGTCAACATCACCCTGGCGCAGGCGGCTGGGCGGCTGGCCAAAGCTCGAGCACTGGTCAAGAAATTATCAGCTGTCGAGACGCTCGGTGCCACCAATTTCATCCTGACCGACAAAACCGGCACGCTGACCAAGAACGAGATGACCGTGCAGCAATTACTGGTCGGCCGCAATCATTACAATGTCACCGGCACCGGCTACGAAGCCAATGGCGAGATCGTCAGTGAACACGGCAAACCCCTGTCAAAAGCTGTCTTAAAAGACCTGGAATTATTCTTTGCCACTGGTGCCCTAGCCAGTAATGCCCGGGTTGATCCACCAGATGAGGAACACGCTGATTGGTATGTGGTTGGCGACCCGACCGAGGGTGCATTGATAACTTTGGCTCGTAAAGCCGGTATCGCCGTCGATGAATGGGAAGTGGCTGAGCCAGAGCTCAAAGAATTCCAGTTCGACTCAGCCCGCAAATTACTCAGTTCAGTGCGCAAACGCGGCGACCAGACCGTGGTCTTCGTCAAAGGTGCACCGGAAGCCTTACTGGCCCGTAGCAACGAGCTCTGGGACCACGGCCACATTCGTAAACTGTCCAATGCTGACCGCGCATTCTTCAATGATTACAATGAGCAACAAGCCGGCAAAGCTATGCGCAACCTAGCCTTCGGCTTTCGCATCCTGCCCGAGAAAACTAATCTGAAACAGCTCAAAATGGATAAAGTCGAGCAAGACTTCACCTTTCTGGGCATGGTCAGTATGCTCGATCCACTACGCGACGCCGTGCCGGCTGCCATGCGTGCTGCCCGCGCCGCCCATGTCAAAGTCTCGATTATTACTGGTGACTACCCCACTACCGCCCGGGCCATCGCCGCTCAAGCTGAACTGGGCGACGACATTACAATTATCCTCGGCGAGGATCTGGCAGGTCTGGCCGATAGCCAGATTCTAGAACTCGTCAGCCATGGTGGAGCCGTCTTTTCACGCGTGGCCCCAGAAGATAAATTGCGCATCGTCGAGATCGCCAAACAAGGCGGCCACGTCGTTGCAGTCACTGGTGATGGCATTAATGACGCCCCTGCCCTCAAACGAGCTGATATCGGTGTCGCCATGGGCCGCACGGGTACGGACGTGGCAAAGGATGCAGCCGGTATTGTCTTACTCGACGATAGCTTCGACACACTGGTCGGTGCTATCGCAGAAGGCCGCCTCACCTTCCAGAACATCCGGAAAGCCGCCCGCTGTGCCCTGACTGATAACGCCGCGGAATTATTCACGGTATTGCTCGGCCTCGGTGCCCTAACCTTCTTCCACATCGCTCCAGCCATCACCGCCATTCAGATTCTGGCTATCGATATCGTTGCCCAGATTCTCCCCATCACCGCCCTCGGCTGGGACAAGGCCCACGGTAAGTTGATGCGTGAAAAACCGCGTAATCTCAGTGATCACATCATCAACCGTCAAGCCATCAACGGTTTCATCGGTTTTGGCGCCCTGGCCGGCGGCTTGGCCTACCTGAACTACTTATTCTTCTTCGCCCGCCACCAGCTCAGCCCGCGCTACATCGACTCCACCCTTCCGCTCTATCATCAAGCCACAACCTTGACCTATTTAACACTGGTACTCTGCCTCTATGTCTATTTATTATTCGAGCGCAGCGACGCCCACGAGAAGTTCTTCACCAATTATTTATGGAGCAATAAAAAGTTGCTCGTCGCCTTCGGCGCCTCCTTCGTCCTGATCCTCAACCTAATGTACAACCCCGTCGTTAGCCCTTACTTCAATTCCGGCCCATTGACCGTCATAGACTGGCTCACCGCCCTCAGTTGCGCCGCCCTATACATGCTCTTCCGCCTCCTCCAACGCCACACCCGCAAACACACCCGAGGAGCGGTGCTGGGCCTACATCAAAAGGTACACCCCGGCAAAATTACAATCTAAGCGCTTGATCGATTGCAATTTGGAAGGTAGCTAAATCGTTACTGTCATTAGTCAGGAAGACATCACAGCGGGTTTTGACACTGGCGCTATCCAACATGGCAATATCGCCACCGGTAGGAACGTGCATTTCAACTTCTTCCTCGGCTAGGAACTGCTCGAAAGTCTTGTTATCTTCTTCAGCGCGGTTACGACTAGCGGCATTGACCTGCACACGGTCGTAGCGAACGCGTGGATCTGCGTCGATCCAGACCATAGTGCCGCCAAATTCATGAATCCTATCGGCTTCACCGGGATTACGCAAGCTTGCCATAACTACACCCTTATACTTATCAGCGTCTTTCTCGTATTCGGCAACAGCTTTGTCGACCAGTACGCCTAGACCGAGCTCCCGTCGCCATTCAGCACTAATCATGCGCAAATTCTCACGCTCAATGGGCAAATTTCGGCGTAGACACTCTTTGCGCAGCAATTCAGTCACCGAAATGAACACAAAGCCGTGTTTCTCGGCCAGAATATGTCCAACAGTGTCCTTCCCCGAGCCGTTCGTCCCTGCTAAACCGATAATCTGTAATTTGTTCATCTATTTGATGTAATCGTGCAGCTTCTTGGCGTCGCGGTGTTTGCGG
Source organism: Saccharimonadales bacterium (SeqCode) (assembly GCA_038230895.1). Classification (GTDB taxonomy): domain Bacteria; phylum Patescibacteriota; class Saccharimonadia; order Saccharimonadales; family UBA4665; genus JAJXTN01. The sequence goes on along the minus strand of JBBRMJ010000014.1, from coordinate 7,844 downwards.
AGTTTGGCCAAGGCTTTGGCTTCGATCTGGCGAATGCGCTCTCGGGTGACTGAGAATTCTTGGCCGACTTCTTCCAGCGTATGGCTTTTGCCGTCTTCCAGGCCAAAGCGGAGTTTCAGTATCTTCTGTTCGCGTTCGGTGAGCGCTGACAGCATATCTTTGACCTGCTCTTTGAGGAGTTGGCCAGTAGCCGATTCCTCAGGTGAAACCGTATCTTCGTCTTCAATGAAGTCAGCCAGCACAGAATCTTCTTCATCATCACGAATTGAGGCGTCAAGCGATGAAATATCCTGCTTAATTTTCATGATGTGCTCAACTTTGTCGACATCGATTTCCATAGCTTTGGCAATTTCTTCGTTCGACGGTTCGCGGTTCAATTCCTGCGTCAACCGACGTTGGGTACGAAGTAATTTATTGATAGTCTCCACCATGTGCACCGGAATCCGAATGGTGCGGGCCTGGTCGGCAATGGCGCGAGTAATAGCCTGGCGAATCCACCATGTGGCATAGGTCGAGAATTTGAAACCCTTATCTGGGTCAAACTTTTCAACGGCACGCAGCAAACCAGTGTTGCCTTCCTGTATCAGGTCCAAGAGGTCCAAGCCACGGCCGACATAACGCTTAGCAATGGAGACCACCAGGCGCATGTTGGCTTCAGCCATCTGGTCCTTGGCTAGTTTATCACCGGACACGACGCGCTGAGCCAGTGCCAGTTCTTGCTCGGCATTCAGAAGTGGAATTTTACCAATTTCACGCAGATAAAGTCGGACAGAGTCGTCAGCGACGTCATCATCGAGGTAGACTGCAGTGTCAGTCGCGACTTCCTCTTCTTCCTCTTCTTCGGCCCACTCGTCGGTGAAGGTCGCCACGTCTGGATCGGTCGTGGTGATTTCAATATTCAGGTCAGCTAGCTCTGTATACAGCGTATCGAGGGCTTCAGCATTCTCGACAGTTTCGGGGATGAGCTTGAAAATGACACGTTGCTCAACATGACCATCCTTTTTGGCCGTATCAATCAATTGTTGACGGGCTTGCTCCGGTGTTAATATCTCAGCTCGTTTATTGTCTTTCGCTTTCGCCACGGGCGGCTCCTTTGACTTGGTTAAGTAGTTGATCGTATGTTTTGACTTGTTCGAGTACGCGGCGGGTTGCTGCATCATCGGCAGTTTCCAGCTGGTTGATCAGATCGTCTTTTTTGCTTTTGACAAATTGTGCTATCAGTCGTGCCTGCAGTCGAGCGGCTTCGTAATGAAGCTCGTTAAGCTCGAGGCCCTGATACAGCTCTTCATAGAGTAATGATTCTATTTTAACATAATCTTCCAGTCTTTGCACCACCCTGCCTATCTTGTCGGCAGAGCCGTCAAGACTGTCAGGGCTTTCGGCACGCTGCTTCGTTGCAGCTTCCGCTGCTCGCTTCGCCGTACCATTTGGTACGTCTGCGCTGTGCTGCTCACCGGCGCCTTGCATCGCACTCGAATGCAAAGCTTGCCCCATTGTCTGGATGTCTTTGCCATGAAAATCAGGATTTTCGATCAAAAACTGCAATAATTCCCGACCCTCTTCCGTGCACAACATGTCCGCCGTCACGATAGCTATAAATTCGCGAAGGGTTGGGCGCATTAGCATCAGACTGAGGAAATTATCCTGTAGTTTCTGGTTTTCAACAGCGATTTTATCTAATTTCGCGGGTTCCAATTTGACCCGGCGGCGGCGCTGGGCAACATCCTGGCCTTCGGTTTTCTGGAATTTCTGGTTCAGTGCCTCCTTGCTCACGCCAATTGTTTGGGCGATGCTGATCAAATAGTGATCGCGCTCGACTGGGTCAGCTAAAGCTCGAACGACGGGTAGCAAAACATCACTAAATTGCCGCTTCCCTACAGCTGATTCTATATCCAGTTTCTGCTCGTAGCGGTCCATCAGCCAATCCAAAGCATATTTGTGCTCGGTAATAGCTTTCTCCCACAATTTGGGGTCTTGTTTGATCAATTCGTCCGGGTCTTTGCCGCTCGGAATGTCGATAATACTGAGGGTAACTTTGACTCGACTGGCAATCGGAATCGCTCGTTCGGTGGCAGCCACTCCGGCCTTATCGGCGTCAAAAGCGAGGCGAATATCGCCTGTAAATCGGCTCAGCGCTTTCAAATGTGGCTCAGTTAAGGCCGTGCCAGCCGTGGCTACTACTTGCTTTACGCCCGCTTGGTGACTGGCGATAACATCCAGATTCCCCTCGGTCAAAACGGCGAATTCTGACTTACGGATCGTCTCCTTCGCTAGGTGTAGGCCGTAGACGTGACGGCTTTTATCATACAGAACGGTTTGCGGCGTATTAATGTACTTGGGAGCGTTCGGGTCGTCATCCAGCTGGCGGGCCGTGAAGCCAATCACTCTGCCCTGAGCGTCCTGCAGCGGAATCATCAATCGGCCGCGGAACATATCCTGAATGCCGCCGCGATAACTTTTAGCGCTCAGTCCAGCTTGGGTAATTTCAGCCTCTGTAAACTTCTTGGTTTTCAGAAAATCAAGCAAGGCAGAGCCGTTATTTGGCGCGTAACCCAGCTTCCATTCCAGCGCCGTTGCCTTGGTAAAGAGTCGCTTTTTGAAAACATATTCGAGGGCTATTTTGTTCTTACTAAATTGCACCTGATAAAACCGCGTCGCGGCGTCCAGTATGCTATGTAACTTCTCTTTATCCGGCCCGCCGCGGGCGGCACTGCTCCGAAATTGTTCGATATCGATACCGGCCTTGCGAGCGAGTAATTCGAGCGCGCCTTTGAATTCTAGCCCTTCGACTTCCATGATAAAGCTGAACATATTGCCACCCTTACCGGAGCTGAAGTCATGCCAAATCTGCTTATCTGGGCTGACCATAAAACTCGGCGACTTCTCATTGCTGAATGGACTGAGCCCACGCCAATTCCGCCCTGCCCGTTTGAGCGGGACATACTCCCCGATCACATCCTCGATACTGAGTCGAGTTTTGACCTCTTCAACTGCATCCATATATATAGCTTATAGCGTTTGGCTATCAGCTCATAACACGAGCGGTTTTATAATATGCTTAGACCTTGTCTAAGAACTTACCCATGTCATGAACAGTATTTGCGTAGTAGTACTCGTCATTACCAGGTACATTTTCTGCGGATATCGCGTACAGACGGGATCCACGAGCCATAATTTCAGCAACTAAGTTACGTGATTCAGAGTCAGTTTTGAAGGTTCCTTGTGCCACATATCTGTGAAGTTTCTCCAAACCCGTTTCCGGGGTCTGCCAGTTACGTACATCCATACCAACCTGTTCGGCAACTAGTTCAGCGTCTGCCTGCAATCCTGTCCAAAACTTTTGCAGATGTTCAGGTAAATCAGCAAGCGCTTCATCATTGGCATATGTCGATGGGTTGCGGAGGGCGACTTCAGCACCAGGACTTGGCATAGAGGTTTGGTCAAAATAACCAGCAATATCTTGACCTAACAGTTCAGTCAAAGAAGTTACCAGGCCTGGCTCAGCTAACAGATTCTCGAGACTGGGTGAAATGGTAGTGGGTGAGGTTTCGTATGGCATGGGTTTATGGGTAACAAAAATAATAATTCAGAACATTAGGAGTTTAACATAATATTGAAGTATTGTCAATTACACGTTAATGTCTATGTCTTGCGGACGGGATTGCGTATGCCGATAAACGAGATCGCTCCGCCGGCAATAACTAAGCTTGCGGTGGCGATGATGCCCGCATCAAACGCATGAACAGAAGCATTATTGAGCGCGATATGAAAATCTTGATCATCGGTGAAGGGTTTTGGAGGTGTCATTATCAGCGGCTGTTGCTTGGCTTGTCCTACTGCTGACATCAGGGGTGATGCACTGCCTAATGGTGAATAGTGTTGGTTGAGTGAGGCGCCGAATTGCACCGAAACGACCGCACCCACGACTGCTACCGCCAACAATCCTGCGACACGCGCGACGGCATTATTCACTGCCGAGGCAATCCCGGCCTGAGCCGGTTCAATGTCTCCCAGAATTGCAGAGGTCAACGGTGCAACGGTCATGGATAAACCGAGGCCAAAGACGACAATTGCCGGGAAGAGCTGTGTCCAGTAGCTCACATCGGTCGATAGGCGCAGCATGAGCAGAAAGCCGATGCCAGCTATAACCGGCCCCAGACTCATGAATAATCGTGGGCCACGCCGTCCAGCTAAAGCGCCAAAGCGCGGTGATAGTATGAACATCATCAATGTAACTGGCAAAAGTGACATACCTGCCGCCAGTGCTGAATAACCCGCCACCTGCTGCAAGAACAGTACAATCAGAAAGGTGGCAGTGGTCAGGCCTGCATAAATCGCCAGCGTAGCGGCATTGCCGAAACTGAAATTCCGGTTGCGAAATAGACCCAGCGGCAACATTGGATGGGCCGTCGTCTGTTCATGACGCAGAAAGCCCAGGAACAGGCCAGCACCCACAACGAGTGGTATATAAATTAACGGGCTGCTCCAGCCATAATGACTCTGCTCTATGAGTCCGAACACGGGTCCTCCCAAGCCGAAAGCACAGAGTACTGCCCCAACCAGATCAATCGGTGCGCGGGAAGGTGTTTTTTGCGGAATCTTCGCACTCCTCAACAGATACAAGGTGAGAGCGATTGGTATGACATTGATGGCAAAAATCCAGCGCCAAGACGCCGTGTCAATCAGTATGCCACCGATGAGAGGACCGAGTAAAAAGGAGATCCCCGTCCAGGCAGTCCATGTGCCTATGGCCTTGGCTTGAGCAGGCCCGGAAAAGCTACCAATAACTAACGCCAAGGAGCTCGGCACCAGTAATGCCCCCGCAATGCCCTGTAGAGCGCGTGCAAAGATCAGTATTTGTACATTTGGTGCGAAAGCACAGAGTAAAGAGGCCGCACCAAAGCCCAACAGACCAAGCGTGAGAATCTTCCTTCGACCCAAAAGATCTGATAAAGAACCAGCTATCAGAATCAGCGACCCTAGCGTAAGCAAATATGCGTCAATAACCCATTGCTGCGCGGCCAATCCACCACCCAATTCACGTTGGATTGCCGGTAGCGCCACATTGACAATTGCACCATCCAAAAAGGCGACAAATGCCGCCAGTATACTTATCGTGAGCACCAAGCGTTGCTGCTTCGTCATCCAATAAGGATAACAGACTTGGGGTCCCCGGCGACGTGGGCGGCTGCGGTCGTAGCCTCCCTACCACGACCATGTACCATCGACGAAACTCTACCTGTGCAATAGCCATGTCGTAACACTTATGGTTAAATGTTAGCCATGCAGCCGCTCCAGCCAACACCACCTCCAGGCCCAGATACACCACCGATTCATCATGGCGATTTTGAGTTCATCATGAACCCGGCCGTAAACCCCAAAAAACCGTTATTGAGCTTACCCCGCAGCACTGGCACTCTGCCCCGCCTGGCATTAGTTATAGGCGGCATACTCATCTTGTTGATGCTGTTCGTTGTTGGTAAGAGCTTGCTTGGCGGCGGCGGTTCGAACACCACCGCGCTCGTCACTGTTGCCCAAGAGCAGCAGTTACTGAAACATCTCGCTACCCTGAGCGCCAAACAACAAGGCACCAACAGCACGACCCAAACCTCAAGTGCGACGATCACAGCGACAATTTCGAGCGCCCAGCAGCAACTACTCGCTTACCTTAAGAATAATAAGATCAGTGTAAAGCCGGTGCAGCTCAATGCCCGCCTCAGCACCAACCTTGACACCCAACTTAGCACCGCGGCCACATCGGGGGACTACGATACGACATACAAAACACTCATGAAGACCACGCTCAGCAATTATCAACGGTATTTGAAGCAAGCCTACACCCAGACGAAGGGCAAAAAAGGTCAAACACTACTCACCGCTGACTACGACGGCGCCGCATTACTCCTGCAACAACTTGGCACATAAGACCTATACGTCTCGGTGATAGCTTTATACTCTCCTTCTCCAGTCATCAGCTGACTTATGTGTAATCTGCAGGTCACCGCTCTCAGAAGCCGGCATCATCGACTCGCAAATTCCAATCTACAGACTACCACCTACTAATTGATAACTATGCCGAATCAGCCCCTGCACTTCTTCCCACGGCAATTGCCCAGCCAACACCAACGTATTCCAATGCTTCTTATTTAAATGATACCCTGGCTGCACCTCTTCATACTTCTCACGCAGGATTTTCGTCAGCTCCGGGTCGCATTTCAAGCTCACGCGCACTGGCGTTTTGCCTTCGGATATCAGCGCGAACATTTTATCACCCACCTTATACACTGCTACTTCCTCCCCAAACGGATATTCTAGCCGCGCATTCGGCATACTGAGGATGTATTCCTCAACGGTTTTATGATCCATCAGGTCACTCATATCTTCAATACTATAAACTAATATTTTCTCGACGCAATTAAGCCAAGCGCTCAACAATGCCTGGCTCATGTTCTCGAAACCATTCCAAATAATGCTGCAATTCGGCTATCGAAGCCTGGATGTCATCAAAGGCCCGGTGAACTTCCTTTTTCTCGAATTGCTGGCCATATTTACCCTGCATTAACACTTTGAAACTGCTGACATCAAGCATTCGGTAGTGGAGCTTCAAATCCAGCTGTGGCCACCATTGTTTAATAAAATTCCGGTCATTATGAATGCTATTCCCCGCCAAGATTGCCGGCATCGTGCCAAATTGTTGCTCAATCAGCTCAATCAGCTCTCGCTCCACTTGTTCACTCGGTTTACCCTCATCCAATTTGTTTACAAAGGCATCACGATTATCCGGATAATCCGCCCACCAGGTATTTTTACCCATGCGCTCAACCACCACATCACGTGGCTGCTTAATGGTCGCCTCGTAACTCGCTAAGGTCTTGAAATCGAAGTCGGTAATCTCAGCCGCTACCTCAAGAATCACATCATTCTCGGCGTCCAACCCTGTCATTTCCAAATCCACCCACAACAATTTCGTCGGAATCGCGTATTTATCAATCATTAGAGGTAATTATACCTGAAACTCGGGAGTTTGAGCTGTTGCGAACTGCTAATTTGAGTGGTTTAATGGATGGCCAATCAATCCACCGCCAGTTTCACGCAGCAGCTTGCCCAGACCAATTGTTGCCAATCGAATTGCCCGGTGTTCAGTATCAGCTCGCGGAGAAACGTCTTCGGGTGTACCACTTGGTGGTAAAACCTCTTCAGGCGATGTTACATCTGGCTGTCGAGGTATGAAGATCATCTGCCGTCGCCCAAACTCATCTACAGGGGGTAATTCAACTCGCCGTGTCATTTATACAATTATATTAGAATTACAGATTTTTGCAAAGTGCTGACGATATGCCGGTGCTACAGCCAGGTACACAGAAATCCCGATCGTTGCCAATCGGGATTTCTGTCAACACAAGTCTCTCAAACTTATTAAAAAACTAACGAGCTGCTAATTCAGGCTGGCGAGTCAGCTGCTCTTTGGTGCGGGCGATGCTTAAGGCATCGCTGTACCACTTCAGGTCGTCGAGCACAGCTTTCAGTGAGCCTAACGGTCCGTAAGCCTGAGCAGCGACTTCATCACTCAGTTTGCCAGTTTCATCAATACTCTGGCTCGCACCGGCAAAAGCGACGGCTTTGGGAACGACCAAGGCTTGCGATTCACTCAGGATCTCCTTGAGATGCATCGCCGCTCGCGCACCACCAACCGTGCCGTGCGACACCACGGTGGCTGGCTTCTTGACCAGTTCGAATGTCAGGTAATCGAGCGCGTTCTTCAATACACCACTGATGGAGTGATTGTATTCAGGCGTCACAAAGATGTAGGCATCAGCCTCAGCCAATTTTGACACCCACTTGCC
>JBBRMJ010000013.1:0-29032 GCA_038230895.1 Saccharimonadales bacterium (SeqCode) | reverse complement strand
GGAGAAGAATACGATTGAGGACTTCGTGGTAGAACATGACTTTAAGGACATTGGTCAGAAGACGATGTTATTGAACGCCCGAACCCTGCAACAAGGGCCAGATAAAACGTCTCTAATCCTGTTGGCGATCGAGGATATAACTGAGCGTAAACAACTGGAACAGCAAAAAGATGAGTTTATAAGCATCGCCTCACATGAGCTAAAAACGCCAATTACCAGCGTCAAAGCCTACACCCAGATTCTCGGACGCCGGTTTGAGAAAGCTAAAGATCCAAAATCCGTCGAACTGATCGGAAAAATGGATGCCCAACTTGATAAATTGACTGACCTCATCGGTGATTTGCTCGATGTTACCAAAATGGAGGCCGGAAGAATACAGTTTCACGAAAGTTATTTTGACTTCAACGAACTAGTTTCCGGGACGGTGGAAGAACTGCAACGCACAACCGAGAAGCACAATATCGTGGAACAACTGCAACCCTCAATAACAGTTTACGGCGATCACGATCGCTTAGGTCAGGTGCTCACGAATTTTATAACTAATGCCATCAAATACTCACCTCAAGCAGACAAGATAATCGTTACGTCAGTCGTGGACAAAGACAATGTTACACTCTGCGTTCAGGATTTTGGGGTGGGATTGTCGAGTGATGACCAAGCAAAGGTCTTTGAGCGATTTTACCGCGTCGGCGGAACGGACCAAAATACTTATCCTGGGCTTGGTCTGGGACTGTACATCGCCTCTGAGATCATCAAACGTCATAAAGGTAGAGTGTGGGTACAAAGCAAACGAGCAAAAGGTTCTACTTTCTGCTTTTCCATACCCAAGTCAAAACCTAGCCTTAAGGCACTGTTAACTTCGACCATCAACGAGAAGCGGAACCATGGCTGATAAGAAATACAAAATATTAGTCGCAGACGATAATGCTGCCATCTTGGATGCTCTTAAAATTATGCTTGAAGAGGAGGGCTATGAAGTCGAGACGACGGTGGATGGGTCTAGAGCGCAGAATATGAAGGAGCCCCTACCAGACCTTTTACTTCTGGATATTTGGATGTCGGGCATGGATGGACGGGACGTTTGCATATATCTCAAAAGTAGGCCTGCCACCAGAGATATTCCAATCATCATGGTCTCGGCCACCAAAGATATTGAACGAATCGCTAAGGATTCGGGAGCTGATGACTTTATCTCTAAGCCGTTTGAGATGGAAAACTTACTCGCCGTAGTTGCCAAGCATGTTAATAAACACTGATCTTGGCTATCAAAAAACATGGCAGAGCATTGTACTGCTCTATACTGAGACTATGGAATTACTATGATATTAAAAACAAAGCCAATGAAAAAATTATTAATCGTCGACGATAACGCCAGCATCAGAGACGCCATACGTTTGGCCATCGAAGAGCAAGACTTCGTCGCCTTTGATATCACCGAAAGTCCCGATGTAGCTTCGGCAATCATACAGATGAACGCCATCAATCCCGATATTGTTATCTTAGATTTACACATGCCTGATCAGAGTGGTTTTGACTTTATGGATGTGGTACGTGAAGATAAGCGCTTTACTACGACCGAGGTAATTATGCTTACCGCAGATGATACTCTCGACAATATTTTCACGGCCGAGAACAAAGGGATCGGTGCCTTCCATGTACTCGGCAAGCCATTTAACATCTCCGAACTGCAGGCCATCGTCCTCGACCTCAGCCTACCGAGCAAGTGATAAATACTCTTTTTTGATATGCTTAACATACGATGGTAAACCCTGATGATGCCCTCATTGCGACGCTACGCGCACTCGGTGCAATGAAGTATGATTTGCTTTTGCCGGAAACAAAGGCGATTGCGAACTGTCTTAGCGACAATGAAAAGTTGCTTGGTGTTGTGTATGGCAGATACAAGCAAGAGAAAAATAACATCGTGAGTCGCGGTGTACTGGTGGCAACCAATCAAAGGGTACTGCTCATTAATAAGAAACCGCTGTTTCTACAGCATGACGATTTTACGTATAAAGCCATCAGTGGCGTAGATTTTAGTTGGGCGGGTATCATGGGAACGGTGTCGCTGCACACTCGACTCGGTGATATCCGTGTCAGAACATTCAATAAAAAGTGCGCGCTAATGTTTGTGTCGGCCATCGAATCGAAGTCAGCATAACCGTCGAGTAGTGTTATTATGAAGTTATGAATAAGAATACACCCGAGTATGAGCGCGTTCATTTATTTCTCAAGAAACACCCCATGGGTATCCTGTCTACCGCTGGCGGTGCAGGCTCAGTCTGGGGCGCGGCGATCTATTACGTGACGGACGATGACCTAAACATCTATTTTGTTACCCGCATGGGTACGCTGAAATACAAGAACATTGAGGCTCAGCCCTTTGCCGCACTCACCGTCGCGGATAGCGAGGCACAGATTACCGTTCAGCTGTCAGGTACCATCTCGACCATGCCGATATCCAAATATATGGATGTGTTCTTCGATAAATTCGCTGCTATGCGCCCCGAAGGCGATTACCAATGGGCACCACCAGTTGATAAGGTCCACGAGGGTAATTACATGCCGCTACAACTCACACCTTCGCATATGCAATACGCTGATTACGGCAAGCATCGTATCGAAGCACACGGTAACTACATCGATCAAATTATCCCCAAACCACACTAAATCCCGCAACTCCGCTTTTGCGAAGTATGTCAATTAAAAGAGCGGGCATAAATCCAATACAAATGTCACTTTTGTGATATTGTAATATTATGGTAGAGCATGAAGCCCAACAGTCCCTCACACCAATAACCATTCGGCTGAAAGAAACATGGATAGATCAGTTGACTGGGCTTGCGCTCGTTGACGAATCTCGAGCGATGGGAGACCAGATGAGACGCGCGGTAACAACCTACCTCGAACAGCCTCCCGAAGCCGATAAGCGATTCCAGCTACGTCAGGTAACGCCCGTAGACCGAACCGAACCACTGAGAGCCGTGAGTGTCGGTATACCGATAGAGGAGCTCCGGTTACTTGGCGGATTAGCAGCAACGTATGCGGTGGCACCTGTCGTTCACATTCGGGCCGCATTGAATGGCTATTTGATTCAGCGACTCTCCGAAAGCGCATTACCCGAACTTATTGATCACGCCATAGAACGTGTCATGACCACATCTCCATAGGGGATACATGCCGAACCATTGTTCGCTCGTTCTACTTCTCAACATATCGACATACTATGGACTCTTTATAAAACGATTTTCGATGAGGCGGTTCGGATCTGCTCACGCATGGTGACCAGGGCAGGGTACTGATAGAATGATTGTACTTTTTGATCTTTGATGTCTTTGCCATTTGGCTTAGACTTCGTGACGAAATCAGCGAAGCTTTCGGCAATGTCCTCGGCTATATTGGTACTGGCGTATTCGCTAACAAAGGACTGCGGCTCGTTGCTATACAACTCACTGGCTTGAGCTTGCGAAATGGAGCCGACTTCATTGGCAGCAAAGCCATAATCCTTCCAGAATACAGTATAAAAATTGTTGATATATGAGCCGGCCTGACCACAGCCCTCATCAAGTTGGATTCGTGGACAAGCACCAGTGATACCACCGACCTGGTTATCGGATAAGGTGATAACATGGCCGTACTCATGGATGATGGTACGAATCAAATCCTTCTTATCGTCATTGGCAAAAGCGGCATTAATATTCATATGCCATGTTGCAGGATTATCACTGCGCCAGACTGAGGCCGCTGTGTCATTCTGTTTATCATCAAAGATTTCAAAGCTGATGAGGCGCTTTTTTACTGCCTTAGTACCGATGAGTGCGTTCACGAGCTGCCACAATTGCTGATGCTGCGTATTTGGCGTCGGCCTCAAGCTCCCATCAGCCTGGACGGTGTACACAGTGCCACGCGTTTCACTGCCAGTTGATGCCGCCGTATATAGTGTCCCGTTCGTGACCGGTTTAGACGCCGCAGGCTTCGTGGCTGCCGGTTTGGTGGTGGATGCTGCAAATGCCGTGCTGAGCTCGTCGTCGACTTGCTTGCTGAGAGCTGTACACTGCTGGTCGGTGTCGCAAATAAAGTAACATTCGTCATGCACGACGTCATACTGTTCAACGGATGTACAGTTTTCGGAGCCATTAATTCTCGGTACCGCAAGCAGTGCAAAGCCAACAAACAGCAGTAGTATGACACCGAAAAGTAGCTTTTTTCTGCTGCTAAATCTTTTCATATCAACATCATACAGCAACCGCTCTCATCTGGTCATCAGCTTACGGAAGCTGAGCTAATCCTGGGTGATTTCTAGCTAACTGCAAGCAGCAGCTTTTGGTAGGTGCCGTCTATATCGTGCTCGATTGATTCGATCCGTATAACATGTGGTCGCCCAGCAATCACCGACAGCACGTTTTCATACATGCTCAGGAGTTGTTTTTCACGGCCGCTGGTGTCGAGCACACCCCCAGGCCGAAAACCGTCGGCGTAGCCCATGCCACGGGCTCTCGTCTTGCAGCGCTCTACCGCATCGTCTGGACTAGTTAGTAGCACAACTTCTTTAAAAACTGCGTGATTGGCGCGAGCTATTCGCTCAAACGCCTCGTACTGTTCCACCGTCTGGATCATATCCGGCGCGATAACATCATAGCCATCGGCCAAATGCATGTCAGCGATGGCATAGGCGTATTTTAGCTTCTGCACATCAGAATGCGGACGACTGGCTTGCCACTGGCCCATCATGATCCATAATTGATCGATGTCGAGGTTCAGCGTCATGGGATGTTCGTCCACATAACGCTTGGCCAGGGTAGTTTTACCCATCCCTGGGTTACCGTTTAATAGTATTAGTTTAGGCTTCATAGTTGAGCCTCCATTATTATTAGTTAGATTTGTTTAATACGTTCGATTGAATTGATATTGCATTTATTAAGAGGGGTGCAGTTGCTCGTAAGAGAGTCGGACTACCGTATTGATGTCTATTATAGCAAAGTATAAGCATTATGTCAAGTCTCTTTTCCACTACTAGATGTGTAGATTCAAGTGCTGTATGTTAATAATGTCGGGTGACCAGAGACCGAAGAATTCAGATTTACAACAAAAGAGTGTATCGTATAAGCATAAGGAGTTTAATAGCTTAATTATGGACGATCAAAACCAGCCCGACAAACCAACAACTACGACACCAGAGGCAAACGCCAACGATGGTATGAGTAGTGAGCCAGCGGCAAAAATGCCAGTTGCCGAAAGCCAAGCCGAAGAAATCACGGTCACTACTGACGACAAACCCATGGACATGCCGATGCAGTCCCCTATGGTAACGACGAGTGACGCTGAACCAACCACATCACCGCAACCAACAGTTTCATCAGGCCCGAAGCACGGCAAACGGGGTGTCTTCGTGGCGCTACTACTTGTAGTAGTCGTCGCGGGTCTAGCGGCTATAGGCTACAGCGCCACACGCCCACAGAAGGCAGTGCAACAGAGCAAAGCTGTCGTCAAAAAAGACATCGCCGTCCTCCAGGTCGCGGCTTTTTCACCACTACCACACACCTACTATCCAGACATAGATAATGATAACTTCCAGTCAGATATCAATATGCAGCTCTTCGAAGGCCTGACAAAGTTTGAAAATGGTTCTACCCTCAAGCCCAATCTCGCTGACAGCTGGACCAACCCTGACAGTTCTACTTGGGTGTTCAAATTACATCCTGGCGTCAAATTTCACACCGGCAAAACCATGGTAGCCAGTGATGTTAAAGCAAGTATTGAGCAGGCGCAACCAACCAGTATTGGCAAAGTGTTCGCGTCTACTATTAAAACTGTTGAGGTAATCGATCCACTAACGGTCAAAATCACCACTTCGGGTCCCGATCCACTACTTGCAAATGAATTAACTGCACTCTCAATCTACGATACAACTTCAGGTAAAGCTAACGATGCCAATAATGGTACAGGTCCGTACACGCTTAAGAGTGACACTCCTGAAGCCATCAAATTAGCTGCATATGATGACTATCATGGTGGCCATGTTTATACCCGCGAAGTCGACTATCTCGGCTACCAGCAGGCCAGCGATGTGCCAGCTGCCAGCTTAACTGGTCGACATATCCAACTACTGGCAGTGCAGGGTAATGCTGACTTTGCGAGCACGCTGAAAACAACCTATGGCTATGCCACCACCGACCAGGCTGACTACCAGGTTGGCCACCTGGTCTTCAACACAGCTAAGTCGGGTACGCCATTTGCCAATGTAAAGATTCGCCAAGCTATTGCGCAAGCACTTGACAAAGAGGCACTGATTAAGGCTGCAAACTATACCGGCTCGCTCATCGCCAACCAGACGGTTGCTCAAGGTGTCCCCGGCTATAATCCAGCCATCAAAGCACCGGTTTATTCAGTCGATGCTGCTAAGTCGGCCCTGGCTGCTGCTGGCTATCCGACTGGCTTTAGCTTCAAGTTGACCTATTTCCCACCAGCACAAGCCTTCGCTGCTGAGGTCAAAAAACAACTGGCAGTCATCGGTGTAACGGTGACACTAGACCCTGAAGCTGACCAGCACAAGTTGGTTAAAACTGCAATCGGCGGTGGCACTGACATGTACTACAACGTCGTCTCCTCCAGCTATGTCGATGGCAGTGATGTTCTCAGTGACTTCATCGATTCTGCTAACTACACCAATGCCGCCATTGATAAGCTCAACACCCAGGCTGGTCAAACCTTGGATCCCGCCAAACGCGTCGCTATCCTACAACAAATGGGTAAATTGGTCGAAGATGATCAGGCCGATATCCCTGTCTATCAGCGCCAGGCCTACGTCTTGGCTACCGATAGTACTATTGTCCTCAGCCGTGACACCATTGCCACCACCGTCGGAACCTACTTCTGGCGCACCTACGCAAAATAACCTATCCGTGATGGGGTAGCTAAACAAGGACGATATTGACGTTTTGGCGCAGAGTACACAAACAACCAAGCTTCGAATTGGCTTACGGGCTCGCTTCATTGTGGTCATCAGCCTGGTGTTGCTACTCATTTTCTCGCTCATCGCCACATTACTCCTCCACAATGCTCGTCGCAGTCTGACCGCTGATCTCAATCAGAATTCGCGCGAGTTCGCCGCCCTGGCAACTCGACCAATAGGTGATGCTTTTAGTACCTACCAAGCGGCTGGCAGCGCACGCGTCCAACTCGAAATTGATAAGTTCACCAAGCTGAACAGCACGATCGCTTCGGTGACCATTATAGCTGTCAGTGGTCAGTCACTGTATGGTGTACATGTCAATGACAACAACATCATCAACGCGAGTTCGGCAGCGTCATTTAACCCTTCATATGCTAAAAACCCGCACGGAGCAAATGCCATCATTGTTCAGCCGTACTTTGATACCAATGGTCAGCATCAATTCGCCGTGGTGTATGTCATTTCCAGTGATCAATTAGAGGCCACCATCCAACGCCAAGTTGAGATCATAATTATCTTCTCTTTGCTTGGCTTACTCCTGGCTGCATCCGTTACGTACTGGCTCATTAATCGTCTCTTCCTGCGCCCGCTTGAAGCCGTCAGTACAGCATCTTTAGCCATCAGTAACGGTGAGTACGCAAGACAAATCAGTAATGAACGGAACGACGAGATTGGTGATCTGTCACGCAGCGTCAATCAGATGGCAACCAATCTCAAGAATGACATCTTCAAGTTGCAAGAAGTGGACACTATGAAGAATGAATTCATCATGATTACCTCCCACAATTTACGCACACCATTGACCATAATCGAGGGTTACATGGAAATAATTCGCGGTACGGACTTAACCGCAGACATGCGACACATGATGGATGCTATCGGTGATGGGTTACGGCTTTTGGCGTCATTTAGCGAAGATATCCTCACGATCTCCAGCATCGAGAGTGGCAAGACCACACTCACCACCCGCCCAACCGCAATCGAGGAGCTGTTTAAAGGCATCCAGGAGACGTATCAATCTGCTGTTGACCAAAAAGGTCTGCGGCTCGAGTGGCAGATTGACCAGCCTACTGCCGTAGTTAACGTCTCCAGTACCCATGTTCGAGGCGTGTTGCGAAACCTATTAGACAACGCCGTCAAATTCACCGACAAGGATGGGCTCGTCAGCCTGCATGTCAGCATCGTCGGTGCTGATCTACAGCTCAAAGTTCATGACACCGGCATCGGTATCGCCCCTGAGGAAATGGGCAAACTTTTCCAGAAATTCCATCGTGGTACGAGTACTTATCAGTATAACTACGAAGGAACGGGCATCGGTCTCTACGCCACCAAACTCATCGTGCAGGCTCATGGCGGTAAGGTAACCGCCGCTAGTACCCTCGGCAAAGGCTCAACTTTCACTGTTCTGCTGCCTGGAGTGGTCGCTATAGCCAATACCCCGGCACCGACGAGTGATACTAACTACTAGCGAACGGATTTCGTAATTCGTAGCGCTGACAGTAGGTGACTACGAGCAAAAATCATCAGGTACACGACGGCTGACAGCAATTGGCCACAGAACCAACCAAGTGCCACCGCTGTTAAACCATGCGACACGAATAGCAGCACGAAACCGACGACAGCCAGGGCATTGAAGGCATTCATCAGGAAATAATCACGTGATCGCTTATTGATGTTCAGCCAGGTGTCACCGAGCCAGTTTAAGCCCACAAACAGCCCCGAAATAATCAGAATTAGCAACGGCACGAAACCTTCACGAGCATATGCCGGCCCGTAGATACGAAGAATGGGCCAGGCCAGTAGGAGCAGGATGAGCACCAGAGGCAGGAGCAGCTGGTACTGATGTCGTAGGGCTTTGCCAAACAAGCGGCGATATTCAGCCCGGTCATCAGTTTGTGAGCACTCCGATATCAACGCTTGAGAGATAGAATTACAGATCAGACTGAGCAAGGCCGCAATCATAATTGGCATAAAGAAATAGGCGGCAGGGGCGGGCCCTAGCACGCTTAGGACAATGATTGGCACAACCGTCACCGGTAAGACGCCGAACATACCACCAAGATAATTACTGGCAGCATAGACCTTGTGCTTCGTAACCTCGCCCAGGGTTGGACGCAACGATTCACTGGCCAGTAACCTACCTATAATCATAAACAGGACGAAGCAGATACCGATGAGCAGGGTACCGACGTACACACCGGTCATCCCCCGTACTCCGGCTGCGACAACCGCAAACGGCAATACCAGCCGTGGCAAATTAGTCAGGACAGCCTTCAGAAAGATATACTCACCTTTTCGCAACGACACTAACGTGCCGTCTAATAGAGCGATGATGGCCATGCCCACAACCAGCAACAGCAGCAGTGCAGTCAGACCGCTCGAATTCCGAATGAAAGCCAGCTTCGGTACCACGTGTGGTACCAGCAACAAAGCCAGAACACCACCCGTGAGTGAGCTCAGAGCGACAAGGCTCAAAGCTGCAGTGAACAGCCCACCCCGCCGCTGACTACGAGGCAGAAAACGGATAATGGTGTTCGGTAGACCCAGATTGGTGAAGGTGGCAACTAACACACCGAAGCTGACAAAAGCGGTGGCCAAACCGACGAGATCGGCCGGGAACAAACGGGCGTTGAGAATCCAGAACAAAAATAGGCTGCCAGCGCTTACTAACTGGCTGAGGATCAATAGGGTTGAATTGCGACGAATCCCATCTTGCATCAGGTGCAAATAGGTATTGCGGGTTAGCTGGCTCAAACGTTTCACTCCTGCAGTATATCCGTTATAACCCCGGTAAACCAATTGATTAAACATTTCTAAAATTGCAGTAATTTCGTTTGACCACCGCACCGTCCTAGCACTACACTATGACTACTATGCAATCACTGAGTGACGACGAGCGGAAACTGGTACTCGGCGAGGTCCTCGCCGATGAGTTGCGGGTGATTCGCGAGTACGTAGAAGAGGTACCTGCCTTGCGTGCGGAATTACGAGAGGTTCATATAAAAGTAGACGAGATCGATGAACGTCTGATCGTCGTAGAGCACGTCGTCAAAGCGCACGAACGGAATATCCAGCTATTACTAGCCCGCGTTAGCTAGCCCTCGTGTCCACACGGATATGTTATATAATGTAACTATGCGATTCATCTTGACAACTGACTGGGAGGACGGCTTAGCCGATCTGTCACAACGTCTGATTGAGGAGTTGGCGGCTGGCAAGCGGGTGCTGTGGCTGCTCAGCGGCGGCTCCAACATTCCGGCTAGCGTCACGGTCATGGATAATATCTCACGAAAATTACGCCAAAACCTCACGGTAATGCTCGGCGATGAACGTTACGGCCCGGTCGGACACCCTGATTCCAATGCTACCCAATTAACCAAAGCTGGTTTCAAACCAGCTCCCGCTGTTATGCTTGCCGTGCTGCAACCAGAGTTCACATTGGCAGAGACCACCACGCATTACCGAGAACTAGCCAGTCAGGCTTTTGGGACTGCCGATGTGATTATCTCCCAGTTAGGCATGGGTGAAGATGGCCACGTAGCAGGGATACTACCCAACAGTGCCGCCAGCCATGAGACCATAGAGCTGGTGACCGGCTACAGCGGCAAGCCCTTCGATCGCCTGTCATTGACCTTCCCAGCGTTTCGACAGGTGACAGCAGCCTATGTTTTTGCATTCGGTGCCACCAAACGACTACCGCTAAGCACGTTGCGCACCAAGCGTCTTGACCCGAACATACAACCAGCCCAGATTTTAAAACAACTTGGCGAAGTTTACATATATAATGATCAAGTAGGAGGATGACATGACAATAGCAGTACAGGGCTTAGGCCGTATGGGTTTACAGATTGCCCACAAATTAGCTGAGAGCGACCACCGAGTCATCGCGCATAACCGTAGTCCCGAACCAATCCAGGAAGCTGCCAGCTATGGTGCTGTACCAGCCTTGACCAAGCAGGCTGTGCTTGAGGCCTTCAATGGTGAACAAGTGGTGCTGTGGATTATGTTGCCGGCAAATATAGTCGACGCTCAGATTGACGAATGGCTAACTATCCTGCCCAAAGGCAGTATTATCATCGATGGCGGCAACTCCGACTTCCGATTAACCCAGACATTAAATCAAAAACTGCTAGCAGCGGGCCACCACCTTATAGACGTTGGCACCAGCGGTGGTGTTTGGGGCTATCAGAATGGCTTCTCGATGATGGTCGGCGCTGACAGCACTGAGGCGTTTGCCGTTCTCGAACCAGCACTCAAGGTCTTAGCTGCGCCGGAAGGTGCCTATCACCACTTTGGCCCAAGCGGCAGTGGTCACTTCGTGAAAATGACCCACAATGCCATCGAATACGGCATGATGGAGAGCTTAGCCGAGGGCTATCGCATGCTCAAAGACGGGCCGTACAAGGAATTGGATTTGGCGGCCGCTGGCGATGTGTGGCAACACCACAGCGTCGTCACCTCATGGCTGAACGAACTGTCTCGTGATGCCCTGAAGGAGAACCCGACTCTCGATGGCATCGATGGCTTCGTGGCAGAAAGCGGTGAAGCCCGTTGGACGTTAGAAGTCGCCAAGAGCCTCGGTATCCCACTCCAGAGCATTCAAGCGGCGTTTGACGTCCGTGTCGCATCACAGCAGGGCGAGACCAATTTCGCGACCAAGCTCTTAGCCGCCATGCGCAATAAGTTCGGTGGGCATGAGCTGAACAAATAATGACTGATACGCAGCCGACAGCGCTCGAACCAGCCATTATTGTCATTTTTGGCATCACCGGTGATTTGTCCCAGCGCTATTTATTGCCAGCGCTGTATCATCTCATCAAGGACGGGCTCCTCCATGAGCAAACAGAGATTATTGGCATTAGCCGTCGTGAAGTGAGTGCCGAAGATTTGCTCAACAAAGTCGAGCTCTGTGTCAATGAAGTCGACAAGATCTGTGACCCGGACGCCCTACGCAGGATGCATGCCCACACCCGCATGCACCAAATGGACCCCACCAACCGCAGCGCCTACGACCAATTGCTCAGTGTACTCAACGCCATCGAGGCTGAGAAGGGGCTGTGCATGAACCGCCTTTACTATCTCTCAATCCCACCGCAAGTCTATGGCCCAATCATCAGCTTAATGGGTGAGGCTGGTCTGAACGCCAGCTGCGAACACGGAAAAGCCATGACCCGCTTGCTCGTCGAGAAGCCCTTTGGTTACGACCTCGCCTCGGCTCGCGAATTGATCACGTCAACTGGTGCTGCTTTCGGTGAGGATCAAATCTACCGCATCGACCATTACCTTGCCAAAGAAACCGTTCAAAACATCTTAACGTTTCGGTTCCAGAACCCTATTTTTGAGGCTCTGTGGAATCGCGAACACATTGCCAGCATCGACATCACGGCTAGTGAAGAGATTGGTGTCGAAGGCCGGGCTCAGTTTTATGAGCCAGTTGGCGCCCTACGCGACTTCATCCAAAGCCATTTATTGCAAATATTGGGTATCGTGACTATGGATCGCCCGGAAACCCTCGATAGTGAGCACATCCATATCGCTAAACAGGCCCTCTTGCAACAGGTCATCCCGGTTGCTGCCGACCAGGTAGAGCGGATGGCAAAAAGAGGTCAGTATGAGGGCTACAAGAAGGAGGTCAAAAATGCTGAATCCGAGACTGAAACCTATGCCGCTATACGGGTTACCATCGATAGCGAGCGTTGGCGCGATGTGCCAATAACGCTTTGGACAGGCAAAGCGTTGGCAGAGAAGAAAACCGAAATTTGTTTGACCTTTAAAGGGCGCAATGAACAGCCAAATCGCCTCCGTTTCCGGATTGCACCCAATGAGGGCATTGAACTCGATTTACTGGCGAAGAAACCCGGTTTCGAGACCGATTTGCAAGCGGCCGTTATGGACTTTTCCTACCAGCAAAACTTCGACAATCACGACCACCCAAATGCCTACGAACGAGTCCTCGTCGATGCCGTTCGCGGTGACCACACGCTTTTCGCTACCAGTGAAGAAGTTATCGCTGCCTGGCAAATTGTCGAGTCAGTGCTCGAGGAATGGCGCAAATCACCTGACAATCTGAAGAGCTATCCGGTGGGCAGTAACGGTGCAGAGCTCGCCCAGTCGCTCATCAACAAAGATGCCTAATACCGCCCCTCAACTTGCTTGTGCTTGCTAGTCTACCCGAGTCAAAAACTGTTACAATTATATGGCAATGCATCAAATCATTACTTTCATCGCCAAAGACTTCCTCGTATTACCGGTACTACTGGCAGCTGTTGTCTGGCTGCGATTGCCGCGGCGCCAAAAAATTACTTTTGTGATCCTCGGGCTGGCATCTGCAGTACTCGCAGTTTTGTTCGCAAAGCTTGGCAGTCACCTCTTCTATAACCCACGACCATTCGTGGCTGGCAATTTTACACCATATTTTGCACACGCATCAGACAATGGTTTCCCGTCAGACCACACGCTATTGGCTGGAGTTGTCAGCTTCGCAACGTTCGTCTATAGCCGCCGTTATGGATGGGTGGCGATCGCGCTATCAGTGTTGATCGGGCTGTCCCGTGTCATAGCGGGCGTTCACCACCTCATCGATGTAATCGGCAGTCTAGCGATTGCCGCCTTATCTGTTGGCCTCACGCAAGCCCTGATACGCTGGTGGCTGCGGAGACAAAAGACAACCTAATGAACTTGTTGACGGTCTGGCTAGGGTATGACAATCAACGAGGGCTGCCACCTCTAAGCCTATGTTAGTCGATATTCTCATAGCTGTGTTTATCATTGTCGCGCTGTATCGGGGCCGGGAATTGGGTTTCGTTCGGCAGCTCTGTTCAACACTTGGATTTTTTGGCGGGCTGTTCCTGGGCGCATTGCTGGAACCGTTCACGATTCGTCTCGTACATACCTCTGTAACTCGGGGAATCGTAACCATTCTTACGACGCTTGGTTGTGCAATTCTACTCCTCATCGCTGGCGAATATATCGGCATCCGCCTCAAGCACAAAGTGCTACTCAAGCGTATCAATATCTACGATGTTGCCCTCGGCTCATTACTGAGCGTCATATCGTTACTGTTTAGCGTCTGGCTCATTTCAGCGGTTATTAGCTCATTACCATATAACAATCTTCAGACCGAAATCCATGGGTCACGGATAGTCCGCGAACTTGATCGCTTACTGCCGGGAGCGCCGACCGTTATTGCCCAGCTGGGTAATTTGATCGACCCCAATGGTTTCCCACAGGTCTTCATCGGAAACGAACCAGCGCCAAAGGGTAACGTTAATCTACCGAGCTTGGGCATACTACGAGATGCCGTCGAGAAAGACCGTAATTCCGTCGTCAAAGTTGCTGGGCAAGGGTGTGGCGGCATTGTCGAAGGCTCTGGCTTCGTTGTCGGCAGCGATCTCGTAGCGACGAATGCCCACGTCATCGCTGGCATCCGTGGTCCTTACGTCCAGGATGCCAATGGCACGCACAATGCCACAGCCATTTGGTTCGACCCAAACCTCGACTTCGCCGTGCTGCGCGTACCGAATCTGAGTGGTCAATCACTCATCATTGGCAGCGACAAGGTTGCCAATGGGACCCCTGCGGTAGTGCTTGGCTACCCTGGCGGTGGTGGTTTCAGCGCCAAAGCAGCCGCCGTCCTTGATCAAATCACCGCCAGCGGGCGTAACATCTACGGGCGCGGGAACACGACACGAGATGTGTATGAAGTCCAGGCTGATATCATTCCCGGCAACTCTGGTGGACCCCTGGTAGCCAAGGATGGTACCGTCATAGGAGTAATCTTTGCCGAGTCGACCAGCTACGAACATGTCGGCTACGCCCTTACGACCGGCCAAGTTAGTAGCGCAATCAAGCAAGCTACAGCTCGAAATCAAACTGTGGGCACGGGCAAGTGCGCCGAATAAACCGGTAGCTGCAGGTAGCAGCTTTTCGTAAATCGTTTATGGTTCAGTGAGCCATCGCCCGATTTACTCGCTGCGAAGAGCTTCAATCGGGTCTTTGCGAGCAGCTTTCAGGGCTGGGACTGAGCCAAAGATGACTCCAACCAGTAGTGATACGCCCGTCGCCAGGACGACGACTTGCCAACTAATCTGAGGGCGTAAATCAGTGCCAGCGCGCAACCCAAGGTCGATCAAGAAGGACAAGGCGATACCGATAATACCGCCGGTCAGGCTCAGGGTGCTGGCCTCAATCATGAACTGGCTCAGTATCTGGCGATTCGTTGCGCCGACAGCCTTACGGATGCCAATTTCGTGCATACGCTCAGCCACCGAGACAAGCATGACATTCATGATGCCAATACCGCCCACCAGCAGCGATATCGCCGCGACACCCCCGATAAGACGCGTCAGCAGGTCGAGAACGGCATTGCTACCGGCCAGGTTCTGACTTTGCTGGAGGACAGCAAAATCATTTTGACCACCATGTGTTTTATACAAAGATTTCTGAATGTCTTTGACACTAGCGGCCGTTTGTTTAACGTCAGTAGGCTTGGCTAGAATCTCAAATGTTGGCGCTGTGTTATTGCTAAGACTCTCGGCGACATCATAGGGAATGAATATTGCATTATTAAAATCGGCATCCTGGCTGAGCGGTGTACTGTCGAATTGATTAAAAATACCGTGAACAATGAAAGACTGGCCGCGGAATGTGAAGGTTCGTCCCAGCGGGACGTTCTGGTTAAATAATGTTTCGGCGGCGTGCTGGCCTAATACCGCCACGTTGGCACCAACGTCATCAGTCGTTAAGAAAACACCAAAAGCGAGTGACTGATTCAGTAGCGACGGTAAGTCCGAAGTTGTACCGATCACTAAGCCGCCAGTGTAATTGCCGTTATCACCACGTGCATTCCCCGGAACTGCGCTCAGCGGTGCCGAGGCACCGATATTGCGGCTATTAGTTACCGCTGCGACGTCTTTGGCTGTCAGGGAACCAGTTACGTTCAGACCAGATAAGAGGCTACCTTTATTACTATTTATACCTGAACCGCCATGGAACTGTGCTGGTTGTACCGTAATTAAGTCCTTACCGTAGTGATGAATCTGACTACTAATTTGGGCTTTGATACCTTCGCCAATACTGACGATAGTTATCACTGAAGTGACACCGATAATAACACCGAGCATGGTCCAGAAATTGCGAACCTTGGCGCCTCGCACCGAGTCCAGGCCGGCTTTCAGGTGTCCACGGGTCAGAGATTTCATGATTTGGCCTTTTTGCGTTTAGCAGTCTTGCCTTTAGCACCGGCTTTGCTGACTGCTTTGCTTTTGCGACCACGCTTAGCACCAGCTTTACCGGGCAGGGCTTTCATCAGTGCCGACACGCCAGCCAAATCATCTTCTTCGGAGGTGGTGGGCAAGGTGTACAAGACTCGTCGAGCCGTTGTAGCAACTTGACCAAGCGCCGTTTTCTCATCATGAATAATGCTGCCGTCATGCATATATACCACCCTTGTGGCGTAGCGCGTCAACTCAGGGTTGTGCGTGACAAAAATAACGGTGTTACCCATTTTGTGAATGTCCGCCAGCAATTCCATGACCAGGCGACTGGCGGCACTATCAAGATTACCCGTCGGTTCGTCGGCAATAATAATCTTTGGATTATTGACCAATGCACGGGCAATGGCCGCGCATTGGGTCTGGCCACCGCTGAGCTGACTCGGCAGGAAATATTCACGCTTCTGAATACCGACTCGCTCGAGCATCTGACTGGCGATTTTTAGCCGCTTGGTCACCGTCATACCTTTATAGGTCAGCGGCAGGGCAACATTCTCCAGCACCGTCAGACGAGGCAGGAGATTGTACGATTGGAAGATAAATCCAATCGTGTCGCGCCGAATCCTGGCTGATTGATTCGCGCGTAGCCGGGACACAGCCTTGCCATCGAGCTTATAAGCGCCATGACTCGGACGATCAAGCAGGCCGATCACATTCATGAGCGTACTTTTGCCACAGCCACTAGGGCCCATCACTGCCACAAATTCGCCTTTTTCAATCGACAAACTGACCTCGTCGAGTGCCAGGGTAGTGGCATCGCCGAAGCCGTACAGCTTACTGACGTCTTCAATTTCAATAACGGCCATATTCTTGTTCTTTAGTTTAACCTCTTATTTGCAGTCTCCGCAAGCTGTTTTCGTAGTAATTATTATCTGTAGCGGTTTGCGCTTCAGCCAGACTGTACGAGCACTGATTAAAAAACCAGGACTGGATAGTCTGGTGACGAGCATGTTTGAGGAGCGTAAGCGACGAGCGCGCAGGAACCAGATTAAGCAGTTCTGGTTTTTTAGTAAGTTGCTCGACGTCGTCTGGCGAGCTTTGTCTTACTTTGTCGGTACAAAGTAAGGAGTTAAAGAAGATAATTGATTGAGATTACTAGACGAGGTGATGTCTCTAGGCACGGACTACCGCATGGGTACTGAAAGACCCCGGATCAAGTCCGGGGCTCCGCTTCGCTACGGCTCAGGATAACGAGTGTAAGTCTAATGGTTCTGTATAATGATGTCAGTCCCGTACGGAGGGATCGCATAGTGGTCTAGTGCGCCATCTTGGAAAGGTGGTATAGGGGCAACTCTATCGAGGGTTCAAATCCCTCTCCCTCCGCCATACAAGAGCCCACCGCAAGGTGGGTTTTTGTTAGGCGATGGGAGATTTGAACGGGCAGACCAGTGGGCTGCCCCGCCAAGCCCCCGCGGGAGCAAGGCGACCAGGGGGTGAGCGAAGCGAAGTCAAATCCCTCTCCCTCCGCCAGCTTATTTTCGTCGCTGTATCGAAATCAGCAACGATACCCCAAATGCTAGAATTATAAACCCTAACAGTGTGATCAAGCGCATATAGTCGGCTACAGGTGTTACTATCCCTGTTCCATTATCGCAACTTATCCCGCATTGAACGAGTTCCCACGCACCATTAATTAACGAGGATGTGCTTACTAACAGCGAACCAAGAATAATCACACTTCCGACTATTATCAGCTTTTTTGCGCTGTTTCTATTCTGGAATTTCCTTGCCATGTTAATTAGCTAATAATCGTGCCGACACTTTGGCCGGCAGCGGCGTGGACGATGTTGTCAGGCTCGAGGGCGTTGAAGACGATGATGGGAAGATTGTGTTCCATGGCCAAGCCCATGGCGGCTTTGTCCATAACCATAATCGCATCATTTGACACGGCTTCTTGGAAGGATAATGTGTCAACTTTTGTGGCATCAGGGAACTGAGCAGGGTCTTTGTCGTAGACTCCATCGACTTTGGTGGCTTTGAGAACTACTTGGCAGTCAAGTTCTAGCGCAAGAGAAACGGCGGCGGTGTCGGTGGTTAGGTAAGGTCGGCCGATGCCACCAGCGACAATGACAACATGGTTCTTCTGGAGATCGCTAATCGCCCGGCGATGCGTAAATTGATCTGCCACCTGATCGGCTTTTATGTTGGTCAGCGCCCGAGCTGAAACACCGTTGGCGTTGAACAGATCAGCTAGCGCCACGCCATTCATCATCGTGGCCAACATGCCGATATTATCAGCGGTCACGCGGCCGATACCACCACCGGCCAGCTGCGCACCACGCGCATAATTACCACCGCCGACCATAATCACCACTTGAGTGCCGCTATCAACGACTTTCTTGATCTCGTCAGCTAGCCAAATACAGAGTTCGGTATCGATGCCGCTATCGAATTTTCCAGATAGCTGTTCACCTGACAGTTTGAGAAGGACGCGAGCGTAAGGTTTTGTTTCCATCTAAGTACTCAGTCTAACAAATCGTGAAACAATCCTTAAATGTGGTCGTAATTACGCTGTTAATTTGAGCTTCCAGGGCTATACTAAGAACACTATGAGTGACATGCCTAATCTTCAAGCTGACTTTTCGGCGTTACTGGCCGAACAATTTGAGCAACAACTTGCAAAGATTGTTGAGGTAATCGATGACCGCGTCATCTATCACCTCAAACCGCTGACCACAAGCGTTGGTAAACTCGAGATTGATATGAAAACGGTTAAGGCTGTTCTAACGGCAACGAACAAACAAGTTAAATTACTTGCTACGGCCATGGGCTATACCGAGCACAAGGTTCATAATCTAAGTCGCATCATCACTGATCATTATTTGAGCGCGGCGCGAGCTGATAGTGAGCTTTTGCATCAACTTGATGAGCGCGTAGATAAACTCGAAAGAAGCGCCTAAACCATGATCAAAATCTACTCCTGGAACGTCAACGGCATCAGGGCCGTCAATAACAAGAACCTCTTCCAGCCTTTTCTTGACAAAGAACAGCCCGATATACTCTGTCTGCAGGAGATAAAAGCCAAGCCAGAACAGATAACGCTGGCATTAGAAGGCTATACCGCCTATTGGAATTCTGCCGACAAACCTGGTTATAGCGGCACAGCACTGATAAGCAAGGTCAAACCGCTACAAGTTATCAATGGCTTCCCAGATGACATCGTCAAAAAGTACGGTGTCACCGGAGATACGTATGGCGATTCCAATCTAGAAGGCAGGGTGATTGCCGCAGAATTCGAAAAGTTCTGGGTCGTAACCGTATACACACCCAACGCCAAGGATGACCTCAGCCGAGTGCCCCTGCGCCACAGCCACTGGGATCCAGCTTTCCTGGCATATTGTCAGCAGCTTGAGCAGTCCAAGCCCGTGATATTTTGTGGAGATCTTAATGTCGCGCACACCGAGGATGACCTGGCCAACCCCAAACCGAACAAGGGCAAACGAGGCTTTACAGCGGAGGAGCGCGCTGGTTTCCAGGCTTTTATTGATGCAGGTTTCATCGATACATTCCGGCTTTTCAAGCAGGGCAATGGCTTCTACACATGGTGGAGCCACTTCGCACAGTCACGGGCGCGTAACGTCGGTTGGCGGATTGATTACTTTATGGCGTCAGGAACCCTGAAGTCGAAAATCGAAAGCGCCGACATCCATCCTGACGTCATGGGTTCTGACCACTGTCCAATATCCATTACCCTCGCTCTCTAAGCAAAGTCAGGTGGTATGCCATCACGCAAGATTTGTTCGGCTTTATTGACGCCAATTGCCACCCGTAGTTCATCACCACCTGCAAGGGCAACTACTACCCTAGCCGGTTCGAGCAGGATGACACGATCAAAGCAGCGTGCCAGCCACTCTGCTTCGTCAGTACTGAGCTTGAAGAGCATTCCCTGCTCAGCCGGCTCCATGTCGACCATGCGAGTGAGTGTACTTACCTCGGCAACAGTAAGCTGTAATTGCTCGAAAGCCTCCTGTACAAGCGACATGAAAGCTGCTCGACGTACGGGTAACCATTCCTTCAGCGGTATACTAGCCTGTAAGGCGTTGTCACCAACTTGCTCAACATCCATAGTCTCATGGTACGCACATCAGCACGTATGGTCAAAACCACTCGAACTGACTCCTAAGCTATCTGGTACACTAGCTATATGAAACGGGATCTAGAATTCCTCTATGAGATTGGGGCGTTGCGACTGATACGGCGACAGTGGTCGCGCTTTCACCTGCACAATGTACAGAACTTAGCCGAACATCACTACCGGGTCATGTGGTTAGCCCTGATGATATCGGCTCGTGAGAAGCAGGGTGACAGCGAGAAAATCCTCAAAATGGCCATGGTCCACGACATCGCCGAAAGTCGCACTGGCGACGTCGACTATCTGGCCCGGCAATATGTCACTCGCAACGAGCTGCAAGGCATCACCGATATGCTAGAGGCGACCTCACTTCGCGAAGAATTTATGGTGCTGTGGCATGAATACGAGGACCGGACGTCGATAGAGGCAAAAATTGTCAAAGACGCCGACAATCTCGATGTTGATCTCGACTTACGTGAGCAATGGAGCGCTGGACACCGTTTACCTATGGATTGGCGCAAGCAGCGTGATCTCGTTTATCGGACTAAACTTTACACGGCGACCGCTAAGAAATTGCATGAAGAAATCTGGGAATCGAACCCTCATGACTGGCACATCAAATCACCCAGCAATCGGATTAACGGTGGCGATTGGCGCGTCGAACCTAATTCAAAAGCCAAGTCAAAATCAAAGCTCCAAGCGAAGCCGAAGCAAAAATAAGATGTCGCGACCATTTGCCGTTTTTGATCTCGATGGCACGCTGATCCGCTGGCAGCTCTACCATGCAATGGTGGACGAGCTGGTGCGCCAAGGACACCTGGATGCCAGCCAATACGCTGCCGTCAAAGCCGCTCGTATGGCCTGGAAACGACGCGACAACACCATCTCTTTCCGTGAATACGAATCTACGATGATCAAGCTCGTCGATGTCGGTATCGTCGGTCTGGCACTCATCGATTTAACGGACGCCAGCCAGCGGGTCATTACCGAATACAAGGACCAAGTTTACACCTACACCCGAGATTTGATGAGCGAACTCAGAGCCAAAAATTATCTGTTATTCGCCATCTCAGCCTCGCCATCCATACTCGTAGACATGATCGCGGAGCATTACTGTCTCGACGATGCCGCCGGCAGTTCGTACGAGACGAACGCCGGTTTCTTTACGGGTGAAAAGGACCTCCTACTCAGTGAGCGCAAGGTGGAAGTCTTACAGCAAATCATCGCCAAACATGATGCCACTATGGCTGGTAGTATCGCCGTGGGCGATAGCGAAGGGGATATACCGATGCTATCGATTGTCGAGCAGCCCATCGCTTTCAATCCCACACAGGAACTATTCAATCACGCACATGAACAGCAGTGGAAGATTGTGGTCGAGCGCAAGAATGTCGTCTATAAACTGGAGCCACACGATGGATCGTACTTACTGGCATAGGCAAACATCGGAGAAACCGCTGTTTCCGGATCTGTTATGGAGTCGTCCGGAGAACAAAACTCAGGCCGGAAAGCTCGGGATCATCGGTGGTAACGCTCATGGGTTTGCGGCAGCGGCCACCGCTTACAGCGAAGCAGGTAAGGCAGGCATTGGAACCGCCCGTGTGCTTTTACCAGATAGCTTGCAGAAAACGGTCGGTCGAGTATTCGAAGCCGGCGAATATGCACCGAGTACACCGAGCGGTAGCTTCAGCCAGCGTGCTTATGCCGAAGTTGCCGAGCTGGCACAATGGACCGATGGCCTGCTCCTGGCTGGCGACATCGGTCATAATAGCGAAACGGCCATTCTCCTCGAGAAATTAGCCAAGGATTATCATGGTCAGCTCACGGTCACGAAGGACGCACTAGAATATTTCACCGCGACTCCAGAAGGCATACTGGAGCGACCAGATACTCTCCTAGTACTCAGTTTTGCACAATTACAACAGCTCGGCACCCATGCCCATTTCACGAAAGCTTTTACGTTTGACATGGACCTGTTGCGGCTGATTGACCAGCTACATGAATTCACCACCCAGCACAGACTCGCTATCGTCGTGAAACATCTTGAGAATATTATTGTTGCGGTCGAAGGGCAGGTAAGCACCACCAAGCTAACTACCGACCGTACCCCCTGGCGAGTCCGCACGGCCGCGCACGCCGCAGCCTGGTGGCTCCAGAACCCAAGCAAGCCATTCGAAGCGATAAGCAGCAGCGTATTATAATTTTGTCATTCGGCGTGTAATATGATTTAATTATATTTATTATGCTCGAACAACCGCCATATTATCTACTTGAAAGACGGGTATCGCCGTCCCATCGAGCCACATTGGGGCTCGTTATTCTGAAAGCCATGCAGCAAGTGCCCGATGCAATTGGCCATTTTGAAGCTCGCAAACCAAGTGGTTTACACGTTACCTCTCTGTCAGCAACAGAATTCAGACGGGTAGTACACTCCAGGCAGCGAGACGCAATAATCAAGAAGTTGCCGCATCAAACCTGGGAAACAGCTTTGTCGACCAAAATAGCCAAACTTCCTGGCAACTGCGAACCGCTACAGAACGTTTTTATCGGTAGTATTATGCTGCTTGGACCTGATAAAAACCTGGTTACGCTAAGTCTTCATAACGCCCAGCTTGAAGCAGAGAGTTCGCAGTCAGTGGCATTGGGCGCCGAGCTCGGCGGCGTTCTGCTGAACAAGTCTCGAGCACATGTTACCTTGGGGCGTATCGATGGCGAATGTGATACGAGATTTCTGGAAGCTATTCGAGCACTGACACCTCATACTCTTGACTTAGACCCGAGGCAGGTCCGAGCCGTTCCAGCTGGCATCATCGAACAACGCATTCAAGAGCGTGCTATTGCCAGATCCGCAGCTGCCTAGGCTTGAAAACTGTTTGGTGCCGCGAGACGGACTTGAACCGTCACGAGCTTGCGCTCACAGGATTTTGAGTCCGGCGTGTCTACCAATTCCACCACCGCGGCAGTAAACAATTTTAAAGCTCTCCGTAACCTTGCCCCACCTTGGCGCAATTACGCTTGCGTTTAGACGTAGGCTACAAGGGGTAATTGTACTATACTTACCGGTAGAGAGCCAGTGGCGCTCAAATATTTATTATGGCTAAAAATGACCAACCGCATGACAATCTAAGCAGTATGCCGGCGCCCCAAACATTGGCGCCGGATGCAGCTGTGGCCGCTGACTTGATTCGCGACAAAGTCGCGCGGTTGTATGAAGCTGAGCCGAATGCCGGGCAGGAACTCGCAGAGGCTGAGGCTGTGCAGCATCGCAGTAAACATCAACAATTCATGCACTCCTTGAGTAGCTCCGGGCAGGATCTAGCGGCCATCCAAACGCAGTGGCATAACTATTACCAAGCCTTGCCGGCCATCGAACAGCACCAGGTGTGGCAAGAATTTTACGACAGCCAATCGGCAGTAACCGGACAAGCCGCTCCAGCGGTTGCTAACCCACAAGTCTTCGCCAAACATAAACACCAAGCCGGTCGTCCGGAAAGCACCCGATCAGTCGTCAATCGACCCAAAAAGCTCAAAGATGCCCGAAGCACTCAGGAAGTGCAGGCGGCAATCCGTCACTCAGTCAGCGCTGGTGGTAAATTACAGGCCAAACACCATCTCCAGTCGCTGTTATTCGGGCTGGGCATGGGCGGGGTAGTGGTGCTCATCTTCCTCTTTGGTTTCTTCAATGAAGTCATTATCGCACCCTTCATTCAGCCCAGTCGAGTTGCCGCCGCGACACCGCTCATAGTCAGTAGCACCAGCGTCGCAGCAACTGCCAACCCTGAAGTTATCATCCCGAAAATCAATGTTGAGATACCTGTAAATTACACTGAAACTTCTACGGATGAAGCGACAATTGAGAATGCTCTAGAGAGTGGTATCGTTCATTACCCGACCACTGTTTTGCCTGGACAAAATGGCAATGCTGCCTTCTTTGGCCACAGCAGCAATAATATTTTCAACAAGGGTAAGTATAAGTTCGCCTTCGTGCTCCTCCACACCCTGGTGCCTGGTGACACCTTCTACCTGACCTACAGTGGCAAAGTATACGTCTATAAAGTCATCACTCGATCTGTCGTCGAGCCAACTGATGTCAGTGTTCTTGGACCAGTTGATGGTCAAGCTGCCACCGCAACCTTGATTACTTGTGATCCACCTGGCACCAGCCTCCACCGCCTCATCATTGTCGGACAACAGATCAGTCCCGACCCTTCCGGCAATACTGCCAGCAGCACTGATACGACAATTAGCGGCACACCGGTCTCTCTGCCCGGCAATGGCCCGACGCTGTGGGGGCGTTTCCTACGAACCGCACTCGGCAAAGTAGTCATCTTCGGGGGCTTGATAGCAGCCCTCATCTGGACAGCACGCTGGGTTAGTAAACCCCGTCGCCAACGTTAGGAAGCCTTACAGGTCAGTTGGGATACGCAAAGCCGTCTGGGTTAGCTGGGCTTGACCATTTGGAGCCACCGTCATGTCGTATAGGTAACGGCCATCTGGTGAGATTGCTGGTAGGGAACTGGGAGATGCCTGCATGAGCGATTGTGGGTTCGTGCTGTCAAAGTCAAGCACCTGTAGCTTGCCACCACTCACATATGAAAGCCGTGCAGCATCAAACCATGTCGCATGCGTTTGCATCGCGTCCAAAGGATGCGTAATCGTATAATTGTAACCAGTCTTGCTTCGGAAATCATAGACACCGAACTGCAAACCATGCTCAACGACGATGTATTGGGCCGTCGTCGAAAAGCTGAGATAATCAGGTGTATTGACGTGGAGGACTTGGGTAGGTACCACAGCATGGGTCGGTTCGGCAGCGAGTTGACCGACGGGATCACGATATATATATACCCGATTTTCCGCACTAGAGCCGGCGGCCGCATACAGCGTCCCGCTATAGCTGCTCAAATCGAGAAGATAATTTGACCCGGTTGGGAAACTCCGGATGATATATGACTGGGTACCGGTAGTTAATTTGATCAGCACCTTGCCAGACGGTGCATCAGTGGTCGTGGCGTAGAGTACGCTGTTGTTCCCATAAGTCTTATACGCCAAGACGTGGTCGACAACATTCACGGGTGTCGGTGTCTTGAGACTGGCGGTTTGCAGGCTAGTAGTCGTCCCGTTATAGATATAGTAAGCATCGAATTTACGGTTATCGAGGCTGAGTTTTGTGGGATTCAAACCAAGCGTTTGGTTGAGATTCACCGCTTGTCCTCCGGCAGTCCGATCGATCAATAGAAACTCTGATGAAGCGTCATAGAGATGTTGCAGCAGTAAGTGCTGGTTATCATCCGCCCACTCGATGGCTTGCCAGCTCTCACTGGTTGTCGCTTTGGTCACCACATTACTCGGCACCGTGATAGGGCTAGCAACTTTTGTTGGGTTTTTTAGATCGAAAATATCGAAATTTAAACTGTTTGCCGGTTGCTGTAGCACCAGCCAGCGCTGATCTGGGCTATGTGTCATCAGTGTGGGCGCAGCGTTGTAGCTTTGAACCGTGGTAGTCGCCAACGTCGCAGGGAAGAGCAAGGGATAGTCGAAATGACTGACTGCACCCCCGTCAACTGCAATCGTGCGTTGCCAGTCACGGTAGCCATCGCGGTGAAGCCGAACTTGATAAATATTGGCTGGGATAAACAGGCGGGCATTGGTCTTGGAGGTATACAGTGAGTCATTCAGATAGATCTGCGCCGAACTTGGTTGGCTCGACATGTAAGCGAGGCCATTTTGGATGATGCTGCCGTCCTTCAATCCAAAGCCATATGCCTGATAGATAAAGACGATGGTCGTCAGCACAATCGCCACTGCAACCAGCACGTACCCGACCATCAATATGATGTGGTGACGGAATTGTTTGCGAGGGTCAAGATAATCCATGGGTGCGACTTCTAGTATGTCGACACTTGCAGCGAACTACAAGAGGGTTTAAGATGTGTATAAATAGTCCTCACCATTGCGATAGGGTACAATCAAGCTACAGCCACGTGAGTAAAACCAACAATACCATCCAAATTAATGGCAAGACCTACGACGCCACGACCGGTGAGCCGGTTCAGGCTGTACCGCACCAGCCGGCAGCAGCGATGTCTGCAGCTGTCGTAAGCCACCCTAAGAAGACCACCCACCAACCGGCTCAGCCCGTAAAGCATCGCCAGCAACAGCCAGCGACAACGCTGATGCGCCACGCCGTCAAGAAACCTGGCCCCCGCCAAAAGCCCAGCCTGACTGCCCATGGTCGCGCAGATGCACTGACCAAGCAACCGGCCGCTACCATCGCTCCCAAGCTATCGATCGTGTCTGTCGACCACAGCCGCTTACGACACGCCAAGAACGTGCGCAAAAGCAAGCTCGTCAGTCGTTTTAGCGCCAGCGTCCTATCAACATCAACACCAGTTACAGCCGTTACACCGGCTCCAATAGCTGTCGCCGCAGCGCCACGCATCGCCCCAGCGATTCGACCGTCCAAATCAACCGCTGACCTTTTAGAACATGCTTTGCGGGCGGCCAATAGCCATCAGCAGCCTGCTTTCAAGCCAACCAAAAGTCATCGTCGCCAGCGAGCAGGTCGCATTCTCGGTGTCAGTGGCGCAGCCCTCGCCGTCTTATTATTGATTGGCTTTCTGGGTTATCAGAACGTCGGTAACGTCAAGCTTCACCTTGCCTCATCACGGGCCGGTTTTGCGGCTGGCCTACCAAGCTACCGCCCAGCTGGCTTCTCGCTTGGCGACGTCAACGCCAATCCGGGCCAAGTCGCTGCGCATTTCCACAGCAACAGCGACACTACCCGCACCTACACACTCACCGAACAAGCCTCAGCCTGGGATAGCAACACCTTGCGCGATAACTTCGTCAGTAGCACCGACAGCGGCTATCAAACCGTCCAAAGCCACGGCCTCACCATCTACCTGTACAACCAGGGTAACGCCACCTGGGTCAATCACGGCATCTGGTACACCATCATTGGTAATGGCGCTCTAGGTAACCAACAACTCGTCGATCTCGCTAGCAGCCTGTAGCCCGTTTTATTCACAGCTTAACAGGGGCGCCTCGCAGGACTGTAGTATATCTGTTGCGTCCTCAGCCATTCCAGTCTATAGTCTCTAATATCAATAAACATAAGCAATAACAGCTTAGAAAAACAGCAATCATCTATGAAAATAACATTACCTTTCCGTCGATTGGCGGACCAACGCGGCTTCGGCCATGTCGAATTAGTCCTTATCATAGCTTTCGTGGCGGTCTTCGCCTTCGTCGGCGTCCGTGTCATTTCAGCCAGTCATGCGGTCACCGTAGCATTCGCCACCCAAACACAATGTTCTCAACTGGGCAGAACCTGGAATGCAACTGCCACCAGCGGTGTTAATCCTTGCAATAAAGTTTGTGCCAGTGGGCAGGGCAGCTACGTTGTCGCACCGATATATGACTACTGTTCTGGCGCCTTGACGCTTCCGACCGTGCTCAATCAAACATCCTGCGCCAATCGCTATCGCGCCTGGGTGTTAGGAGTCGGTTGCGCCCGGCTCGCATCACAAAAGTCAGGCGTCAACACGCTGCAATGTACTACTGCAGGAAAGCAATACTACTACGTAGCCTCACCCTATGATTACTGTGCAGCTCCTCCAGTCGCCACAACCCCTGTCTCCACAACCCCAACGCCATCGCCAACGCCAAGCCCTGCGCCTAGTCCTGCTCCAGCCCCAACATCTACGACACACACCAATACCACCGTTACCGACGCCACGAATTGTACACTTCGCGGTCGTAACTGGTCCGGTACTACGTGCGGTACAACGTGTACTTCTGGCAGCCTTGTCACTAGCGGCACATATGCCTTTTGTTCAACATCAGTTTCGACTTCAATCTCAGCATCGGGCTGCGCCGCATTAAATCGTAAATGGCTGACCGACGGCTGTGCCCGAAGAGCAGACCAACAAAAATTAGTCGGCGCCCCGCAGTGTACGAGCACATCACTTACTTACTTTGTAGAAAGTCCTTACGACGCCTGTGCGAGCAACGCCAATACTATAACTACCGTCACGACTGCCGGCGCAGCTGCAATCAAGAAAGCCCCTGTCTCGTCTGCTGGCAACCCAAGTAGTGGTTCGACTAGTGGCGGCAGTAGCAGTATCCTTACTAAAACCTACTGTGAGAATACTCTGCACAGAATCTGGAACGGAAGTAATTGCGACAAAAAATGTGCAACCGGTTACCCGTCATACAACGTAACATCAACCTATGATTACTGTTCTAAGAGCGCACCGATAACTAGTCAGTGTCCTGGAGGAAAAGCTGAATACAAGGGGGGTGGCACTACTCTCGTCTGCGTATATCCACCAACTCACTTTAAAACACAAGCTACATGCCAGTCGGCCGGCTACAAATGGACGTTCAATATAGTACCAATATTGCACATTGAGATAAATCACCGCTGCACAAACCAACCTACTACTCCGCCACCCGCTACTTCGCAACGCAACAAATCGATATAACATTACTAGCAGAGCAAGCTACCAAACAAAGTACGATTTTTGAATAAAAACACTAAGCCCTACCACTCGTGAAAATAACGGAGAACCAATGACTTACTTCAAACCACTCAACACCAAAGGCTTCGGCCATGTAGAACTCCTCATAGCAGTCGCTTTCGTAGCCGTCTTCGCCTTCGTCGGTGTGCGAGTCCTGAACCAAAGCCACGCAGACACCTTGACGCCGGATGCAACGATCGCAGCCACAACT
>JBBRMJ010000012.1:0-35764 GCA_038230895.1 Saccharimonadales bacterium (SeqCode) | reverse complement strand
TGTCCAGGTGATTCGCTATGATCATTATAAGACTGCAGCCCTCAGTGATCAGCTGAAGCAGCAACAGATACCAGCTACTCGTGGGGTGATTGAAGCCCACGATGGTAGTGAAACGCTGCCAATTGTCCTCAACGAACAGCTTTTTACGGTCTATGCTGACCCGACCTATATTAAAGATGCTGATCAAGTCGCAGCCAAGCTATTGCCTATTATTGGCGGCCAGGCTGACCAGATCGCAAGCTTGTTGCGAACCAAGCATACTCATTACGTCGTACTGGCTAAAAAAGCGACTGCCAGCCAGCGCCAACGTCTGATCGCCTTGAAATACCCTGGAGTTGGTACGACGGCTATTTATTATCGGACTTATCCGCAGGGAAATCTGGCGGCGCAGCTTTTGGGATTTGTGAACGATGAAGGCCAAGGCGAATATGGCCTTGAGCAGGCCCTGAATAAGCAGCTGAAGGGCACACCGGGGCAACTCAAAGCGATTACTGACATTAATGGCGTCCCATTAGCGGCAAGTAAGGATAACACTGAGGTGGCCCCCAAGAATGGTCAGGATGTGGTGTTGACGATTGATCTAGCCATGCAACAGCAATTAGAGACCGTTCTGGCGCAGGGCGTGCTGCGTACCAAAGCCAGTGGTGCCAGCGCCCTGATAATGGACCCAACCACGGGCGCCATCAAGGCTATGGCTAATCTTCCGACCTATGACCCCAGTCAGTACTACAAAGTCAGCGATCCCAAGTTGTTTGCGAATGCCAGTGTTTCGCAGCCGATTGAGGTCGGGTCGATTATGAAAGCGCTGACAACTGCAGCTGCGCTTGACCAGGGAGTCGTGAATCCAGGCACGACCTATTATGACCCAGCTTCATGGACGGTTGATGGCTTTAAGATTACCAATATTGAAGAAGACGGTGGGGCAGGCACGCGCAGTGTCAACGATATCCTCAATTTATCACTGAATACGGGGGCGACCTGGCTGTTAATGCAAATGGGTGGTGGCGACATCAACTCCAAAGCACGCACGGCCTGGAATAACTATCTCGTGAATCATTTCCAATTTGGCAAGGCGACTAATATCGAGCAGGGTTATGAAGCGACGGGTTACGTGCCGAGCCCTGCCCAAAATGGTGCCGGTATCAACCTGACTTACGCCAACACAGCCTTCGGCCAGGCCATGACGGCTACACCGATTCAGATGGGAGCAGCCTTATCAGCCGTGCTCAACGGTGGCACTTATTATCAGCCACACCTGGTCGACCAGACGATTAACGCTGATGGCAGTGTGACCAGCGTCAAGCCGACAGTTGTCAAACAGCATGTTGTTAGCGCCAAAGTAGCCACCCAGCTGATCCCAATGATGCAGTATGTTGTCCAACATCACAATATCGTTCCAGCCTTCGACCAAAACACCTATATTGTTGGAGGGAAGACCGGTACGGCCCAGATTACCAAACCCAATGGTGGCTATTACGATGACCAGTTTAACGGCACGTACATGGGCTTCGTCGGTGGCGATAAAGTGCAATATGTCATCGTGGTCTTTGTCGACAAGCCGACCAACGGTGGCTATGCTGGCACTGCGGCCGCTCAACCGATTTTCGCCGGTCTGGCCCACATGCTGATCGATAATTCATTCGTCACACCAAAATCATGAGCAAACAGTGTAAAACTGCTATAATAGACCCAAAATAACAACCAAAAATTTCGAAAATCATCTATGAATAACACCTTGCACATCGCGATTAGCGCTCATAACTTGATTCACATCTTGAGCTTGGCGTTCTTTAGCTTTGTACTAAGCATGCTTCTGACACCGATATACACCGATATTGCCTATCGTAAACATTGGTGGAAGAAGCAGCGTACCGAAGCCTGGGGCGGGGGAGCAGCCACGGTATATCAGCAATTACACGCTGCCAAACACAAACGCAATATACCGACGATGGCTGGCTTGATTTTCGTATTTGCCATCGCTATTTCGACGCTAGCTAACCTTAATCGCGGTCAAACCTGGCTGCCACTAGCCGGCATGCTCGGCGCGGCCACCATTGGCCTGATTGATGACGTCATGAACGTTCGGAGTAATGGTAAGGGGGTGGCAGGTATGCGATCTCGCTCCAAATTCCTGCTTTACAGTGGTGTGGCTTTGGCTGGTGGCTGGTGGTTCTATAGCAAGCTGGGCGTCACTTCGATTTACTTGCCGGGTATTCATGAGCTGCATATTGGTATTCTGATCATCGGCTTATTCTGGTTGGTTGTGATGGCTACGGCCAACGCAGTGAACATCAGTGATGGTCTCGACGGATTAGCCGGCGGACTATTGACCTCGTCATTTATGACCTATGCCATCATTTGTGTCGTTGAGGGCAAATTGGCATTGGCAGGCTTTTGCTTAACCGTCATCGGTGCTTTGCTCAGCTACACCTGGTTCAATATTTACCCAGCTCGCTTCCTGATGGGTGATGTGGGATCCTTCGCGCTGGGTACGGCTCTCGGGGTCATTGCTTTGCAAACTGATACGATTTACGTCTTGCCGATTATTGGCGCTGTCTACGTTATGGAAACTGGCTCAGTAATCATTAACCGCATTTCGCGTAAACTCCGCCATGGCAAAAAAGTCTTCCTATCATCCCCGATTCACCATCACTTCGAAGCCCTTGGCTGGCCAGAGACGAAAGTTACGATGCGCTTCTGGATTCTGGGGCAGGTGGCCGGCGTGCTCGGTCTGATTGTTTTCCTACTCGGAAGGACGAACTAATGCGACCCGCCGTGGGCACCCGGCGTCGTTCACCAGCACGGTCAGCGTCGCTCGATCTCGGTCGGAAACATCGGCCTGACTATTGGTTACTGATTTTGTGTGCCGGCTTGCTTGCGATTGGTCTGATCGTTGTCTATGCCATCAGCCCTGCGTTGAGTCAGGCTAATCACGTGAGTAATAGCTATTACGTGACGAAGCAGTTAATCGCCATCGGTCTCAGTCTGGTGGCCTTTTTCATCACCGCCCAAGTCCCGCTCCAATGGTGGCGGCAGGCCTTTAAGCCCTTACTCGTGGTTGCAGGTCTGGCGACGGCTTTGGCGCTGGTTCTGCCGGTTAACCCGGCTTATCCAGCTCATCGCTGGGTGCGATTAGGCAGTTTCTCCTTCCAATCAGTCGAACTGGTCAAATTCGCCATGATGATCTGGGTAGCGGGCTTTCTCGCCAAACGTCTCAGTGAAGGTAGTATTGGCAATAGTAAGCTCACACTGCAACCTATTATTTACGCACTTGGTGCGGTCGGGGTGGTTATTGCCGGCATTCAGAGCGACCTTGGCTCCACTGGCGTTATCGTGGCCATGATGGCTACAATGGCTTTTGTGGCTGGCCTGCCATTTCGACGTATCGTACTGATTGGCGGCATTATCGCTATCGGCCTTGTCTTGGCAGTCTCGGCCATACCATATCGACGGGCTCGACTCGAAGCCTACCTTCATCCGACCGCCAACTGCCAGGATAGCGGCTATCAAGCCTGTCAGGCGCTGATTGCCGTCGGTTCAGGGGGTATTGTCGGTCTTGGCCTCGGTAGCAGCGTCCAAGCCTATGGTTATCTACCCGAGGCAGCCAATGACTCAATCTTCGCCATTTACGCTGAGAAATTCGGTTTCTTAGGAAGCGTCATCTTGCTTGCAGTCTTCGCCGCCTTTTTTGCTCGTTTGAAGACGATTGCCGAGCGGCTAACGGATGACTTTAGCCGTCTCGTGGTTATCGGCGTACTGGCCTGGCTGAGCGTCCAGGCTTTCATTAATATTGGCGCCATGATAGGCTTGCTGCCACTGAAGGGCATTACCTTGCCATTTATAAGTTATGGCGGCACCAGCGTTGTCTTCGTGGCGGCGGCGGTTGGGCTGGTATATCAGGCTTCGCAGTACACTTCATTTGTTACACCTCGGGCCACCACAGAGAAGAGCAGCCCACGTTCGATGAATAATAACAGTCTGAGGCGGTCATAATGGCCGAGCAAACCATAGTTCTGACCGGTGGTGGCTCCGGTGGTCATATAACTCCGCTTTTAGCAGTGGCGAGTGAGCTCAAAAGATTACGGCCTGAGATTCGGCTGGTGTACATCGGTCAGAAGGGAGACCTGCTGGCTGATATCCCAGCTAAATACCCGGCTTTTGATGCCAGCTATACCATTCGTGCCGGCAAGTTTCGCCGCTATCACAGCTTGGGCTGGAAGCAACTGCTCGATATACCGACTTTTCTCAAAAATATTAGAGACTTCTTCTATGTCATTATTGGTTTCTGGCAGAGCCGCAAGCTGTTGAAGATGCTGCAGCCATCGGTAATCCTCATCAAAGGCGGCTTCGTCTGTGTCCCGGTGGGGCTCGCAGCAGCCAGCCGGCATATTCCGTATATTACGCATGATTCTGACGCAATTCCTGGTTTGGCAAATCGGATTGTAGCCCGTTGGGCCAGTCTACACGCCGTAGCACTCCCCACAGATATCTACCAGTATCCACCCGACAAAACTGTGACGACGGGCATACCCTTGCAGGGTGATTTCGTAGCAGTGACACCGGAGTTAAAACGTCAATATCGCCAGAGCTTGGCCATACCAGATGCAGCTAAATTAGTGTTTATAATCGGTGGTGGTCTGGGCGCCCAGCGGATTAACGCCGCGGTGGCCGAAGCTGTACCGCATCTTTTACACGAGTATCCCGATAGCTATATTGTGCATGGGGTAGGGCGGGCGAACGAAGCTGATATGCAAGCGGTCTATGGTACATTAACTGCGGAAGAGCAGGGGAGAATTCGTATTTTTGGTTACGCCGACGACGTTTATCGCTACAGCGGGGCAGCTGATGTAATAATTAC
The DNA here is from genome assembly GCA_038230895.1 of Saccharimonadales bacterium (SeqCode). Classification (GTDB taxonomy): domain Bacteria; phylum Patescibacteriota; class Saccharimonadia; order Saccharimonadales; family UBA4665; genus JAJXTN01. The sequence continues at coordinate 30,906 of JBBRMJ010000012.1, read as the reverse complement.
AAGAGCCGGCGCGACTAATCTGGCTGAATTCGCCCTCCAGGGCAAGGCCTGCATAATCATCCCCAGCCCATACCTGACCGGGGGACACCAGCTGAAGAATGCCCAATATTTAGTTGAGAAAGGTGCAGCCCTCGTCATCAACGAGACTGAACTAGCGGCCGACCCCAATCGTCTGGCGAAACAAGTCAGTGAACTCTTCAAACACCCCGAACAAAGGACGGCCTTATCCCAGCAACTCACTAGCTTTGCCCGACCAGCCGCCAGTCATGAACTGGCGACGTTGCTTCTGGAGCAGCTGAAAAGCTAAACCGATATGCGCCTATTTCGTAAAGCAGCTCCGACTGGTCGTCGCCCTCGCCCTCAAGATGCGACTGACCGTCCAGCGGCAAGTTTGAGTTATTACTCACGCCGCTCTGATGAGGATCTCAACATCGGTCGACAGCAGGTCCGGGCTAAGCGGCGACCCTTACCCGGCAGCCTCCGCCGCTTCTGGTTACAGCGTTTTGGATTGATTATCTTGTCGGTAGCCGTCATTGCCAGCGCTGTTGACGTCATAAGCCTGTCAGCACACACAAGTGTCCAAACAGTTGGCAGTACTGCCATTGCCTTACTGCACACCCAGGCTGAATATCAGACTGCAGCCGACAGATTGGTCGCAGCATCTATCTGGAACCGCAATAAACTGACAGTTAACACCAGCAGCATTGCTCGGCAACTCAAAACCGAATTCCCAGAGCTTACGAGTGTCAGTGTCAGCGTGCCGGTCTTGGCGCATCGGCCAATCATCTATATTGAACCTGATCAGCCAGCGATTCTCTTGATTGTCAGCAATGGCACATTCGTCTTGGACGGCGCGGGCCGGGCCATATTGGCGGTGACGAATCCTACGGCTTTGGCAGATCTCAATCTGCCACTTGTGACTGATCAGAGTGGACTGACACTCAAGCGTGACCAACAAGGGCTGACCACGAGCAATGTCAGCTTCATACAGACGATTGTGGCCCAATTGGCGGCCAAAAGCATCAGTATAAGCAGTTTAACGTTACCAGCAGGTACAAGTGAGTTGGACGCCGCTATCGGCAGGAGCAGCTATATCGTGAAGTTTAATCTGGCCACCGCGACTGCTCGTCAGCAGGCCGGCACGTACCTGGCCACCAAAGCTCGCCTCGAGAGTAGGCAGATTACGCCAAGTCAGTATATTGACGTCAGGGTAGATGGCCGGGCCTACTATAAATAATTTTCAGATTTGCATATAACAGGGGAGAGCGGCAGTCGCGAACGTTAGGTGGTTGCTCGGGTTCGTACCGGCCACCGCCTGATAAATTAATCGTTGTAGCCAGCCTGTCGCCGCAACACATACCCTTATAAGCCCCCCATCGCTACCCCGCCTAGTTCGTATTTTGTTCAGTATGTTTGGTTTACGTCAACTCAGAAAAAACTATATAAACATATCAAGTAGGGTAAAAGTCAAATATTTCGTATGTTGCGCAGTAAAGCAGGGCAATGATTAATTCGAAACGAAATGGTGAAAAAGCAAGGATTTCACGACATACCTGTGGAAAAGTCAAATGGTGTTATAAATCACAATGGCACACCAGGGCCATATTGGGGAGCTGTCAGTTTGTGGCAGTAGTATGGGCAGTTTAACGTGCATAGCGGGCTAGCGATTATTGAAAACATACACAATGAACGGCGCGTGCATAAAAATCCCCTGCAGGCAGGGGTATCCATAGTCATCTATAAATCATATATACGTGTCGCAAAATATACATTGTGCGACGTCATGTCAATGTGACATTTGGATGCTCTGCCTCGTTCCCACTCATCAAATTTTCCGTCGCCCGCTTAAAATTTTTTTAAATTTTTATGTAATTCACCACTCCCCGCCCACACACGCAAAACACAAGCACTATGCCACAATTACCCCACCAACCCACACCCACCCGCTGTTCGTATTTTGTATAGTTAATTAGTATTTGTAACTATTTTAATAATTGTCGGATACTCATCTGCGTTAGCGGCAACTTGACGAGCATGTATTTCATCAGGGTTGTTTAAGTAGCGTTTATTTTCCGATCGTTGCTTGATTACCTTTTTATAGGTTTTAATACCTAATATTAAGCTCAATGCAGAATTACCGAAGTAGAGTGGATTAGAATCTACACCGATTGAATGAATAACGTAATTACCACTCATTAAAGCTGTCATATATATTGATGCTGTACCTACCGCATCCTTCAAGGCAAGTTTAGCGCTATATAAGGCTGATTGCTTTCTTCTTGCGGGTGATAGCTCATCGACAACATGGGTCAATTCATGAATAGCAGTATTTTGCACCTCGTCAGCCCGCCACCGTCCTATACTGTCCATCTTATCTGAAGTTTTGTCGTAAATCTCGCTAAATGGTTCCTGATTATGAGTAGACCTGGGCGTACCATAGAGCACCTCTCCGATGTAGGCTGAAACAACAGAGGCCAGTGCATTCGAATCACTATACCCAAACACGCCACCAGCGATTCCGATCTCGACTACCCCCTTACCTTTTTTTCTAGAAAACCGCGCGCTGCCCAGGCGACCTTCTTCTTGTTGTTTTAGACTATCATAATGCATGGCTTTGATAAGAATACTGCCACTTGCTGAGGGATCTAATCGATGAAGACTTTCTGCCACGGCTTGTTCGTCCATTTCAATAACACTTGTACTCGGGAGTATCGGATTATCTTTGAACATTTGCCCCAAAGAAACATCACATGCCGTAGCGATTTCCCACTGGCCATAGGGATCGTCCTGAATAGGAGCAGTCTCGTGGTGTAGCATGCGTATTGAGTATTACTCAGCCAAGGTGTAGGTGGCTTTGGCGACGCGCTTGAATTGCGGTTTGCCTTGGAGGTTTAGGAGGATGGTGGTTTCTTTGACGAAGCGACTCTTGAGGACGCGCTTAACGATTTCATCACGGTGGAGAGGCTCATTCGCAGCCTTCAGGACTTCGGTGATGACGTCAGAGACGGTGCCCTTGGTGTAGCCCCACTCTTTGAGAGCGTAGATACCACGACCGATGAGGACGAAGCGCTTATCTTTGATCAATTCGTTGTGAATCGCCTGTGTGGTGACATCTTTGCGTTTGAAATCGCTGTCTTTGATGGCCTTGGCGATGTCATTGAAGTGCAATTGCTTGCCATTCTCTTTGAGGATGACGTAGATCTTATCACGGATGTTCTTAGGGTTAACCATTGGCCATTTGACCAGGCCCCAACGACCATTGAGCGTGGCGAGCAGCTTCGAGGTACTTGCGAGTGCGGCAGCCTGTTTGGTATCAGTGATATTTGCAGCTTTGGCGATGTCTTCAATACTCTTGGGCTCTCCCAAGGTCTTGATGCTGTCGATAACTTTGGCGACTTTGGCTTTCAAGGCCTTGTCGTCACCCAATTGCTTAACACCGACGCTGTAGAAGAAGTTGTCGTCCTCAAGGATAACGACGACGTCAGGGCAGAGCTGGCTGAGGAAAGCTACCCTGGCCTGCTCTTCACGGTTCGGTGTAGCGGTCAGCTTGCCGGCCAATTCACTGACCCGTGCAACATCGCCCATACCGGCGAGTAACTCGAGTAAGCGGGTATCAAAGCTAGCGATGTGTGGTAAGGCCCCCTGCACTGCCGTGGCTTTCAGCTTGGTGACGACTGATTTCTCTAATTGTCGAACACGCTCACGGGTGATGCCGAGCATCTCACCAATCTGTTCCAGAGTTTCCTTGCGATCAAACAGCCCAAAACGCCGAGCGATAATCTCTCGCTCTCGTTCACGCTCGATCGTTGCCAGTACATCAGCCACCAGTTTCTCGGTCGATATAGCTTCAGTCGCGGTCTCTGCCATGTGGATGCTCTTCCCTGTTAATTAACTCAACTTATTAGTATTATAAAACTTTAAAAATTAAAAGTCAAACACTTTGTCTCTTGATAAGTAAATTGTAGCACATTCCTGACAGTCGTGCATACTTGATGTTGTAAAAATGTTATCATGCCACGACTTTTACGCAGGGGCAAACTGTCAGTTTACTTCCCTGTTACGATGCTTATGCTCAGGAACGTTATTTCTTGGCTTTGCCTGGGGCGCGGCGACGGAAACCGCGTTTTTTGGCGGGAGCAGCCTTGAGTATGGCTTTGGCTTCAGTCGCCGTTAGTTTTGCTGGGTCAACATCCTTGGCGATGCGGGCATTCTTCTTGCCATCAGTGACGTAGGCGCCGTAAGGACCGTTGAGGATTTTGATACCACCAGCAAATTCGTTGATGTGCTTGGCAGCGTCTTTGGCCAATTTCTGAACATATAGCTCACGGGCTTCAACTTCGGTGATCGTGCGTGGATCAAGTGGTTTGATGGATACAAAGGTTTTGTCGACTTGGACGTATGGACCGAAACGTCCGACATTGGCTTTCATATCCAATCCATCTTCAGTTTTACCGACGAGGCGCGGTAATTTGAACATTTCGAGCGCCTGCTCCAGGGTGACGGTGTCGAGGGTGGCACCAGTTGGCATTGGCGCGAAGGCCGGCTTCTTGTCTTCATCGGCGGTGTCGCCCTTCTGTAACATCGGTCCATAGCGACCAAAACGGGCGAAAATTGGCTCGCCACTGGCTGGATCAATACCGATTTCCCTAGCCTGGGATACTTCCTGGCGTGAAATATCTGCGGACTTCTCGACGAGAGGGTGAAAATCTTTATAGAAAGCGGCTATCATCGCTTCCCATTGTTGCTTTCCCTCGGCAATTTTATCGAAACTGTCTTCCACCGTAGCCGTAAAGTCAAAGTCAACGATACTTGGGAAATATTTGACCAAGAAGTCGGTGGTGATCTCGGCAATCGGAGTTGGTACCAGCTTGTTGCGGTCGGCACCGATCTGTGCAGTGACTTTCGATTCGACTACTTTGGCTTTGTCGAGGCGCAGTTCGGTGCTTTCACGCTCAACACCCTCTAGATCAGTCTTTTCGACGTAGCCACGCGTCTGAATCGTTGAGATTGTTGGCGCGTAGGTGCTCGGTCGGCCGATGCCAAGCTCTTCCAATTTCCGGACCAGGGCGGCCTCGGAGTAGCGGGCTGGTGGTCGGGTAAAGCTCTCGGCGGCTAATAACTCTTTGAGGCTTAAAGAATCGCCGACTTTAACAGCTGGCAATATCGTATCGTCCTTGGTGCCACCATAGACTTTCATGAAGCCGTCGAAGCGTAGGACTTCACCTTTTGCCATGAAGTTCTGGGGCTGATTGCTGACATTGATTGTCACCTCGGTGCGCTCCAGTTGGGCTTCGCTCATCTGGGAAGCCACGGCGCGCTGCCAGATCAGGCGGTAAAGTTTCTGCTGAGTCTCATCGTCACCAGCGTCCAAACGACTTACTTCGGTCGGGCGGATGGCTTCGTGGGCCTCTTGAGCGCTTTGGTCCTTAGTTTTGAACTGGCGCTGTTTGTGGTACTTGGCACCATGAGCGGTCGTAATGTAGCCGCCGATGGCATTGAGTGCCAGATCAGACAGGATGGTGCTATCGGTACGCATGTAGGTGATATGCCCCGACTCATAGAGGCGCTGTGCGACGGTCATGGTCTGGCGGACACTGAAACCGAGACGGCGGCTGGCTTCCTGTTGCAAGGTGCTGGTAGTGAATGGTGCACCAGGGCTGCGACTGCCGGGCTTCTGAGCGATGTCGCTGATATTGAATTCGGCGCTGGCAGCGGTTTCTAACCACTGTCGGGCGCTGGCGAGGTCTTTTAACTTCGTAATTAGTTCGGCTGGTAATTCTTGGCCATCGATCACAAATACCGCAGTAATTTTGAAGCTGCTCTCGGCGCTGTGGCCACGGATTTCGCGCTCACGGTCGACGATGAGGCGAACGGCGACTGATTGGACACGCCCAGCACTCAGCCCAGTCCTGACCTTTTTCCAGAGTACCGGTGATAATTCATAGCCGACGAGGCGATCGAGCACCCGGCGGGCTTGCTGGGCATCAACTAATTTAATGTCGACTGTTCGCGGATTCTTGATGGCAGCTTCGATGGCGGTCTTGGTAATCTCGTGGAAGACGATGCGCTTGGTCTTGGCCGGATCGAGTTTGAGAGCGTGAGCCAGATGCCAGGCTATAGCCTCTCCTTCGCGGTCTTCATCACTGGCCAACCAGACTTCAGCGCCGGCAGCGGCTTTCTTTAGCTCCGCGACAACCTTCTTTTTATCAGCACTGACTTCATAATGTGGTGCAAAGTTGTTCTCAACATCGATGTTCAGGCCCTTTTTCGGCAAATCACGAATATGGCCAAAACTACTCTTGACGACATAGTCCTTGCCCAGGAACTTCTCAATAGTTTTGGCTTTTGCCGGGCTCTCTACAATTACTAAATTCTTTGCCATGCGGTTTTTCTAGTATACGTCCTTTAGTTGCAAAGCGTAAGCTTACAGGGTCGATCGGTCTTATGCAACCCCCGAGAGTGTGATGTAGGTCACAAGTCTGTCTTGACAACAGGGGCGATCAGGCGTATAAATATGGAGTAATAATTATAAAAAAGCTAAGCTGTCCGTCAAAGGCGGATTTACTGAGCGAGTAAGGAGTATAGTATGACAAATCAAAGTAGTCCCTTTCATCACCATGCCGGGGAAATTAGGGCTCGAGGAATCGAGATGCAACGTTTAGTGGAGCTAGAAGCTAGTGCGCAACAAGCGCCTCCTACTTCAGATGTAGCACCACAAATAGATGCTGCCGCAGCATCAGCTGAAGTTACTGTGGATAGTAAGCAGCGTTCACTAAGTTTAATTGCTCGCGTTGGCCGATCTATACTTGGAGGCGCTGAGTCCTAATTACGAATTAGACACTTAAAGTGCCTATAAAGACAGCCCTAACCTTGGGCTGTTTTTATTTACAGCCCCAGGTATTGGCCGGCTCTGTAACCGGCCCAGATGCCAGCGAAGGACCCGAGGGTGCTGAGGAGAATGCTCCAAACGCTGAACCAATTACCATGGCTTATGAGAGCGCCCAGCCAGCCACCAAGGCTTCCCACGACGATGACACCGATGCTAATCATAAGCTTCATAGGTCTATCATAACACTAGCTCTGTGACGCTTGGCAGCCTATCTCCATACCAGCCCCACGTCAGTCTAATACAATCCCCACATATTATTACCAAGCGACCGAATTTTACCTCCAATCTCGAGCATGGTGAGCACTCGGTTGAAATCGCTGACGCTCAGAGCGCTCAGACTGATCAATTCTGCTGCATCGTTTATACCCTGAACTAATAGATCAAGTACCAGTTGTTCATTGGCAGTTCGACCTCTGACATCGCGTGGTTTGGTCCGGTGCTGCTTGAGGCCGAGGGCATGGAGCACATCGATGTAGCTGGTGACGGGAGTGGCACCGTGCTTGATGAGGTTATTGGTGCCGACCGAGGCTGGGCTGGTGATGTTGCCCGGTACAGCTAGTACATCCTTGCCCTGCTCGAGCGCGAACCGGGCGGTGTGCAGGCTGCCGCTTTTCTCGGCTGCCTCGGTGATCAAGACTGCTTGAGCCAACCCCGCTACGAGTCGATTGCGGGCGACAAAGTTGGACTTAAAGGCATACGTATCATCAGCATATTCGCTGACTACTGCCCCACTCCCGTTCAGTATGGCGTTCGCCAGTTGGGCATTGGTGGACGGATAGGGCTGGCTAACTGTGCTTGGCAAAACCGCGATTGTTAAGCCACCAGCGTCGAGCGCAGCTTGGTGGGCTATTGCGTCAACTCCCAAAGCCAGACCGCTGATGATGACAATTCCCTGTTCGGCCAGCTCATGAGCCAACTGTTCGGTGACCTGTCGCCCATATCTTGTGACGCTGCGACTGCCGACAATTGCGAGTCGCGGCCGACGGAGTAATTCTGCGAGTGGAGCACCGCGGTGGAAAAGCTGTTTTGGAGGTCCGGCTATCTGTTTGAGCATCGGTGGATAGTCGGCCGAACGCTTGGTTAATCGATTGATTTCCATAGCGATAAGTATAGTCAGGGCTTGAATGCGCTGAGCCAAAATTAAGATATATTTAATGATTATGCCAACGCTGTCATAACAGATAAGCGTAAACATATTGCACATCATGCAGAATCATTTTAAAGTATTGACATTAGGGCATTTGTTTGCTAAAATAGCAAATCGTGAGTCATTTCATTATGGCTCTTGCACCTTATACCCCATTCTAACGCTTCTGGCCTTTATCGGTCGGGAGTATTTGTTAGATTGTTTTAGAGCGGCCAGCCATAAGTTGTTACCCTCCACTTATCTTTGGCACTTCGGATTTCCGGAAACGCTCTAAAGCATACTAACCCCTTTAACTGATCCCCCTAGCCGTTCACGGCTATAGGGGTCCCCAATTTCAAAGTGAGCCTAAATGGTTGCTCCTCCGGGAGCTTGCACGAGTCCTTATATTTATAGACATCGATGCTTCGCTGGGGTGGGTTGAAGGGTGAGGCGAGAACTTCGGTTCTCGCCAGAAATAGGCCGGCGAGCGGTGCCCACCCCCTCTCGTCGGTCTATTTTTGTGTCATACTTAGGCCGCTACATGAAAAAATCTCCCAACTCCGAATTATTATTTGATCTTCCTCCGAGCCCGTTCATTCGGGAATTTGGCGAAAGTTTGCGCGAGGAATGGATTGAACAGCCAATAGTCGATCTGGGTTGTGGTACGGGACGCAACAGTCGCTACATAGCTAAACTCGGGCATACAGTAGTGGGAGTCAATAATCGAGCTGATGAAATAGCTGCAGCCCAGCTACTGACAAGCCAGGCCGGTATTGAAAACTGTAGCTATGTGAATAGCGACATACGTACGTATAAATACCGTCAGCCAGCTGGCATAGTGATGGTGAATGAAGTGTTACATCTTTTGTCTGAAGCTGTCGGTGCTGCCGTATTAGCGAGCGCTCGGAGAGCCACCATTCCACGTGGTTTCCATGCAGTTAGTGGTTACTTACCAACAGCGTATGCCGATCGTCGATTGCATTACATCGATCAAGAGCAGCTAACTGAGTCATATCGGGCAGCTAATTGGCAAATAATCCCCAGCGAAATCCGACCCTGGTCAGTGGTTATTAATGGGCATCTGCGTGAGATTGAGTTAGCCACACTGATCGCACGAAAGCCCGCTAACCTAGACTAGGAAGCTGCGGGTGTCCTGGGGGAGTTGGTCGCCGAAGATGTATTCGTTGAGGATGGCGTTGATTTCGCGGTAGAGATTGGTGATATCGGCCTGCTGCTCTGTTGAGAACTTCTGGAGTACGAAGTCGGCGCTGTCCATCTTGAGGGGTGTCTTCGGACCGATGCCGATACGAGCACGGTCAAAGCCCTCGCCGAGCTTACCGATAATTGATTTCAAACCGTTATGACCAGCACTCGTGCCACCAGTCCGTAACCGAATCTGTCCGAAGTCGATGTCCAGCTCGTCGTGGAGCACGATGATATTGGCCGGCGCTATCTTATAAAACGATATTACGGCGTCCACGGCTTCCCCGCTGAGGTTCATAAATGTCGTCGGTTTGATGGCCATAACTCTCGTATTGCCGAGCCGACCAGTGCTCAGGAGGCATTTCAGGTCCTTTTTAGCCACCCAAGGCTCCATCTCGTCAGTCGTTGCCACAAAGGCGTCCAGGGCGTCAAAACCAATGTTGTGACGTGTCTGAACATACTCTTTGCCGGGATTGCCAAGTCCAACGATGAGTTTGGTCTTGTTGAGGCCCATACTGTAGAACTGAATGCTGTCGCCAATCTGTGGTCGTTTCTGTAGCCAAGCCATTAGCGTTGGTCCTTGGGGACAAAGGACGGTGACTCGCCGTGCTTGTGGGTGATGTGCTTTTCGATGAACCAGAGCTGAACGGCGGTGCCGCCAAAGCCGTATTTTTCGCGCAGCGAGCGTTCCAGATAACGTTTGTAGCTCCAGTGCAGGAATTTGGTGTGGCTACCGAAGACTTTGAAGGCTGGCGTCGGGTTATCATCCTCTTGAACCATGTAATTTAACTTCGGTGAGCGGTTCTTGAGCCCAGCTGGTGGGTGCATGTCGACGGCCTGGCGTAGCCACTTGTTGAGGTCGCTGGTAACGAGTTGTTTGTGACGTTCGCCGCTGATCTCGATAGCCAGGTCGAACAGTTTTGTGACGTTCTGTCCAGTGATGGCACTGGTGAAGATGAGTGGCGCCCAAGGTACGAATTGGAACTCATTGATAACTTTTGGTGCCAGATCATCGCGGGTGAAGGCATCCTTTTCTTCGGCGCTATCCCACTTGCTGACCACGAGGACCAAGCCCTTGCCTGCCTCTTTGACCATTCCGGCGATTTTTTGGTCGAGTTGGACGCTGATTTCATTGACATCTATCAACAGGAAACAGATGTCAGATTGTTCGATAGCACTGAGGGTGCGCAGGACGCTGAAGTGCTCAATTCCCTGGCCAATTTTTCCAGAACGACGAATACCAGCGGTATCCATCAATTCGATTTCACGCTCCTGGAAACGAATAACGGCTCGGTTAATGTCACGAGTGGTGCCAGCTCGGTCAGCGACTACAGCTTGCTGTTTCTTCGCCAGGCTATTAAAAAGCTGTGACTTGCCGACGTTCGGCCGGCCGAGAATAGCAATATGCAAGCGGTCATCAGCTTCAACCAGTGTGGCCTTCGGGATAATCTTTATGAGCGTCTCAAGGAGTTGTTCGATTCCCCGCCCTTGGGTAGTGGAGGTCCAGATGATGGGCTTAATGCCCAGTCTATCGAAGCTACCAAGGTCGGCACCATGAGCTTTGTCGACTTTGTTGATGATCAGGAAGACGGGTTTGCGGCTCTTCAGCGCCATCTTCGCAACCCGACGATCCTCTTCGGTGATTGGCACGTCGGCTTCGACCATTACCCAGATGACATCAGCGCTGTCAGCAGCCTGGATAATCTGTTCCTGAATCGTAAACTCGAAGTCATCTTCTGGATTTTTCATGCCAGCTGTGTCCACGAGCCAGAAGTGCTGGTCACCATACGCCGCTTTGGCCATGATGCTGTCACGGGTCGTACCGGCCTCGCGGGCTACGATCGCCTCGCGGCGATCTAAGATTGCGTTGAAGAGACTGGACTTGCCCACATTGGCCCGGCCGACGATCGCGACGATTGGTAATTTTTTGCTCATTAGTTCTATTGTAACAGATGAGAGGCCATTGACAAAAATAATGTAAGATTTTTTAGATGGGTATGGACTTGCCGCTTGGCAAATCGCCAAGGGCGTACGTGCCAAAGTGGGTGCGGTGGAGTTTGGTGACGGTGTAGCCGAGGGCGGCAAACGTGCGCCGGATTTGGCGGTTGCGGCCTTCCTGCATGGTGACGCGGAAGTGTGTCGCGCCGTCATTTAACTTCTCTAGATTCAGTTTGCTCAATCCATCTTCCAGCATGATGCCGCGGTCATTGATGACCTGCTGATGGAGGGGTTCGAGGTGCTGCCGCAGTGTGACTTCGTAAATTTTGGTTTTGGCGTAACGGGGGTGTGTCAGTTGGTTTGCCAGTTCCCCGTCGTTGGTGAGGAGCAGTAGGCCGGTGGAATTGCGGTCTAAACGGCCAACTGGTTTTAAGGCATGGTATTCGGCTGATAACAGCTCATAAATGGTCGAACTTCCCTGGCCCTCACGTGAGCATACATAACCATATGGCTTATTAAACATGATCGTGGTGGTTAGTGCTGGCGCCCGTAGGGGTTGACCGTCGAGAGTGAGCGTATCGGTTGTTTTGACAGTCTGGCCGACTGCAGGCTGGGCGCCATTGATAGTGACGCGCCCGCTCGTAATCGCCGCGTCGGCGGCTCGGCGGCTGATTCCACTGGCGAGGGCGACGAATTTGTTGATACGCATAGTTACAGCTTACCGTGAACCAGGGTATCCGTCACCTATGGGTTTTTAGAGCGCGATGCTATTGGGGTCTAGAGGATTATTTGGCGCAGGGACAACTGGTGGGGCAGCAACGGGGCTGGCGGCAGGCGGTGGTGTCTCAGCTGGAGCAGCTGCCATGCCGAGTGGTTGTGCTTGGGGAGCTGAGTCGTTGCTGGCAATAACTGCAGTCGGTGGTGCTGTTGGCGCGGCGGCGGCCTCTTTGGCTTCTTCAAGCGCGAGTAAGGTGTTGAGATCTTGTTTTGGTTCGCTGTCGAGCGGCGTGATGATTTTTTTGTGCGCAATGGGCACACTGCCAGTTACGACAGGATCGGGTACGGCTTCTGGTGTAACTGGGGCAGTTTCCTCTACAACAGCGGCTGGGGTGGCACTCGCGGCAGGAGTAATGGCTATGGCGACTGGAGCTGGCTCTGGTGTTGGTGCGGTGCTCGCGGCTAAATCTGTTACCGCTTGGGCCATGAGATTATCGTCTGCAGTGTTGGCAGCGGTCATAGCAGCTTCTGGCGTAACTGGGGCTGTACCAACCGGAGCTGGAGCCTCGCTACTGGCGCCTTGCACGAAATCAGCGATTTGTGCTTCGACGGTCGTGGCTTCTTGGTCGGTGGTTTGGGCAGTATCATTTGTGACGGCATCAGTACTAGCCATGGCAGCAGCCGGTGCAGCGCTCACCATTGAAGGCGCGATTGGATCGGTTGCAATTGGCATGATGGGCATTGCTGGCTCTGGGGCTGCTGGTAGGGTTGCTACGGGAACTGGCGCAGGAGTCGGGATGGCAGCAACAAGGGGTTCAGGCGCGGCTGGTGGAGGGGTTGGCGTCACAGCAGCAACTGCTTCTGCGGGCGCTGGAGGGGTGGCTTCGGCTACGGCAGCTGGTACCTCTGGGACGGCTGGGCTGTCCTGTAATAGATCGTGCGCGACTTTGACAATGTCTTCGAGCGTGACCTGTGATTTGACGAGGTAGCGGTCAGCACCGAGACGATCGGCCCGCTGCTGGTCATCACTTTGGCCGAGGGCTGTCAACATGATAACCTTCACGTCTTTCAATCCTTCGGTGTTGCGCAAGATATCGAGCATCTCGAAACCACTAATTTTGGGCATCATAACATCGGAAATGACTAAATCTGGCTTCTCATTCTTAGCCATGACCAGGGCTTCTTCACCGTCCTTGGCTGCGACGAGCGTGTAACCTTCAGCTTGTAGACGGGCTTCATAAATCTCGCGGAGATTATTATCGTCCTCGACCAGCATGATTTTTGCCATGGAATTGTATCCCTACCCTGTTATTTGCTTATGGTTATAAATATAGTCTCATTGTATCACGATGATGCCAAAGAATTAATTGGCTTTAAATCGGTAGAATTCTGGGCACTGGCCTGGAGTTCAGCCGCTTTTTCAGTCGAAAGGCGTGGCAGGTTGATATAGAAACTACTGCCCTTGCCGACTTCACTCTCCACCCAGATCCGGCCATTGTAAAGCTCAATAATCTTGCGGCAGATAAACAGCCCCAAACCCGTGCCACCAATCGTGCGGGTCGCCGAATTGTCAACGCGGTAGAATTTCTGAAATAAGTGAGGCAGGTCTTCAGCTGGTATACCTGGACCGGTATCTTTGACCGAACACTGTACGACTTGGCCATCACCAGTGATGCCAAGACTGACTTTGCCCTCGGGGGTGTACTTGACAGCATTGTCGAAGAGATTGGTGACGACTTCACGCAAGCGGTCAGCATCGGCAAAGACATAGTAGAGGGGTCGGATGACCCGCTCGCCACCAGCTTCATGGCTGGCATTGATGGTGCCACTACTCCCGGCCACGAAGTCAACGAAGAGGCCTTTTTTCTCGCCGACGAAGCGGAGGTCATTGGTGAGCTGTTCCAGGAACGCGCCCAATTCTACGACGCCTGGGTGGCTGGTCAAGCGGCCATCCTCGGCTTTGGCGCTGGTCAGAAGATCCTGGAATAATTGACCAAGGTGTTGTGTCGATGCGTGGGCCTTTTCTAGGTAGTCGCGGGCCCGATTGTCGATGGTCGAGACCTTATCATTCAGCGCTAATGCCAGATAGCCCTCAATGGCTGCAACTGGAGTGCGCATCTCATGACTGGCCGTGCTAATGAAGTCGGCGCGCTGCTTCTCTTCCGCCCGTTGCTCACTGACATCACGGAAAACCACGACGGCGGCATTAACCTGCTGTAAGTCATTAAACAGCGGCGTGATGCTGAGACTGATGGGTGCCTGCTTCTTCTCGCGGTTCAGCAGGATGGCCTTGTTGTCATGAATCGTCTGCCCGGTGGCAAAGATCTGCGTAAAAGGACTGACAGCTTTGTCGACGAGCTCGCCTTTATCGTTCGCCAGCTGCATAACATTACCAATATCGATACCGGTGGCCTCATCGACTGGCCAGCCGCAGATGGCAGCCGCACCGGGGTTATATGACTGGATGACACCTTGGTTGTCGAAGAGAATGACCCCGTCCTCGATGCTGTTGATAATCACCTCAAAACGCAAACGGCTGTCGCTGAGGCCTTTGACGGATGCGGAACTACTAGCTGGCGCGCTGGCTTTCTGCCAAGGTAATTTCATGACGAATACCACGACGAACGTAATCGCCGGCCCACACGAACGATTTGTGTTGACTGTTTGCGCATAAATGGAGCTAGCTTACATTATCCGTGCCCGCCGGGTTTTAGGCAAGGCTCTTATGCTTTAAGTTGTAGCCGTCTGGCGTGGGCGTAACAAGATCGCACCGAAAACAATATTTATCAAGAGGATATAAATAGCAAACGCATAATTTGCAAAACGCCAATCATGAATAGTCAGTATGATGATGCCCGATGCAACGATCTCAAGCAGATAGGTGCTCAGTGTCTCGGTCTCCGGATTCGTAAATGATTTGATGAGCGTTGGTAGAGCGGCGAAGAAGTCAGCTAAGAGACTCAGAACCAGCACAACCGAGGCGGCCACCGTGGATAAAAGTAAAATTGCAGCAGTTATCGATACGAGCCCACAGGCGGTATCAAACTTGGTTAATTTCCAGTAAGCCTTCTTGTTAACAAACGACGCACCGAAAATCGCAATGTCCATAATCGCTATGGTTAGCGTGTACAGCGCCTGCTGCCCCCCGCCACCCTCCTTCTGGGCGAGGAATGCGATGAATGGCACTACGCTCCACAGCAACCAAGTGACTCGATTGGGTTTCGTATCTCCGTTTAGTGTATCCCGAATGTAAGCTAGATTCCCCACCACCACAAGGGCTAGAGCCAGATAGACAAAGTTTTGGCTGAGCATGGTGGCAGTATAGCAAAAGCGACTCGGGCATTAGCGATTAAGCGGTCGGGCGGTCGCTGCCGCTCCTGTAACCGCCCATAGCTTGCGAGTCGGCGGCCTATGGCCTTTTGCGCTGCGGCATGCTCGGTGCAAGCACCTGCGCGCGTCCTCGCTCCACCGCACCCGCTTCGCAGGTCCAATTCTCGGAGAGAATTACCAATAAAAATACCCCAGGCAAGCTGAGGTACTTTTATTGGTGACCCCTGCGGGAGTCGAACCCGCGATTTTCTGGATGAGAACCAGACGTCCTGGACCACTAGACGAAGGGGCCATATTACAAGCTGCAAAATTGTAGCCCCGCCATCTTATCACATCTGTTAATCAGCGTCCAGGCACTACTTGGGGGCTAGTTGTTCAAGGACCGCAACGCGCTCGGTCAGGTCATCTAGGTCTTTATTCGTATGAGTGACAGCCAACTTGACGGTGTCCACTTTAGTCTCAAGTCTATCAAGGCTTTCTTGAGTAGCTAGAGTTTCCATTTTTGCTTGCATCTGGCCGACCGCTTCCAAAACTGTCTTGTTTTGGTCGCGAATCACTTCCAACACGATGCCGGCATAGTTATTTGTCATAGTAATTATTATACGCTCGAAGTGACTGCAGCTATGACTAAAATGCCAATAGTTCAGGTTTTTTTAACAATTCTCACCAGAACGAGTCGATGAGTATTCCCCTTGCCTTGCAGCTGGGTTTGGATTATGGTGAGAGTAATCAGATGGTGGGGCTGGGAATATTGCTGAAAGGAGCCCTGATGGTACGGAAACTCGTCTTTTATCTGGTCTATGCAGTTGCTGTTATCGCGCTTGTTGTCGCCATTGTGCTCTCGCTTCAGCAGAAGGCTGGCGCGCCAGCTGGTAGTCGGGTTAACCCACCCGCGGCACCTGCGACAAGCCCACCCAGAACACCGTCATCACCGCGAGCACCCGCTACGCCAGCTGAGCCCGCGACAGCCCCAACAAAAGCTACAGCTGGTTCGGTGGCCACTGCTGTTGGTTCCGACACCGGTGTCCTCGTCAATACCGGTCCGGGGTCTATCATCGGGCTGTTCAGTATAACCTTTCTGTTGAGTGCTGCCGGCTTCTGGATGAATACTCGTCGACGCTTAAGCCAATAACCTGCTACGCCGCCAAAGTTTTCTTATCTGATGACAAGTGATGATGCTTGTGGTAAAATTAGCTCTGTATTTAAGAGGCGTGAGGTCTCTCCCCACCGAATATAAAAAATGATTACAAAAATGAGGTATGTACAGCGGAGCCGGCTGCACGGGCAGCTGCCATTCGTGGTGCATTTGAGTGAACTGGTGATTGCTCTGGCCATCATGGCTGCTGGGCAAAACATTTGGGCAGCGGTTGTCCGGGCCGCTCCTGACATTTCGCCGCCATCTGTACCAACTGGTCTATCCTTGGCTGGTCGGTCGGCAACAACAATTGACCTGAGTTGGACGGCCTCCACTGATGATACAGCGGTCACAGGCTATCACGTCTATCGTGATGGGAGTAGCATCGGCTCCACAGCTACCAATAGCTTCAGCGACAGCGGTTTAACCCCAAATAGTGGCTATAATTACACCGTCAGCGCCTACGACGCAGCCACGAATGAATCAGCACAATCGAGCGGCTTTAGTGCTTCTACTCTGGCTGATAGTCTGCCACCAAGTGTTCCAGCCAACTTGCACCAGACTGGGCAGACAACGTCGACTGTCAGCATCGCTTGGAATGCCTCGAGCGATAACGTGGCTACTACTGGTTATGATATTTATCGCAACGGCTTCTTGGTTCGGACCCAGGCGGGCACCAGCTTTACGGATACGGGTCTCGCCGTCTTTAGTGGCTACAGCTATAACATCACGGCTCACGATGCGGTTGGCAACACGTCGAACTTATCGAGCACGCTAGTTGGCAATACTGCACCAGATACTACCGCACCGACCGCGCCGGACAATATTATTGAAACCGGACAGACGATTACCAGCGTCAGTTTGAGCTGGGATGTTGCAACCGACGATGTCGGGGTAAGTGGCTATCATGTCTACCGCGACGGTTCCTTGGTGGGTTCGCCGGGTGGCACTAGCTTCACCGATACGGGCTTAGGTGTGGGCAGCAGCCATACCTACAACATCAGCGCCTATGACGCCGCCAATAACACTTCGGCTCAATCAGCACCCTTCTCTGCCAATAGTTCAACTGATACGACACCACCAACTATTCCGTCGAGCCTACTGACCACCAGTGTGCTTGACACCTCCATTGGCTTGTCATGGACCGCCTCGACCGATGATGTGGCGGTGACGGGTTACAAGATATATCGAGATGGAAGTCTGGTTGGCACCAGTCCCAGCGCCAGTTTCATCGATACCGGACTCAGCCCCGTAACCAATTACAGCTATACCGTCAAAGCATATGATGCCGCCAATAACACCTCTACCGCCTCGGCAGCGTTGCCGGTCCAGACAGCTTTTGATACCACTGTACCGTCGACGCCAACCGGCTTGCTGGCGACCACGCGCACGGATACCACCATCACACTGGGGTGGACAGCCGCCACTGATAATGTAGGTGTCAGTGGTTACGATGTGTATCGTGGTGGCACGCTCATCACGACCACGAGTGGTACAAATTACACCGACACCGGCTTGAGCGTCAACACCGCTTACACCTATAGGGTTCGGGCGCACGATGCCTCGGGCAATAATTCACCCCAATCAGCCCCGCTTAACACTTCAACCTTAGCTGATCTGATTGCGCCGACTACTCCAACTGGCCTGGCAGCCTCAGGTCAAACGACTACGGCCATTACGCTCAGCTGGAACGCCGCCAGTGATGACGTCGCTGTCACGAATTACAAGTTGTACCGCAATGGCGTCGCGGTCACGACGACTGCGAGCCTGAGCTACACGGACAGTGGCCGGCGCTACAATACGAGCTATAACTATACGATCACTGCTCTCGATGCGGCTAACAACGAATCGCCGGCTTCGACTGTCCTGCCAGCCAGTACGCTGCCCGATACGGTCGCACCAACGGTGGCTCTCAGCGCACCAAGCGATGGACAAACAATCCAACTCACCATTCCGATTGCCGCCACTGCCAGCGATGATCTGGACCTCAACCGAGTCGAGTTCTACGTCGATAGTACGCTCATCCAAACCATCACCACCGCGCCGTTCACCTTCAATTGGAACAGCTATGCTGTGCATAACGGTAGTCACATTATCAGCGCCAAGGCCTACGATGCGAGCGGTAATTTCTCATCACATTCAGTGACGGTCAGCGAAACAAATCCACCACCGGCCATCATTGGTGATCTGAATAGCGACCACAAAGTTAATATTTATGACCTTAGTATACTGCTGTCGCATTGGAACAAATCAGGCGCGGGCGATTTCAATAATAACGGTAAAGTTGATATATTTGACTTAAGCACTTTGCTGTCCCGCTTTGGCCAAGACAATAGCGGGTACCAATAAACAAACATGAAATACAAACTTTTTCGACTTGCTGCCCTGTTCACGCTCTGCTTGGGCGTCTTGGGTCCGGCCTTGCCTGCCAGTGCGGCTGGTGCGTCCATCTCGCTGGTGGCCAATAAGTCTACCGTCACCAACGGCGGCTCTTTGATTGTGGCGGTGTATATGAATGGCGGGGGTACGGCGGTCAATGGCATCGAGGCTGACCTCAGCTATACGGCCAGCAAATTACAGTATGTTGGCGTCAACTTTAGTGGCAGCGCCTTCGAAATTGGTGCTGCAGCCAGCGGTGGCAACGGCGCTGTTGTCATCTCTCGAGGCACCATTAGCCCAATTAGTGGTAGCGGATTGGTGGCGACGATCACCTTCAAGGCTTTGTCTGATTCTGGCACAGCCAGCATCAGCGTCAGTGGCAGCTCTAGCCTCGTCGATGCCAATACCAATGCCGCACTAGCCTATGGCAGCAGCGGCGCGAACGTCAAGTTTGGGGTGGTGCCTAGCAGTGGTCCAAGCAGCGCAGCGGTTGCGAGCGCGCCACCGGCACCGAAAGATACCACCCCGCCAGTTATCACGCTGGTCAAAGCCTCAGCCATCACACCATTCAGCGCGACCATCACCTGGACCACGAGCGAGACTGCCGACTCTGCAGTTGAGTATGGGCTCGACATGGGGTATGGTTTGAGTTTCTCGGCGACTAGCCCCGTGACTGCACACAGCCTCGCATTGACGAGCAGCTTCCTAACGCCGGAGACAGTCTTCCACTACCGGGTCAAGAGTGTCGACGGTGCCGGGAATGTCGCGACGAGCCCTGATCAAACACTGCAATTACGTGGTGTACCGGTGATTGTTATCGTCCGGGGCGCTGATGGCAAGCCACAAATTGGCGCCAGTGTCACTCTCGATGGATCGACCGGTACGACCGACAGCAAAGGCAGTGTGACCCTACATTCCAGCTTGGGTAATAAGAAAATCACCACCAACTACCAGGGCGTGACCGTCCAAAAGCCCATCACCGTCAGTCGGAGTGTCAAGCCGCTGCCGCCGTATCAGCTTGATTTGAGCCAAAAGCCACTCAATACCTGGATGGTCACATCGCTTGGCTTGCTGGTCCTGGTGCTCGTTTTGCTTGGGATTGATGCCGTGTTGTTTGGCTCGCACTTCTTCGCTCGACTCGCTGGCATACACTTCAAACCGGCACCGCCCCACCACGACCGCCCAGTGGCTGAGCCAGTCGGTGTTGAGCGAGACGCCCAAGTAGCTGCGGAGCCGCAGCTACCGCAATCCATCGCTGATAAACGACCATCGACCATCCAAGATGTGACGAGCCCAGCAGCCTTTAACTCAATGACAATGACTCCTGTCCCATCGAAACAACAGATTACGATTACAGACATGCCCACTGCTGAGGTGGCACCCAGCGCAGCTATTGCTCCCCGTTTGAAGAAGCCCGCTCACCGCAAACATGCCAAAACTGCCAATCTAACCAAACCGAGTGAATAATTAGCGGTGATAGGGTTGGCCAGCATTGATGGTGCTGGCGCGGTAGAGCGTCTCCAGTAACACGACCATCGCCAGGTCATGGGGTAGCGTGAGCTCACTCAAGCTCCACTGGAAATCCGCCGCCGCTATAACTGTTGGAGGCAAACCATCTGGACCACCGATGATAAAACACACTTCTCTGGCATCGAGAGCTCGCTGTTCGAGAAATTGCGCTAATTGCCGACTGCTCAAAGCCTTGCCCTCAATTACTAACGCCACTTTATAACTACTGCCGGCGGCTGCTAACAGATGCTCGGCGTCATTTTGTTTGTCGGCGATATGGGTTGCCCGTAATTGATGATAATGACCGAGGCGCTGCCAGTATTCTGCCCAGCCCCGCTTAGCGTAGTCTAATTTTGGCTGGCCGACGGTGATGATATGTAGTTTCATAGCTTCTTTATCATACCGGTATGGTGCTCAAAATGGAGTTTGACTGGCTTGTTCTGGCAAAACTCGGTGACTGCCTGCGTAACACCCGGTAATTCTGGGCGTTGGTAATCGTCGATGGTAATGACTCCACCGGTGGCCAGTCTCGGCCAGACCAGTGCTAAGGAGTCGAGTATTGATTGGTAGAAGTCGCCATCGAGAAAAGCGAAGGCCAGAGTTGTCGGCAAGTGCTCGGGTTTTAGGTCGCTGAACCAGGCTTTGTGGGTGACCGGTGGTCGGAGACCGGCCTTTTGGAAATTGCGCAGGAATTCCTTCTTGCTGACAGCTAATTCACCTGCTTTGAACTGGGTGCCAAGCGCGCTGTTATCAGGCTTTGTTTTCTCGGGCAGCCCCGTGAAGGAATCGTAGGCGTAGAATACTCGGTTTTTTTCCTGCCGTGCATCAAGCAGACGGCGGATGAACAAGCTCGTCGTGCCGCTATAGCAGCCAAACTCGGCTATATCGCCAGCTATCCCCTGCTCCAGGACTAATTCCAGCTCGCGCAGAATCAGACCCAAGGTCAATTTGCTTACCTGTGGTGAGATAATCGGGTATGTATTCAGTAATACGTGGTATTTCATGGTGGCTCTACGGCGGAGTCTTGCTCGCCCCTGGTAGTATAACCCGCTGACTAGGCACGCTTTAATAACAGATCAAAATACTCGGTGCCGCCAAACGGGATTTTTTGTTTGACGTTTCTGGTGCCGGTGAGCGTATCGGCCGAGAAGACGGTGAAGCTGCCGTAGAAATCATTGATCTCATCAACCGCTTTTGTCAGGTAGTCCGCCTTAGCGACGTCATCAAGCATACTGAGCTGGCTCCGAGTCGACGGCACGGGAGCGTAGAGGTAGACACCCATGACTCGAACGACCATGTGTTTGGGGCGGTGATCGAAGAGGCGCGAGACGTGCAGCCAGATGTCTTGGTTGGTGTAGAAGCTCACCCGGTAGATTTTCTTGTCGGACCAGCCACCACCGGCGTTAAAGCTAACCCAGACGCATACGCCGCGGGCTTCTACGTTCCGAAAGCGTAATTTCATGCCGACGGTTTCTACCAGATAATGGAGGCAGGAACGGAGGTAGGCGTCGTCATTACTGGCATTTTTCAGCACCCATTGCCGACCCACCATGCCGAGGCTGGTCTGATAATCGTCCACCTCGTAGCCCCGTAGACGGTTATACCAATGGAGGCCATTGACACTTTTAAAAATTTTGCGGCGTAACAGATCGCCATTAGCCGCTAAGAACTGCATGGGGGTGTGAATATCATGTGCCCGCAAGCGACTGCCATAGCCGTCAGCAATACCCGTCAGATCCTCTAGCGTCAGTGACTCATAGATACTGACGAGGTTGTGGTGACTGATGGTGTCTAGACCGTCAGGCTTGTGCAGGCCGGCGGCAGTTTTGGCCAAAAAACGATTGGGGCCGATGCCAATGTTGACCCGCATGTACTGGCCAACTTCGTCGCGCATGCGCTGCTTGATCTCACGACCGATATCCTCGAGGGGTCGCTGATTCACGATGCGCGTGCCATGAAAATCAATCAGGCCTTCATCGATGCTCTTCATCCTAATGTTCGGTGAGTAGCTTTTCATAATACGGAGGAGATGCTGATACATAAAGGTGTATTTTGATGGGTCGGTTTCGAGCATGATGAAGTCTGGGCAGAGCGCCATTGCTTCTGACCGGCGTACTCCCACCTTGATGCCGAGTGCTTTTGCTTCATACGAGGCAGCGATGACGCAGCATTCCGGTGATAAGCGATTTGTGACGCCCATTGGCCTACCACGGAGCGCCGGCCAGGCCTGTTGTTCGGCCGATGCGAAGGCGCTATTGAGATCAATGTGCATGATCTGGGGCGCCTCGGTATTCAGGTGGTAATTCATGGCTTGGCGGCGATCATGGCAACTAATTGCCAGGTTAAAGCCTCGGCATCGAACTCGAGTCGGTAGCCATTGGCGCCATCGCTCATGTGGAAGACGTGGATCATTCGCTTGCCAGCCACGGTGGGGTGCCGTAGCGCCAGTTCGGTGAGTTCGATGTCTCGACCTCGCCAGCGCATCTTACGGGGCATACAGACGCTGCTGAGAGCTCCCTGACGCCGGAACACGGCCACCACGTCTACCCGTTCGTTAATGAGTACTGTCGGATCCATGTGGTATCTTCCTTGGACGTGCAGTCTTGCGAGCCCTGGCGGGCTGCTGACTTATGAAATGTGGTGATGATTGGTCGTGGCGGGCATCGGGCCACATCTCGTAGACCCGTTGCCATAATCGTTGTTCTTGCTTGTTCATGGTGTATCTCCTTGTGCGAGTTTGGTATTTGTAAAATGTTACTTTATCCCGACTAGGGTCCAGCGGTTGTCGCTGTCGAGGCGTAGGCGGAAGTCATTCTGGCCGTCACTGACGTCGAAGAGCTTGACCAGCTGTTGGCCTTTCTGGACTAGGTAGCGCAGACCACCTTCGAGCAGGGTGTATTCGCGGCCATCGAGCACCATGCGCTTCGGGAAGCTCTCCAGACGCTGTTTGCCCTGACTGTTTCGAAAGTAAACAGAGGTGATTTCGATTTCTTTGTTAAAAAAGATAGTAGTTTCCATAGCTTGAACTCCTGTAAAAGATAATAAAAAAGTAGACTAGCAGAGGCCAGTAAACGGGTTTGGAGTTGGAGCTTACAGCGGAGAAAGATTACCGTTCGGAGTCAATCTCTTGGGGCTGGAAACTAAAGTTTGAATGATGGAGCGCAGGGACCGAAGTATGCTTTCCAATGTATAAGTCTGCAAGGTAAATCCGAAAAAGTCCTCGCATGGCTAATGTTTAGTATACGCCGCCCCGCCGACTCCGCAATAGGTTTGCCACATACATAGTTGTAGTTATCACAAGCGGGATGGTCTATACTCGGACCTATGGAAGAACAACCAACACAAGTCGCACAGCCAACAGAAGTAAAAATAGTCAGCGGTGGGGACGCCCTGAGCCCAGTGGCTAACCAGATCGCGCCGCCTAGTCAACCAGCAGTTGTCGTTGACGCGGTAACACCGGTATCAAAGCCAGTAATGGCATGGGACGAGCATGGCGCAAACAAGCCTGCCTCAAAGTTCGGGCTCCTGAGTCTGCTGAGCGGTGTTGTTTTCGCTGCATCGCAGTCGCTTATAGCCTACAGATACGTTGGGAGTAGCACCGGAGTGGTCATTGCAATCTATAGTGTTATAGGTGTGCTTGCCTTCTCAAGTCTCCTGCTACTCTCTATCCCATCGTTCAAGAAACAGGGTTATCCGAATATCATGGGGCTGATCGGTTTGGTGCTGAATGTCTATGTCGTTACCACATGCACGTCGCTTTTACTGACATTCTTAGCGGTGTCTACGTACCGCGGCTAGGTACTGCACTGAGCTAAAAACAGGCGATGAATTATTTCTATAGATTATGGGTGACGTTGTGAGTGAAGCCCAATAAAGGCTGTGACCAGCCGATTCATGATCCACTCCTATGAGTTTGTAAGGGTCAAAGCAAGTTTTGAACAATCCTAGAAAGACCTCGAGCCCCAGCATGACACGAAGGGTGGAGAATTTGGTCCTAGTGGCGCGTACCCCGCACTTAGTGTACTACCACCGTACAGGGCTAAAGTCATGTAGCGAGTTATGGAATAGCTACTGCCCGGTGCAATTACAGGGACTGAGAAGAAGTCAACAGATTGATTTAGATCACCAATTGTAGCAGTACTACTTGCCGGCGAATTCGAGCCACCACTGTTTGTGAAAACAATTTTTGAAGTTATGTCATTGCTGCCAGAATCAATTGCCCCCGTGTAGGTGAAGGCGACGCTGCACGTGACCTTGTAGGGGCCACTAGCTACCGTTGAGCTACACTTATCATACGAACTACTCACCGTATACGTCGCGGTACTACTCGTACACTGGATAGCGCCCTTCAAGTTGGTCTGTTGCCACCGCCGGGCACAACCGTTGTTGCCTGTAGCCCCATTTGTCAGATAGACACGACCATAGGACGCACAGGTAGTAGCACTCAAACCAGTTGAAACTGCACTAGAGCAGTAGTCATAGGTATTGGCTACGACATGGCTACCCGCATTGGTTTGGCAGGTCTTCGTACATGAACCACTCCAGACTCGTCCACGTAAGCTACATCCCGTCGATGTTAGTGCGCCAACAGTAGCCGCGTGACTCTGATTGAGAACGCGGACACCGACGAAGGCGAAGACGGCGATGAAGGCTACGGCTAGGACGAGTTCTACGTGGCCGAAGCCACGCTGGTTAGTTAATTTCTGGAATGGGAGTTTTAATTTCATATGGTTTTTTGTATTTTCTAAGCTGTTATTGCTTATGTTTAGTGATGAGATGCACTATAGACTGAAACCGCGGATTTAGCAACAGATGACCACCGAAGTTAGAGTTCTTCCCTGTAAGTCTGTGGATAAACGGAGCTAGTTGACGTTGTTGACGAAGTCAACGAGTTCTTTGGGGGTGAGTTCGGCTTTGACGACGTAGCCGTCGGCTTGGTGTTCGATGTCGGCACGGACGTCTTCGCGTTGTTCGAGGTTGGTGGTAATAATAATTTTGGCAGCGATGGGTGGTACGCGGGCCGGGTCACGCAGGGCGCGCAGGATCTCGATACCCGTGAGCGTGGGCACCATCAGATCGAGGAGGATGATATCAAACGTATTGGTTTGGGCTATGGTGAGGGCTTCAGCGCCGTCGGTGACGAGGGTGACATCGTAGCCGGCTTTCATTAGAGCGCGGCTGTAGAGCTCGGCTATGAAACGCTCGTCTTCGACACAGAGGATTTTGCGACCGGCTGGCGGCGGAGTCGTCGGGGCTGGCGGTGGTGTGACTGGCGGCGTTTGAGCGGGTGGCATGACTATACTGTAGCAGATTTACGCTGGCGGCTGGAAGCCTTAGCGACGGTACAGCGAGTGGTTCTTGATCCAGCCATGGGCACCGCGGACGATCTCTTGATTGCCGCTGCGTTTGAGTTCGTCGGCAAGTTGAGCATAAGGCACAAGTGTGAAACCAAACATACTGCCCTGGCCTTCCTTACTCCGCACCCACAAATTGCCACCGTGGGCAGTAATGATGGCCTTGCAGAGATAGAGGCCGAGGCCAGTGCCACCGATTTGGGCGCGATTGCGGTGATCGCGGTAGAACTTGGTAAAAAGATTGGGCATAATGCTGCTGCTGATACCGAGACCAAAGTCCTGGATGGTGGTCTCAACAAGGCCGTCTTGGGTGAGGTGGGTATCGATCTTGATAACTTGGCTAGTGCCGCTGTACTTGATGGCATTATCGACGAGGTTGTTGATGACCTCGCGGATACTCAGATTATCAACGGCAACAGTGGGTAGATCAGGGGCGACGACGCACTCGATACTGATACCTCGGACACGGGCTCGCAGCTTAACGGCATCGATTGCTTCGGTAAGAACGGTACCCCAGCTGCCCTCTTGAAGTTGCAATTCGAGCTGGTCATTGTCGACACGGGCGACATTCAAGATGTTATTAACGAAAGCCATCAGCTGTTCGGCGATGGTGCTCATTTTGAGCAGGAAGCCCTCCAACTCGGGGTCGACCTTGCCGGCTAATTCGTCCTCTAAGGCCTCAATATAGCCGCGTAACAGCGTTAGCGGCGTGCGTAGTTCGTGCACACTGAGTGCGACGAAGCTGATAGCCTGTTCGTCTTGGCTGTATTGCTTGGTATGGTCGAAGAGCACCAGCATGGTGGCTTGTTTTTGGGCATTGTCACGGTTGTAATAGGCCGCCAAGTCAAACAGAAGCGTTGGGTGATTATCACGAACATTGAGTCGAACCCGCTCCCAACTACCGGTCGCAGTAGCATTATGGCTCTTCGCGCCCTTTAGCCAGGTATCGAACGTGTCCTCACTCGGGAAAGACATGTCGAGTACCATATAAACGTTTTTACCGACTAGATCGGCGGCGGGGATACCAATGTAGCGAGCTGCGGCGTCGTTCACGAAGAGGATAGTCTCAGCGGCATCAAGCACGAAAAACGGTAGTGGGAGGCTTTGCGCTATAAAATTACGATTGAGGTCCATGGTCTCTTCCAGGCCGGCGGCTGCGGCGTGCGTGGCAACATCACCCAATTGGTAAATCTGGGCCGTCAAACTGGCAACTAATTCCCTACCCAGCGTGATGTCCTGGACTCGCGGTGCGGCGACGCTTTGTTGACTCGGACTTAAGTGGAGTACGGCCTGCCAGATTGCTTGAACGGGCTGGATAATAAAGTCGACGGCATTGTGGGCGATGGCTAGTGCAAGACCGATGCTTAAGCCGAGGCTGATGAGTAGCAAGATGATGGGGCTGAGCTGGGTATAATTATCGCCAGCCCACCAAAAGCCAATCAGCGCGATATTCTGCAGACAGATCAAGAGCAGCAGGTGTTGGCGAATCTGTTTGCGGAGCTGTTGCAAATGGTCCATAGGCTCAAGGCGTCGACGTGACGTTGCTGGTTTTGGCGATCGCCGTTAGCCAGGTTTGGCCAGGGTTGAGCTTGATGACGGCTCCTGAACTGTCGGTGAAGATAAACTGGCTGGCATTGCTGCTTTTGGCCCACTGGCCGACAGTCATCAGTCCGTCTTGGAAGACGTACACGGGCCCACTGCCTATCGTCGTGTAGACAGAATGGTAGCCATCGGCCTCGATGCTATAAGGCATCACCAGGGCGATGACAACTTTGGGGCTAATCTGCGTGTTCGTATTGGCGTCGATATGGGGTACCCCTGCCTCGCTCCGCAAGTAGCTGTTAGTTGCGGCGTTGTACTGGTAGACGACGTTGTAGTCTGGGCCGGAAAGGGTTAAGTTAATAGTTCTGGCGGTTGGTACCTTGGCAGGCGTGGCAGCTTGGCGTGGGAAGCTCGTGAAGTTACTGCTCGTGTAACCTTTTTTGGCCTCGACTTGGTTGAGGATGGCAATACCGGTGTAGACATTATGCGGCGCGGCGCGATTACTGACCCGATGATAGGAGCCGCCATTGTAGTATTGATCGAGGTCACGTACGCCCCAGGTTTTGATGTCGGCTAAAGCTTCAGGGCTACCACCAACGTGGGCGTAGCCAGCGTCAAAGCCGAGTGCCCATTGTTCGTAATATGGGCGGGCGCTACGAATCGGGCCGACATTATCTGGTGCGGTGTCTTGGAATAGGGCTAGGAATCGGGTAATACCACCTTCGGCGATGGCTTCGAAGACCACGCCGGCGCTTCCCAGACCAGATTGTGGGCGGGCTTCATCACTGTTCTCAATCATCACCCCAGTTACGGGACCGGCGTTCAGGCTCGGTGCGACTGGTAGCCCCGTGAGAGCTGATGGCACGGTGGTCGGCACGACAACGACGGGTTTCTTGACGACGGCTACTCGGGGTTTACTGGCGACAACGGGGGCTGCGTGACGAGTGAGGAGCCAGCCTGCGCTGGCACCACCGACTAGCAAGACGAATACCGCGAGGCTAATCCACTCTTTCCTGCCTGGTGGCCAATGGAGGGCGAGCACGGCGAAACGACCCTTATGAGGTGCCTGCAGCGCCGTTGGCGGGCTGTCAGTCGGCGGCAGTGGTTCGATGGCTGTTGGCGGTTCCAGAGCCTGCGCGGCGGCCACCTCCTCAGGTGTTTTGAAGCTTTCAGTGTCTGTGTTTGTCGCCACTCCGGTTCGCTCGCTGAGAGCTTTCCGTAATGACTTGCCAGGCCGGCTGACCGGCTTGAAGTCATCAATCATAAGCACTATTGTACCAGATTGCGGCTCGGAGTTTTACAGAGCAACGAGTTGGGCGTCGATACGCTGCAGGCTGCGGTCTTTGCCGAGGATGGCCATGGTGTCGGCCAGCGCCGGGCTAAAGGCGGCTTGGGTGGTAGCGATACGGATGAGGCTGAATAAGACAGCTGGTTTCTGTCCGGTGGTTTCCAGGAGGTCATTCAGACGTTTGGTGAGGTCATTCAGGCTGAAATCACTCTGTTCGAGGCTCGACTTGGCCTGTTCAAGTAAGTCTTTGATAGCAGGCATATCGAGCTTACTCAACTGCTTGTGGCCAGTAATGAGTTCGGGTTTGACTGGCAGGTCCACGAAGAAGAAAATCGTTAGTTCTGGTAATTCACCGAAGTATTTGAGCCGTTCTTGGGTGACAGCAATCACCTGTTTGCGGTAGGCTTCGTCGGAACTAGCGGCTTCGGCTGGCAAGAAGCCGGAGGCCCGGTCGTAGAGCTCGTCCACGGTCAATTCACGGATATGGGCGCCGTTCATCCACAGTAAGCGTTGCTCATCGAAACGGGCGCCACTGCGTTGGACTCGGTCCAGGCTGAAGGCTTCCACCAGATTGGTGATCGAGAATAGCTCCTGCTCGGTGCCATCATTCCAGCCCAGGCTGGCGATAAAATTGATGAGGGCCTCTGGCAAGTAGCCGTCACGGATATAATCCAGCACGTCTTTAGCGCCATCACGCTTGCTGAGCTTCTTGTTGCCATCTGGACCAAGGATGTGCGGCATTGTGGCCATAATTGGCGGTGTCAGACCCAAAGCTTCAGACAGATTGAGATAATTTGGAATACTCGATAGGAACTCCTGACCCCTGATAACGTGCGTAATCTTCATCTCAGCATCATCAACAATGTGGGCGAAGTTATAGGTCGGGTAACCATCGGATTTAATGAGAATAAAGTCGTCGATTGTCTCTGGTCCAGTGTGTAAATCACCCATCACGGCGTCGTGCCGTTCATACTCCTTCGGCTCTGACTTGAATCTGAGAGGCTTGGTGCCATCCCAAACTGGTGGGTTCTCGGGTCGGTGATTGCGGTAGAGGAAGGGCTGTTTGGCCGCCTGTGCGTCTTCACGGAAAGCTTGCATCTCCGCCGGCGTATACGGATCAGCATAGGCTCGCCCACTGTCGATTAACTTCTGTGCCCACTGCTTATAGCTAGCCAGCCGCTCACTCTGTCGATACGGCGCGAACTGACCGCCTTTATCCGGTCCTTCATCGTATTCCAACCCCAAGGCGTTCAAGCTATCGATGATGTGCTGCTCAGCCCCAGCGACTTCCCTGGCCTTGTCAGTATCCTCAATCCTAAGCACAAACTGTCCCCCACTCTGCCGCGCCACCAACCACGCAAACAAGGCAGTCCGAACTCCCCCCACATGGAGGAACCCAGTTGGACTAGGCGCGAATCGGGTACGTGCAGAATCAGACATACCCTAAGTATAGAGTTTTAATTGACCACTTGAAAGATACTAGGAGTTTTCTTGGTCGTTCTATAGGTGTGCCCAGGACAACGATTTTGGATACGATTGGTTGGTGATGAGCTTATCGCCAGTGCCATCAGCATTCATCACGTGTAGGCCGTATTGGCCACCTATGCCGCCTACAAGCAAGTAGGCGATTTTAGTCTGGTCGGGTGACCATACAACGACCTGGACTTGCTGACCAGTGCCCCAACTTGTGAGTTTCTTCAGGCCGGTGCCCGATTTATTAACAGTGTATACATCGGCAGCTGGTGCCTTGGTACCGATGGGGTTAGAGGCAATCATGGCGACTTTTTTACTATCGGGGGCAATAGCGGCACCATAAAACTGCGAGCCTGCTTTCACACTGCCAACCTGCACTGCGTTACAAACATTGTTTGTCCCAGTGATAGTGATGCTACAAATTTTGCTGCCGTCGGGAGTGAAGGTGGTGTAATTCATATATAGCAAGCTGGTTGAATTGGCGAACCAACTTACCGTGCTGCTATCTTTGACATCAAAGTTTTTCAAAGTGTGGCCACCAGTACCATCCGGTTTTACAAGCCAGATGCCATAGTTGCGAGCACCGCTCAGCTGGTTATACCCAACTGCTATATATGAGCTATTCGGTGCCCATAACGGTGGTGTTAGATAGATATTAGTGCTTGCCAAGGTAGCAATCGTTTTGGCCCCACTGCCATTCACATTGGCGATACCAAGCACGTTATAGCCAGGGGTCGTGAAGTAGGCAATCTTCGTGCCATCGTATGACATATTGTCCTGTTGGACTCCAGCGTTTGCCGGCAATGAATAGCCAGTAAAGCCAGTACCGTCGCCGTTGACCGTAAAGTAACCAGACCAGATTTTGCCATTCTTATATGTTGTAGTTGTGGCTGCGATCGTTGCATCCGGCGTCAAGGTGTCTGCGTGGCTTTGGTTCAGGACTCGCACACCGACGAAGGCGAAGACGGCTACGAAAGCGACTGCTATGAGGAGTTCTACATGGCCGAAGCCTTTGGTGTTGAG
>JBBRMJ010000011.1:0-36077 GCA_038230895.1 Saccharimonadales bacterium (SeqCode) | reverse complement strand
GACTGGCAACCAGTTGCCATCGGAAGCTTGCCTTGCGAATTGCCACTGGCAATTCTCACCCCGAATGTTCACTCGGATGTTTGAATCTCTCAAGCCATGAAAAAATCCCGTCTCGCGACAGGATCTTTCCATGGCTGGGGCGGAGGGATTCGAACCCCCGAATGTCAGTACCAAAAACTGATGCCTTACCACTTGGCCACGCCCCATTGTGTACATTGTGTAAAACAGATTGAATTTTAGCGTATATCTGGGGTTGGCACAACCGCTATAGGCTATAATTGTCATGGTATGAACCCAGAAAGACCGAAGACACGCTCGTTTGAGCCACCAATTGCTCCACCGACTCCCCCCTTGTCGACTAGTCGCAAGAAGTGGGTAATGATCGGCAGTGTGATAACTGTTTTAGTGATTGGTGGTGTATTCTGGGAAGTTTTCGGTCATTCAGCAGAGAAGCCGACACCCAAACCAACGAAGACCAGTGCGTCAACGGCTATTAAAACTCCAGTTGCCGATCCGCACGCGAACCGCATTCGTTTAATTGCCACCGGTGACTTTATCGCCCATGACTCGGTGAATACGGCCGCAAAACAGATTGACGGGACGTACAACTATCTGCCGTTGATCAGTGATTTCGAGCCAATATTCAAACAAGCAGACATCAAGTTTTGTAATGACCCGATACTCAATGGAGGAGTGGCAAATGGGATTGCAGGTTACCCGAAATTCAATTCGCCCACAGAATTTGTGACTGATATGGGAAAGCTGGGTTGTAATCTGGTCAATACCGCCTCAAACCATAGCTTTGATAAAACCCAGGACGCCATTACTGCATCTGTTAATGCGTGGGCAGCAGTACCAAATACCCTGGCAGTGGCTGGCGAGAATCGCAATCAGGCTGAGCATGATGCTGTTCACTACTTCACCGTCAAGGGCATCAAGTTCGCTTTTCTTGCCTACACCACCTATTCGAATAATGACGCGCCAGCCTTAAATGCCTTTGGCGCAAATGTCTTCAGCCAGGCTTTTGCCTCGAACCAAATTGCCGCTGCCAAAGCAGCCGGCGCGCAGATCATCATTGCCAGTATGCGTTGGGGTACTGAATATTCGACGACCGTTAATGCCGAGCAAAAATCAGATGCCCAATTCTTGGCAGATCAGGGAGTTAATTTGATCTTGGGGCATGGTTCACACGAACTGCAGACTGCCGATCAGCTGACGGGCAAAACTGGTACCAAGACCACGGTATGGTATTCGCTTGGTAACTTCTTGAATACTCAGGAGCCACCAGAAACCTTGTTTAATGGTTTGGCGGTGATTGATTTCGATATTTCAACTAAACAGATCAGCACCATGAGTTATCTGCCAATATATATGCATTATGAATGGACGGCGGCACAGGCTGCAGCTGACGCAATTTCGACACGCAATAATCTGCACCTGATTCTTTTAGAGAATGCCACACAGGCACAGCTCGATAGCCAGCAATTGCACACAACGATTGCTGCACAAACCACGCGCATAACAAATACTCTGAACGCGACGCTGAAAATTCCTCTGATCTCTTCCAAACAGTATTACGCTCAGTAGCTCGGGCCGCCGCTGACGCCGAAGAATTCCTCGAGGGTCTCTATACCTTGATTGTGGAGTTCGGTGGCCAGAGGGGCGCCGATGTAGCGGATATGCCATGGCTCGTACTCATAACCAGTAATCGCTACTTTATCGGCCGGGTAACGAATGATGAAGCCATAGATATAAGCGTTGGCCGCCAACCACTTGCCTTCTGGTGTGGCTGCGAAACATTGGTCAACTTCACAGTTACGACTGGCGGGTTCTATATCTGCGGCGAGGCCAGATTGATGTTCGCTGTGGCCTGGCCGGGCGCTTTGGGTATCCGCAGCCGTCTGACCCTCGCTTTTCACGTAGCCATTATAAAGACTAACCTGGTAATTATAAGAGCGGTAACCACTAGATAACATCAGATTGAGGCTGGCTTGCTTGGCGCCAGCGAATAATTGTTCCAGAGCCGTGGCGGTTGCCGCTCGGACTTGCATTGATTCATTACCGGGAACGCGGAGCGGGATGTTGGGCATCACCAAATCTGTCGGCGCGAATGAGGTCGGAGTAAGCGGGTGCGGTTTATTCACTACCACCCAAATGCTGTTTGGATCTGTTGTCGAATACTGGTTTTTGTCAAAACTGGCCGGTATTTGGCCGGCCGCTTGCTTGACGGTGTTCGTGATTATGGTCGGGGCTTTGCTTGGTTTCGCCGCCTGGTGCTGACGCCAACCAAGGCCACCAATAATCAAGATGAGAACGATTGAAGCGAGCACGACTTTTCGATGTGGCATTACCTCATATTGTAATAGCCAGGCAGCTGAATGACAAACTCATCGCAATCTGTCGAAAGATTGCAAAACAGCGTCATTCAGCGTACATTGAACCTCATTAGTTATAGAAAAGTCGCCCATGCCCAAAACCTCACAAAACCCTGCTGATTTTATAGTGCCATTGAATATTAATGGCATGGATGGTCGCATGTTGCATCTACCGGCACCCAAGGGCAAGGATGGTAAGGAAATTCTTTTCGTATATGGTCACCATTCCAGCCTT
This sequence comes from Saccharimonadales bacterium (SeqCode), assembly GCA_038230895.1. GTDB lineage: Bacteria > Patescibacteriota > Saccharimonadia > Saccharimonadales > UBA4665 > JAJXTN01. The sequence continues at coordinate 33,467 of JBBRMJ010000011.1, read as the reverse complement.
GAGCGCTGGTGGGGCGTGATGCAGGTCCTGAATCGTTACGCTGCTGTGACCATGCCAGATCTGCCAGGCTTCGGCGGTATGGATAGTTTCTATACCATCGGTAAAAAGCCATCAATCGACAACCTGGCTGATTATCTGGCAGCATTCGTTCGCTTACGCTATAAGCGTAAGAAAATTGTCATAGCAGGCATGAGTTTTGGTTTCGTCGTGGCGACTCGCATGCTGCAACGCTACCCAGAACTTTCGAAGCGCGTGACTTTAATGGTCAGTGTTGTCGGCTTTGCGCACCATGATGACTTCACGTTCAGCCGAAGGCGCTACTATGCTTATCTCTGGTTATCACGTCTGGTGACATTGCCACCTTTGGCGTGGCTGTTTCGTTATGTTGGCCTGTCACCCATGGTCCTGCGCGCAGTTTATCATCGCACCAGTAATGCCAAACACAAATTTGCTCAAGCCACGAGCGCAGAGGACTTTCAGCGCTTGATGGATGTGGAAATCGGTCTTTGGCACAGTAATGACGTCCGAACCTACATGTACACCACCAGCCAGTTCTTGCAGCTTGATAATTGCGGCGTGCGCGTCGATGTACCACTCTGGCATGTGTCCGCCAAGGCCGATCACTTCTTTGACCACCGTATCGTTGAACAGCACCTGCAGATTATATATAAAGATTTCCACAGTGCCGCTGCTAATCTCAAAAATCATGCGCCGAGTGTTATTGCCGATGAAAAGGCTGCCTTACCATTGTTCCCTCCCCAGCTTCGACGCGTGCTATCGCATCTGGAGTAGCGATCAATGCTATACTTGATACCAAGATGAAAATAGGACTGGTATGTCCCTACAATATCGCCAAGGGCGGCGGCGTGCAGGAAATCGTGCTGGCTATGAAGTCCGAACTGGCGAAGCGTGGTCACGATGTCAAGATAGTCACGCCCCTGCCCCGTGACATGACAGTCGTGGATCTGCCTGACGTGGTATTTATCGGTACGTCGACTGATTTTCGCTCACCGACACATACGCAAATTCAGATCTCGGCAAGCGCAGATAGTGACAAGATTGATGAGATGTTGGCCAAGGAACAGTTTGATATACTCCACTTCCACGAGCCGTGGATACCCGTCCTTAGTCGCCAAATCTTACAGCGTTCCACCAGCGTTAATATCGCGACCTTCCATGCCAAGGTACCGGAAACCCTGATGAGCCGAACGGTGATTAAAGTGGTGACGCCCTACCTGAAATCAGTGATGAAATATCTGCATGAGCTGACGGCGGTATCTGATTCTGCGGCTGAATATGTTACTGGTTTGACCGATGAGCCGGTGACGATCATACCCAATGGCATTGACCTCACTAAGTATCGGCCGTCCCTGCCGCACAAAGATCGTACCGAAAAAATGATTTTTTATGTCGGCCGTCTGGAGCGCCGTAAAGGTGTGAAGTTTTTATTACAGGCCTATGAGATCCTGTGCCAGGATAACCCACAGGTTAAATTAATCATCGCTGGTGACGGACCGGACCGGGAAAAACTGGAGATGTTGGCCGAAGATCTCAAGCTGACAAATGTCAGTTTCTTAGGTTTCATCAGCGAAGAACTGAAGCTCGATCTCATGGCTGAAGCTGACCTCTTCTGTTCACCAGCAGTTTACGGCGAAAGTTTTGGTATCGTTTTACTTGAAGCTATTGCGACGGGTACTGTCTGTGTCGCTGGCAATAACTCCGGTTATGCCGACGTTTTACAGGATGTCGGAGCCATTTCGCTGGTTAACCCTGAGGATACGACGGAATTTGCCCGCCGGCTTGAAACGCTGCTGCACGAAGAGTCACTACGTGCCGTCTGGCGCAATTGGGCGATAGAGTACGTCAAGCAGTTCAATTACCCGCACATTGTCGATCAGTACGAAGCCTTGTATCACGAGGCGCTGAAGCAACATGGCTGAATTACCATTTAATGGTTTAAAAATTGGAATTGTACTTGATGACTCACTCGATAAAGTTGACGGTGTGCAGCAATACGTTATTGCTATTGGCGAATGGCTCCGAACGCAAGGTCATGACGTGCATTACTTGGTTGGTGCGACCCAGAGACAGGATCTCAAAGGCATTCATAGTCTGAGCCGTAACGTGGCAGTACGTTTCAACCGAAACCGTATGTCTATGCCCCTGCCAACGTCTCGAGCGAAATTGCGCCACTTCCTCGCTGCTGAACAATTCGATGTGCTTCACGTCCAGCTGCCTTACAGCCCGTATTTGGCACATAGGTTAATACTGGACGCTGGTGATCTTACCGCAGTTGTCGGTACGTTCCACATCATAGCCCACGGCGCCATTGTCCGCGCTGCCACGCGGGTCCTTGGTGGTTGGACACGGCAATCGCTCAATCGCTTTGATGACATTGTGAGCGTATCAAGTGCAGCAGCAGACTTTGCCAAGCGTACCTTTGGTGTCACAACCTCGGTATTGCCGAATACCTTTGACTACCGCCAATTCCATACTGCTCAACCACTTGAAGCCTATGATGATGCGACGCCAACCATACTCTTCCTAGGCCGATTGGTGCCTCGCAAGGGTTGCCAATTATTGCTAGAGGCTGTCGCCAGATTGTCGGAACGACCAGAACCGCTTCCTTTCCGGGTGTTAATATGCGGGAAGGGTCCCTTAGCTGACAAGCTGCAACGCTTTGTTAAAAACCATAAGCTTACAGATCGTGTTACATTTGTTGGTTTCGTGAGCGAAGCAAACAAGCCACGGTACTATGCTTCGGCCAATATCTCAGTTTTCCCGAGTAGTGGTGGCGAAAGCTTCGGTATCGTATTGCTCGAGGCTATGGCCAGCGGCCGGGCTGCTGTTCTCGCTGGCGATAACCCAGGCTATCGATCTGTTATGTTGCCTCACTCTGAGCTGTTGTTTAACCCGCATGACAGTGCTGAGCTGGCAGAAAAACTAGAGCTATATCTCACCGACAAGACCGCTCGAAGCAAGGCCCAGCGCTGGGGAATGGAGTATACCGAGGATTTTGATACCACTGCAGTCGGCAACCGCTTGCTCGATATCTATCATCAAGCATTGCGTAAACGGCGTCGGGGATAGATAATAGCTATATGTTTGGTCTCCGCAGAAGTGAACAACCGCCAGAAGTCAGTTTGACGATATCTACCGAGACTTTTTTCCGGCTTGCAGCTTTGATTGTGGCGACCATCATTCTGCTTGTGGCCCTGCACAAGGCCGCACACGCCTTGCTCCTGGTCTTCCTGGCCTTCTTCCTGGCTTTGGCGCTAAATGGGCCTGTCTACTGGGTTAGCCGGCACTTGCCGAAGCGTGGACGGGGCAATCGTTCCCTCGCCACCTCCCTGTCCTTTCTCGTTGTCATTGTGCTACTCGGTATTTTTATCGCCAGCCTCGTGCCACCACTCGTGCGGCAAACGGGCAGCTTCATCAAGGTCGCACCACATTTAGTACAGGACCTTCGCACTCAGGATGGCAGTGCCGGTAAGCTGATTCGCCGATACCATCTCGAAAGTCAGGTCAACAGTGTGTCCTCCCAGCTATCGGATCGGCTTAAAAACGTCGGTGGCACGGCCTTCTCAGCCGCTCAAAAAGTCGGAACGAGCGTTTTCTCTCTGTTAACTATCTTAGTACTCACGTTTATGATGCTTGTCGAGGGCCCAAGTTGGTTGATTTTTGCCAAGGAGGTCATACCCGATAAGCATCAGAAAATGGCCGATCGAGTATCGTTTGATATGTATAGGGTTATTAAGGGCTATGTGAATGGCCAGGTGATCCTTGCCGGACTTGCAGCACTGTTAATCATGCCGGCTGTCCTCATCCTGCACGTCAGCTATCCGGCAGCAATCTTTGTGATCATCTTCATCTGTGGACTGATCCCGATGGTCGGCCATACCATTGGTGCGCTGATTGTCACCACAATCGCACTTTTCCACTCGGCCAGCGCGGCTGTCATTATCCTAGCCTATTACATCCTCTACCAACAGATCGAGAACTACCTGGTGCAACCTCGCATCCAGGCCAATACGACGAATATGTCGCCACTTCTCGTATTCATGTCAGTTGTGGTTGGTGTCAGCTTCGGTGGCCTCATCGGCGGTCTGGTGGCTATTCCCATCGGCGGCTGTATCCGCATCCTCCTACTCGAATATCTCCGCAGCAAGAAAATCATCGACACCCCCGAATTCGACAAAGCCACTACCGAACCTAGCGCTTAACCGATTACGATCTGAACCAGATAGCACCATGTTGCGTATCTCGGATTCCAATGCCCTGCGATTCAAGCTGTCTTCGTAAATCATCCGCTTTCGACCAGTCTTTTGCTAGGCGTGCTCGCTCTCGTGCGTCAAGGATATCTTTCTGGACATTTGATATGTCAGATGCCTGGCCTAGGTTTAGCCCCAAGACTGCGTCAATAAATTGCAAGTAGCTAACAAAAGCATCGCCAGTATTGTTATCGACGTTTCGTAAGGTGGCCTGCTCACAAAGCTCACTCAGTTCGAATAACACCTTAGGGGTATTCAAATCGTTTTCCAAAGCTTCTGTTATCGCAATCTGGGAGGTGGCCAATGATTCATATTGCAAAGGGTGTCGAGCCTCATCGTAAACAACAGTTTGGTAGCGGAGTGCCGCGAATGCTTGATAACCTCTCAGACGGTTTTGGGCGGCTTCGAGGCTGTCCCAGCTGAATTTGCTTTGGCTGCGGTAGTGGGATTCTAGGACGTGGAGGCGGAAGGCTTCCAGGGAGTAGCCTTTGGCTTCGATGTCTTCTAGGGTGATGCCATTACCAGCACTTTTGGCGATCTTCTCGTCGTTAATCAAGATGTGATTGGTGTGCATCCAGTGGTTGGCGAAGGGTTTGCCGGTAGCAGCCTCGGATTGGGCGATTTCATTGCTGTGATGGACGGGGATATGATCTATGCCGCCGGAGTGGATATCTAAGGTGTCGCCGAGGTATTTGCGGCTCATGGCTGAACATTCGATGTGCCAGCCCGGGAAACCTTTGCCCCAAGGACTATCCCACTCCATGTCGCGCTGTTGGCCTTGTGGTGACAACTTCCAGAGCGCGAAATCAGTCTGATTACGTTTCTGGTGGTTTACTTCGACTCGGGCACCGGCTTGTTGCTCTTCGAGATCTAGTTGAGCAAAATCGGCGTACTTCGGGAATTTACTGGTGTCGTAGTAGACGCCATCGTCAATAAGGTAGGTGAAGCCCTTCTCTTGCAGTGTCTGTATCATTTCAATCTGTTCAGGGAGATGGTCAGTGGCTTTCGGTAAATAATCTGGCTCAAGAAAATTCAGGCGTTTAAGGCCTTCATTGAAGTAATCACCGTAGAATTTCGCGACATCCCAGGCGGTCTTGCCTTCCCGCTTGGCACCCTTCTCTAACTTGTCCTCACCGTCATCGGCATCACTTACCAGGTGCCCAACATCTGTGATATTCATCACCCATTTGGGCGTTTGACCACTAGCCTTGAGAGTGCGCACTAACAGATCGTAGCGGATAAAAGTGAACCAATTACCGACATGTGGATAGTCGTAGACGGTTGGTCCGCAGGTGTAAATAGTCACATTCGGTGCCTGCAGTGGCACTATCTCATCAATCTGTTTGGTTAACGTGTTGTACAGTCTCATCGGTGGTTCCTGCTTCAATTTTAGCAAGTAATTGGCTGACTTGCGTGATACATTCTGATTTGATGTCGGTAAATTGTTTGCTACTCACAACTTTGAACCCGGCCGCAAACGGGTGTCCCCCACCACCAAAGTGGTCAGCCAACTCAGCGGCAATACCATAACCGGGGTTACAACGAATAGCCGCTGTCACCTTGCCATCATCATAAGTCTTGAAGACAATCGCAACCTTGACACCAAGCGTCTGCAGCATGTCGCCTTGAATAAGTGGTCCGGGGTTGTAGAGCGGGCTGTATTGATTGATTTCGACTTGAGGCACGGTGACGGTACATAGTTGGCCTTCGAGTGCAAATTCGGTGTGCGCTATCAGTGAAGCCTTGTATTTGAAGATTTCCGGTGGCATTTTGCTCAGTTCACGTCGTAATTCCTCGATTTTGGGGCGATCAACACCAGCGTCGACCAGTTCGGCCATAATGCGGTAAGTCTCCGAGCTAGTAAGTTGGTTGGTGAGGCCCTGCGTATCGCCCAGAATAGTGGTCATGATGAATTCCTGCGCTGGTACCGATAGCGGCCAGTCGAGCTGTTTGCAGAGGAGATAGATGAGTTCTCCGGTTGAAGCTCGAGTTGCATCCGTCAGGTTGATTTGAGCGAAGTCAATCGGCTGCTCAACAATGGTGTGATGATCAAGAACGATGCAGGGCTTACTGGCCAACCAGCCTTTCTGACCGGAATCGACAAGTTTTTGGAGCAAGGTCATGGTCGAGGCGTCAACGATAATGCTGGCATCGAATTGCTTAGGTAAATCCTTTTGGACGCGGTCCCAGCCGCTCAGGTATTGCAGATAGCCCGGCATATCAACGCCACAGTAGAGATAGGGCTCTTTGCCGAGGTCACCAAGTATCTGTTCCAGCGCCAGTGCACTGCCGAGCGAGTCGCCATCTGGGTTGTCGGCTTGCACGATGACGATGCTGTGTGCTGCTTCCACGAGTTGTTTGATCTGATCGGCTTCGGTGTACATCATATAATTGTAGGTTTATTGCTCAGAATGACCAAATCAGAGTACTTGCCGGCCTTCAAGTGCTCGACCGAGAGTGATCTGATCGGCGTATTCCAGGTCAACCCCGATGGGCAGACCACGTGCGAGACGGGTAATCTTGACGTCGCGTTCACCAAGCTGTTGTTGGATGTATAAGGCTGTGGATTCTCCTTCGACGCTGGCATTGGTGGCCAGGATGATTTCTTCCACTTTATCTTCGTCGATCCGCTTGATGAGTTCGTTGATGTGCAGCTGCTCTGGACCGATGCCGTCGATAGGCGATACCAAGCCGCCCAATACATGGTAGGTACCATGGAACTGGCCGGTTTTCTCGAGTGCCACCAGATCGAATGGCTCGGCAACGATGGCGATGGTCTGTTTGTCGCGTCGAGGATCGGTGTACAGATCTGACAGTTCCTGACCGGCTGGTACGAGCGCAAACGTTTTGGCGCAGTAGCCAATACCACCACCCAAAGCCTGTAATGCGCCGGCAATCTTCTGCGGTGAATCACTGCTGTGGCGCACCAGATAATAGGCATATCGTTCGGCCGTGCGTGGTCCGACACCGGGAAGCAGCCCGAAAGCATCAATCAGATCGGTCAGAGCCGGCGGTAACATTTGCATGGTGTGCCTGCTTAGAGACCGAGGTCGCCTAGAGCACCCATCATCGGCTGCATTTTTTCGGCTGCGATTTTCTGACTTTCTGAGATCGCTTCTTTGACAGCATCCTCCAGCCAACGCTCGAGTTGTCCAATATCTTCGAGGTCTACAAATTCGGGATCAATGTGAATCTTTTTCAACTTCTGATCGCCACTAATTTCGACTTTGACAGCCCCGTCACCCTGCTCAACCGTAATAATCTGTTTCTGTAGTTCTTTCTGGATTTTCTTCATCTTCATCAGCATCTTGGCTTGATCAAATCGGCTCATCTCTTCTCCTCTTTAGTACTCTTTAGTATAACTGCTTAGCGATGATACCGAAAGGTAGTCTCGGTCGTGCTCGTATTCGGCCAGGCAACGAAATAGGCCCGTAGATTGTACACGCAGCTGAGGCTGATAGCGACGGCAACTAAGCCAATGCCAAGCCCTCGTGCCAGCGGATTGAACGGGAAGACTTTCAACCATTCATGCAAAAGGAAGGCGATACCTGTCGCAGCGCAGATATACAGCAGCGGCACAAGCAGGCTGAGGCCAACTGGGCCATTTAGGGCGACTAGTAGCGCGCTGACAACGAAGAAGCTGGCAAGTACACGACTGCGGTTGACGCGCCAGTGTCGGATGTAGAAGTAGATACCGACGAGGCAGAGTACTAAAGTGAAGATGTCGAGTATGGGAGCACGGGCCAACCAGATATCCGGATATTGTGGACCTCGGACAAAAAGATGCAGGAAGACGCCGCCGAACTGCTTTAGGAGAGTCAGCGGTGACACTATATGTGCAGGTAATCCCAGCCATGTCTGCCAGATATGGGGTCGCGTCAGATCAATTGATAACAGTGGTACCCAAACGAGTCCGGCGAATACATACAGCGCCCGCTGTGACAGCCTGGTAAAGTGCAACCACCCCTGTTTAATCGCACTTCGCTGCCAGAATACCGCCAGGGCAATCAGCCAGATGGCGCCAGGGAGATACAGCAGGCTACCCCAAAGCAAGATATTGCCATAGAAGACTATCGCTTGGGTGGGTCGACGTTGCCCGGCCACAATACCCAGTAACAAGGTCGGCAGTGCTAATAGGTACAACACATCGGCCGTGGCGAGCCGACTCACATGCAGTAACCAGGCGCTCGTGGCAAACAAAGCAGTGGTCAGTAAGGCAGTGCGCGTACCGTGCCAGAGTTTCGTCAGCCAGGCGAAGGCAATAACTGCTGACGCGCCGAACGCGACTTCTGGCAACCGAGTCAAAAGTTGCCCATGATGGCCTGGTAGGTGAAAGACGATGGAGCGCACTATATTGAGGGGCAAATATAGCGGGTGGTGATAGAGGCCATACCAACCATAGGTGTCATTTGCCGCCTGAGCTTCCCGGGCGCTTAAACCACCAGTCAGCGTACCTAATCGGTGCAGCAACAGCCAATAAAAGACGGCGAGGCCAGCCATAATGGTCAGTATCATACGCCAATTGTCTCGGAGAAAGATGCGGAATTGTTTCAGTCGTTTCTTCATGCTTACGTTTATTATACAGGTCGGCTTGGTCTAGCCGACAAATGGGTCCTGCCGCCGACTATCAACCGAGCGGAAACGCTGCTTCTCATTATCGAAGTAGAGTTCAACGCCCCCGGTCGGGCCATTACGGTGCTTCTTGATAAAGATGTCAGCCAATTTCTTGCGATCAGTATCGGGGTTGTAATACTCCTCTCGGTAAATAAATGCTACAACATCCGCATCCTGCTCAATTGAACCTGATTCGCGCAGGTCAGCTAATTGCGGAATCTGCGGGCTACGACTTTCTACCGAGCGGCTGAGCTGACTGAGTGCGAGGACTGGCACGTTGAGTTCACGAGCAACGCCTTTGAGACCGCGAGATATCTCTGAGATCTCTTGGACACGGTTACCTTCACCGCCGTAGCGGCTGCTACCGCTCATCAGTTGCAGATAGTCGACAATGATGAGCCCTAGCTCGCGCTGATGAGCCTCACGCCGCGCCTTGGTGCGTAGATCACTGACAGTGATACCAGGGTTGTCGTCAATATAAATCTGAGCTTCGCTCAGGGTGCCCATGGCCTGGCCGATTTTCTCGAAGTCAGCATCAGTCAGATTGCCGGTGCGCAGCGCCCAGGCATCGACGCCTGACTCCATAGCTAATAAGCGGTCAACCAGCTGCTCCTTGCTCATTTCGAGACTGAACATGAGTACGGGCTGATTAGATTGTACAGCGATGTTGTGTGCAAAATTCAGTGCCAATGCAGTCTTGCCCATCGATGGTCGGGCGGCCAGAATCACCAGGTCAGAGCGTTGGAAACCAGCCAGCATGTTATCAAGATCCTTGTAACCAGTTGGAATGCCGCGAATCTTCTGCTTGTCTTTGTGGAGGTCGTCTAGTCGATCAAAGCTCTCAGCTAAGATGGTCTCCAGGCTGATGACGCTTTGTTTGATGTGTTGTTGGCTGACTTGAAAGAGGCGGCTTTCGGCCTCCTCGATTAATTCACTGAGCTGCTTGGTTTCGTCGTAGCCGAGGCCAACCATCTCCTGCGAGGCGTTGATGAGACGGCGGCGCATGGCCTTTTGTGCGACGATTTCGGCATACTGTTCCACATGTGCGGCTGTCGGTACGAAGTTTGTCAATTCGGTGAGATAGCTTGCGCCACCAACCATTTCTAGATAGCCATTATTCTTTAATTTATCGGATAAGGTTAGTACGTCGATGGCCTCGTGGTGTTCGTACAGCTGTTGGATGGCTTCATAAATTCGTTCGTGACGTTTTTCATAGAAATCTTGGGGGCCGATAATGTCGGCGATTTTGACGATGGCGTCGCTGTCAATTAACAAAGCACCGAGCAATGACGCTTCGGCTTCGCTGTTTTGCGGTGGCTGCAAACGGGCAACGGGTTCCATGATTTCCCTCTCGTGGTCTTCTGTCTATGATTCTAGCAGCTCGCCGCCGCCAAAAATATTGCTTATGGTTGCCAAATTGCCTTCTTCGGCCGGTGGTGGTGTCACTTTGGTTTTTGCAGGCGTTGTTTGGGGGGGCGTGGCGGACTTGTCAACGATACAAGTGATGCGTACGGTCTGCCCTGTCAAATTATGGATAATATCTGACAATAGTTGTTGATTGCGGGTCTCACTGATGCGTTTCTGATGGAAGGCAAAGGCAAAGGCTAGCTCCAATTCACCGGTTTTGAAGTTTGGTTGAGCCATGCGGATAACCCCATAGAGCGTATTATGATTTTGCTTGAGAGCTCCCAGTATATCCGGCCAGATAGTCTGATTTAGACTGAGCTTGGTACTTTTTACTGGCTTGCTCGGTTGCTCGACTTCAGCCAGTTTTACCTCAGGCTGCGCATCATCCGTCGGTGAAGATATGGCATCATCAGGCTGCAAAGGGGTAATTTTCTCCACAGGTTTTGCAGTAGCAACTGGCTTTGACGGCTCAGTAGTCTCCATCAACTCTGCTACAACTGCCGCCTTCGGCCGGAGCTCAGCCTTATTGGCTGCGACCGCTGGTTTGACCACAACGGAGCCACTGAGGGGCCTCAGTAAAACAATCTCAAGGTAACGTTCTGGGTCATGTGCTGCCGGTACGGCCAAGAGATCCGCCAATAATGCCAGGGTGTCGTCGGCCGCGATAGGTGATATGCCGGACACGAGTTGCTGTCTGAGACATTGGCCAAGTTGTTGGGCAATGGCAGCGGGTTGGTAGCCACGTCCCACGAGTGTCGACAGGGCTTGCACCACTGGTGCGAGGGCATCACCGGCCTGCACTGCGTCCAGTAATTCGTCAATTGCCGCTGCGGGTGGGATCCCGAGTAAATCGCGAATTTCATCGGCTTCGACCGCGTTACCATCGCTGCTCGCTTGGTCGAGTAGGCTGATGCTATCACGGAAGCTGCCCTCACCGTGGTCTGCGAGCAGTTTCAATGCTTCGTCGCTTACCTTCAGTTTTTCTTGCTTGGCAATGGTCTTCAGATGGGCAATGACTTTTGCTGCTTCCACGGGTTTGAAACTGAAGCGCTGAGTTCGGCTGACAATGGTGTCAGGCAGTTTGTGAGCATCGGTGGTGGCCAAGATGAAGACCACATGGGCTGGCGGCTCTTCGAGGGTTTTTAATAAGGCATTGAAAGCCTCTTTTGTGAGCATATGCACCTCATCGATAATGTAGACCTTGTACTTGGCACTCGTCGGCGCCACATAGACTTTCTCGCGCAGCTCACGTATTTCATCAATCCGGCGATTACTGGCTGCGTCAATCTCGATGATATCCATATGACTACTATCATCGGTGTAGGGTAGCTGATTTATCTCATGCGCTAGGATGCGTGCAATCGACGTTTTCCCAGTCCCACGTGGCCCTGTAAACAGATAGGCGTGACTAATTCGGCCACTTGCCAGCGCTTGTTTCAGCGTGGTGGTAATGTGTTCCTGGCCAATGATTTCATCAAGCGACTTTGAACGGTACTTTCGGTATAAGGCCTGTCCCATAGACTGTCTATTATACCGGTTTGCAGCGGCTTAGGCTGTTGTTATTTGTGGCTTGGAGAGACTGCTGCGTTGCACCATATCATCGCGCGGCTCCTCGACAGTTACTTATACTGCCGTTACTGATAAAAACTACAGAGCTGCTTCTAAAGCGGCCCACTCGGCGTTGCTGTCGTCTTCGGGGACGTTGACACTGACTTGGTCACCTGGCTTGGCTTTGAAATAGGTCACACTGGCGAGTAATACACGTAATTTTTTGCCGGCAACATCGACGAAGTAGTGGCCGCCTTCGAGAATCAGCGTGCCAACGACTTGCTTGCGAGGAATTGGGCCGATTTGTTTGTATAAGAATGCGCCGTCCTCGGCAATGGTCAATTTGAGAATATCGCCTTGAACGAGCTTGGACTTGCTGGCGTAGTTAGCGGGAACGGGATACATTTTGCCATCGCTGCCAACCATGTTCTGGCCGTCAAAAACGCCCTCTATCACCTTACCAAGTGTGTCTTCACGAACAATAGCGATGATTTTTTCATCATCGCCGACTAAGCTGATAAGCAATTCTGTGGCCGCAGCCAAATTGGTCTCAGCTTCCTGGATTAGCGCTCGTAAACGTTTTACTTGTTTGTCTGGTACGTCTGGCATGTCTGTCTCTCGATAGTGTTTTGTTGGGTACACTTTCCCCCTTAAACTATCATTTTTTGTAGGTCAAGTCAAAAGAAGTCATGAATCTGTGGATAAATGGCCGCCCTACCCTATAAAACGGGTGCTGCCTTTCGACAACACCCGCCTCGCTTCAAACGAGTTGAAGCATATTGGTTTAGACCAGCTCGACGGTGGCGCCGGCGTCTTCCAAGACTTTCTTGGCGCTTTCAGCGTCTTCTTTCTTGGCTTTTTCTAGTACTGGCTTTGGCGCGCCATCGACGACTGCCTTAGCTTCACCTAAGCCGAGGCCGGTGATGTCTTTGACTGCCTTAATGACAGCGACTTTCTGAGCGCCTGCATCTTTGAGGATGACGTCGTACTCAGATTTTTCTTCAGCAGCTGGGGCGGCGTCGCCACCGGCAGCTGGACCAGCTACAGCAACGGCTGCGGCTGGCTCAATTCCATACTCATCCTTGAGGATGGTACCGAGTTCGTTAACTTCGAGGACAGTGAGTCCAACGAGTTGTTCTGCAATTTTTTTAAGATCTGTGGCCATGTGATTTCTCCTAGATTATTTAGTTAGCGGCTTTGGCTTCCAAGGCTCGTAGTAGACCGTGCAAGTTGCCACCGAGGCTGCTCATGACACCGTGAACTGGTGAGTTCAAAGTGTTGAGAATGCCAGCGATGAGCTGTTGCTTGCTTGGTAGTACTGCCAGGGCTTTAACACTTGCGGCGTCCATGAACTGGCCTTCGGGGGTGATTGCACCCACAAATTCCAGGGTTGGGTTGGCCTTGGCGAACTCGTGCAGGTCTTTGGCCGGCGCGACTTCGTCAGTGCTGTTGAAGGCGTACAAAAGCATGCCTTCCAGTGAGCCCGTCTCGACGTCCTTTAAGCTGTCAGTGGCCTGGATGGCCTTGATGACCAAGCGGTTTTTGACGACTTTGACTTTGGTGCCATTCTGTTTGGCATCACGTCGCAAACCCTGGAGGGCTTTGACGGTAGTACCTTCGTATTTGGCGATAACAGTCAGCTTAGAATCGGCCAATAATTGGCTTACTTCGGCGACGACGCTATCTTTCTCTTTTTTGGTTAATGCCATGGATTATCTCCATTAATTGTTGATAGCTCAGTCTCGACCTTGACTTCGCCTCGTTGCCAAACAAAAACGTCTCTATATCGCTAAAGAGACGTTCAAACTATCAAGTAGATTGTTTGTACCTCGGCGACCTTATCAAGTCTCATCTCGCGATTTGACCGTCGCTGTCTCTGGCAACTTAGTTATCATTATAGCTGATATTGTATCAGGGGTCAAGAGCTCTTGCTGGGCTGTCGTCGCTTGGCGGATTCCCAGGCATCGCCCAGCTTGTTAGACTTTTCTCTATCGTTGATAACCGTTCGCATTACTGCCTCGATGCTCAGCTGCACCGCATCGTGCTGAGGCCTGTAGCCCAGTGTCAATCCGTTTCGCAAGACGAACAGTACATCCCGGTAGTGGCGTTCTGGTTCTTGGTTCAGGGCTTCAGCCAGCTCGATATTACGAATCCCCGGATCGGCAATACCAGCGAGCCAAAACAAAACCGGCACTGGGCGGCGGCCTTGCTCCCCCAGATTAGATAAAGTGTCGGGTGACACCGCTACTTGTTCAATCATACGACAGGCTCACTGACTAATAACAGCGTGGCTTGATTGAGTCGTTCGGCTTCGTCCTGAATTTGGCTCCAGTCTTGAACTGCCAGACCAAAATCGGCTGCGGCAATAAAGAGCTCTTCGGCAATATCTCGAGCCACTTTTCGACGAGCGTCGCCGCTATAACAAGCAACTTGTGGAGGTAAAGCCATAGTCGCCAAATAATCTGCTGCTTCCTCAATACTCCTCGGGTAATACGGCGTTTCGAAGTGGCTAATTGGTAAGTTACTTGACTGAGGCGTCTGAAATACACGCTCTGCGTTCGGTAGGCTCATGCTACGTACCTTGGACGACTTCAACTATCTCGCTGCCCAATGAACCGAGCCGTGTCACCACTCGAGAGCTGCAGGGCCCAGCTGAGACAACGACTGTATCCTGTCGAGCTAGATAGGCTAGGTAGCAACCGATGCGTGCTGCTTCAATTTCTTCGCTGGTTTTTGATTGAGTCTCGGTGCTACCTCCGTATACTGCGTCTGGATTATATGCGGTTTGCAGGGCAGTTCGGGCTTGTTCGGGGACTCTTGAGTGACCCTGAAATGTTTCTGTTTGTGCTGGCATGATGAAGATCTCCTTAAAATATAAAAACAGGCTTCGGTTGAAGCCTGCTGGTGGTTCGGGCTGTGCGGTGCGCTTAGCGCGAGGCTTCAACCATGATGAAGCACAGCCCGGGTCGGGTGAGAATGAGAATCAGCTGTGCGATTAATTGGTGGAAGTTCATAAACAACATTTATACGCCTTCCAAAGTTGTTGTCAAGCAATCTTTCCTGAAATGCGTGCTCGAGGTGGTTGTTTTATTTCAATATTAATGTATAGTATTCCAAGGTAAAAAATTATGAATCAGAGCAGTAAATCTAAAAAGTCCCTTTCGGCCGATTCGGCCCGTTTAGCTGCGCCCTATGAAGATGTAGACAAGCGTTTACTGGCAATTGAATTGGCACACAGTGCAAGTTTATCTGGTGAGCCGGCCCAAACACCATCGGCTCAAGAGCGCTTTCACGCTCAACCTCGTCCAAAACGATTAGCTGCTGTGCATCGTCGCCTAACCACAGATGTTGACGCAGCATCGAGACAGGTAGTTATCGCGACCTCAGAGCGTCAAGGCATAGAGATAGCCCAGCAAGGGCTTGAGCATGCGCGGTGCAAATTAGCAAATCTACTTGCTCTAGAGAGAGCAGTACGGGTTGCCGAGTTTATAATGGCAAACAATGATGGCCATTCTGATCTTGTCGGCCTACCGATTAATGGAGTTGTCGGCCGAGAGGCTGGCAGTCGTTTGCTCAGTCATTTGGTACGATTTAATGGAATGTTAGGTACCGCTGTCGAAACTCAGAATAAAGTAGATTTAGAATCTGTCATAGATCGTGCAACGCCATTGCAGTCAATACACCTTCTCACGCTCGGGAGCGTCAGGGTAGAGGCTAGTGCAATGGTTTCTGGCGAGCGCGCCGACGATACCAGTATCGTCCCGGACATCATTGTCCTGCACTTATCTCAAGATCCAGCTATTTTCTCATCAGTTGTGGGCAGCTGACTCAGCTTAAACTGCGTGTAGCGTTCGGCTGCGAGGCGGCTTAATTCGGCGTCTTCGCCTGTATTAACGAATTTCATCGAGTCGGCCAGCAAGGGATGCACTTCGGCAAGCTTCTCATGCATTTCTAGGACAAGTTTGCGGTAGCCAGGATGACCCTGCGGGCTAGTGCGGAGTTCATGTAGGTGGAACGCTTCACGAGCATTGTAGGTGACTTTCCAGCGCATTTTATGGCCCAGGAGGGTGGCGTATTGGGCTTCGAGCGGATAACCGTTGGATTGAAGCAGGCTGTGTAGCTTCAAACTGATCTCAAAACATGCTTCGAACTGTTCGGCGAGCCCAGCGTCTTCAACCAGGGTTGGTATCTCATAGCCGTAGCGGGGTGTTAGCTGCTGCCATTCCATATCATCGACCATACGGTGACGCTGTAAATCACGGAAAATGCCATAATCACAGACCAAATCCCAGCTGTAATGAGCTTTTTCGAGTGCTCGGCCTGGGCGATGGCGGCGATTGAGCCGCTCGCCGATGAAAGCTTTGAAGACCTCGGCTTTCTTGTCATAAGGCCAATCATTGACGGCTGTTTGCAGTTGTTCGAGAGACAAATTACTGTGTTCGTAGAGCATATCTGGCACCAGTAAGAGCTCGTTTTTCGGCCAGAAATCAACTAAGGACACTGCATTTGGCGCGTCTGCCGCATGGTTATCAGGCAGGTATTCTTTGGCGAGTTTCGCGACGTCTGAGGCGGTATTGGCCCGGTAGGCAATCGCCGCACCACCACGCTCCGGCTTGTCGGCACGTTGCAAGAACATCGGCAAGACTTTCCTACCCTGTTCTAGCAATTGTTGGCCAGTTTGGCGGGCCTCTGGCAAGGAATCGCTCAGGAGGTGCATGATCAAGCTTTCCAGTGCCTGGCCTGAGGCGTAGACACCAACGGTGGAGGTCGTAGCCACTGGTAGGACAGCTCGGACAGCGTCGCAAGCTTGGGCACGAGTAGCACCTTGCCAGGCGATGTCGCGCTCCTTCTCAGGAGTTGATGAGTTAGAACGCACATAGTCGGTTAGATGACGCACCATGGTCGAATACAGATCGAATAGCGTGTCCATAGCTTGGACATATTGTTTCTTGATGGTGTCAGGTAGCTGCGGTGGAACGTAATAGCGATATTTGCCGTTAGCATCTTTCTGATCGAAGTAGATGTAGCGCGTTGATTGCTCCAGATAGGCCGCCAGACGGCCCCATTCAAGCTTCTTGGTCAAGATATTGGAAGCGTTCTCGACGACGAAGTGCAAGCCACTGAGCTGTTGTACTGAGTCATCGCCATAAGCTGTAATCACGCGCTCAAGCAGCTGGCCATCTTTGCCCATTTTGCCTGCGAATTCGTCAAGAATCGTGATGCGCATGTCATCTGCCCGGCGGCTGAGGCGAGCCATAGCTGCCGCAATCGTGACCGGACTGAGCTTTTCGGTGAAAGCATAGACATTGCCGTCAACGCTGGTAACTGCGTCGGCTAAATAGGCCTGGCCGGCAGCAGTAATGGTTGTTTTACCATCCTGTTTCGTGACATAGGGTTCATCAACCTGGTCGGAGGCAACAGGAGGTAGAGTTTCGATGAGTTGTGTGGTGTTCAGGGGTGGTTCGTGTGGTGCCGGTGGCAGTTGTCGTTGCTCGATGATCTCTTTGACGGAAGCCGGGGGTGAGACTTCGGTCGCTTTGCTGGGTTCACGCAGTGCGAGCTCGGCTGAGACAAGCTTCCAGATAGTATCACTGACGACTTCTTGGGAATCAGTTGCAAAAACAACGGGCAAATTGCGCTGTTTGGCCTCCCAGAGATAGCCGGCCCTCACTCGTTCCAGAAACGCTTCATCGAGGTTATCGAAACGCTCGCCATTATAGCGAGATTTGACGCGCTCACGCAATGTGCTCACCGGTGCGTCGAGTACGATACACAGATCTGGTTCAATGCCGCCAACTGCAAAGCTGATAATACTGTTGATGGTGTCATAATCTGGCACATCACCTCGTCCGTAGTATTGAATGGCAAGAGTCGTCAAATAATTGC
Source organism: Saccharimonadales bacterium (SeqCode) (assembly GCA_038230895.1). GTDB lineage: Bacteria > Patescibacteriota > Saccharimonadia > Saccharimonadales > UBA4665 > JAJXTN01. The sequence continues at coordinate 15,741 of JBBRMJ010000011.1, read as the reverse complement.
GGTCTACTAAGCAGATTACACCGTGTTCAACGCTTGTTTTGATGATTTGCAGACTTTGGGCTCGCGCGGCGTTGTAGAGCAGAACTTCAGTTCTCGTGTTCATGGGATAGCGCGGGTCTTGGGTCAATTGACGGATAGCACGAGCAGTCAGATCGCTCTGACTATCAGGTTCACGGAGTGTACGGACTGGTAACCCGGCCGCTTGCAAACGACGAGCCAATTCCTGCAACTGTGAGGTTTTGCCAACGCCTTCTGCACCCTCCAGCACGATGTATTTACCCCTATTCATACGGTAAACCTTCGATTTTGGGGGGTAAGGCGCGCTGGTCTTTGTAGGCCTTGGGTAGCATCATGTCTGGTGACCAGGTCTTTATGATGGTATCCATGTCAGTTCCCTGCTGGTATTTACCACTAAAGCTGTCATCGCGCCCAGCACCGTAATTGCCATCGACTTCACCAGTTTCGTGGAAAATGATCTGGGCGGTGCGCTCACCCACTGGTAATAGCACTGTTTCGCGTTCATTCAGGTTATAGATTTCTAGTGTCAGACGGTTGACGTAGCCGGGGTCAATCCAGCCAGCATCGAAACAGACGGCGATCCCATTTCGACCCCAACTCGAGCGAGACCGAACTTCGCAAGCGCCTGGCGGCAATATGCCGAAAAACTCATGCGTATGGGCTAGGATTCGTTCCCGTGGTTTGAGGCTGATGACCGGGTGATCGAGGGGGATGTTGGCAACTGGCTTGAAACCATTGAGGGCGCACCATTCGCCATGAGGCATAGCCTTGTACGGGCCGTCGAAATATCGCTCGACATCTTCCTTGTCGAAAGGATTATAGATGGTCCGCTCATTCATTTTTTCAATGCGGTAGAAATAGTACCCCAGCGTTACATCAAGGCTGGCATGGCTGACATGTTTCTGATTGAAAGGGTGACAGAGGATATGCCCGTCACTGACGGCTTGTCTGATTTGAATATTGCTATAGACTGACATTTTTTACCCTCCAGGTATGCTCTTATTCTAGATGACCCGTGTCGAATAAGGCAAGCATAATAATAATGTGATATTTACGCAAATAGGTGTTTTATGACTGCTTATGCTTAGCGCAGCTGGTCCGACTCTAGTACAATACGTAGCAATGTCCACAGTTACTGCTTTGTACCGCCAGCTACGCGTGACGCGTCTGTTTGCCGTACCGTTTGTGGCGATAGTTGTCGCGAGCCACGCAGTCTTCATCCTCGCGACCACGTTGTTAGATCAGCTAGCGCTGCATCACGGCTCGATACAGTCGGCTCTGGTCATTGATTTACCTCTGATGGTTGGACTTAGCCTGCTCTACCTCAGTGCTCAGCTTCGACGTCGGAAACGAATCGCTTGGCTGGTTACGGTACTGGCCTATTCATTCTATCTGGGCTTAGGTTTTGCCAATGTGGTTGGTGCCGCCGGTATACGAGATATAGATATACTGCAATTTGTGCGTGTTGCAGTGCTACCATTGGCAATAATTGGTCTATTGTTCGCAGCCCAGCGGGAGTTCGTCGTCCGTAGTGATATCCAAGGTTTTCGCTGGGCCGCACGGTTCTCGCTCATTATCCTGGTGGTTGCTTTCGTATATGGTGTCGTCGGGTTTTCTTTGCTGGATAAGTCCGACTTTCATCAAGAAATCAGAACTTCAAGCGCTGCACACTACACCATAGACCAGTTTGATTTGACGACTGACCGTCCACTACACCCTTACACGAAACGGGCAAAATTATTCGTTAGCTCCCTGACATTTGTGAGCATTGCGGCAGTTGGCTACGCTGTTTTATCGCTGTTCCAGCCGCTGCGTTCGCGTTTCAGTGATCAAACTGCCAATCGACAGCAGATGCTGGAATTGTTAGAACGCCATCCTGCACCGAGTGAGGATTTCTTCAAGCTTTGGCCCCAAGACAAGCAATATTTTTTTGATGAAACCCGTAAAAGTGGCCTTGCGCTCCACGTCTACCGCGGCGTGGCCTTGTCACTCGGCGATCCAGCTGGTGACCCGCATCGATTCAAGACCTTATTACAGAGCTTCCAAAACCTGTGCTATGGCAATGGTTGGCTGCCGGCCTTCATCCATGTCCAGGACAATCATCGGAGACTGTACGAGCGGCAGGGCTATAGTTTGCAACGGATTGGGCAAGAAGCCGTGGTGGAAATTGAACGGTTCCAAACTGAGGTCGCTCGCAACAAATATTTTCGCCATATTTCTAATAAATTCACCAAGCAAAATGTGAGCTGTGAAATGCTACTGCCACCGCATCATGACGCAGTGGTTCAGCGTTTACGTGTTATTTCGGATGAATGGCTGGCCGCTGGCGGACGGACGGAGCGAGGCTTTGCTATGGGTTATTACAGTACACCCTATATTCAGCAATGCCCGGTCATGGTCGCACGTGATGCCGCTGGCACCATCCAGGCGTTTATCAATCAATTACCAGCTCATTTTGACCGCGAAGAAGCTACTTTTGATATGTTGCGTCACACCTCGGCCAGTCTCGGTAACATCAACGACTTCTTGTTACTTAATTTCATCAGCCACTTACAAGCACAGGGTTACCAGAGACTCAACCTCGGGCTGTGCCCGCTTGTCGGGCTCGATGAGGTTGATGAGGATGGAAAAAGCCTGATTGATGGTGTTCTGCGCTTTGCTTATGCCAATGGCGATCGCTTTTACTCCTTTAGTGGCCTGTATCGCTTCAAGGTCAAATACGAACCAGTCTGGCGTGACCGCTATATTGCCTACCAGGGTGGGTTGCGAGGCTTCACCAGGACCACGAATGCACTGATGCGTGCCATGCGCGTCAAATAGTCTTGAGCTTGGCCTCGATGGCCGCCTGAACAGCCTGCATAGTATCGACTTGCACCAGCTCAGCCGATCGGTTGGCATCAATAAGGGGTAGTTCATACCGACGCGCGGCATCCTGGTAGCCTCGGTTCACTTTTTCGAAGTAATTCGCCGGCTTGGATCCGAAATAGTCGGCATTTCCACCAGTTTTTGATTGAGCTCGAGCTAAGGCCACGGCTACCGGTGCCTGATATAACGGCGTGAGCTCGCTGTTATAAACGTATATTTCGCTGTCTATCACACCCCAACCAAGACTATCAAGCAAGCCTCCGCCATAGAGCTGGTACGCGGCATTTGACAGTGCGCCACGGTCAATCAGGCAGATGGCTCCCTGGAGACGCTGCGATGCTAACTCCTCGGCTAAGGCCGCATGCATGGCAAAGGATATATAAAGGTCCGTCAATGGAGGACGAGGAGTGTCAGAATGCGAGACTGAACGTAATTGTTCGCCGATCGGTGTACCGCCATGCGAGCGACCGCTATAGACGAGCCAACCTGCAGCCTCCAAGGCTTGTTTGGTCAAGTCGAGTTGTGTCGTTTTGCCAACACCATCCAGACCTTCGAAGACGATGACAAGACCACCCGGCACCGTTTTAGAATCAACTTGCATCATTTTAGTATGCCATGAATGACGATAACTGAGCTAGCGAATCGATTATTGGTTAACGCTGGCCAAATCCACGGCAATTGATGGCCCCATGGAAGTTGTCAGATGGACGGTCTTGAAGTAGGCGTTCTTGATGCTCGCTGGCTTGTTGCCTTTGACACTAGTTAACACAGCGTTGACGTTCTCAAGTAGCTGTGGTGCGGTAAAGCTGACCTTGCCAACACCGAGGTGGATGATACCAGTGCTATCGACACGGTATTCGACACGACCGGCTTTGGCTTCAGCGACGGCCTTAGCAACGTCGGTTGTAACGGTTCCACTCTTAGGATTAGGCATCAGACCACGCGGGCCAAGGGTTCGGGCGTATTTGCCGAGCTTGGGCATTAGGGCTGGCGTTGCAATCAATATATCGAAATTAGTAGCGCCCTTTTCCAGTGTCGCGAGGAAGTCGTCATTACCGGCGATATCAGCACCTGCTTTTTTGGCAGCTGCAGCATCATCCGTAAGGACTGCAATGACGACGGTTTTGCCGCTACCAGATGGGAGAACCAGGTTATCGCGGATGTTTTGATCGGCTTGACGCGGATCGACATTGAGGTTGACGTGGAGTTCGACGGTAGCGTCGAATTTGACATGGCTCGTTTGCTTGGCCAAATTGACGGCTTCTTCAATAGTGTAGACTTTGCCGGTTTCCAGAGCCTCGGCACTTTTTCTGAAGCCTTTTGAACGACGCTCCAATAGGCTGCGTGTCTTCGGTGCTGGCGCTTTGGGCTTATCAGTCTCGTCGCCATCATGAGCGGCTGCTTTGCGTTCTTCCTTGGCTTCTTTGGCTTCAACAGCCTCGAGAGCTTTTGCGCTGCGTTTGCCAGCCTTGGCGGTAACCTTTTCCGTCGTGTCATCCACTGTTTCTGTGGCTTCCTCAACAGAGGCATCATGAGCAGTTTCCACAATTTCGGGCATAACCGCGTCGATTGGTGCGGTTTCGGCCACTTCATCAGCCTGTTTGATAACTTTCTTAGTACTTGCTTTCTTTTTGGCTTCTGCCATATCTATCCTTTCGTGGTGCGAACGGCTGTTCAGGCCTCCCACAAATTAAATTAATCTTTAGGACAATCCAAGCTGCTGATCGGCTTCTTGTATCCGTAGTAAATGTTCAAAGTGTCCCGGATTTTGGTCAGCGAGCACATCCAGTTCGCTCAGTAAGTCAACAAGTCCAAAATTATCGCTTGATGTGTCAGCAGTGATAGCCGATCGGGTGAGTTCATTGTAGCGTTGGAGAAATGCCTTGTAGCCTAAAGCATCAGCGCCTGCTGCCTCAGCCGTAGATCGTTGTACCGATCCTGGTTGTTGGTAAGCTCGGCCGGGTAGTACACCGTCGTTTTGGGTGTCTCTCGAAAATAATGGCTGTGAGCCCTCTGGAAATGCCATATTAGCCTTCCACCTCAACACCCATACTGCGGGCGGTGCCAGCAACCATCTTCTTAATGGCTTCGACGTCGTCAGCATTCATGTCATGAGCTTTTTCTTCGGCAATCTTGGTCAATTGGGCCTGGGTTAGCTTCTTAGCAATCTTCTCACTGTTGGGCTTGCCTGAACCCTTTTTGATACCCAAGGCATCACGAATACGGTCGTCTGTTGGCAGGCCAACGACGCGGAATGACATTGTCTTATCTTCGTAAACCGCGATGTGCACCGTGACGGTTTGTCCCATCATGTCTTTAGTGGACTCGTTGAAGGGACCAATGAAGTCCATCATGTTCACACCGTATTGCCCGAGGGTACTACCCACCGGTGGCGCGGCACTAGCTTGGCCGCCCTTAATTTTCATCTTTAAATTAGCTTTTACAACTTTTGCCATGATTCAAACTCACCTTTTATTAACAATTAGTATTTGCACAACCGGTGAAGCTGCCGGACATAACGTGCGTAACCTGTTAATTGTACCATTTATAGGAAAGTAAGTCCAGACAGAAAGCCATTAATTATAAGCTAACCAGCACCATTAATTTACATCACCGTGGTAATAATTTAATCTGCAAGCGACTGTTCTGTACTAAACGGCTACAAGAGAGTTATGAACAGGACTATTCGGTAGCTCTAAAGGCCGCTTCACGATAGTATCGAGCGGTATCGTGGGCTATATTTACATCGTCAAATGCCTCATTAGCCTGCCACAACGATAAGGCTGCGCTTGCAATGGTCATCGGCATGTATAGAAGCGTTTCGCCTCCAGCAACCAAAATCTCAATACTGAGCGCACCCATTGCCCCGCTCACCGCGGAGAAACCAATGGCAACTCTCCTCAAGCCCTTGCCAGAATTTTCAGCAATGTTTGCTTCGTTTGTATAATCCTCAACTGAGCCAAATTCGGGTTTGCTCATACTTAGACTCGCTTTACCTGGAGGCCGTCGAGTTCGACGGGGGTTTCTCGACCGAACATGTTGACCAGAACTTTGAGTTTGCCCTTAGCGGCATCGATTTCGTTGATACTGCCATCGAAGCCCTTGAAAGGCCCGTCGATGATATTAACGACTTCACCGATGTTAAAGTCGATCTTGTGCTTGGGCTGTTCGAGACCCATACGCTTCTGTATTTTCTCAATTTCGTCCTGTTCAATTGGTGTCGGATCAGTACCACTACCGACGAAACCGGTGACTGAAGGCGTGTTACGGACGATGTACCAGGCATCTTCGCTCAGCTTCATCTGTACAAGTACATAGCCTTGGAAGATACGCTTTTCGACGACGCGACGCTTGCCGTTCTTGATCTCAATCATTTTTTCTTTTGGCACGAGGACTGAGAAGATTTTGTCGCCCATGTCGAGGGAGTCTGCCCGCTGGCGGATACTTTCGGCAACTTTTTCTTCATAGCCGCTGTAAGTGTGTATGGCGTACCACTGTTTGCTGGTGTCATAGCGCTTGGTATTCATCATAATATTCCCTAATCCTTATTTAAGTAAAATGTTTCTAAAGAGTTTATCGAGTCCATAGTCCACGACGGCAATTACGGCACCGAACACAAGGGCGAAAACCAAGACTGCAGACGTGAGCTGTCGAGATTGCCGGCGTGAAGGCCACGTAACAAGACGAAGCTCTTTCCAGCTATTTCGGAGGTAGCGAGGCACCAGAACTAAACCGATCCAGTGGAATAACTTGGCGATAAATTTGAAGGGCTGGACGCTAAATACTTTGCGCCAACCACGACTAACTGGACCAGTTACCGGCGTCGTAACCTTATTGCCAGCACTGCGTATACGAGCGATTTTGCCAGGCTTGTCAGTCGCCTCACCAGCTTTTAAGGCCCGTTCACGAAAAGTTTCAGGGTTTTTGACTCGGCGTTTTGCTTGCTCAGCTGGTTTGTCAGCCATATCTGTTGATCACTCCCACGGTTAGTTTCTCGGCCATTTGGCCAAACAAAAAGCCTACATATATTTGTAGGCCACTGAAGTCAAGTCTAGCATGTGACTGACCACTGGTCAAGCTGCTGGAGTGGGAGTATTTGCTATAGTAACAAGATGCTGCTTACGCTTATGGCTCTTGGAGTTATTACTTTGTTGGAATTGTTGCTGTGGTTGCCAGTCGTGTGGCGGTGGCGGGTAGGATTTGCCTGGTTATTGATAACTAGTCTGCCAATTGCCAGTGTGGCTCTCATCATAACCAATCACGCATTCTGGACATTTCTGCTGTTGTTTTTCAGTGCCTATCGTGTCATCAATCTCTTCCGACTGATTGAGGCCCGCACCCAGGCTGATCGCCTGTTTCACACCGCACGCCAGGCGAGTTTGTGGCTCATCTGTATGCAATTGGTCGTATTCGCGGCTGAGCTACTTACATACCATTTTCAGCTTCGAACCACTAGCTGGTTATACCTGGTTGCAGTTGCACAGGTGCTAGCTGCCGGAGTGGTTGCGGCTTCAGCCAGACGCCAGTTGCGTAAAACGCAGCCACCAGCCGTCCTTAACCGTTATGCTGACCGCGATTTACCAACCCTCACCGTAGCCATACCGGCTCGGAATGAAACCGCCGATCTGGAGGAATGCCTACGTTCCTTGATCAGCTGTAACTACCCAAAGTTAGAGATTTTGGTGCTTGATGACTGCTCGCAGGAGCGCCGAACACCGGAGATTATTCGTGGCTTCGCACACGATGGTGTACGTTTCATCGCCGGCGAGGTACCACCCGAGCACTGGCTGGCAAAGAATTACGCCTATGAACAGCTCCGAGTTGCATCCAGCGGCGATGTGTTGCTCTTTTGCGGGGTCGACGTCCGCTTCTCGCCAGAATCCCTTCGTAATCTCGTGGAGATAATGTTACAGAAGAAAAAAAGCATGCTCAGCCTTATCCCAGCCAATCGATTACCCGACAGCCGCTGGGGACTGGAATCGCTATTGGTCCAACCGAGTCGCTACGCCTGGGAATTGGCCTTACCACGCCGTTGGTTCAACCGGCCACCAGTACTCAGCACGTGTTGGCTTATTACCCGTCAAGCGTTGATGGCAAGTGGAGGTTTCCAGGCTGTGACCCATTCCTCGAGCCCAGAGAGCTATTTCGCGCGACAGACCGCCAAACGTGATGACGGTTACTCTTTCATGCAGAGTGATGCTGGCATTGGTTTGCAATGTTTGAAGAGCCTTGACGAACAGCGGAGCACTGCTATCCGGATGCGCTACCCTCAATTACATCGACGCCCTGAACTGACGGCCTTAGTGACGCTGGCCGAATTCTCCATTTTAATAGCTCCTTTCATTACCTTGTTTGGTAGTTTCATCACGGGGAACTGGCTCCTGGGGGTGTTGAGCGCGCTTGCTTGTTTCCCACAACTTTATACCTACGCCAGCATCGTCAATCTCACGTATCGTCAGCCCGTTTCGCGGGGCTATGTCTTGCTGCCGTTTGCGGTGCTGTATGATATCGCTTTGCTGAATCTATCAATGTGGCGCTATGAATTTAGCGAGGTCATCTGGAAAGACCGCAATATCTGCGTTCCAGTCATGCACACCTTCCCCGCTTTGCCAAAAGTCTGAATCTCAAGTATGCTATCCAGCTATGAGGGAGACACCGATGACGCTGGCGCATAATCGTTACGAGCGTACAGCCCGCTTGGCGACCGCCTTATCGCATCTCAACGGCTGGTGTTGGGGCTTTGCCATAGGCAGCGCAATGACGGTATATCTCCAGGCGACAAGTGCAGGCGCCGCGAATACGTCATTATTGAACGACCCAGAGACGGTGCCGATGCTCGGTATCGGTATACTCAGTTTCGCGACGGGACGCTTGGCCGTAGCCGGTTTGCACAGCAGTCAACGCAGTATGGCTGCAGTTGGCAAAGTTCTTGATCAAGAGTTCACTTCCTTGATACGTACAGATAACAGCCTGTCATCACTCCTCGATCGTTGGCCGCTTGAACCTATCGAAGACTTGGAATAAAAATTGTGAAGGTCGAGCCTTTGTCCAATTCGCTGGTCAGGTTAATGTCCGCATGGAGTAGGCGTGCGAGCTTCACCGTGACATACAGCCCAAGTCCGGTGCCATTCACTTTTCTGGTTCGGAAATCTTCTGAACGGAAGAATTTATCAAATACACGAGTCTGATCACCCTTACTGATGCCTATACCCGTGTCGGTGATCGAGAATTCAACGCCTTTCGGGACGACCTTCGCGCCAATTGTAACCATGCCCTTGTCGGTATATTTGATGCCGTTGGTTATGAAATTCTGCAAGATCTCGCGAACATACAATTTGCTCGAGTACAGTAGTTCCAGATGAGGATCGAGCTGGACTTGCAATGTTAAGCCTTTAGTTTCAGCTTGTGGTGTGTAATTGCTCACGAGCTCTTGGCATAGGTCATGCACATTGATCGGCTCTACCTCTATAGCCAATTTCCCACGCTCGGCTCGGCTCAAAGTGCTCAGGTCGTTGATCATATCTGATAAGAAGATTACTTGGTTATGAGCCTCTTTAAGAGCTTTTTTGACGGCAGCAATATCACCGGTTTTTTCAACAATGAGTTGTGCATTGCTAATGTTGCCTTCGCTAATTGCTATTGGCGTCCGTAATTCGTGGCTCACCACGCTGATGAACTCATCACGCTCTTCTTCAAGAGATTTCTCACGGGTAATATCGCGGAGCAACAGCACATAACCGCGCTGCCCTTTCTCGCCATATCCGAGGTGGACGGGCGCAATGCTCATGTACAAGTTGATAAAACTACCGTCTCCGTATGGTAGGCGCAGATCACGGTTGGTCGTCGGCACGGTAGTTTCTTGCACCATGTGGGCAATGTCAACCGGCTGATTGTCTTTGTCCACGGGCTTAAACAGATCAGATAGTGCGCTATTCGTTTCGATATTGTTAACATCGAAGATGTTGAGTGCGGCGCCGTTGTACAGCACTACTTTGGCCTTTTCATCGACAGCAATCACCGCATCCGCCATGCAATTGACGAGACTGGTCAGTCGCTGATGCTCTAGCTGTTCGCTGATCAGGCTGCGACTAAATGGTTTAAGCGGAAGCACCATATATGGCTATTATGCCACAGCTGTTGCTGGTGAACCATGTAAAACAGGCTGGTAGGCGCGCATCTGCTTGCGAAGTTGGGCCACGGCCGGTAATTCCTCTGCCATGGCCTGCCAGAAATCCGGCCCATGGCGCATAACTTTGGTGTGAACCAATTCGTGAATCAGCACGTAATCAATGCACTCCCACGGCAGCTGCATCAGGAACAGATTGAGAACGATGTTACGCTGCTGATCACAGCTGCCCCAGCGACTTTTCAGACGCTTTATGCTGATGCTTTTGTAGTCCAGGTCATGAATTCGCGCCAGCTGTGCGAGACGCTGAGGCAATAACTGCTCGGCTTGGCCGCGCAAAGCGCGTATACAGGCGGCGTCAGCGACTTTTTGAACTGTTGGATCATTCACCGTCAAAGTTGTCGGGTGGGTAACCGTAATCTCTGTGGTAAGTACTCGACTGGTCGTTTTCTTGGCCTGTGGACTAGCAATAAAGTGTAAATGATGTGCCTTGCCAACTGCCTGCCCGGCTGCTAACAGATTAGTAATGTGGTTCTGAGCTTGTTTGGTTATCCAGTCGTGGCGTGAGCGAGCGAATTGTAAGCCGGCGCTATACGGCGCCCATGCTGGGATGCTAACTCGCACCTCACCATTGGGAGCAATGCTCAACCGCAAACTACGGCTGGCACGGCGTTTATAGATGGTAATCGTCGTTCGCTCATCGAGCGCAAATTGTTTGAAAGCCATAGGTGTGATTAGCGGATTGAGATATTGCGGCGAGTCATATCAACACGCCCCTGATTGGGCACCAGGTTGACCAGACCGGGTTTGATTATCCGAGAACCCGCATCATCGAGACTAAGTACACCCAAATCACGCAATTTGCTGGCTACCGCGCTCTGTTGCATATTGAACAGGTGCTTACCACTGATAACTGCGTACTCTTCGGTCGTACTGGGGTTTTGCATATGTGAGACGATGTTTTCGAAACTTGTTCGATCCCACTGCGCGACGTATTTATCATCGGCCCGGCGGCGATCACGTTTTTGATTGCGCGAGAGGGCAGTCTCGGCGTCCATCTGGAACCAGACTAATAAGGGCTGGGCGTGGCAGCGGCGGGCTAATTCTCGTAATGCATGACGTTGGGCGCCGCGCATGGCGTTGACATCGTATGCGACGCTGAGACCGGCTGATAGGAATTCCTCAGTCATATAGTCCATAAGTTGCATGACAATATCGTTTTCCTGCTTATCATAGCGCGGTGTATCGAACAGCTCGCCCCTGATGCGGTCAGCTTGTAAATGTGCAGCTTGAACGTTTTCGCAAAATTGGCGAGCAAAGTAGCTCTTACCGGCTCCGGGGTAGCCGTAGAACATGAGTAAGAATGGTTTGGCAGGGTATATCTTGGCCATCGGTGTTTATATGTATAGCAGATTTTACCTCGTCTGAAAAGTGTTTCAGATGACATTTGCCCCATTTTTTCGTATGATAAGCTTGCCTTAACCAGTCACGCGAACTAAGGAGCCAACGGCGACTGTTCGTGGGACTGTAAGGAAGGACATAGCCGAGAGTCGATGCTTTTGCCGTTAGGCAAAACGAGACAAAGGCGTAAGCCCTGACGCAGGGGTATAGTACAACGGTTAGTATAAAGGTCTCCAAAACCTTAGATCGTGGTTCGATTCCACGTACCCCTGCCAAGCATAAGCAATTTATATTATTACCTTGGACTGCTATTCTTTTTTACAATGATTGACTTCAAAAAATTTGGTTGCCAAGCCCCTTTGCAAGAATGTGATATGGCCCAAAAATATAAAGATATGCACGGGAAGTCAGGCTTGATTGTTTTGATATCCCAGCTCCTGAGATAATGCGAATCTGCGTGAAAACACAACAAAGATTACGCGAGCTTGCTGCTTTCAAAGATCAAACTTATGAAGGTTTACTCAGAAAATATTCTGAAGGCGAATCAGGTAACTGCCCGATATACGTTATTGGCTGCGAAGAAGATGCTAAGTTTCCGAAACTACTTACCTAATAAGTACTGACGTGCGACCACTAAGGTCAACCAACCGTAAACCAGGAGACTTGCTTAAGTATCGTTACTGTTATAATTGCTCGATGGCACTAAAGTACAAAGTCGGCATCACACTCTTGGTAATAGGCAGCATGTTGGGATTAGGGGGCTATGCGGTCAAGCTTGTTTATATCTCAATTGCTGGGCTGCTGATTTTTATACTCAGCATCTCAGTTCTAATCTTCAGCGATACCGATGACAAAAGTATTTTAAGTATTGTGGCTGACGGTATTTTCTTCAGTTTGTAAATAGTAGTACGGCACCTACATACCAGTCCTATGAATAAACGATACATTGGGAAGCGCCTACTTGAGGCTACGAAGCGCGATTTGTCTGTATCTGTTAACTAGTATTATCCGGTTACCTCTAGTGTGTGTGATAAAAATCGTCGTAAAAAGTACTTGCAGAGGTCGGCCTCTGTGCTATACTATGGGGGTAATAACGGTTGTGCTTTAAAAGCGAGACGCTTATAATGACACAACAGAAATACAAAGATAGCGAACTAAAAAAAGAGAATGATGAAAGTACTAATGCTTGGGTGGGAATTACCTCCCCACAACAGCGGCGGGCTGGGAACTGCGTGTTACCAGCTATGCAAAGCTCTCTCCAAAAAAGATCTCGACATCGAATTTGTACTCCCTTATCAGGCCGAACATGGCATTGATTTCATGAATATCACTGCTGCAAAGCCGCAGAACGTGGCCTCTGTTATTCGCTCCGGCATCGCCTACGATAGTTACAAGTACGTCATGACCGACGGTAGCGAAGAATGGCTGAGTATTTACGACCAACAACAGATCTACGAACAGGCTGTGGTCGACATGGTAGCTGGGAAGGAATTTGACATTCTGCATGCCCACGACTGGCTAACCTGCCGCGCCGCTATCCGCGTCAAGCAGCTCAAGAACTGCCCGCTAATTGTCCATTTTCACTCAGTCGAGTCCGATCGTGCCGGTAACCAGCGTGGCAATCCACTGGTGCATGAGATTGAGGAGCAAGCCATGCTGTTAGCCGACAAAATCATCGCCGTCAGCCAGCACACCAAGGACAGTATTATTCGTGACTATCACATTCCGGCCGACAAGATTGACGTCGTCCACAACAGCATCGATCCTTCTGGCGTAGTGCCCCTTGATGAGCGCAACGCCTACCGCTACTTGAGTGCCATGAAAGAGCAAGGCTACAAGGTAGTGGTCAATGTCGGACGATTGACGATTCAGAAAGGTCTGCCCAATCTGTTGCGAGCCGCGAAGGAAGTAGTCGCCAAAGCTCCCAAAACGCTGTTCCTGATCGTCGGTAATGGTGAACAGTATTACGAACTGATTGAGCTGGCCAATGAGCTGGGAATTGGCCCCAATGTGCTATTCACTGACTTCCAGCGTGGCAAGAACTGGCGTGACGCCTTAGCTATCGGTGATCTGTTCGTTATGCCTTCCCTGTCTGAGCCCTTCGGACTAACCCCGCTCGAAGCTATCGGTTATGGTACGCCATCGGTGGTGAGCAAGCAATCTGGTATTAGCGAGATCTTCCAGAACTGTTTGAAAGTCGACTCCTGGGATGTGCAAGAAATGGCCAATAAAATTACCGCCGTGGTTATGAATGACCCCCTGCGGGACGTTCTTACGGCCAATGCTACCCTAGAATATCAGCGTTTGTCGTGGGGCTCAGCCAGCGACAAAGTTATGGCCCTGTATGAGCGGCATGCTGCCAAGGTGCCGGCATGAGTCAGAAAGCCATCGTTCTCTATCTCCATGTCCACCAGCCATATCGCGTGCGGCATTACACCGTCTTTGACACGGGTGTGAAGCACGATTATTTCGATACCGACCTCGATGCGCCCACCAGCAACGAACGCATTTTGAAGAAGGTGGCCGAGAAGTCCTATCTACCAACCAACGCCAAGCTGTTGAAACTACTCAATGAAAATCCGGACTTCAAGTTGAGCTTGTCTATTACCGGTACAGTGATTGAGCAATTAGAGAAATGGTCACCGAAAGCGTTAGCATCGTTTAAGGCACTCACTGATACTGGTCGGGTTGAGCTAGTCGCTGAAACGTATCATCACAGTCTGGCGTTCTTTTACTCCAAGGCAGAGTTTGAGATGCAGGTCGACATGCACAAACGTAAAGTCCAAGAAATCTTCGGCCAAACACCTCAAGTATTCCGTAACACCGAGCTGAGCTATAACAACGAGATTGCCCAGTGGGCTGACAAGGCCGGGTACAAGGGTATTTTGGCTGAAGGTTGGGACAAAGTGCTGGGCTGGCGTAGTGCCAATTACGTGTATCGCCCGACCTACACCAATCAAATACGACTACTGATGAAGAACTACAAGCTCAGTGACGATATCGCCTTCCGCTTTGGGGACCGTGATTGGCCTGAATGGCCGTTGACGGCTGACAAATTCACCGGCTGGTTGAACGAAGACCAAAACGCCACTAATTTTGATCTATTCATGGACTACGAAACTTTCGGCGAGCACCAGTGGAGTGAGTCGGGTATATTCGAGTTCCTGGATCATTTGCCCGCTGAATGGCTGAAGTCCGAGGGCAATACCTTTATGACCGTTAGCGAAGCCATTGATAATTTCGAACCATCAGATCAGATCGATGTGCCGGAAACGACCACCTGGGCTGATAGCGAACGCGATTTGTCCGCCTGGCTGGGGAATCCGATGCAGTCGTCATCGATTCAAGCACTGTACGATCTCCAAGACCGAATTATTGGTACGGGTGACTTCGCACTCATCGATGACTGGCGCCGCCTGCAGACATCTGATCATTTCTACTACATGTGTACGAAGTGGTTCAATGATGGTGATATTCACGCCTATTTCAGCCCATATGACACGCCGTATGAGGCCTACATCAACTTCATGAATGCCTTTCACGATCTGAAGTTCCGGCTGAGTGAAAAAGGTATCGCGGTATAATAGTTATCTAATGGGGGTGGGATATGGGTCGAGCGGTAGTACTCAGTAATGGCCAGTTATTCGTCGGATTGGACGAATCTGGACTGGTGCATGATTTCTACTACCCTTATGTTGGCCTAGAGAATCTCACAAACGCCCGCAGTAGCCAGCATAAAATTGGTATCTGGGTTGATGGTAACTTTAGCTGGACTGATGACGGCAGCTGGGAAATCCAGGTCGATTTTGAGCTCGATGCCCTGATAAGTGACATCAAACTCCATTCGAGACAGCTGGCCATGACACTGCACCTCCAAGACTTTATTGATACCAAGACCAATTCCCTGCTACGCCATATCACAGTCACCAACGAAGGTGACACCGAGCGAGATATCCGGCTCTTCATGCACCAAGTCTTCCAGATCTCGCGCGCAGGGCGGGCTGATACGGCTCTGTATGTGCCTGACGATCACTACATTCTCGACTATAAGGGGCGATACTGTCTGTTAATTGCTGGTAAGTTTGTTGACGGTGAAGACTTTGACCAATATGCTGTCGGCAATTACGGCATTGAAGGCAAAGCTGGTACTTATCTAGATGCGCAGGACGGCGAACTTTCCGGGAATGCAGTCGAACATGGTGGCGTCGACAGCGTGATTCGCTTCAAGCGATCAGTCGCGGCTGGGCAGTCGATGGTGGTGGATTACTGGATAGTGGCTGGCAGTAGCCAATCTGATGTCCAGGCCATACACAGCGACTTCAAACAAGGAT
>JBBRMJ010000010.1:0-47933 GCA_038230895.1 Saccharimonadales bacterium (SeqCode) | reverse complement strand
TGGCTCCGGGGACTGGGCTCGAACCAGCGACCTAGGCGTTAACAGCGCCCCGCTCTACCACTGAGCTACCCCGGATTATCCCTGTGGGATAATCCGTCGAGACGAGTGAAACGTCCTGAGTGAAACTATCCCAACTTGGTGGTGTTAAATGTGCTTTATCCCTGTGGGATAATCCGTCGAGACGAGTGAAACGTCCTGAGTGAAACTATCCCAACTTGGTGGTTTTATTGTAACCTGAACTCCGCAAATTATAGCTGATGCAGCGGTCTCAGGCAAGGCTGACAACTTCGGTATGGGCTTAGTTGCCGATTTGGATGGTTTCGCCGGCTAGTTTTTGGGCGAAGAGGCTGTCGTGGGAAATGTAGATGACGGCACCGGCGTAATTGGCTAAAGCGTCCTCTAATTCTTCGATGCTTGGGAGGTCGAGGTGGTTGGTGGGCTCATCGAGAATGAGGATGATGGGGTCATTGCAGAGCATGCGGATGAGTTGGAAACGGGCTTTCTGACCACCGCTGAGGCGGCTGACCGGCATATCACCGTCGCTGGCGGGATTGAAGAGGTAATCACCGAGGAGTTTCTTGACCTTTTGGTCACTGATGGGCACGTCGCGGTCCATGTAGACTTGTTCGATGGCGTCGCGCAGGCTGAGTGGCAGGTATTTGCTGGCGATCTCTTGCTCATATAAGCCCATTCGTAGCTCTTTCTCAACGGCGATGGTACCGTCTAGAAGCTGTGACGCCAGGGGTTGGTTCGTGGCCCTGGCTAGTATGGCGTTGACGAGGGTGGTCTTGCCCGCGCCGTTTCGGCCGTGGAAGCGGAGGCGCTCGCCTTCGTGTAAGGAGAAATTGACGCCTTCGAACAGGGGTGTTTCGCCGTAGCTAAGGCTGAGGTTGCGGGCTTCGACCAGCAAGCGTGAGGAGCGGCTGGTGTCGTTGCGTGTATTTAGGTTGATGTTCTTGGCCTTATACTTCTGATAGGAATCGGTGACCTTGGGGCTGAGGTCGTCGGCACTCTCACGATCAATCCAGAAAGATGGCTTCTCGGTGGTGGACAGTTTGGCGAGTTCGGCTTCGGCTTTCTGCTCTTGGGATTTGAAGCGTTTAATCGTTCCCGGATCACGCGACCGCTCTTTGAGGCGGCGGAAGCGGATAATATCGGCCCGCAAGTTCTGGATACGCCGCTGGGTCAGATCGTATTGACCGACCTGTGAGGTGATTTGGTTGGCATTGACCCGTAGGTACTGGGCGTAATTGCCGGCGAAATTGTAGGCTTTGCCATCACGGATCTCGATAATCCGGTCGACGTTAGTCAGCACGTCTCGGTCGTGAGTAATGACGATGACGGCTTCATCGGCTGCTCGCAGCCACTTGATGAAGGCCTGTTTGGCAACATAATCCATGTGGTTCGTGGGTTCATCGATAAGTGCTAAATGTCCCCTAGCCCGTTGGACTTTGATAAGTTCGACCATGCGTTTCTGGCCACCGCTGAGCTCGCTCATGGGGGCGTGTAATTTGGCGGTGTCGAGTTGGTAATCTTGAAAAGCTTGGGTTAGCTGGTCTTCAATCTCGAAGTAGCCGAGATGGTTATAACGCTCCAGGGCGTCACTATAGCGCTGAATTTTGCGCGTATCATGGCCCATGGTTTCGGGGTAGGTGTGGATGATGTGCTCGAGCTCGTCGAATTCCGGCAAATCGCCTTGGATGTAATTGAGGACTGTCTTGTCATCATGCCCATGGTGCTCCTGCCGGCTGGCGATGATGACCGTTGTTGGTTTGTGTTCAATGTCGCCCTGGTAGTCGGTATCGTCACCGGTAATCATGTTTAAAAGTGTTGATTTGCCGGTGCCGTTGCGGCCAATCAGGCCAATTTTCTCCCCGTCTTGAACTTCGAACTTGAGTTCGTTGTAGAGGATTTTATCTCCAAATGATTTCTCGGTAACGTCGACGGCTAATAACATAATGACCTTAGCGGTAGCTCTTGGTTTCGGCTTCGGTGCGGCGCAAATCGTCACGGGCTTTGAGAACTTGACGTTTGTCGTAATTCTTCTTGCCGCGGCCGACCGAAATGCGTAATTTGATATAACGACCACCGATGAGCATTTCTAACGGCACGATGGTCTTACCCTGTTGTTTAGCTTCGATCAGCGCTTTAATCTCTCGTCGTTTGGCGAGGATGCGGCGGGTGCGGGTTTGTTCGTTCTCTGGTATGGGAATGCCACTGGTGCCATTGACGGTGGCGTTAATCAACCATAGTTGATCGTCCTTGGTTGTTACGTAGGCACCGCGTAATTGGCCATGACCCATCCGTAAGGCCTTGGTTTCGCGTCCGGTCAATTCCAAACCCACCACCAAAGAATCACCCAGCTCGTAGTCATGCCGAGCGCGGCGGTTGCTGATAATCCTGGATTGGGTCGGTTTCTTCTTAGCCATAGCGCTTATCATTGTAGCGGAGCGCTATAGATTTGACAATCGGAGATTAAGATTTCGTAAACTCTTGTTTGGCAACATTCCACAGTGACGGGTCGTTCTGCACGACTGTCCGGTAATACAGCCATTCCCCGCCCCACACGTCGATAGGATACAATTTGGTACGCTGAGCAAGTTCCAAACTCCGTTTCATAAGGAGTGGACTCATTGACTCATCCTGTTCCTGCTGAGTCATCTCCCATATACTTTTCGGTCCCCATGGTTCCAGCTGTAACTCATGAATAAAACTTGGGCGATGCCACAGCATTGCTATGCATGCAGCTCGAAATTTGTGCAGCAGGACATAATGTCCACCTGCTTTTCTGTAACGGTGCGATCGTTTATCCCAAAAAATATGATAATAAGAAAAACCAACAACTGCTGGTATTGGCCGACGCAGTGGAATGCCCCACGATGTACTTGTCGTCATAATGATTGGTCGGCTTGGGTCGAGCTCAGTAATAAGCTTGTACTCAGTACGTAATCGTTTTCGATCGGTCGCCGGTCGTCGACCGAATTGCGTCAGCAACGCCTCGTTCTCCAACTGATAGCTCAGAATGATGTTTCGGTCACGGTAGCGCTCAACCACTGTTTGGATAAAATATTTCAAAGCCTGATCCCTCTCTTCCTTTGGCAATTGCCAAGCCCATTCTGGCCAGTGGTTTTCTGGCCATCGAGGCTGCCGTACTCCTAAACACAGTGTAATTACACCATGTGCTCGCTCAATGATGTCAATTTGCTGATCGAGTAATGCAAAATTTGTCTGTCCAGGCGAAGGCTCGTGCTCATCCCAATAAGTCATGAGACGAAAACGTCGAAAACCGGCATCATGAACGAGCCAGCGTAAAGTTTCAGTCATATCTATTTGAAACTGCCGACACTGTTTTAGGGAGAAGCTAACGCCGAAGCGCGAAGGATCGATAATCATTTAGTTTGCCGTAAACTCTTGTTTGGCGACATTCCACAGTGACGGGTCGTGCAGCACGACCATGCGGTAATACCAATATTCCCCACCCCAGAGGTTGATGCCACGCATGCCAGTGGCTTCGCCATACTTGAAGCGAGCTGCTAAACGTTTGGCATCGATGGATTTACTCTGTTCAGCCAGACTGGTATTCGGGATGGTTTGGCCATGTGGTGGCCAGGCCTCGGCTTGCAATTCACCGATGACCATATCTTTGCCAGTCAGGATTTTTTGGGTGCCAGCCAGGAAGCCGTAGTACCAGGCTGGGAATGGATATTCAATGTAGCGGTGGGTCAGCGCGGCGTCCCAGACACGCTTGTAGACCGAAATGCTGAATTCATCAGGCTGCGGCTGGCCGATGGGAAAACCGAGGTCATTGTTGCTGCGGCCGACAATAATCGGGTGTTTGGGATCGGTGGCTTTCACGAGGTTATATTCAGTGACGAGGCGTGAGCGGCTGAAGTCTGTACAGATACCAAAACCCTTGAGGAAATATTCGTTTTCCAACTGATAACTTTCCAGGCTGGGCGAGTGTTTATAGCGCTCGACGACGGCTTTTATGTAGGCTTCTAACTGTGGTTGCCACTGGCTCATCGGCTCGCTGGCGGCCCAAGCCGGTATGTGGCACTCGGGCCACCGCGGTTGGCGTAGCCCGAGGGTTAACGTGATTTTAGCATGAGTCGTCTCGGCCTTGCTGAATTGCCAGTCTAGCTGCCGAAAGTCATATTGGCCGGGTGTCTGTTCACTGTCGCTCCAGTAGCTGACCAGTCGTAGGTTTTTAACGCCAATTGACAACAGTGCATCCAGATTGGCTTCTGGATCAACGCCGAGACTACGTGCGTAATCTGGGATGAAACTAACACCCAATGCTAGAGGCTTTGACGATTCGCTATGGATATACCACTCGGCGATGCCGAACATGGCCCCAAACAACAACGTAGCCAGGACAATTAACACCGACAGCAGCTTGTGCCACCGACTAGCCCGCCAATAGCGACCCAGCCAGCGCTTTAAGCGAGGAATCAGGTTGTTGATATACAATGATGAGCGCTTTGCCATATAATTATAAGGTGAAATTACCCGTTATGAAGATCAGTATCGTCATCCCAGTATACAACGAAGCGGCCCATCTGGCGGCCTGCCTGGAAGCTATTGCTGCCCAATCGCTCAAACCATATGAAGTGATCGTGGTTGATAATAACTCCACTGATAATTCCCGACTCGTTGCTGAGCGTTTCCCGTTCGTTCGTGTTATCACCGAGCCACAGCAGGGCCGGGTTCATGCCCGTAACCGTGGCTTTAACGCGGCTCGCGGCGATATTATCGCCCGAATTGACGGTGATACGGTGTTGCCCAGTGACTGGCTGGAACAGATTGCTGACTTCTATGCAGAGCCAAACCACGCCTCGCAAGCTTTCACGGGCGGGGCCTATTTCTACAATGTCCGCTGGCCGCAAGCTGTTGCCTGGCTGTATAACTTCATGGCCTTTGACTTCAACCGATTGTTAATTGGCCATGCAACGCTGTGGGGGTCGAATATGGCCATTACTCACGTGCAGTGGCAAGCAGTTCGAACCTCCACCTGTGATCAGGCTGGCATTCACGAGGATCTCGATCTTGCAATGCATTTACACAACGCCGGCTACGGTATCCACTATCAGCGGTCACTACGCGTTGGGGCTCATCTGCGCCGAGTCCGTTCAGACCGCCACGAACTGTGGGATTACCTCCAATGGTGGCCTCGGACATTACGGCAGCATGGCAAGCGGAGTTGGCTGATCTGTTGGTTCTTCGGTTGCTTGTTACTCTATCTACTAACGCCCGTGCTCAACATCGGTGAATATCTGGCCCGACAATTTGGCCGTACCCCCATCCCCGAACTTCGTACCGACCAGGTTTGATGCAATGCTACTGCGGATTAGAGATGTAGCCGCCTCCGTCGGTGGCAGTGGGATGGCAATTGCCCCAGAGGCCTTTGTTGGCATTCATGGCCTGCTGCTGGGCGGCGGCGAATTGAGTTGACTTGGTGAATGGGAAATATGGATAGTAGAAGCCGTAGCCATTCTGAATTAATGCCTGGTCGAGGTTCGTACCGTCGGGGAGATACACGTACCGTAATAAGCGGTTATAGCGGTCACGGTTGGTGCTCAGGCTGTCGGCTTCCAGGCGAATCCGCTGGGTGCCGATCCGACTTTTGGTGTAGGCGGCTGCGGCTGGGCCGTAGCATTGCACCGGCGTATTAGGCTTATGGGTTTCGGGCGTATCAACACCGATGAGCCGAATTTTCTCGACATTGCCGTTCATTTTGACGGCGATGGTGTCGCCATCAACAAAGTGATCGACGACATATAGTCCGGGCTGATTGGCCTGCAAACTTTGGCTGGCGCCACCAAGCCAATGTTGCTGCTGGCCGTAGTATACCAACCAGCTTAGAGCGAAGACCAGTAGGGAGAACCAAATATGGCGGTGACTGTAGCGGTAGCGACTCATCTACAAACCAAGTTGGACTAGTAAGGCTTGGCCGTCAAGTTTCGTTCCGTCTATTTTAATAACTTTTTCATCTTTGGTTGGAGCTTCCAACTTGGCGACGATAGTATCGAATTGTTTGGCATTCATCTTGGTCATATAGCCATTACGCAGATTGTCGTCATGTACTGCCCGTTGTTTGGCAAAGTCGCGGGGCGTAGATACCCAGATAACCACCGTTTCAGCGCCGTGATCATGGGCCATTTTACGTAAATGTTGCCGATCGGCAGCGAAGTTAAAATTCGTATCAAAAATGACACTTTTGCCCTGTTCCAATAGATAGCCAGCAGCCGCATTGAGCCGTTGGTACAATTCTTGGCTTTCGGTTTCAGAGTGTGTTGGCTTTTTGAACAATCTGAGCCGCTCATGGTCGGCCCAGAGGTGCGTTCCGCCGCTGGCCTGTGCTACCAACTTGGCAACTGTGGTTTTGCCAGCCCCGGGGTAGCCGATGAATAAATAGAGAGTGGGTTGCGACACGCTTTTATTGTAATGCCTGCGCCATCAGTTGGCTAGGAATGACGGCGGTTAGTGTGTATCCGCAATCCACGACGAGCTATAGCTGCGTTAACGATGGTTCCGGAGGTCAACTTCTCGTCATCAGTTGCTTCTTCACCATCACACTGCCAACTCAAGCTATCTGGACCGTCGGAATCAAGCTCGACAAGGAACAGCAAGCCACCAGCTCCATATTTTTGAACTTCCCCCCAGCGGGCCTTGGCAATCGACAGCGCCATCGACAATTTCGTCGGCTGAGCTAATTCAACTCGGCCAAATTCGGGTCGCAACAGCTGTATATCGTTGAAATGAAGTTTACCGGCCATCTTAGAGCCGTTAGCAAGTACCAAATCAAATATCGATCGCTGGTTGGCCCCCTCGCTGATTAGGAAGCGCTGGCTGCAGGGTAAGCTATCATGTACCAGCTGGCTATCGGTCAGCAGGCGACCTAGGGCCGTGGCATGTTGTTCGCGTTTGGCTCGATGCTCTATGCTGTTTACATTGCCGGCAATATCCGCACTCAGCCCGAGACTGTAATAGGCCCAGGCATTGACCTGTTTATCAATACCTCGAGGGGGGATCATTCTGACCTGTAATGGATACAAAGTGGCCAGGTGACCGTGGTGTAGCGCATGCTCTGGGTGGTGAAAGGTATACCTGCCATACAGCATATGGGTGAGATCGTTAATACTGCCACCGGGGATCAGCCAAACTGGTGTGTCGAGCTGACTCTTATACACAGCGCTGAGAAAGTTGCTCTCGGTACCGTCTCCGCCAATAATACTGAGTGCCGATGGTTGATGCCTTCGTTGCAATTCCTGTACCAGCTCCAAGTTGCCATCGATATCAGGCTCCGAGGCGTGGACGAGCACCTCGTGCCCTGCTCTTAGTAAGCGTTGCTGAATGGCTTTTGCGGTCTGCACATTACGCTCGTCATTCGAGGGCTTGTAGACGATGGCTAAGCGCGCCAAATCGAGTCCGGATGAAGTAGTAGCCATGTCGCCACTACTTAACCTTGGTAAAAATTCTCCACCCGATGGAGAAAACATCATTGCAAGGTTAAGCGTAGCATGTCGTTGCTAGAAATCAATGCCCTTGTTGGCTAAGAATTTGTCGTCAAAATGGTGCTTGAGCTTGGTCATGTCGGTCGCTATATCGACGTGTTTGAGCAGGCTCTTCGGAAAATTACGACCAGTCATGCACAGACTGGTCTCTGGCGCGCGACTGGTTATTAATTGCTCAAGCTGTTTCTGAGTAATCAAGCCATCATGCACGGCGTTATTGATTTCGTCACAGATGACTAACTGGTATTTGCCACCGGTGGCGGCTCTCAGAGCCTCATCGTAGGTGGCCTTGGCGGCCGCTTTATGTTGGGCTTCACTGACATGCTGTTCGCTTAACTCGCCGGCTTGATAGAAGCCCTTGCCACCCTTGTAGAAATATAACTGGTCTTTATATATGGATTGAATGTCCCGAATGAAGACATGCTCACCAACGCCCCAATATTTGATGAATTGGATGAATGCTACATTCCATCGATTACCCAAGGCACGAACTAGTAGGCCCAGCCCTGCGCTAGTTTTGCCCTTGCCATCGCCGGTGTAGACGATGACCACAGACTGTTTATTTTTATAATCCTCAAATGCCATATCTGTTCAAGTATACGACAACTTAAGCAACAACTTCGTTACCGGCTAACTGAGATCGGGCTTCTAAAGCAGGTTGGACTTCTTCCAAGATAGCAGCAATTTGAATTCTGGTTTCTGCCAACGACGCATTATAGGCAGCGACCCGACCAAGATATATGCCAAACCGTGAGCGACGTACCGCGTTGCTTGCGTCGACAGCTTCTTCCGCATGTGAGTGGGCGACGGTTTTCATTTCACCAACTTTTACGCGCTCAGCACGCTTGGTTCTAAACGCAGCAATAAGCACCTTGTTCTCCGGGTCCTCGTCAATCGCCCGTTCGGTCTCGGGGTCCAAGTTACTATCGAGGTCATAGCGGCTCTTAAAATATTCCAAAATCAAATCAGCAGGACGTCGCTTGAGACTACGCACAGCACTCTGGCGACTGAGCGCAGGTACCGTTTCGTGAGTGATGCTTCGGCCAACTAAGTTGAAAGCCATGACGAATGTCTGAGGATCCTCGTGGATTCGCCTATCGAGGTACTTGATACGAGCAGCTGTACCTATATCGGTTTCAGAGTCAATGATGATGTGCGGTCTGGTTTCGGGTGTATTGGGCATAGTATCGCCTCTTAACGGATTCAATTATAATCACTCAGCGCTGTGCTGCATGTGAGAATTCTCTCTCTGTTGATGTGAGCTAGCTTACGCGGTTTGGAGCTGCTTGAGAGCAAAGTCGATCTTGGGGCGATCGAAGCCGACGATAATAGTTCCACCGATATCCAGCACGGGAATGCCCCGCTGCCCAGATTTGTTGACAGCCTCGAGGCCGGCGGCTGGGTCGGCATCAACATCTTTGTCAGTGTATTTGACGCCGAGTTTGTCGAGGTAATCTTTACTGGCGTGGCAAAAGGCACACCAGGTTGCGCTATATACGATAATATTTGAATCAGTCATAACTACAGTATACCACTATACTTTGTAAAGTATCAACATATATTTCTAGGTTGCAGGAGACTTGATTAACAGATAGAAAACTGCTATGGTAGACGGGAATGAGTAAAACAACACAGCCAGCGAAAGCGCCGACTGCAACTAAGGGTGGAGCCTCAACCAAGCCTGCACCGGTTTTGAGCAACCCGAAGCGTGATTTCTACTTGGCAGCTACCACGATGAGCTGGCAATTGGCCATTGTTGTCTTAGTACCGGTGGTTGGGGGCTTCAAGTTAGATGAACATTTCGATAGTCTGCCTCTCTGGACTTTTGTCGGATTCAGCGTAGCAATGATCGGCATGGCGATCATTGTCTGGCGGCAGTTACAGGTTTTGAGCCCTGGTACGTCAATCACGCTGAAGGATCATAAATGATAAGTCGAGTTCTGAGCCAGCTGGCCGATAGCGGGCCGACCGTACATGTTGCCCCAGCAGGTGTTTTTCAGCTCGGTGGATTCACGATTACCAACTCCATCCTTTATGGCTGGATTTGCTCGGTCGTTATTATAAGTTTGATGATCTGGACAGCGCGGAAGGTAACCGTTAAGCCAAGGGGTGGTTTCATCCAAATCGTTGAAGTCGGCGTCGATTTCATCAGCAATCTTGTGGAGGGCGCTTTTGAGAATAAGAAAGTCGGCCGAAAGTATGTGCCATTTTTCGTCACATTGTTCTTCTTCATTCTTTTCAGTAACTGGTTGGGCTTGTTGCCAATTGTTGGTGAAGGCTTCCGTGCTGGTAGTCATCCCCTGCTTCGACCATTTACAGGGGACCTGAACGGAACGTTGGCGATTGGTTTGGTTGCCATGCTGACGGTCTACGGCGCATCAGTATATGAGTCGGGTGGTATCTTGAAGTACCTGCGTCATTTCTTTATTGGTAGCCCACTGAACCCACTCTATCTGGTGATTGGTTTGCTGGAAATGTTTACTGACCTGACCCGCGTGCTCAGCCTGTCGCTTCGACTTTTCCTGAATATTACCATCGGTGAGATTGTGATTAGTGTCTTCTCGTATTTGGGCCATGTCGCCGCGCCGATCACTGCCCTGCCTTTCACTCTGTTGGAGTTTCTGGTGGCTGCCCTGCAGGCTTATATTTTTACGGTCCTGGCAACAATGTATCTGGCCATCGCCGTGAACCATGCGGCCGAGCATAGTGATGAGCACTTGACCGAAGATGATGTTCCTGAAACAATGGAGTTAAGGCCCAGGGAGAGTCGCGGGCAAGCATGACTGAATAGTAAGTATGACAAGCAATGATAATGGTAAAAATAAGGAGTAAGTAAGTTATGGCAATTTTCGCAGACGCAGTAAATACAGCAATTATTGGTAAGGGACTCATGATCGCCGGCGGCTTTATTGGACCCGGCATTGGCATCGGCCTAATCGGCGGTAGTTACTTGCAGGCCGTTGGTCGCAACCCTGAAGCTGCGAAGTTTTTGGGTCAGGCATTAATCTTCGTGGCTATTGTTGAGCTCTTCGGTCTCCTCGCCTTCGCATCAATCTTCATCGTTAAGTAATATTTTTGATTTTCGTAATATGACACACGTTCTACTGACACAATTTGGGGAAAGTTCGTCCGGTCTGGGCGCGCTTGGCGTGGATGGCAAAGCTTTTGTCATCCAGCTTTTAACTTTCCTCTTCGCCTTTCTGGTGTTGAGGCGCTATGCCTTCAAGCCAATCATCAAAGTTCTGCGTGAACGTCGTGAAACCATCGAGAGCGGCGTTAAGTTGGGTGATGAAATGCAGAAAGAGCGAGTCGCACTGGAAGCTAAAGTCGGCGAAGAGTTGAGCAAAGCCCGCAAGCAAGCCGATGGCATCGTCGCCTCTTCCCAAGAAAGAGCCCGTGACTTGATTCGCGAGGCCGAAGCCAAGGCACATGACAAGGCCGATGGCATTCTGGCTGAAGCTAAACAGCGGACTCAGCAGGATGTTGCCCGAGCTCGTAAGCAGCTTGAGGGCGAATTAGTTGGGCTGATTGCTGATGCAACTGAGGCTATTATTGACGAGAAAGTCGACGCCAAAAAAGATGCTTCGTTGATCGAGAAGGCTTTGAAGGAGCACGCCCGAGCATGAAAATTAGCCGCAGCAAACTGGCCGCCATCATTACGCAGCGGGCTCAATCCTCGATGACGACCAAGCAATTGAGTCAGGAAATCGCCGCCTATCTGTTGACCGAGGGGCGCACTGGAGAGCTAGATTCCGTCATGCGGGATGTCATGCAGTTGCGCGCTGATCAGGGCGTCGTCGAAGTCATAGCCACCGACGCGCGCCCATTGGCCGCCAATGTACGCAAAGATATCGAGTCCGTCATCCGTGAGCTCTACCCCAGCGCCAAACAGATTATCATCAGCGAGAATCTCGACCCGTCTATCATCGGTGGCGTTCAGATTTCCCTCGCCAATCAGCAGCTGGACCTCAGTGTCCGCGCCAAATTAAACCGCTTTAAACAATTAACCGCCCCTGCAGGAGGATTCTAGCCGTGAGTGACCTATCTATCAAAGAGTTGTCGGCTGATATCCGCAGCGCCATTGCCGAATTAAAAACCCGTCCGGAAATCGAATCTGTCGGTGTTGTTACCCGCGTTGGTGACGGTATTGCCTGGATTTATGGCT
The DNA here is from genome assembly GCA_038230895.1 of Saccharimonadales bacterium (SeqCode). Lineage (GTDB taxonomy): Bacteria > Patescibacteriota > Saccharimonadia > Saccharimonadales > UBA4665 > JAJXTN01. The sequence continues at coordinate 36,254 of JBBRMJ010000010.1, read as the reverse complement.
TGCGCCAAGCTGGGTATAATGAAATGTTGGAAATTGATGGCGTTGATGGTCAGAAAGTCACAGCTTTTGCTTTTAACCTCGGTGAAGACGAGATTGGTTCAGTACTTCTCGGTGAAGACGTCGAAGTCAAAGCCGGTGCGAAGGCTCGTCTTTCCGGCAAAGTTCTGGAAGTCCCGGTCGGTCCTGAACTGGTTGGTCGTGTCGTCGACCCACTTGGTAATGTGCTTGACGGTGGTGAGCCACTCAAGACCAAGCAATTCAGTCGTGTTGAACGCCAAGCCCCCGGCGTATTAGCCCGCAAGTCAGTCCATGAGCCATTGATGACTGGCCTGGTGGCTATCGACGCCATTGTGCCAATCGGCCGTGGCCAGCGCGAGCTAATCATCGGTGACCGCCAAACTGGTAAAACGGCCATCGCCGTCGATACTATGGTGAACCAGGCTAAGCAGAAGACCGGTGTTATAAATGTCTATGTTGCTATTGGCCAGAAATTATCGAAAGTCGCAGCCCTGCAGGAACGTCTGAAGCGTGAAGGAGTTATGGATCAGACCATCATCGTCGCCACCAGCCCAGCTGACCCGGCCGCCATGCTCTACTTGGCACCATATGCTGGTGCTGCCATGGGCGAATACTTCCGTGACAACAAGCAGCACGCTCTGATTGTCTATGATGACCTGACCAAGCACGCTCAGGCCTATCGCCAGATGTCACTTTTGCTGCGCCGCCCACCGGGCCGCGAAGCCTATCCTGGTGATGTCTTCTACCTCCATTCTCGTTTACTCGAGCGTGCCGCCAAATTGAGCGATGACCTCGGTGCTGGCTCACTGACTGCCCTGCCGATCATCGAAACTCAGGCTGGTGATATCTCCGCCTACATCCCGACCAATGTCATCTCCATCACCGATGGCCAGATCTTCCTAGAGACTTCCCTGTTCTATCAGGGTATTCGACCAGCTATCTCTGTTGGTCTATCTGTCTCCCGTGTTGGTGGTAATGCCCAGAGTAAGGCTATCAAAGCCGCTGGTGGTGGTCTGAAGCTAGCCTTGGCTCAGTTCCGTGAGCTGGCCGCCTTCAGCCAGTTCTCGACTGACTTGGATGACGATACGCGCCACATCATTGAACGAGGTCAGCGCCTGACTGAGTTACTCAAACAAGGCCAGTACAGCCCCTACGCCATTTGGGAAATGTACGCCCTCCTCTATGCCGCCACCAATGGCGCGTTCGACAAAACCCCGCTCGACAAAGTCGAAGCCGCCAAAGACGCCCTACTCCGCGAATTGAAAACCAAGCACGCCAAACTGACCGAGACGCTCAACAGCGGTGACAAGCCAAGCGACGCTGATAACGAAACCGTTCTGAAAGCGGCTAAGACGATTGCCGCCAGTTACGTTGTTGAGTCAGTTAAGAAAGAGGAAGCCAAGTAGGTCTACGTATGGGATACAACTCGAGATACGGGCTGACGGACAGAGCAGCAGAAGCACTTGCAGCAAGTCCTGATGATTTGGCAGAGTTATATAGGATTCCTGAAGCAGATTATTTACGAGAACAGGATGCAGCTATATGGACATTGCTTCATGGTAACCCTGATACTCTAACAGGCGCACGGCGAATGATTGCCCTAGGCTATGTTGAAATGCTGGCAGAAAAGCTTGGCCTTTGCCTTGAGCTTGCCGAGGGCATGTAGATGGCGAGCACGATTATCCTCAAGCGACGGATTACGTCCATTAAGAATACACGGCAGATTACCAAGGCTATGGAGCTGGTTTCGGCTAGTAAATTGCGCCGGGCCCAGGAATATGCGCTGCGGAGCCGGGCTTATCGTGATCTGGCCTATGATCTGTTAGCACGCTTGAACACTATGCCTGAAGTCGAACGACAGCCCTTATTTGAAAAACGAGCTGTCAAGAATCGTCTCTACGTGGTCGTGACGAGTAATAGTGGTCTGGCCGGTGCGTATAACGCGAATGCTTTGAAACTACTGGCTAAAAGCCTTCAGACTGACCGTGATACCAAGGTTAAAAGTCATGTGATAACTGTCGGTAACAAGGGTGCCCAATTTGTCCGTCGTATCCACGAGGCTGATCTATTGGCCGCCTACCCGGCTTTCGGTGACCACCCGACCGCCAATGATGTACGACCGATATTAAATACCGTCGTTGAGCAGTATAAAGATAAAGCCGTCGATGATGTCCAGGTGATATACACGGTCTTCAAGTCCACCGTCGTCCAGAATGTGCAGAGCTTACAGCTCTTGCCTGCCCATGTCGATCCTGACGCCAGTAAGACCTCGGCTACCAGCAACTTCGAACCTGACGTCGAGACCGTCATTGACCAAGTTGCTACTCGCCTAATTGAAGCCCAAGTTTGGCAAGCCGTGTTGGAAAGTTTGGCCAGTGAGCACGCTATGCGCATGGTTGCCATGAAGAACGCCACTGACAACGCCAAGGAGTTAATTGATGATTATACCTTGGAGCTGAACACCGCTCGCCAAGCGAGCATTACCCAAGAGTTAGCAGAAATAACGGGTGGCGCGGAGGCATTGAAATGAGCAATCGAAAAAAGCAAGCCTTAGAACTTTCAGTTCGCGGAGTACTTGGAGAACGAACTTACGCAGGTAGAGAGGGAGATCCTCGAGAGACGCCGATCGATTATGGCAACTTTCCGCGAGGACTTTCGTATGTTTCAGTTGGCGACGTGGACGCCGCCTATAAGCAGGGTCGCGCTGATGAAGCGAACGCAGCTGCCCAGAAGTTGGCCGAACAAGGCGAGACCGTTAGACGCCTGATAGAGCAGGTTTCGGATCTACGAGCGGAGTTAGCTGCCCCCATCGCCGCAATCGCTATGAGTGGTGAGGTTGAACAAGAATTAGTGACATCAGCTGCAACCAACGGGCGCACAAGCAGCTGGGATAAAGATTAAGGAGATATGATGGCAACAGCGACGACAGACAAAGTAAAGACAGGAAGCGGTAAGATTACCCAGATTGTGGGAGTGGTGGTGGATATTGAATTCACGACAGATAGTTTGCCACGGATTTATAATGCCTTAGAAACTGAGCTGGATGGCAAGAAGCTGACATTGGAAGTTGCCCAGCACCTCAGTGAATCGAGTGTCCGTGCCGTATCATTAGGTTCGACTGACGGGCTGAAGCGTGGCGCGACCGTTTCTGATACTGGTGCTCCTATCAGCGTGCCAATTGGCGAGAAAACCCTCGGACGGATGTTCAATGTTACTGGTGAGCCGATCGATAATAAGGGTGGTGATTTCAAGGAGCGGGCGCCGATTCACCGCACGCCACCATCATTGATCGACCAATCCGGCACGGTGGAAATTCTGGAAACTGGTATCAAAGTTATCGACCTGATTGCGCCTATCACCAAGGGTGGTAAGGTTGGTCTCTTCGGTGGTGCTGGTGTCGGCAAGACCGTGCTTATTCAGGAATTAATAAATAATATTGCTAAATTCCACTCAGGCTACTCAGTTTTCGCCGGTGTCGGTGAGCGAACTCGTGAGGGTAATGACCTGTACCACGAAATGAAAGAATCGGGCGTCATCAAGAACACTTCGCTGGTCTTCGGCCAGATGAACGAACCACCAGGCGCTCGTTTGCGGGTTGCCCTGTCTGGATTGACGATTGCTGAAGGTTTCCGTGATAAGGGTAGCGACGTGCTACTGTTCATCGATAACATTTTCCGTTACACCCAAGCTGGTGCTGAAGTCTCTGCCCTTCTTGGTCGTTTGCCGAGTGCGGTGGGTTACCAGCCAAACTTGGCTCAGGAAATGGGTCAGCTCCAGGAGCGCATTACATCTACGAAGGAAGGCTCGATTACTTCCGTGCAGGCTGTCTATGTGCCAGCTGACGACTTCACTGACCCGGCCCCAGCGACCACTTTCGCTCACTTGGACTCGACGATAGCCCTGAGTCGTGCACTCACTGAAATTGGTATCTATCCCGCCGTTGACCCATTAGACTCTAGCTCGACGATCCTAGACCCGGAAATCGTCGGTGAAGATCACTATAACGTCGCCCGCGAAGTTCAACGCGTTTTACAGCGTTACAAGGATCTGCAAGACATCATTGCTATCCTGGGTATGGAAGAATTGTCCGAGGAAGATAAGCAATTGGTTGGCCGCGCACGCCGTATCCAGCGCTTCCTGAGTCAGCCATTCTTCGTGGCTGAGCAATTCACCAATAACCCTGGCCAATACGTCAAACTTGCCGATACGATACAGGGCTTCAAAGAAATTCTCGACGGCAAACACGACGACAAGCCAGAGAGCGCCTTCTACCTGAAGGGCCCAATTTCTGACGTGAAGACCGAGACAAAGAAATAATGTTTCACTTCCAGCTGGTTAGTCTCAGTGGCACCAAGTTCGACGATGACGTCTACGAGGTCATTCTGCCGACATTAGAGGGTGAAATCGGCGTCTTAGATCACCATATGCCACTTGTCAGTGTTGCTACCACTGGTGCTATCGCCGTTCGTCGTAATCCTAAAGATCCCGACTATGCTCGTGAGTTCTTCGCTACTAACGGTGGTGTTATCGACGTAGCTGATAATTCATTACGGGTTTTAGTCGACGAAGCCGACCACGCTGATGACATTAACGAAGCAGATGCCCAGGCGGCGATTGACCGTGCCAAACAGATGAAAGCCGAAGCCAAGGATCAAGTCAGCCTAGAACATGCTCAAGCCATGATGGATCGACATGCTGTACGATTACAAGTGGCCGGCCTCAAACGTCGCCACCAGAAACGCTAAGACTACTATTTACTCTTCTTCAAGGTTGTGGTGCAGAAGGCGCAACGGGTGGCGTCAACCGGGATTTTGCTGAGGCATTCCGGACATTTTTTCTCGGAGGGCTCGTCGGTAGTTTTTCGGCGTGCAGCAATCATCAGCATCTTGTTGACTGGTTGAACTACCAGGAAGAAGATTACGGCAGCAATGATTACAAAGCCGATGACGGCGTTCAGGAAGTCACCATACAAGAACGTGCTGTGATTGATCGTGAAGTGCAAGCCAGAGAAATTCGGCTGTCCACCGATGGCTGCGATCAGCGGCGTGATGAGATCTTTGACGAGCGCAGTGACAATGGAACCAAATGCTGCACCAATGACAACCGCGACTGCTAAATCAATAGTATTGCCACGCAATATGAAACTCTTAAAATCTTTCAACATCTTGCTAGCCACTCCTCAATTAATGAGCACAGTATAACAGATACTTACACGTCCAGATATTTACTGATTAATTCCTGCACCACTTATGCTTATCGGTATCTGTTAATTCTGCATTGTTTGCCGCCCACGCTCGGCTTCAACTAACCTCCCCTTTACAAACCTAATACTTCAGGTTACGCTTAGTGCATTAACTAAGTGGAGGTTCCAAGAATGTTTGGAAGACGAAAGATAGCTACTCTGGTGGCGGAGTTTCTAGGTACCGGAGCTTTGACACTCCTGGTTCTAAGCGTGCAACGATCAACTATAGGCGTGCCATTCTTTGTGGCAATGGCTGCCGGGCTTACGGTCGCTTTAATGGTCTTCACGTTTGGCAGCACCTCGGGTGCACACCTGAACCCAGCTGTAACGCTTGGTCTGTGGGCCGTGCGCAAGATTTCTGCACTGAACGCGCTGACATATATTGTCGTGCAATTACTCGGTGCGTGGGTTGTCTACCATCTATACACCTATTACGTTAACACCCCATTGCAACCAATCGGTGGTCATTTCACCGGTCGTGTTATGGTCGCTGAAGGTATTGGTACCATGGTCTTCACCATGGCCTGGGCCGCTGCAGTGTACCAACGCTTTAGTACAGCCGTGACAGCTTCTGTCGTCGGTCTGGGCTACATGCTCGGTATCGTCGCTGCTTCATCAGCCTCAATTGGCCTGCTGAATCCAGCTTTGGCGCTTGGCGTCCGAGCGTGGGGTTTCAACGGCACCATGGGTCTCCTATCCTATGTGGTTGGTCCAATCGCTGGTGCAGTCATCGGCTTTTGTGCGTATAGCCTACTGTTTACAGACGAAGGCATCATGAGCATGAGTGCGAAGACCAGCAGTCCTAGTGTTAGTAGCTCAGCTAGCGTCAAGAAGCCAGCTGCGAAGCGCAAGACGGTCAGCAAAAAGAAGAAATAGTCTTTTTCAACTTTTGCTGTGAGAGGCTCTTCGGGGCCTCTTTTCTATTCCGACTCGTCGATGAGGTCTTGTTCAAATTGCTGCACGCCTTTGAAGTTCTGTGGGTAGTGACTGACGTCGGGAAAGTCCAAGTTCATAATGTGTCGCCAGACGCTGCCAATTAATTTGATGTAGCGTTCTAGCTCGAGTGTATCAAAGTGAAGGACTAAGTTGTTGACGAGCGTTCCGTCGTTGGCTGCTTCGATAAATTCCAACCCACCACTGCTGACTGTCAGTTTGCGACTAAAACTGGCCGATTGCTCGACCAAAAGTTTGTAGAATAAGAGTTGTTGTCGATACTTGTGCAATTTTAATTTCTCAAAATCGGCCTTACCCCGCCAGTTGGTAGCCGGTCTACCAGTTTTGAAATCGATGACCTGAACACTACTTGGGGTCTCGTAGTGCAATTTGTCTATCTTGCCACTCAAACGAGCTTCAGCAATCACAACGCCCTCGTTATTAAAGCCACGCTCCACAAGATCTTTTGCGACCATTGTCTTACCGCGTTGCTCGAAATAGTGGCTGAGCGCCAAGCGCCCACGCTTCTCGAGCTTCGTGAAGTCAGATTTGCGTAGATGCTTGCGCTGGAGCATGTCGGCGAAATAATCCTGGAGTTGTTGAGGGTCTGGAATTGAGTCGTTATTACGCAGCTCGGTGTGAGCCCATTGCAAGGTCTTATGGACGGCATCACCATAGGCAGCAGCAGGTGTTGGTGCCTGAGGAAAACGCAGCAAGTTGTGCAGCAGAAAATAATGCGGACCATCCTTCGTGACATCAGTGAAATTATTTAAGTGCGTGACGCTGAGTTTGTAATTGGCTAGGATTGGCTCGAATAGCGTTGGTTTGTCGGCGATGATTTGTCGGAAACGGTAGACCCAATCAGTGCTGAGTATTTCGACGGCTTTGGTTGACGTCGGTTTGGTGGACGGCCGCGCATCGAACGCCGGTATATCAGTGATGTAACTGAGCCCAGGAGATAGTTTATTATCGAGGTTATGGGTGTAGCTGGTGAGCTGCAGGCTGTGTTTGGCACGCGTCAGCGCGACGAAGAGCAGTCGCAGTTTGTCATTGTCGCCGTCGCTGGCTGGTGCCAATGGCAGATTGCGTGGCAGGCTGATGGTTGAGGAACGACTCCGAGCTGTAGGCCCCCAAATTTCGTCCTGAACGTTAGTCACAAAAACCATCTCAAACTCCAGGCCCTTGGCTTTATAGGCCGTCATTACCTGCACCGCATTGGTCGTTTGGGTATGGGGGTTGGTGTCGACAACTTTTAAGCCTGCGGCTCGATGGAGCTCGGCAAAAACTACCAGATCGGTTGCATATAACGTAGTCGTTGGTTTCCATTCACGTAACCGTTGGCGGAGCGTGGACAATTGCCCGAGCAAGGTCAGATAGCTGTCCGTGCTCTGCTCATAGCTTTCAGGATTAAAATAAAATTCGCGCATTGGCGACACGAAATGCGTGACTGAGTGTTTGGTTGGCTGGGTTACTTCATCAGACTCGCTATCAACTGCGTCAGTCAGGCCACCCATTAATTGGTCAAGTATGTACTCCAAAGGCTCGAGCTTCGCCCGCTTCGCCAGCTGCATAAACCACTGTGTGATGGCCACGATTAAGGGCTGCTGGCTGCTACTGGCTGCGTCCAGCCAGTGACGACGTTGGTTGTAGCAATCCAGGCTAAGCTCCATCAGGGCCTCAGTCGGCACTTGCCAGAAGTCATAGGCCAACACCTCGCTCAACAGCACATCGCTATCGTCATGACGTTGATCAGCGATAGCCACGACGAGACTGGTCATGGTAAGCAATTGCATAATAATCGGCGCTTCGAGGATATCTTCACGTCGTTCATAAGCCACTGGTATGTGGCGCTGTCCCAGATACGGCATTAACCGTTCCAGATAGCGGTGGCGCGGGGCGATAACGGCGATTGCCTCTGGTGCCGTTCCTTGCTCGATGGCGGTCGCTATCTGCTCGGCCAGCCAGTCATATTGTGCGAGTTCGCTCGTAAAGACGGTGTGGGCTAGGTTATTGAGCTCGTAGTTTGTCTGAGCATTCAACTGTTTATGGGTGTCAGTCAGCTGACTCTCAAAGCGGTCGGTAATCTGTTCGGCGACACCAAAACTTGCTTGGAGGATTTGTTCAGTCGAACGGTAATTGTCAGTCAGCGCTACAATCAACGGTCGTTTATACTGTTGGGCAAAAGCCAGCATATTGGACACATCGGCACCTTGAAAGGCGTAAATTGCTTGGTCATCATCGCCGACGGCCATGATATTGGGTCGTTCTTCGTATACCGGGTTATCTCCCAACGCGTTCAACATGCGGAGCTGGGCTTTGTTGGTATCTTGGAATTCGTCAACCAAGATGTATTGGTAGCGTTCTTGGAGGTTGAGCCGGAGCTCATTATCCTGCTCTAGCGCCTGCACGACCTCGATGATCATGTCGTCAAAGTCGAAGAGGCCTTGGGCGGCCATTACTGTGTGTAGGGCTTCGTAGACTTCTATGACAGCCAGTAATTTACGATGATTACGGCCAGTGTCCTTGAACTGGTGTTTCCCATCACTGCCCTTCTGGCACCATTGGTTACGCCATGCAGTTATTGCTGGTGCATAGCGACCGTCGGCGGCTGTTGCCTCGATAGCGCTCGCCAAGTCTCGGGCACAGATCTGGGCGTAATCCGGGAAGCCGTAGATGTGTTGGTCACTGGCCAATTTTTGCATGCTGACCAACAGCTCTTCATAGGCTTTGAGCTGCTTCGGTGAAGCCGTCATCTCAAACGCAGTCGCGAGTTGATCAGCTACTTGGCTCATAAACAAAGCATTGCGTTTGAGTAGCTGTCGAAGCTCAGGTGGCGTCAATGCGTTTTGTTTGAACCAACTAATAGCCTGTAGCACGTCTTTGATATGGACAAAATCATCACCGAGCCTGACGCTGAGTGGGTTGCTATGCGGGAGTGATTCAAAAATTCCTCGAAGTAACTCATAGCGACCAAGCTCATCAATCTGTTGTAAGAGTTGTCGTTTCGTGAAGTAAGCAGCATAGCGGCTAATGACCTCACTGCCAAAGCTGTGGAAGGTGTGAATGGCGACATGATAGGCTGATTGGCCGATTACCGAGGACAGCCGGTCACGCATATTACGGGAGGCATTGTCGGTGAAGGTCAGGCATAGGATATTACTGGGATCAACATCGGTTTGCTGCAAGATATTGGCGACACGCAGGCTCAGAAGCTCGGTTTTGCCGGTGCCGGGCCCGGCCACCACTAATACGGGTCCATCGATGGTATCGACTGCCCGTTTTTGGGCATCATTCAGTGATAGGTAGCGTTGCTGGAACTCCGTGGACATGGCTCTATTGTACAGGCTTGGGCTGAACTACGCTTGGTGGCTTTCGGCGATGGTGCAGACCACACAGTCATCCTGAGTACTAAATTCGCTGAGCCATTGGCGGGTGGCGCCTGGCAGTGGTTCAAGGTCATGGAAGCCGACAAAGTCGCCTGCTTCACGCAGCACCCAGCCCAGCCAGCCATAGATGCGGAGCTTGCCCCAACAGACGGCCGCCCAATGTGGGCCGGCAGGAATAATGGTAATCGGCTGTTTGGCAACGTAACTGCGTAAGCGTTTCCCATCAGCTTTGCGCCGCATGTTGCCAGCCACAAACTTTCCATCACGCAGAGCCGTTTGGGCCATGCCACTGAACGGTGTATTGGCATTGTCACCGACGACGAAGATATTGTCTTCGGTCTGCAGGTAGGCGTCGATTGATACCTTGCCGCGCTTGGTAAGAACGAATTGGTTGGCGGCAAAGAACGGATGATTGGTGACTCCCGCTGTCCAGACCACGGTATGACTGCGGAGGGGCTTGCCGTTAATGGTCAATTCGTCGGCCGTTTCACCCTGGACTGCGCTGGCGAGGTATAATCTGATCCCAATATGTCGGAGCCGACGCAGCACTGCTCGAGAGGTGTCGCGCGGTAATCGTGGCAGCAGGCGTGGTGCGGCCTCAATCAGATCGATGTGCAGCGGTCGCGGTTTCAGGCCGTGATTTTTGATGATGCGCTTTAGATAATCAAGTAAGGCACCTGATAGCTCAATGCCAGTGGGGCCGGCACCGATGATGACATAGTGCGGATCGGGCTGTTCATCTTCGACAAGTTGCTGGTGCAGGTGGGCTTTAAAGCGGGCCACCTCGGCCTGGGTCTTGATGCTGTAGGCATAGTCACTCAGACCAGGTATGCCGAAGTAATTAGTCACGACGCCCAAGCCGATAATCAGACTGTCATAACCGTAACTTTGGCCATCAACTGTCGTGATGGTGCCTGCCTTGCGGTCTACAGCCGCCGCACTGCCTTGGGCAATAGTGATGGGCTTGTCATGAAAGATGCGAGCCAATGGAATGCTCGAGTTTGCCCGCTTGCCACCGGTTGCCGTGTGAAACAGCGTCGGGTAATAGCGTAAATCGCTGTCTTCGCTGAGTAGCGTTACCTCAAAACGGTCGTCATCAACCAGATCAAGCGCGGTTTTCACGCCGCCAAAGCCACCACCGACGATCAGTATTCGTTGTTTCTTTCCCACTATGCTTATGATTATAGCGGTAGAGCAATCAGAATATCAACTACTTGGTGCTGGTGATGACATCGACATAGTGTTGCCAGTCGGTCTCACTCGTACTGCGGGGTATGCGTGATCGAAGGCTTGCTGCCACACCGGGCTCGTAAAAGTGCTTGATAGACGCTGCTAGCCCGGCTATATCGTCGGGGTCACAGAGTAAGCCATCGACACCGTCACGAATTTGTTGGGGCATACTACCGACTTTGGTGGCAATGACTGGCACGCCATGGGCGAAGGCCAGCTCACTCGTTTGTGAAGCGGTACCTGAACGGTATGGCATTACGAGCGCATCAGCCGCTTGAAATAAACCACTAATATTCTCGGCCGCGACATAGCCCGGCAGTAGTTTCACCCGTGTTCCGAGTTTTAGTTCTGCGATGAGTAGTTCCAGCGATTCCTGTTGTTTGCCCCACATCTCACCGGCAATCGTGAGTGTGACGCCAGGGAGCTCGGCTAAAGCCCGAATCAGGAGATCGACGCCTTTGTATTTGCGTACCAAACCGAAGAATAACAGATGATCTTGCAATTTTGTGGGGTGACTATTGGCATCGGGATGACCTGGTAAGTGAGCGGGCATGGCGGCCACAGAGATTGGTGTTTTGGTGAGCTCGGCTGCGAGTGCGGCTTGGGTATCAGTGTGCACCAAAATACGGGTTGCTTGTTTGAAAACGACGCGAACAATCTTCAAGTCATTCGCACCAGCTCCGTGACGGACGATGTTGTGGCAGAGCAAAATAGTTTCTGGACCTTTTTTGCCCAGGGCTTTTAAGATGCTGAGATAGATTGGTCCTTGGATTGTAGGTACATACCAGGCGAAAATAACTTTGTCATACTTACGAAGCTTCCGACCCCATCGCAGCCAGCCTGCCGGATTTCGCCATGATAGCACCCGCTTGGTGTGTGGGAACACGGGAAGTTCGGGCTTGTCAGTGGCGACGAACTGGACGCCGGGGTAGAAAAAGGGGTACTGCTTGCTCCAAGAAATTATATCGACGTCGTTGCCGGCGGCTTTGAGGTGGTGCGCTAGTGCAGTCGTGTGCTGAGCGATGCCTCCCTTGTAAGGGTGAGCTGGACCAACAATAGCTATCTTCATGGCCTCTAGTATAACAAATACTGGCGATTCACTTGCAATTGGGGTAGCAAACCACTTAAGCTTAGTGGATGGAAGAAATCAAAGCAGGACTAAAAAAAGCAGGCTTCAAGGGCGAAGTTGACGACGCTCCCGCAACGCTTGACCTCTACAGCCACGACGCTTCGATGTTCGAGCTGCGCCCGACACTCGTCACCATGCCGGAAGACGGTAAAGATATCGAGCAGTTGGTGCGCTACGTCGCTGCAAATAAGCAGGATCATCCCGAGCTTAGTCTGACTGCTCGTTCGGCCGGTACCTGTATGTCCGGTGGAGCCATTAATGATTCTATTATCGTTGATTTTCGCAAACACTTCACTAAGATTGAAAAAGTTACCGCAGCTGAGGCGCAAGTTCAGCCCGGAGTTATGTACAGAGACTTTGAGCCGGAAACGCTCAAAATGCGAGCCCTTATGCCGAGCTATCCGGCATCACGCGATATGGCGAGCGTCGGAGGGATGGTTAATAACAATGCCGGTGGTGAGAAATCATTGGAGTTTGGTAAAACCGAGAATTTTGTTTCACAGCTACAATTTGTATTTGCTGATGGCGTCGAACGAACGGTGAAGCCCCTCACGAAACCCGAACTCGATAAAAAAATGCAACTTAAAGATTTCGAGGGCGAGGTTTACCGCAACATATTCAAATTAGTCGATACGCATTACGACACTATCAAGGCCGCCAAGCCACATGTCACCAAGAACTCGACTGGCTATAATCTGTGGGACGTTTGGGACCGTGACAGCGGGATTTTTGATCTGACTAAGCTGATTGTCGGTGCCCAGGGCACGCTGGGTTTCGTGACCGATATACACTTCCGACTTGTACCGGCTCGCCCCCACTCCGGCTTGCTCGTCTTATTCATGAAAAATATGAGTGACCTCGGCGAAGTCATACCGAAAGTCCTCGAATCTAAGCCAGCAACATTTGAGTCTTTCGATGATGCTACCCTTTGGCTGTCGATTCGCTTCATGCCTAGCTTTTTGAAGCTACTCGGCCCCTGGCGCTTCATCCATCTCTTACTGACGTTGATTCCTGATGGCCTGCAGCTGCTCCGTGGCGTGCCAAAATTGATCTTGATGGTGGAATTCAATGGCGAAACTGAACAGCAGGTTCGCAATAAAGTCCATGCGTTGCATGTGGAGCTCAAGAAGCATCGTGGACGGTATGAAATTAATGGTTTCGAAGAAGACGCGACTGAAGGTAAATCTGAAAAATTCTGGATCATGCGGCGCTATAGCTTCCAGTTGTTACGTAGCAAGGTAAAAGATAAGCACACGGCTCCATTCATCGATGATTTTGTGGTGCCACCACAGTACTTGGCAAAATTCCTACCACAGCTGCGAGCAATCATTAAGAAGTACCAATTGTTTGCGACAATTGCTGGTCACATGGGTGACGGTAACTTCCACGTCATACCTCTCATGAAACTGGAGGACCCTAAAGACCGCGCGAAGATTCTGCCAGCCATGAAGGCTGTTAACAACCTAGTTCTCAAATACGGTGGCTCACTGTCTGGCGAACACAATGATGGTTTAGTTCGTGGTCCATGGCTGGAGCAAATGTATGGCAAAGAAGTGTTGGAGCTATTCCGAGAAGCCAAGACTATCATGGATCCTCAGGCCATCTTTAATCCGCACAAGAAGGCCAACGCCGAGTGGGAATACAGCTTTAGTCACATCCGCGAACACTTCTAAGACTGGTTCAATGTTTGTGTAAACGCTACGCCTGAGCCGTGACTGATCTCATTCCGTCGATAATTATGATTGAGACACCAGCGGTCGCATATTTAGTGAGCAAGGTAGATGACCGAATGAACTGTAGCAGTGGCTTGCATTGCGGCCAAGCTTTACCCAAAAGAATAAGGAAGGCGTTATACTAATCGCTATATGAAGACAGTTCAGCAAAGGCCACTGACTTGGTCGCATCGTGTCATAGCGGCGCTGGGTAGCTCCTGGCTATTTCGAGTGCTGGTGGGATTCTTCGTGCTACAAGCCGCATGGTTAGCTCTCAGCGGGCGTTACCCTATGGCCTTTGATGAAGACTTTCACGTCGGTATCATTCGTCTCTATGCCCATCATTTGAGCCCGTTCTGGAGCAGTCAGCCGGAGAATGCAGATCGCTTTGGCGCCGTGGCTCGTGACCCTTCCTATCTGTACCACTATCTCATGAGCTTTCCCTATCGGCTGATCGCCGTCTTTACCTCAGACCAGACGATTCAGGTGCTTTGGCTGCGGGCGATCAACATTGCACTGTTTGCCAGTGGCCTTGTGCTGTTTCGGCGCCTGTTCCGTCGGACTGGTGCTCACGACGGCTTACTTAATTGCTGTTTCGCCGTCTTCTGCCTCCTGCCAGTCATGCCATTACTCGCAGCCCAGATTAATTATGATAATCTCTTATTCCCACTCACCGCTCTAAGCTTATTATTAACGATTCGTTTTGCTAGAATTCTGCGCTTGCAACGGCGTTTGGACGTCCGGACGCTATTCGCGTTAATAAGCCTCTGTTTGCTGACTAGTCTGGTGAAATATGCGTTCCTGCCAATCTTTCTGGCAATCAGCATCTACGTGATCGTCTATGTGCGCCGGCAATTGTCGAGTTGGCGGGCAGTTGTTGAGGCTATCAGGAAAGACTTTAAATTGTTGTCGAGGCCTGTACGATGGTTACTCCCGCTGCTATTCTTGCTGTGCATTGGTCTTTTTCTGCAGCGTGACGGATACAATATTGTCCGTTACCATACACCGGTCCCAGATTGCAGTAAAGTTCTTAGTGTTGAGGCCTGTAGTGAATATGGGCCGTGGATTCGTGATTATAATCTCAGCACCAATAAGACTAACGCTTCACGTAGCCCAGTGGTATTCACGGCGGATTGGTTCTACGGCATGTGGCTACGGCTATTTTTTGCCGTTGATGGCCCGGCCTCGGACTTCGATACCAAAGGGCCACTACTTGTGCCGGCAGTCATCGGTATGGTTTACCCTGTACTGGCCGTTACGACCAGTATAATTTACGGGCGACGGTTGCTGCGTCGTGATGACGCCAATGCGCTGTGGCTGCTGGGGTTTGTTAGCTGTGTCTATGTTGTGACGTTATGGCTTGATCAATATCGGGCATTTTTACGGACCGGACAACCGGTGGCGATCAATGGCCGCTACCTGCTGCCCGTACTATTGCCGCTGCTGTTGCTTGGTGCCTTGGGCTGTCGCCAGTGGTTACGACGCCCATCACGTCGATTGCTGTTTACTGGCATTGCGTTACTGGGCCTTTTCTGGGGCGGTGGCACCTTGACATATATCTTGCGCAGCAATGATACGTGGTACTGGCCGAGCCAACCGGTGCGGCAAGCCAACCACGCGGTCAAGCAGGTACTGGGTCCAGTTACCCCCGGCTACAAGACGCCAACGCTGTTTTTGCGCTGAAATCGCATGCGCTTGGTTTGCTCGAGATTATCTTCTGTTAAGACTCGATTGATTCTGATAAGATCAGCGATAATGTTCAGCACTAAGCAGAGGAAAGCCCCGATCATCAGGAGGGAGCCAATCAGCAGAGATTGCAGATGACCCTGAGTGCTACCATCTTCAAAGCTGAAGTAAATAAACCGAGCGAATGGCACCAAGCCTAATCCAAATAAGACACCGCCAAGCCAGCCAAACACAATATATGGTTTATACATGACGTATGCCCGGATAATAGTTATGGCTGTCTTTCGGACATGTTCCCAGTCGGACTTGAAGAGACGTGATTCGCGAGTTTTGGGGTTGGTATCAATCGGGACGCTGACGATAGCCATGCCCTTGTTACCAGCTTGAATGATTGTTTCGGTGCAATAGCTAAAGCGAGTGACAGTGTTCAGTCTGATAAGCGACTCGCGGCTATAGGCTCGAAAACCGCTGGCAGCGTCAGGTAAATTTGTGCCTGCGGCTTTGTTCACGACGGCACTGCCGGCTCGCTGAAGAAACTTCTTGAACGGTGTGAAATGACTGATGAGATGGGTCTGGCGATCAGCGATGACAATGTCGGCCTCACCAGCCAGAATCGGCGCCACCAGGCGGCCAATGTCCTGTTGGGGATACTGGTTATCGCCGTCAGTGTTAATCAGGATATCGGCCCCCAGATCCAGAGCCCGTTGGACACCATCGTGAAAAGAACGTCCAAGCCCCTGATTGCTTACATGGTGCACGAAGTGCTTGACGCCGAACTTCTGGGCTACAGTCACCGTTTGGTCTGTTGAACCATCGTCAACAACGAGTACGAGAATCTCATCAATGCCGTCGATTTTCTTGGGTATGCTTTTCAGTACCAGCGGTAAGGTGGTCTCTTCGTTCAGGCAAGGGATTTGGACGATTAACTTCATTGACTCCTCAATCGTGCCTCCATTATACCCCACATAGGCATGAAGGCACTAGTCAGGTTAGTATTTTTGTGTCGTAACTTGTACGACAGGTCGATCTCGATCACGGTTACAATAACTGGCTTGTGGCTGAGAATCGGCTGAGCGGCTCGGCCTGTGCGGGGAAAAGTTAGCCGGACGGGCCAGAAGCCAGTATAATGAGGTATCGTTCATGACAGATAACCGTAAGCCTTTACGACCGCTACTACCAGGCACTCCCCGCCCCCTTCCGGGGCAAGATTTTGTCATCCGCAAACAGGCGGCTCAGTTCCCAGCAATTGGCATGACCCTGAGCTCCTATAGTCAACAACAGCCATCCAAAGCCGCACGGCGACCCACTAATGCCCCACTGCCACCCAAAATGGACTTCTCGGATAAGCGTCCCAGCCGTTTCAAGCGGCTACTGCATGCTATCACCCTCAAGCGAACAGTCATAATCCTCGCATTGCTCGTGCTACTCATCGGTGGTTGGGTTGGCGGCAAGTTTGCTTATAATGCTCACAAAGTTTTCGGTGGCAATATCCTTGGTGTACTGACCAGCACAAAGTTAAAAGGTGAATCGAGCGGTCGGGTTAATATCCTACTGGCGGGCAATTCGGCAGACGATGCCGGCCATCAGGGTGGTGATTTGACCGATTCGATCATGATTATCAGTATAGATACAAAGAATCACAAGGCTTTCCTGCTTTCAGTACCGAGAGACCTCTGGGTGAATGTCGATGGCGGTCATCAAAAAATTAATGCCGCCTATGTTGACGGTAAAGCCAATGGCTTTAGCCAGCAAGGCTATCCAAATGGCGGTATGGGTCAACTGGAGCAAGTCATCGAGGCCGACTTCGGCATCACGATCAATTACTACGCTCTCGTCAACTACACCGCGCTGCGTGACGCAGTGAGCGCCGTTGGCGGGGTCGATGTCACTATTCAGAGTAGTGATCCGCGTGGGCTGTATGACCCGAATATCGACTATACAACCAAGGGCCCCTTGGTGAAGTTGACCAATGGCACACATCACTTGAATGGTCAGCAAGCGCTCGATCTGGCTCGAGCCCGTGGGGATAGCTACCGCTCCTATGGGTTTGCGCAGTCTGACTTCACTCGTACCGCCAATCAACGGCTGCTCCTCGTATCCTTAAAATCAAAAGCAGTCAGCGCTGGTGTTATCACGAATCCAGCCAAACTTAGTAGCCTATCTGACGCCATTGGCAATAACGTCACCACCGACTTTAGCCTCGGTGAAGTCCATCGGCTCTACGATCTCGTTAAGGATATTACCGGCAACAATATTCAGTCATTGAGTCTGAACATGGCCAACGGCAAAAACTTACTGGCAAACTATACGGCTCCAGATGGTGAATCGACGTTGATTCCGGCAGCTGGTGTCGATAATTTCGATGATATTCAGGCATTTATTGCCCAACAGTCCTCAACCGATCCAATTATTCAAGAGTCAGCGCCAATTGTGGTACTGAATGCGACTGATAGCTCGGGCTTGGCTGGAAAAATTCGTTATGCGCTGACGGGTAAACACTTGAATATCGTGGCCGTTGGTGATGCCAATGCCACGCAAGCGACAACGACCGTTATTGATCTCTCCGGCGGCAAATTCCCGGCTACACGGGCGTTCCTGCAGAAGCAATATGGTAACAACTTCACGACGGTTAACCCCTATGCCGGTATCTACACTGCCGACTTTATTATCCTGACAGGTACTGATCAGCTGAAGACTACTACCGCTAACTGAGCCCTATCCAACCCCTGTCGATGGTGGTACTATAGCTAGACCAATGACTGATGCGCGTGCCACCAATGAATTACATGCGTTTCTGGACCGTTATCCGACCAGAGACTATAGTAAGGGTGAAATTATTATTTTTCAGGGCGAAGCACCACGACATGGCTATCTCGTCAAAACTGGCATGGTAAAAGCCTACAATCTCAGTATCAATGGTGACGAGAAACCGGTCGCCTTCTACGCTGCTGATGCGGTCTTTCCGGCTCCTTGGGTCTATGGGAAACTGGCTAGTGCGATCTATTATTACGAGGCCTTTACCACCGTCGTCACCGTGGTGATGGTGGACCGTGAAGAATACGTCGCATTTATCAAAAGTCGACCCGATCTTTTGTACTTAGAACTTGAACGCTATCTCATGGACCAATTAGGCAAATCGATGCGGCTCAATGCGTTGCAGCATTCTCGTGCGAGCGATAAACTGCTCTATACCCTGCACTACTTGGCGCTGAGTCACGGCAAAACGGTTGGTCCCCAATTGATCGAAATTGATCTTGACTTAACGCATCAAGATTTCGCAAACTTAACTGGTCTGACTCGAGAAACGGCCGCTACTGAGCTCAACAAGCTCAAGCACAGTGGCGTGATTGATTATGGTAAGCGTATGCCCTACCGTCTTGATCTAGCCCAGCTGATGACTATGCTGAATGACCAATACATCGCTGATTTGCAGGTTAAGCTGTGATAGTTTCTAGTTTCTAGTTTCTAGTTTCTAGTTTCTAGTTTCTAGTTTCTAGTTTCTATGCGAGGTAGAGTCTCTCGAGATGTATGCAAGCTATTTTTTGGCGATGGTTTTGACAGCTTCGTCGTGCAAAGTATCACTGACCACGCGTGCGAGATTATGCGGCGCAGTCCAGGATTTTATGATACAGCGCTTCGCACCGAGCGTGTAAGCCTCGGCGACTTCTGGCGAATTCTCCATGTTGGTGAAGATCAAGACTTTGACTGTACTGTGTTGCGTCTTCAAATCGTATTTCTGGAGAAACTCCAGTCCGCCCATGATAGGCATCAGTAAATCCAAGAGGATAAGATCGGGCGTAAAGGTTTTAGCCTGAGCGAGCGCTTCTTTGCCGTCGAACGCGGCCACCACTTGGTGACCCTCATTTTTCAGGATAATGCAGTAGGCGTTATTTAGGTCATGGTCGTCTTCGACAATTAGTATATTCGCCACACGGCACCCCTTATTATCTATTACTTATAGCATACCCCGCTGCCGGGCAGGTATCAAATATTTCACAGTCAATGAAGCCTACTTCTGGGAGATTGGCTTGCGAGCCGGTCTCGGCAGACTGAAGGTGAACGTCGTGCCCTTGCCTTCAATGCTTTTGAACCAGATTTTGCCACCGAGTTCGTCGAGTAAACCCTTGACCAGGTAGAGACCCAATCCAGTCCCAGTGGTTTCGCGTTTGATAATATTATGGGCGCGGAAGAATTTGCTGAAAATTTGCTCTTGGTCATAGTCTGGTATGCCCCAACCGGTGTCAGCAACGCTGACGACCACTTCGCGAGTACGTGGCTGGACCAGGACAGTCACACTGCCATGCTCTGGGGTGTACTTGATAGCATTGGAGACCAGGTTGGTTAAGATTTCCTTGACGATCAGGCTGTCGGTACGCAAGCTGGTGCTGGCAGTACCGCTGCGTTTCATAGATACAGTGACATTGCCGTCATCCGCCATATGGGACAGCTCCTTGAGCACTTCATCGGCAAGTTTATCCATGGCGACCATTTTGGGCGTCACGGCAATGGTACCACTCTCGATGCGGGTAATATTTAGCAACGTGCTAATCAATTCATTCATACGGTTGGTCGCACTAATGATAGTGCGCAGTGATTTTTTCTGGGTGCCGGTTAATGTGCCCATGTAGCCATCAACGAGCATGTGCGAATATGTCTTGATGGCTGATAGTGGCGTACGTAATTGGTGTGAAGCCAGCGAAATAAATTCACTCTTCATCCGATCAACTTCTTCTTCGGCGGTTATGTCGCGAAATACCTCGATGGCACCCAGCGGACGGCCATTGAGGATAATGGGTGACACATTGATGGCCGTTGGGAAAATTTGGCCGTTGCGCCGACGATAATAGCCTTTTTCCGACACGGGCTTACCTGTCAGGAAGGCTTTGGTGATGGGACGGTTGATAAGGCTGAGTGGTTTGTCATCGGCAGTGACGATGACTAATTTCTTGGGGAACCATTCACCGATCAGTTCCGATTCTTTGAAGCCCAGAATCTGTAGTGCGGCTGGGTTGACACGGGTGATCCTCCCGAACTCATCAGTGGTAATTGCCCCGTCGCCGATGCTCATAAACATCGCTTCCGAGATGGCTCGCTGGGCTGACGAAGCCAGTCCTACGGTTGTCGATGTGTTTTTAGCTGGTTTGGTCATAGTCGTCTAGGCCGTCGGTTGGTTACTCTGGGTAGCGAGCTTGTGCAGCTGTGCTGCATACTCCTCGATAATTTCACTGTCATCGGTCAGCAGTGCGACGGCGACACGGATCCAGTCAATCAGCAAGAGGAGATCTTTATGTGATAATTCTTCTGGTTTTTTGTGCAAATGGTTCTGGACCTGTCGGGCGATGAAGCGATCAGCGGCTGGTCCAAGGTAGACGTTGGTTATGCGCACAACCTTATCGTAGAGTTGCGTATTGTTCAGGCCTTCCATGGGCTTAGATGTCCTCAATTTTTTTGAGGCGATATGCTCCGAGACTCATCAAGATAAAGCCAGCGACGATGACCGCGTATGTTACATAGATAGTCGTCAATACTGTGTTCAGTGATAAATGACCGACTCGGGGGGTAATAGCTCGAATATATTCTTGGCCAATTGAGCCCGCTACCACCAAGCTGACACCCACTGCCAATAGCCGTAGTGACTGGCGATAAAACACGCCCTTGACGTGTTGGGCCACTGCCGATAGCTCCTGAGCAGCGAATAACCCAATGAACCAGGTGTAGAGGTATGGCACCATAATGGTTGGCATGACGACCCACACTGGCAAGAAGTAGGGGTTGAGCGTTGAGTTCGTAGCATGTAGGTCAATATGCTGTAATGTGAAGAAACTGTAGCCAACCCCGAGCATGATAAAAGCTACCATAAGCAAGCGAATACTAATGAGGGAAGGCCATATGCGCTGGTGTAGTGTCAAGGCGTGGCTGCCACTTGCTATAGTGTTGAAAGCCACTAATGGAAACAGGACATTTAAATAGTTGGTGAGTATTGTAGCGGTCCCACGGAATGCAGGGTGGCGATGCGCGATACCGCTGACAGTTAGGCCGATAATTGTCGGGATAACGAGTCCAAGTGCCAGCCAGCCGCTACCAACAGCGAGCGCATTGAAGCCCTTCCCTTCGGGAGTATTTGCAACGGCCCGAGCGTAACTTCGCAGTCTAGCGTAACTGAAAAAGGCCGCAAACCAAATTGCCGCCAGCGGCAGATTGACCAGAAACAATACTATGTGATAGTGGCTCGATGTAATGTCGTAATTAGACATAGCATCACGGTTGGCGGGCAGGAGAACGACCAGGCAACAGAGTAATAGGACGAAGCCAATGAACAGGCTAATTGGGTTATTGAGTCGCTTCAGGTGTTGCATACTAGGTAATAATTTTCTCCATTACAATAAGATCCACGGGTCTAAACAGGTTTCGAGCATCGCTTGCTTATATAGCCTAACTGGTTTTGCTCTAAAGGCGAGTAAGAAATTCAACTCAGTCGAGCAGTACTACTAGCAGTTTAGAGGGCATGGGCATAAGGCCGAGCCAATACTCGATTGTACGGGTTTTTTGCCGTCTGCAATAACGCTTGTGCTTCGACTCTCGTTCAGTGATAATTAAACCAATATGGCACACATGACAGCACATTGGCGGCCAGGTCGGAAGCAGCTCCTTCTATTACTCGTCAGCGCTGCGGCGCTGTACATCGTGTTGCCTCAAATTGGTGTGTTTCGTCATAGCCTGTCGGTACTGCCGCAGGCCGAGCGACCAGCTTTGGCGCTGGCCGTCGCCTACACGTTTGCTACCTACCTTTTGGCTGCGTTGACCTATGTGCTCTTGGCTCTCCAGCCGCTGAGGTTTGGACGGACGCTGCTGGTTCAGGTCGCGGGCTTGTTTACGAATCATCTTCTGCCTGCTGGCATCGGTGGCATCGGTGTTAGTTATGTCTACCTCCGCCATGCTCGCCATACAACCACACAAGCAACCACGGTGGTGGCCGCCAATAATATGCTTGGCTTGGTCGGTCATGTGCTGCTAACAGGAAGTATTTTGGCTGTCTGGCATGGTGAATTACCAGGTTGGCGGACTGTCTGGCGACCCCATATCCAGGGTTGGGAATATTGGCTGGCCGCAGCCTCTCTGGCAGCGGTACTACTGCTCAGCTATTGGTATGGTCGCCGAGTGCGGCGGGCACTATCGGCAATCGCCCGGCAACTTTGGCTGTATCGACGCCAGCCACTCAGGTTGAGTGCTGCCTTGTTGTCATCCATGAGCCTGACGCTCTGCAATATTCTCAGTTTATACTACTGTGTGGTGGCCTTCCACATTCCCCTCAGTTTTGTGAGCGTTTTGCTTGTCTTCAGCTTGGGTATTTTACTCGGTACCGCTACGCCGACGCCTGGTGGTCTTGGCGGTGTAGAAGCCGGGTTGGTGGCTGGTATGGTTGCCTTGCATATACCAGCCGCTCACGCCCTTACGGCGGTGTTAGTCTATCGATTCATAAGCTATTGGCTGGCCATCGTGGTTGGAGCTGCTGCTCTTGTAGTCGTCGTCAGGCGGGGCTATCTTGAGTTGCCCGCCAAATCATCGAATACTAACTAAGAATATTGACCGCACGGGCGGCAACCAAAGCTACGGCAACCAGTGAAATAGTAGCTTGTGCCAACATCAGCAATTTGGCGCGTCGGCTCAGGGGCAGTGTGTCAGTAGGGCTAAAGGCCATGCCATTGGTCGAAGCGACATAGAGGTAATCAATAAACGTTGGCTGCCATTTCGGGTGCCGCGCTTCGGGATTTTGATCCTGAGGAAACAAGAAATCGTGCTCGTGCTTAACCGTCTTCAGACGTTGGCCCGGTCCGCCGCCATCCATTTCCCAGTACCAGAGGCCGAAAATAATGATATTGGTCAGGTAGATATTGACTGCGGTGAGGATTAGTTCTCGCCCGTTATTTATTTGGGCACTACCCAGTAGTTTGTGGGCAACCACTAGCAGGGCGTAACTGTTTGCCAGTCCAGTCAGGAATAGCAACATGAAAACATTGATACGCCGGCTGAGTGATTTAAAAATCTCCTCCTTGGGAGTCGTGAACGACATAGCGATGAGCAGTAAGCCCTCGATAGCCACTAACAGATAGCGTGAACCAAACGTATAGCTGTCTGGAAGCGCTAATTGCAGCGCGATGGCAACCAGCATAGTCAGTTGGAGATGCCAAATAGGTTCACTGTGATACGGGCGATTGCGCAAGAAACTCTTCATACTGCTTACGTAAACCATTGTAGCGCATTCTTAGTCAAATATAGGCTAGAGAATCACCGGCTGCAGTACCTTGAAGGTCTTGCAAATCCGAAGTTTCCATTATGGAACTATGTTGGTTCGTGCTATAATTTAACTAAGCAAGTGGTTAATATAACCTCTCCGTTGTCATAATAAGTCTCGCAGGACTCACTATCATCTCGGTCAGTCGATACTAAACGCGAGTGATATAAGCTAAGTAAAGGATACAATCATTATGGCAGCAAAATTATATGTAGGTGGACTCGCATTTAGCGTAACCGAAGACGAACTTAAGGCATTATTCGCTGAGCAAGGTGTCGTAGAGAGCGTCGCCGTGATCAAGGATCGTGACTCTGGCCAATCCAAGGGCTTTGGCTTTGTGGAAATGGCAGATGCCAAAGGTGCAGAAGATGCTATCAAGAACTTGAATGGCAAAGACTTCAGTGGCCGCTCCATCGTCGTCAATGAAGCTCGTCCACGCGAAGATCGACGCTAGTCGACCTCAGTTCGTAGACACAACTGCGTCCAGCCACCTCGGTTGGGCGCAATGACAGGACAGTTATGAAACAACACCGACATATTGAGATAGTGCGCTCCGGCATTACCAGCTTGAGCTCCATGGGCGAACCTTCTGCTCAGATGATTCAGGCTGTCCTCGAACAGCAGTATGACAGCGTGGGCATCACACAGGTAAACGACATTGCGGATTTGGAAGCGCTCGTAGCCTTGCAACCCGATTTAGTCTTCCTGGGTATGAAGTACATACCTCTTATTAGCAGTGATGGTTACAGCACCGATACGAATATCTGGTTATCGGGCTATCTGGAAGCGCATGGTATCAACTATACTGGGTCACCAGCCGCTGCTATCGCTTTGGACTTCGATAAAGCCGCTGCTAAGCGGACGGTCCAGGCAGCTGGTCTCCTGACTGCCGATTACTTTACGGCGCGACCTGGTCAATTCCCGAGCCAGCCCGATTTACCGCTTGCCTTCCCGCTGTTTATGAAGCCACCGGCTGCTGGCGGTGGCCAAGGCATTGCCGCCGATTCAGTTATTCGGGATTTTAGCGCCTTTCAACGGAAAGTCCAACAGATCGCTGACGATTTCCAATCTGACGCTCTAGTAGAAACATATCTACCCGGACGAGAGTTTAGCGTGGCGATTATGGCGCACCCCGAGGGTAGCAACCTTACCGCCATGCCAATCGAGCTGATTGCCGATGCCAATGACCATGGTGACCGCATACTCGGCCAGGCCATCAAAGCCGCCGATACTGAGCGAGTAGTGTCTGTCACGGATCTGACGCTTCGGGGGCAGCTTACAGCAATGGCACTTGAAGTGTTCACGGCCCTTGGGGCCCGCGACTATGGCCGTATTGATGTACGTCTCGATAATGAGAGTCGACCTTACTTCCTCGAAGCTAATCTCATTCCTGGTTTAGCGTTTCATGAGTTCACGAGTTACTTTACTGCCGCCTGTAAAATCAACGGTCAATTCGATTATCCATCTATGATTTCACAATTAGCGGCTATCGGTTTGTCCCGCCAACCAGCCACTGATAGCCTCGATAGCACTGACCATCCGGAACGACTGATACTCAGTCGTTAAGCCAGTCCTGTAGAGAAGCGTGCTGCCAGTTTTTAATAGGTTAAGGACATATTGTCGGCGTCGAGGTAGCCGGTGGTCGGGGCGTTGTCTTCGTAGATCTTCATCTGTATCGAGCGACCGCCGATAGTCGAAGTCAGTTTTGTTGAACGCAGGTGGTAGCCTGTATTGATGGCGACATAGTTGTCGGTTGTACAGAAGTCTGTAGACGTGGCAGTGCGTTGGCAGATGGACACGTGAATGGTTTGACCTGCTGCTGCACGTACCCAGGCACTGGCGGTGTAAACACGGTTAATCACTGTTGAATTGTTAACCCAGTAAGGTGTTGGGTTTTGGAAGCCAATGTTGGTGGTAGCACCTGAATTATTGGTGACGTGTACAACCCAGCTGCCTTCACACCATGCATTCAGAATGGATGTGCTATTAGTAACAGTAGAGGCGGCCGTGTACTTACCAGTCCAACCAGTCAAGTTGTTTTCGGCTGAACGGTTGCCGACAGTCTGGAAGCCAGTTGGGGCGTCGTCACAAGCATGTGAGAACGGTGCAACCGTAACGTTAGTTGTTGTCAGTGACATCTTATCAGCGTTGAAGCTCACTCCGTCAGCCGCATTGTTGACATAGACCTTGAAATCGATCCAGTTGCCATTGCCAGCGGCGGTATAGGTCGGAACGGTTACTTTATGCCAGGCGGTGTCCGGTGCGGTCCATAGGATATTCTTCTCGCCCACATTTGAATTGCTTGGGTCCCTTTCCTGTGTCTGAGCTTCAACGATGGTTCCGATTGCAGCCGCTCTGAGCCAGACTGAACCTGTGTAGGTACTGCCCGTACTCGTGGAGGTTACGCCCGCCGTTTCACTGGCTGAATCAAACCCGAGGGTGGTAGCCACGGCACCGCTGGCGTTGGTCACACCGATAGAGCGCAAGCCGTCACAAGCCTGAGTGTTGTCCCAGTTAACAGTACTTTTATTGCTGATAACATCCCAGCCAGAAATATCGGCTTCGACTGAGCGATTGTTAAGCGTTTCGTTGGCGGCATTCGTATCACTACATACAACTTGGTTGCCGATGGGCGGGATGCCCGCAGTTGCGAGGAGTGACATATTGTCTGCCCAGAAGACATCATTAGCACCTGGATTATTGATGTAGACTTTGAAGTCTAAATTGTCGCCAGCATTAAGTGCGGTAAACGGAATAGTTAGCAAGTTCCAGGTTGAACCTCCCGTTGCCAACACCGATGTTGTTGCTGACCCAACGGCTGTCTTGCCATCTGGAGTCCATTCTTGGAGTGTTAATTTGAGTTTTTTGCCGACGTTGGCGGATTTGACCCAAACTTTGGCGGTGTAGGTGGTATTAGCAACAGTCGAAGCGACCCAGGTTGGTTTAGAGACGAAGCCAATGTTCGTTGCGACGGCATTCGGGACCAAAAGAGTCTTCAAAGAGAAACTGCCATCGCAGGCATTTTGATTGTCCCATAACTCTATCGAAGAGGTGTTGAGCACGCCAGCCCAGCCGGTGGTGTCAGTCTCCAGCGAGCGGTTGGTGACCAGGTCTCCGCTGTGGATATCCTGACAGGTTGTTTGGGGTGAGATTGGTGGCGGCGGCGAAGCAGCCGTCAGGGAGAATCCGTCGCTGTAGAATGAATCGGTCGTAGCGGTCGCGTCCATGTACACCTTAAACAGGATAGAGTCTCCACTTTCGGTAGCAGTCCCTGCAGTGGTTATGGTATTCCAGGCGGTCGTGTTGCTCGGCGTGACGGTGACATTCGCGAGGTTGGTCGTGACACCAGTCCCAACATTTTTTTGTTGTATTTGCAGATGAATGACTCGTCCGGCGATATTGCTTTTGACATGCACTTTACCAGTGTAAGTGTAGCCAGCTGTGGAATTAGTTACCCAGTCAGTCGTTGGATTAACGCCAATCGATAATGGTGGCGTAAAACCTGGCTTCATGCTGGTCAGCAGTGCACTATAGCCATCACAGGCGTTGGCAGTGTCATTAGAATGTAGGACGTTATTGGAGGCATTGCTGTAGCTACCTGTCCAGGGGGTTTGACCAAGTTCAAGCGAAGGATTCGTAATGAATGATGTTGGGCTCACTGGGAGGATATCGGCTGCGCAGGTAGTGGCCGGTGGTGGTGGTGTGTACGGTGAGGTATTAATGACGGCTGAACCACCCGAGATAACCTCACCCTCAATACAAGCATCCTTGGTGGGGTTAGGGGTAAAGATAGGGCCACAGATGAAGTTTAGAGTCATTTGGCCGCTAGCAGCCCCGCCAGTGACGGTGCTGGTGACACTGATGTTTAGGTGCGCTAGATGGGCTGAGGTGAAAATTGAGCCAGGCACAGCCGTACCGTAGGTCGTTTCCTCAGTTCCACCACCACCATCAACAATCTGCCACACGCCATGTTGTGGCGTTATAATCTCTGAGCCATGCACATGATGGGCGATGTTCATGACATACTTACCACCCGCGACCCCCGTACCATACTTATCACCGAGTGCATTGACTGCAAATTGGAATTCACTGGATGCTTGGTCGAGACCGCCTATGATACTCGAGTAGGCAGGTCGATGGCTCAAGGTGACAATCATGTAAATATTTGTGTTATTCATGGCCGTCGACATCAGGGCGTCAGCGCCTGTTTGCCAATCGGTATAGCTCTGGAACCAGGGTTCTGGTGCCGTAATATAGAGCACGTGGCCGACAGTGAATGAACCCCAGTCACTACCCTGGCAAGCATTTTGGGTTGCGGTCAATAGTTGTGGTGCGCCGCCGGGACAGCCCTCTTGTTGTAGCTGAATCGAAGAATCATTGAGGACTGTTATCGGATTTGGTGTGTAAGACCGACTCTTGTAATTGGTCATACTATCGTGGGCTGGTGTGCCGGCAGGTGCCGTGGTCGGGTCGAGCGGGCCGTATTCGTGATTACCCCACACTTGCTCAAAGGCTCGTGTGGTTGCAATTGGAGCGATGTCTTGGTAGAACTGGTGAATGTTGACCGTACCACAGGCGTTGGCGTAATTAATATCTCCACCGTGGGTGACAAAGTCGGGGGCATCGGCTGCGACATCCGCCCAGACAGAGCTCATCCAGGGCTTGTTACAACTAGCGTCGGCATTCGGGTCGAAGGCGGTTGTCGCAGTATCGCCGATATCATCCCAGGTGTAATCGCCAGATGGTGCTGTTTTGAAGGTATGATCGAGGCCAGCGGCACCGATCTTATAGTGGTAGACAAGCCCTGCCGTTAAGCCAGTCAGCTGAATTCGTTGGAATGAGGAACTGGCGGCGCTGGGGTCAGTCGGCAGCGGTACATAAATAGTTGTTGGCACGCCGTTGACGGTATCATTGTAGACAGCTGGCAAGGTCACTGATGAACTTGAGGTCGAACCATAGCTCGTTGTCGTACCGTAGGATACGGTTTGAGCTGTACCTCGCCAGTGCACCCACATGGTCGTCGAGGCATTGTCTCCGAAGTCAGTATGAATCTCATCAATCCCGGTATCGGCTGCAAAAGCGGTATTGCTGCCAATTTGTGACATGCCAGCGAGGACTAATACTAAAACGACCACCGAGCAGGTGGTCCAGTTCGATCGGTTGATACGATGTATAGCAGCGCTTAATCCCATAAAATCTCCAATTATGTTATTTAGTATGCTGGAAAGCTTATGATTATCCTACAAGCTTACGCTATTTCTCAGCTCTTTGTGCTCTCTCATCCGCCTTCCGAATACAGTTCACAAATCGTTGAAAATACTACAACATACTTACCCTCGTGACCATTGTCAAAGACAATCGTCAGTCTCAATGAGCTGTACAAGAAGGTTGGAAATGAGTGGTCACTGAATCACCTAAGCGTCATAAACAAAGTGCAGTCCTCTACATGGAGTGAGATGCCCTATCGACGTCGAATACCCGCGCTCATACTAATGCGTATTATTGAAAATCTGTCAGTGGCGAGAGGGCTGTCAGTCAACTGTTCTTGGCTTAGGTTTTCGCTGCCCAGATTGCCAATCGACGCTGGTGAGGAACGGTGCGAACAAATCTTCTGACAAGGGTATATTTATTTCAGCCAGCTCATCTTCATTTGGTCCGCGATCTTGAAACGTGACAAAAGGTACATCTGTGATAACGGCGAGTGGCGTCTGCTCAGTGCCTTCTCCCATCTGTAGTACTGCCGCTGCGGCCAAACCACCGGCGATATCGCTCTGCGATACGGCGTAGGGCCGACCGAAGAGATCGGGTTGGCCGATATAGTTATGGAGTGCGAGAAAGCCGCTGTGCGCGAGCATAATGCCAGTTGTCCCCCGCCGCAGTGGGTGGCAGGTGCTGTCCGTGATGATGACACCGATGTTTTTTAGACCAAATCGCTGTTTGAGATACTCACGTGTCTCATTTGCCGTTTTTTGCGAATCCTTAGGCCACAAGACATAATTCCCACCGCCGTTGGACTCATCGACGCCCGCCATCGGTATCAGGGTATTGTCGGTAATGGTGAAATGGTGCCCGTAGCGGCTGAGTGTTGCCGGGAGATATAGATCCGACTCCTGGACCACCAGCGTTTCTTTATCAATGTCATCTAAACCAATCACCTGCCCTTCACACAATGACACCAGTTTGGAGGTGATCGCCACCACACTACCCTCCTCGAGCTCCAATATGACCTTGTCGAGTATGACCTGTAATGACAGGTCATTGGCAGCAATTCTGTCAGTTTTAATGGTGGTTATTAACATATGGCATACTGACCGAAATAGTTATAGTTGTTCGCGTTCATTGCTCTATGATAACAAATGTAGGCCATCTGGTCTGTCGAACATCGTAACCAAAGACAACTGTGCCAGCTCGCATCTATCATCTAGGTGCTGACGAATGGCAACGCAGCTGCATCGTAATAAAACCGGTCATCACTCAGCAAAATAAGCTCGTTGGCTTGCTTGACGATACGGCCATAAACCACTCATACTTAGTGTGAGTATGCACACCACAGCGGATAACAAAACAATCGCCATCGTTGGCGCATCAGGCTTCCTTGGCAGGCACTTGGTCGAACGATTATTGTCCCAAACGACATACAATGTCCGGGCTATTGCTCGTTTACCCCATGACTATGCCGTTGCGCCTGACGCTGCTGATCGCTTCCAGGCCATAACTGCGAGCGTCATGGATGAAGAAGCGACGCTGTCAGCTCTAAAGGGTGTTGATGTAGCATTTTATTTTGTGCATCTCATGGGTCAAACCAAAGATTTCTATGAGCAAGAGTCCATCGCGACCCAGCGCTTTGCCGCATCATGTAAAGCCAATCGTGTAGCGCGTGTCGTATTTATGGGCGGTTTGGGTAACGACCAAGAACAGCTGTCTGAACACCTATTAAGCCGACATAATACCGGTACTATTCTGCGCGAGATACTGCCACTGGTTATCGAGTTCCGTGCTTCGATGATTGTTGGTAACGGCAGCATTGCCTTCGACATCATTCGTTGCCTCGTCCATGCTCTTCCTATTATGACGTTGCCTCGCTGGTCATCCAGTCTGACGCAGCCTATAGCCTTATCCGATGCCTTGGATTACCTGGTTGCTGCCATTGCTGTACCCTGTTTGAAAAACGAGATTATTGAAATTGGCGGGCAAGAATCACTCAGCTACCGCGATCTTTACGCGATGTATGCACATTCGACCGGTAAGCACCCGCTGATTATACGACTGCCGTTTCTGCCGGAGTGGTTGGGCGGTTGGTGGCTGAACCTGTTTACACCACGTAATCATGCGAAGATCGGTCGAATCATGGTGCATAGCTTAAGTAACTCGATGGTTGTCACGCACCCCGACGACGCGGCTCGCTTGTTTCCAAAAATTCACACCAAATCATTAGCCGAGGCATTGCGTGAAGCCGCCCAAGCCCCATCGTAGACAAATCACGGCATCTGTCCGTCTACCACTAGCGTCAGCAAGCGCATTTGACTCTGTCATGGATTGGCAAGATCAAGCCGCATGGATTTTATTCACTTGGGTAGTCGCTGGTCAGCAGTCGTCAAATGTCGGTGATGTCATCGTGGCTCGGAGCGGGTTTGGCAGGCTCGGCTTTACCGATACGATGCAGATTACCGAGTGGCTTCCCGGCACACGGTGTGTTGTGCGGCATACGGGCAAGTTTGTGAGGGGTATTGGCGTGTTTGAGTTGTTCACGACTGAAAATGGTTGCGTATTTGTCTGGTCGGAAATCCCCGAACAACAGCCATCATGGTACTTGATGCTGTGGTATGTCGGCTATCCGATAAACTGGCTTTTTCTGCGCATCAGTGTCTGGAGGCTCAAACGAAGACTGGCTTCGGTTACATAATAATTCCGTATAGTTGCGGAGTTAACCGGGTATACTCACAGATATGTACATCGTGATCATGCGGCGTGCAAGTGGCAAACGGTGTTAACCAAGGTATCGTAGCTCAAAAGCTGGCCCTCCCCTGCACCGAAGGCTAGTATTAATAGATGCATTCCTTGGTTTGTTTGGTTTGTTATTGAGTAGTAGACTTCTTTTTTAATGACGTACGTCTTTTACGATCTACTAACAACGTATCGTCTGGAAACAAAACGGCGTCGTTATGATAACGATTTCTTTTTCGTCTCGCAACTTTAGAGCGAACTTTTTGAGAAAAAGATTTTGTATTGTATTTCATACTTTAACTATAGCTTATACTAGTCTCAGTCATGAAAACACCAATTAACGACGGGGCATTAGCTGCCCTATTAGCGATAAACCCAATTACATATGCCCGTGAGAGAAATCACTTAGGTAAAAGTACGAAACTGTCAGTGTATATTACGCGGGGTGTGTTGACGCTTCCACAAATCAAGACGCACCTCATGAGTACGTACACAAATCAGGAAAACTATAAGCTTTTATTTGAACTTGCCTGGAGAGAATATTGGCAGAGAGAGTGGTTGGTGCGTGGAGATGCAATTTTTACAGATATTATGTTGGCACAGACAGTCGTTGAATCTAATGAACTACCCAGCAGCATTGTAAATGCAAATACGGGGATTGTTGCAATAGATGCCGGCATACGAGAACTCTATACCACCGGCTACATACACAACCATATGCGCATGTGGCTAAGCAGCCTTATATGTAACATAGCTCATACAGGGTGGCAACAACCAGCAAAGTGGATGTATTATTATCTATTAGACGGGGATCCTGCAAGCAATTTTTTATCCTGGCAATGGATAGCTGGTACATTTAGTTCTAAACGCTATCTTCCTGCCCAAGAAAACATCAACCGCTACTCAGGAACGAAACAGTTAAATTCATTTCTCGATCAAAGCTACGAAGATCTTTCGGTTATTGATACGCCTAGCATTCTTGAAGACAGACAGTATGTTGAACTGAGCTGGGAGGCTCCGAAAAAGGATGTCTTACAGATAGATTCAACACTGCCAACACTGCTATATCATAGCTTTTGGTTAAATGCAGGCTGGCATAAAGAAATGAGGGCGAATCGTATAGTAGTTATAGAGCCCGATTGGTTCAATAAATTTCCAGTTTCGGATAAGGTAATGGAGTCGATACTAAAAATCGCGAATGAAATTCCTGATATGCAAGTCTATGTTGGGGATCCTAATGAGCTTCATCTAAGGCTCGGTCCGCTTGTGAGCTTTGTATCACACCCGTCAGTCAAGCATTGGCCAGGAACAGCCGAGCCAATGCCACTACTCTTTCCTGGTGTTCCACTTCGATCCTACAATTCGTTTATGAGCTTTTGGAAGCAATGCGAAAAACAACTTTAGAATCTAAAATGTGTTTCTGCTGCGGAAGGCCGTTTACCAATAGAGCGAAGTGGCAAAAGCGTGGGATCTGGGAGCAGATAATGTATTGTTCAAAAAGATGCAGCAACAAGAAGGTTAAAAAATGAGAAAAGCCTATGTCGTGCTCGGCAACCAATTAATGCGTAATCATCCAGCAGTAGACGCAGATTCGGAAGACCTGATTATTATGATTGAGGCATACGATATATGCTCAAAACTAAATTATCATAAACACAAGCTGGTACTTATATTAGCGGCTATGAGAAATTATCGAGACTATTTAATCTCTAAAAACAAAACAGTCATGTACATCGAAATAACAAATTCTAATGTCTTTATAGATCAACTTCAGCAAATAATTGTCCAGAACCAGATAACCCAGCTTGAATGGATGCAGACCTCTGACACATCACCACAACAAAAATTATTAAATTTGTGTAAGACACTTCGTATCAAGTCTGTCGTTTCGTCAAATCAACAATTTCTTACGAGCCCTGATAGTTTTGACGAATGGTACGGATCTCAAAAACAACCGATAATGGAATCCTTTTATCGATGGCAGCGCAAGCGAACAGGTATATTGATGGACGATAAAAAACCTGTTGGCGGTGCATGGAATTATGATTCGGAAAACCAAAAACCATTGCCAAAATCCGGGCTAGCACTACCCATCACCCGGCCACAGCCACAAGATATCGTTACGAGAGAAGTTATTCCAATTATTGAAAAACTATTTTCTAACAATCCAGGTACTGCGGAAAATTTTTGGCTGCCAACCACTTTTGAAACAGCTGACATATGGCTTGCTGATTTTATACAAACTAAACTAAGGTTGTTTGGTCCATATGAGGATGCATCGAGAGCTGATGAGCCATTTTTATTTCATAGCGTACTATCACCGCTTCTGAATTGTGGGTTATTAGACCCAAAAGCTTGTGTGGAAGCAGTACTGAATGCGTATTATTATGGCGACGCCCCGCTCAACTCCGTAGAGGGCTTCGTGCGGCAAATAATTGGTTGGCGAGAATACATGTACGGTATGTACGTTCGAATGCCGGATCTAATCGATGCAAATTATTTTGGGTTTACAAAAGAACTGGAAAGCTGGTGGTATGACAATACTTATAGAGAACAGGAACTTCCAATACCCGTAAAAGCAGCTTTAGAAACCGTACATACCTATGGCTACAATCATCACATAGAGCGCCTTATGATATTGGGTAATTGGTTTTTACTAAACGAATACAACCCGCGGTCTGTCTACCTGTGGTTTAGTAGTATGTATGTCGATGCTTACGAATGGGTAATGGTTCCAAATGTCCAAGGGATGAGTCAATACGCTGACGGCGGGGTGATTGCAACGAAGCCTTATATATCGGGTGGTAACTATTTACAAAAGATGGGTAGCTGGTGGCCTAATTTAGAAGCGGCGAAATCCAGCGAGTTTAATGCACTTTACTGGAAGTTCTTAAATACCCATCGTGAACTTTTAAATGATAATTTTCGGATGAGTATGATACTAAAGCTTGCAGAAAAATACTCGAGTTAGGCTATCTTAGGAGAATTCATTTTCAATATTGACGGATATAAGCTATGGTACAGCGACTCTAAAACAAGGCAGTAGTAACAGAGAATTCCAATCCTGTTCTTGAAACTGCGATACTAATACTGAGAGACATCATCAGTTTTAGTGCTGCCAGCTACTAACGAATTGGGTGTCCATATTTTTTGTAAGAGCTTAAATGTCTGCTATTCCGAACTCATTGGCTGATTGTTCAAGCTTTTCTGCCTGGTTTGGGAGCCCTTTCGCTAAACGTTCTAAAAAGCTTCATATGAATTAAACGTAGGGTGCTTGCTGTGAAAACGGTCTGCGTAACAAAGTAGGCGAGCTTCTAACGTTGTAGGGAAATAATTTTTTTGCGGCATGCCATAGTGGCCTTCCTTAATTTCTTGTTTACTTAGACCCATTAAGACATGCGTACGAATGGCATCTGCAATTCTTGGATCAAAGCCTTCCTCGAGTGCTAAGGCAGCTCCGAATATAGCGTGTTGCTTGTAATTATGCTCGTTGCCGTCTGTACCTTTAGCGTCAAATCATGCGTATGTGCCCATGTCGTGTAATAAGCAGCTTGCCACTAATAGGTCATTATCCACCGAAAGGTTCCACTGATCGACACACCAAGCAGCGATCTCCGCTACGATTTCACAATGTTCATACACTAATTTAACAAGCCTATAAAATGCATAACTCGAGCAACGCAAATATAATCATGCAGAAACCAGATATGCGACCTTAATTATGTGTGGCTGAGCCGGAGGGATAGCGGACTTTGTCCTTTTTTATTCCGGCGTGCTCGGAGCAAGTTCCTGTGCGCGTCCTCATTCCACCGCACCCCGATTGCTTCGCAAAGGAGATCTAGCAGCCCTGCTGCCCAGCTACGAAAAAACACCACGCGAGGTGGTGTCATTTCGTGGCTGAGCAGGCTGGTCTGGAACCTGTCACAGAAAGAAGCATGACTCTATAGCGTCATAACGTTATAATGTAAAGGATGAGTAATCTAAGTGAAAAAACTACAATTTACCTAGATCCTTTTGTTAAGAAGTTTCTACAGCATAAAGCAGTTGCTGAAAGTCGTTCACTTTCTGATGTAATCAATGAGCAGTTTGCGGATATGCTTGAGGATCTAAGTGATTTAAAAGAAATTGAAAATCGACGAGGTGAACAAGCCATACCATTTGAAAAAGTTTTACATGATCTGGGCTTAACCTATGACCAACTACGAAGTTGAATTTGTTAGAAGTGCCCAAAAAGAGTTAAACAAGTTACCGAACCAAATTAGTCTACGAATAGTTAAAGCAATTTACAAATAGAGCATAGATCCGAGAAAAGGCAATGTGCGGCCTATGATTGGTGCTCAAAGGTGGCGTCTTTGGGTTGGTGACCATCGCGTCGTCTACGATATTCTAGATAACAAACTTACTATCTTGATAATTCGTGTTCGACACCGCAAAGATGTGAACAGAGATTAACTTCTAATTACAGCAATACGGCCTACCTCCGTTAAATACCTGCTGGCTGGGGCGGAGGGATTCGACCTACCTTCGGCAGGCCCGCAAATTCGCGACTGGCAACCAGTTGCCATCGGAAGCTTGCCTTGCGAATTGCCACTGGCAATTCTCACCCCGAATGTTCACTCGGATGTTTGAATCTCTCAAGCCATGAAAAAATCCCGTCTCGCGACAGGATCTTTCCATGGCT
>JBBRMJ010000009.1:0-48790 GCA_038230895.1 Saccharimonadales bacterium (SeqCode) | reverse complement strand
TGTCAGGCTCCCGATATAATCAACACACAGTCTAAACCGGTTGGCCTGTAATCTGTTAGCATACTAAGCACAGGGCGTAAGCCCTGTGCATGAAAGGACCGTGTATTCAATATGCCCAAAGGCAAACCAATTGACCCAGCTATTAGAGTCGAAGTCGTGAATAAGATCCGCAATGAGGGCATGAGCGTGTCCGAAGCAAGTACAACATATGGCGTTAATGCCAAGAGCATTTACTGCTGGTTGCGGGATGGCGTCGTAGACGGCAACCGCAACCTCATTCTGGAGAACAACAAGCTTCGCAAGGAGAACGAGCAGCTGTACAAGCTGCTCGGTAGGGCGACTGCCGAAATGCAAAAGTCAAAAAGCTAGCCATCCTGGGAGAAGTCGAGCCAGGATGGCGAGAGAGGTTTGCTCGCATTCTTGGTATCGACCGTACGGCTTATTACCGTAGGCCGACTAGGCAGAAGACCAAGGATGAGGACGACGTAGTCGTCCTTCTTGCTGCCCATGCCGAGCATCCGTTCTACGGTATCCGAAGACTAGTCCTGCATCTTGGCTGGAGCGAGAAGAAGACCAGACGTATCCGTAACCTAGCAGCCGTTACCATTGCCCGCCCCGGCAACAAGAGGCGCAGCAGCTCTGCGCCAGCAGAGATAGCTGCCGCACCCAACGCTCTGAAACAGTTCGCGGTATTCCGGGACGAGACCAGACCACAGGCTGGGCAGTGCTACCAAAACATGACGAATGTCGGAGCCTGGGTACAGGACTTCACCCACTTACGCTTTGGTGGTGAAGAGCACTACCTGGCAGTCGTGCTCGATCTCAGAACCAGGCAGGTCGTTGGTTGGCGTCTGGGTACCAGACATAGCAGCGAGCTAACGCTCGCAGCCGTACTGGATGCTCTTTCCAAGCATCCAGCTCCAACCATCCTGCACAGTGACCAAGGCTCAGAGTATCTCAGCTACAAGCACCAGGAACTGTGCCAGAGAATGGAGATAACCTTGAGCTGCAGCAAACGAGCCAGTCCGTGGCAGAATGGCTTCATGGAACGCTGGTTTGGTAACTTTAAGTTGGAGATTGGTACATTGACCAAATATCGAGACGTAGCTCAGCTCCACGAAGCCATTGCCCTGGGGATCTTCTATTACAATACTAAGCGTATTCATCTGGCTCTAAAGATGAGCCCAGCAGCTTACGCTGCCCAGCTCAAAACTGAGGAACAACACAAAAACACCCCACTTAAAAGTTTAGACAAAGTGTTGCAAAAAACGGGAGCTTGACACATTACGCAGTATAATGGCATTCCTCATTTGCTCCGTCCGGTAATCACCACTCCCAAAGATTCGAAGGAAGCTATGGATTGGCTTCTCAATGAAATGGAAGATCGATTCACTACGCTGGTTGATAGTAATGCCGTGAATATAGACGAATATAACGCTTCAAATAAAGGTCATATGCCTTATATAGTACTGGTGATTGATGAAGTGGCTGACCTTATGATGATTGACGGTGAGTACTATCAGAAATCTTTTATAAAGCTCCTCCAGAAGTCCGCTGGCGTTGGGATTCATATCTATATCGGTACAAGCAGACCGAGTGAAGATGTACTTCCAAGCCTTCTCAGGGCTAATTTTGTTACAAAAATAGCCTTTGCTACTGCCTCAAGCGCAGATAGTGAAGCTTTAATTGATGTCAACGGTGCAGAAAAGTTGCAAGGTAGAGGCGATATGCTATTTAGTTGGCTCAATGCGCCTCAACCGATTCACTTGCAGGCACCATATATGTCTGATAAAGATCAAGTGAAGATTGTCGATTTCGTAAAAGCTTCCTAGTGGACATTAATTAAAAGAGCCGAGTTAACGGCTCTTTTAATTCAACATATCTCTCTTGGCTGATGCAAAAGCAGAATTAGGGACATGGGTCTGAAATTCTGCTGTCGCATCTGGCTGGGGAGGAGGGATTCGAACCCGCACTAATTTACTGCCATCGGATCTAACGACTCGCCCTATACTAGCTTACATCTCACCCCTGTCAGAATGATTATAGTAAAGAGTGAGTTCAGTCTTTAAGAGTTCAAATTTCTGCTTGCCTATAGTGTGGTAATTGGATATAATTGGATATAGAAGGAACAGCCGATTATGGGTAGACTGGACAAACGACTCGAAAAACTATCATTGTCAACGGTATCTCTGCTGAGTCAGATTGATAGTCTGAATGGCCAGTGGATTGGTGGAGCACGATTGAGCCCCCAAGCCCTCGGCCGACTAAAGCGTTCCGTGCTGGTGACGTCGACTGGTGCTTCCACCCGTATTGAAGGCGCAAAATTATCAGACGAAGAAGTGGAGAAGCTCATGCGGGGCTTGTACATGCAAAAGCTAGTCGATCGTGATGCCCAAGAGGTACGTGGTTACTACGAAATACTTGCTACCGTTTTCGATTCTTGGCACGACATTGAGCTTACCGAGAGTAGTATTAAGCACCTGCATTCGCAACTTCTGAAATATTCGTCTAAAGATGAACGGCAACGTGGTGAATACAAGAAATTGGAGAACAAAGTGGTGGCCACAGATGCTGCAGGTAAGGTAGTGGGTACTATTTTTGAAACGACTGCAGCCTATCTGACCAAGAAGGAAATGGGGGACCTGGTTGATTGGACAAGAGCAAAGTTAGCTGAAAAGAGGTATCATCCGCTTCTGGTTATTGCGAACTTCATTGTTGAATTTCTAAAGATCCATCCATTCCTTGATGGGAATGGCCGTCTGTCTCGTGTACTCACCAATTTACTGATGCTTCAAGCCGGGTATCAATACATGCCTTACGTATCTCACGAAAAGTTCATAGAAGATAACAAAACGGAATATTATATTGTTCTACGGAAAAGTCAGACTACTTTTAGGGCAGCAGATGAAACCATAGCACCATGGTCTGCATTCTTTCTAAAAATTGCTGAAGCACAAGCTAAGCAGGCAATTGAGCTGCTGTCCTATGAGAATGTTGAAAAGCTACTATCACCCAAACAGTTACTGGTTTGGCAGTATATACAGACTGCGGGTGAAGCAGCAATACAAGATATTGTGCAAGCCACTAGCGTTGCCCGTCCTACGGTGCGCCAGGCTGTTGAGCGACTTCTAACACTCAAAAAGATAGAACGGATTGGCCAAGGAAGAACTACTCGTTATAGAAAGCTATAGGGAAAAGGGACTCGAACTACCCCACCCCCGTTAAGAGGTCTTTACAAAAATAATAGACCGTTGCATAGCGATACGGTCTATCTCTGTTAATTACCTGCTGGCTGGGGATGAGGGATAGCGGACTTCGTCCTTTGCCACAAAGTCATGCTCGGAATAAATTCCTGTGCGTGACTTTGCTCTACCGAACCCCAATTCCTGTGGAATGGTGATCTAGGCCCCCTCATTCGAGCCACGTAAAAAGCCCACCATTCGGTGAGCTTCTAACGTGGCTGGGGATGAGGGATTCGAACCCCCGGTCGTGGAACCAGAATCCACTGCCTTACCACTTGGCCAATCCCCATTAGTGTATCCGCTATCTGTTAGACGCCGAGCTACAAGAGGTGATTATATAGGTTTGGAGTCCGAAAACCAAGGCTGGAAGGGCTGTAACTGCTGCAATACCATAAGCGAGATGGACTAGTTGTTAATTAATTCATAGTCAGAGCGTGCAATCTCAGGCAAAATAGAGGAAATAATAAGGAAAGGATGGTTATGCTTTTAATTGTTGCTGCAGTATTGTTCGCGCTCTGGTTCTTTGGTTTGCTGGGTCACATCGGTGGGGGATTGATAAATATCTTAATCGTGATCGCCTTAGTTACGGTTATTGTCCACTTCATGACGGCTCGCGGCAAAGCGTAGACTCAATCCAGGAAACTATACGCGAGGTCTAGTCGTGAACTATGCTTGCTGAATCTGCCAAAAAACGCTATCGTTGGGTTACATAACTAACGAGGGAGTTGCTATGCGACATTTGCGTAACCGACATCAAAAACTATGGGGTATGCTGGCGGCTCTGGGAGTGGTTAGCGGCATGTTATTCGCAGGTGGTTTGGCCGCTGCCGATGGACCAACGGCTCTCTACAGCTACAATTTCTTGGGGACAAGCGGCAGCGTATCCAATGCCGGTAATTACAATCCGACGCTGAATTTGACGTTGATTGGTAGCTGGACGGCATCTGTCACCGGTGCAGCATTTACCGGAGACCTGGTCAGCCAGCAATCAGTTGCTTTTGCCAAGCCGACTACAGGTTTCACTTTGAGTTTGACGGCAGCTCAGACGGTTGGTTTTGGGGCGCACTTCACCTACGTTGCCCCTGTTAATGGCTGCTTCGGTGATTCCCCGAACATCACCCAGATCGGTCGCTTCGCTGCCAATGCCGCCCAGGCTAAATTGCAGTACAGTAACTGTAGCAAGGGTAAGACCAGCGAGTTTATCCAATGTCGTTTTGCCGGTTCGTTGACGCCCAGTTCAGTGTTGCCGATCATCAGCACTCAGGCTTTACAGAATGGTTCCAGCTATGTGGTAACCTGTGTGAAATCGGCTGACAGCGGCTCAACTGCCACTGTGACGCTCACGGTTACACGCTTGGACGGCTATTATGGCAATGTGACCACCACGAATAGCTACACAGTTGCAGCAACCGGTGCCATGCAAACAGCTGAGGCACTCAGCGTTGCCAACAAGTACCCACTGCCGAGCATAACCAAAAACACCGATCAATTCGTCGGTGACATGGCCAAAGTCGCCTACTGTGCTTCATCACTGCCCAGTGATGTCAGCACCTGTCTCGCCACCGAGCTACCGCTGCAATAATCGCTGTATGGTATGCTGGGAGTACTTAACAATTTAAATATACAGAGTGCAGCGAGAGATCTAGCTCAGTGACCTGCCAGCAACCAGCTCGATAATGAGTACGGTGCTCCATCTAGCCCGCCTGGTGCGGGGAAGATGTTTTCTCCTATAGAGAATATCCTTTCCGCACTCGAGGCAGAGAGGATATTTTTTATGTCAAAACTAGTTACGAGATTCGCCAGCGAGAGTGTCTGCGCCGGCCACCCAGACAAAGTGGCCGATGCCATTAGTGACGCCATTGTCGATGCCGTACTGGCAGCCGACCCCCATGGCCGCACAGCCGTCGAAACATTAGTGGCCCATGATCGAGTAGTTTTAGCAGGTGAGATAAACACCAATGCCAAGCTTGATGTTGTAGCAATCGCGCGCGCCCAAATTAAACGCCTTGGCTACACCGAGCCCAGCTGGGGTTTTAGTGATAAGTCACCAATCGATAATTACTTGCATCAACAGTCGGCTGAAATTTCTGTCGGTGTCGATGATAACGGCGCCGGAGATCAGGGCTTGATGTTTGGCTATGCCACCAATGAGACACCAGAATACCTGCCACTGCCGATTACGCTCGCCCATGCCTTAGCCCGAGCACTTGATGAGGCCCGTGAAAGTGGTGCACTGCCGCACCTCCGACCAGATGGTAAATCCCAGGTAGTCGTCCGCTACGAAGATGGCAAACCGGTGGCTGTCGAGCATGTGACGGTGGCGGTGCCGCATGATGAAAAGATCACGCTACAGCGCATCCGCGAAGATGTCTACAATGTCATTATTACCCCTGTTCTGAAGCGTTATGGCTACAGCATCGCCCAAAAGGATATTGTCGTGAACGGTACTGGTATCTGGCATACGCCTGGGCCCTCATCTGATTCCGGACTGACTGGTCGCAAAATCGTGGTCGATGGTTATGGTGGCTACGCCCGCGTCGGCGGCGGCGCTTTTAGTGGCAAGGACCCCAGCAAAGTTGACCGCTCCGGAGCTTACGCCGCTCGCTACATTGCCAAGAATATCGTGGCTGCTGGCCTGGCAGACCAAGTCGAAGTAGCCCTAGCCTATTACATCGGTGCCAAAGAGCCAGTCAATTTCACGATTGATACCTTCGGCAGCGGCAAGAAATCTGACGAGGCGATTATTGAGTTCGCCCGAAAATTACTCATCCCATCCGTCAAGAATATCGTCGAACAGCTTGATTTGCGTCGACCCATCTATCTGCAAACGACAGCCTATGGCCATTTCGGTAAACCCGACTTGCCGTGGGAACAGTTAGTGTCCAAAAGCAAGCGTTAGCGGTACAATAATGGCGTTATGCCAAAACGTTTCTGGTCCAGACCCTGGCTCCGTTTAACTGCCGTCATGCTACTGGCGGGTGTCTTGTATTCGTCATGGCCGCTGGGTTATTGGCTGAATCCGCAAGCAAATCGTGGCCTGGCTAGTAACCTCGAGGCGCTCCACCAACCATACAACTGGTTATTTATTGGTCTCGACATCGTTAGTGGGGGCCTCATTTGTGTTGCGACCTGGTACTTGTTGCGCTTCGTCCGTCGCCACAAACGTCGGCCAGATGGTATTTGGCTAGAAACAGCCGTCATTGGCCTCGGTGTCTTCGGTTTCTTGACCGCGCTGGATGCCATGCTGCCACTCAATTGTGTCGAAACCGTCCAGAAATGTTTGCCGCCTCTCGAAGACCCAACTTTCGTGATTCATGGTATTGCCAGTATTGGCTCCATCGGTGGTCTAACATTCAGCATTCTGGCAATTTGGTGGCTAATT
Source organism: Saccharimonadales bacterium (SeqCode) (assembly GCA_038230895.1). Lineage (GTDB taxonomy): Bacteria > Patescibacteriota > Saccharimonadia > Saccharimonadales > UBA4665 > JAJXTN01. The sequence continues at coordinate 42,166 of JBBRMJ010000009.1, read as the reverse complement.
GCCCGCGACCGACGCGTCGTCCACGTCACCCGCTGGCTGCTCCACGCCATATTATTAGCCTGGTTCTGTTTCGGTATTGGCACAGCGGTGTTGGTGGTCCGGGACCGCTCGAGTGGTCTGTCGCAGCATGTCTTCATCCTTGTCTGTAGCCTGTGGTTAGTAATGGCTCCGTACTTCATCTGGCAAGTTCTGCATCTGCGTCCACAGCAGCCAAAAGCATCGACCAAACCGAGCGCTAGTCGCCGAAGAAGTCCACGCTCCCCAGCTCGTCCGGCAAAAAGCCGTCCGGGTGCTTGAAATTGGCTTCCCACTTTGTGCCTTTGCCGTAACCCAAATCTTTCATTAATTTGGTTGGCGTATTCCGTAAATGAATCGGTACCGGCAGATCGGGATAATCACGCGCCGTGCTCAAAGCTTGCGTCATGGCGGCGGCTACTTCTCGTGATTTGGGCGCTTTGGCCATAACGGTGGCGCAGTGGAAGAGATTGTACTGCGCCTCCGGGAGGCCAATTCGCTCCACTGCCAGGAAGGTTGAAACAGCAAGATTCAAGGCGGCCGGTGCGGCGATACCGATATCTTCTGAGGCGAATATGACCATACGCCGAGCGATAAATTTGGGATCTTCGCCGGCCTGCAACATTCGAGCTAGATAGTAGAGGGCCGCCGTGGCATCCGAGCCGCGCATCGATTTGATGAAACCGCTGATGACGTTGTAATGGTATTCGCCCTTTTTGTCATAGCCCGGCACGCGGGTCTGAGCAGCCGTTTCAACGATGGCCGGCGTGATCGGTTTACCACCGGCTAGTTGCAAGGCTAATTCGAGGTTGCCGAGGGCAATTCGGGCATCGCCACCAGATAGCTCGGCTAGCAGTCCGATACTAGCCGTCGGTAGCTGTTTAGCGGTCAGTTTCTCAGCTTTGGCAGCTTGCTGGATGATTTCGATAACTTCTTCCTTGGTCAGTGGTTCAAGCACTAAAACTCGTGAACGGGAGAGCAGGGGATTGATGACTTCAAAGCTCGGATTTTCGGTGGTGGCGCCGATCAATATGATGGTGCCGTCCTCGACATGCGGCAGGAAAGCGTCCTGCTGGGCTTTATTAAACCGATGGATTTCGTCGACAAACAGAATGGTTTGCATGCCGAGTCGCTGATTCTGGGCGGCCCGCTCAATGACCTTGACCACATCGGCCTTTCCAGATGTGACGGCGCTGAGTTCCACGAATTCGGCCCCCGTTTCCCGCGCGATAATCCGTGCTAAGGTCGTTTTGCCACTGCCTGGCGGCCCCCACAGTATCAAACTGGTCGGCTGTTTATGCTCGATAATCTCACTAATAATTTTGCCACTGCCCACCAAATGCGCCTGGCCGACAATATCGTCCAAGCTCTCCGGTCGCCGCCGCTCCGCTAAGGGTCTGCTGTCCATGGGTTTATTGTAGCCTAGTGTTTCGCCGGATTTGCAATTTCGAGCGCGACGCTATACTTTAATAAGGAAAAGCTGAGGGAGAAAGATTTGACCTACGAGGCAGCGAATGTTCCGAACGAGACCATGTATGGTGATCGTGACACCCTTGTTGCCTACGCTGTGAGTGAGCAGGCTAGAATTAATGCACTCGATAGCAGCGAAGATGTTCTAGCCGTAGAAGCGCGCAGACTGCTGGCTGATTTAAACGAGGCCTGTCCTTATGTGGGTCGCAATGTTCGGATCAAAGGTGACAGGGTTTTTCGAGTGCCAGTCATCGACCCTGAGTTAGTCGGGCATGCTGAGGCAGATGATGGCGTAGAGACGACAGATATCGATAGCACTTTACAGTTTCAGACAGCAGTTGGCCAGGACGAGGATATTGGTATGTCATGCGGCTTCACCTTGCGACAGATTGTTGTGGAGGTCGATGGCTTCGAGTTTGGTACGCGCTATGTCGTCTGCCATCAGATTGACACCGGTATCCGGACGGTGGCGGTCAATGAAGAAGCAAACCTGGTGTACACTCACACAATTGATCATTTCCCAGTCGAGGGCTCGGTGCTCACTATTGAAGATGACTATTATGGGCACGATATTCGGCATTTACGCCGGAGCGATGAAGTTTTATATGAGGATATTGACGATTTGCTATTCGATGACACCCTACCGCTTGGCCAGAAGCTGGGCAAGCTTCAAGAGGCTATGCTTGAGCACGAATTTGGCAACTTCACACTCGCGAAGCAGCAGGAAGTCATCAGTTATCTCAATAGCTGCAAGATATTTTCAGCCTGGCAAGCCCTGCACTTGAAGTATGCAGTCTCCGAGAGCGTGGGTGGCATGATTATATTTCCAGATGTATTCGTCAATACAGTGTTCGACAGCTTTACCCTTGTCATACAATCCGAGCTTATTGATACTCCCGGTGGCAAGGCGGCAGTAGAGATTGGTGTGGGCTTAGGCATAAGTGGCGAAATTTTTTATGATGATGAGCGGTACACTAGCGTTATCCCGCTGAATCAAACGCTGAAGACTATAGGTGATGCTCTCAATGAGACCGAGCCAGACGAATAGCTTGCGTAACAGATGAGCTTATGCTATAATTACAGATAAGAAAGCGTGGCGCTTGCTTTAAGCGTCTTTTTTATTGATTATGAGCTTCCAAGACCCTACCAAAATTCGCAATATTGCTATCATCGCCCACGTTGACCATGGCAAAACCACGCTGGTTGATGGCTTGCTCAAGCAGTCCAAAACCTTCCGTGATAATCAAGCTGAAATGAGCCAAACACTGATCATGGACAGCGGGGATCAGGAAAAAGAACGCGGCATTACCATTACGGCCAAAGTTACGGCTGTGCAGCACGATGATTACCGCATCAACATCATCGACACCCCGGGCCACGCCGACTTCTCTGGCGAAGTTGAGCGCACCCTCAATATGGCTGACGGCTGCCTGCTCATCGTTGATGCTCAGGAAGGGCCAATGCCTCAAACCAAGTTTGTGCTCGAAAAAGCTCTGGAAGCTGAGCTCAAACCCATCGTCATTATCAATAAAATCGACAAAGACGCGGCTCGCATCGCCGAAGTCGAAGATGAATTAGCTGACTTATTCCTAGAACTGGCCGTCCACGAAGACCAACTACACTACAAGGTATATTACGCCGTCGGTCGTGCTGGCAAAGCTTGGACGACACCACCCAGTAATCCTGAAGCTGATGGCAGCCTGGACGTCATCTTTGACGCTATTATCGAGAACATCCCAGCCCCAAGTGTTGAGCTCGACAAGCCCTTCCAAATGTTGGTCACCGCCCTCGGGCACGACACCTTTAAGGGCAAGTACAGCATCGGCCGCATCACTCGTGGCAAGATCAACCCCGGTGATGCCGTCGCTCTCTGCAAGAAAGACGGCAGCATCGTCAAAGGCAAAGTTGAAACCGTTTTCATGAGCCATGGTGTCAGTAAATTTGAAGTGCCACAAGGTGTGGCCGGTGATATCGTCCAATTGACTGGCATTTCTGATGCTCAGATTGGCGAAACCCTGGCCGATGCCGAGAATCCTGAAGCGCTGCCAACCATCGAAGTCGAAGCCCCAACCTTGCGGATTTACCTCGGTCCGAATACTAGTCCTTTCAAGGGCCAGGAAGGTGAATTTAACACCTCTCGCCAGATTGCTGAGCGCCTCCACAAAGAGACCGAGACCAATGTCGGCCTGCGCGTATCCGATGATGGCATCGGCTTCACCGTCGCTGGTCGTGGCGAACTCCACCTCGGCGTGCTGATCGAAACCATGCGCCGTGAAGGTTATGAGTTCGAAGTCGGCCGTCCACAAGTCGTTACCCACGAAGAAAAGGGCGTCACCATGGAGCCCGTCGAAGAAGTGATTATCGAAGTCCCGGCTGAGCATGTCGGTACTGTCCAGATGGAGCTTGGTAAACGCCGTGCCACGCTCAAGGAGCAATTCGCCAGCCCCAAGGGCGTCACCAAACTGATTTATGAAATGCCAACCCGCGCCCTGCTCGGCATGCGCAACATCTTACTGACTAACACCAAGGGTACCATCGTCATGAACAGCCTGGTCGTCGGCGCACAGTCCGAAGGTACCGCCTTGCAACAGCTACGTAACGGCGTTCTCATCTCCTTCGAAGCTGGCGTCACCACGCCGTATGCCTTGCAGAATGCCGAAGCCCGCGGTACCACCTTCATCGGCCCCGCTGAGAAAGTCTACGCCGGCCAAATCATCGGTCTCAACACTCGCCAGGAGGACATGGAAATCAATGTCTGCAAAGCCAAGCACCTGACCAATATGCGCAGTTCCTCATCTGATGGCGTTGTCCAACTCGTCCCACCAGTCATTTTCAGCCTTGAGCAATGCCTGGACTTCATCGAGAACGACGAACTGCTCGAAGTCACCCCCAAAACTCTCCGTCTTCGCAAACGCGAACTCGACCCCAACAAGCGCAAACGCGCCGCTAAGTAAGGCAGCAATATGAAAAGCCCCGGATTTCTCCGGGGCTTTTGCTAGTCACCACAATCTTGTTCGAGCCCACTATGGACGAAAGTAACGCCGATTGACCCGATCTCGCAAGTCTTGCCAATCTTTCCGCGTATTGAGGTCCAGTGCCTTGAACTCCTCAGTCGAAATTGTGTCCCAGTTCTTTGTACTCTTGGTCATATGTAATCCTCCTTTAACCTTACCAAGCATACCGCTTATGTAATGAGTCGGCTGTACGTTATACTACAGCCACCCCTGTAAACTCAAATTTGTGACCCCTGAATCGATAATTCAGTTATACTGAGCCATATGCCTCGGCGTTACCTCTATCGCAATATTCAAGCCCGTGATCATCTCGAGATATTCCTCGTCTCGGCGGTCAGTAGCCTGTTACTGCTGCGCTTTTATCTCCATGTTACTGGTTACCCACAAGTCGGTGGCGGCTCGTTGCATATCGCCCATCTGTTATGGGGCGGGGTACTGATGCTGGCTGCCATTGTCATCAGCCTGTCATTCCTCGGCGTCCGTTCTCAGCGCGTATCTGCCCTGGTTGGTGGTGCGGGTTTCGGTGTGTTCATCGATGAGCTCGGTAAATTCATCACCAAAGACAATAATTACTTTTTCCGCCCGACCATCGGCCTGATTTACGCCATCTTCTGCATCCTCTACCTGACATTTGATTTCATTAGTCGTCGGCAGCACCTCAGTAGTGAAGAATACCAGTTAAACGCTCTGCGCCAGTTTGAAGAAGCGGTACTCCATGACATGGATGATGCCGAGAAGAGTAATATACGTCGCCTGCTAGCCCGAGCAAACCAGCACAGCCCCATCACCCACGAACTTCTGTCACTACTCAAGCATGTTGAGACCATCCCCAGCACCAGCAGCCGCTGGCACCGCTTCCGGGCCTGGCTCTCAGCCACCTATGCCCGTTTCTGGCGCTCCCGCAGCTCCAACCGCCTGGTTGCCACCGTCTTCGTCCTACAAGCCATCACTTTTCTCATCGCCGTCATCGGCAGTGTCTTCAATAACCTCGATGACATCCGCGCCCTGTTGCACGGCGCCGATTCCTATAGTACCCGGTTGCTCATTGGCCAATTGCTGTCTTCGCTGGTCGCTGCTGGTTTCATCGTGGTCGGCGTACTCCGTTTGACCACTTCTCGGACAGAAGCCTACGAATTCTTCCGCCGCGCCATCCTCATCAACCTCTTCCTCACCGAATTCTTCATCTTCTCCCGCATCCAATTCGGCGCCATCCCCGGCTTCCTACTCAGCCTCGGCCTCCTCCTCGCCCTCCGCTTCGCCGTCTACCAGGAACGGCACAGCGCCTAGTCAATAACAGATATAAAGTCGAGCCGTGGTGCTATACTACGAAATGATTAAGTAATTCTTAACTTTTGAGAATTTTAGGAGTTATTACGTGAGCAAAGCCAGCGATATTTCAGACTTGCAAAGGGAAGTTGTAGCCTTCCGCGATGCTCGCAATTGGAAGCAGTTTCATAACCCGAAAGACTTGTCGATATCCCTATTGCTCGAAGCTAGTGAACTTTTAGAGCACTTCCAATGGAAGACGCCCGAAGAGATGGCTGAGCACGTCGCCACTAAAAAAGCCGATGTCAGTGAGGAACTCGCCGACGTATTCTATTGGGTACTCTTGATTGCAAATGATTTTAATATTGACCTGAACGAGGCGTTGGTTGAGAAGATGAAGAAAAATAATGCCAAATACCCTGTCGCCAAGGCTAGCGGTAACCACAAAAAATACACGGAACTCGCTGGATGATCGTCTACTCCTCGACCAAAGAAAAATTTATGGCCGATGTTATGACCAACGATATCGGCGATATCATCCACCAAGCGTTTCAGGCTGCAACTGGCCACAAAACCGGCATAAGGGAGGTTGTGTCTTGGGAAAACTCAATTCCGTATATGTATCGTGTATTGGCAGATGATGACATACCAAATGGTGTCGAGATCGCAATCGAATACCATATTCCGCAATCTTCAAAACGCGTTGACTTTATCATCGCCGGTAAAAACGATCGAGGTCAGGACACAGCCATTCTCATAGAGCTGAAACAGTGGAGCGAAGCAAGTATGACTACCATGGACGGGGTAGTAACTAGTTATGTCGGCCATCGTGAACGCGAGGTCTCGCACCCCTCCTATCAGGCCTGGACATATGCCTGCTTACTGCAAGATTTCAACCAGACAGTACATGACGACCAGATTCAATTACGACCCTGTGCTTATCTGCACAACTATGACCAGGACGATGTTATTACCAACGATTTTTACAAAGAATATCTCGACAAAGCGCCAGTATTCCTCAAGTCAGACGCTCTGAAACTCCGTGAGTTCATCAAACAGAATGTCAGGCATGGTGCCAATGATCCGGTCATGTATCGTATTGATCACGGTAAGATCAAGCCAACCAAGCACTTAGCCGACAAGCTTGAGTCGATGCTGCAGGGTAACCAAGAATTCCTAATGATAGATGACCAAAAAGTCGTCTACGAAACGGCCATGCAACTGGCCCAATCGTCAACCGCAAATAAGAAGCATGTATTGATTGTTGAGGGCGGGCCAGGCACCGGTAAGTCAGTAGTGGCTATCAACTTATTGGTTGAGCTGACGAAGCGACAGCTGCTCAGCAAATACGTGACCCGAAATGCAGCTCCACGAAGTGTTTACGAGAGCATGTTGACCAAAAGCTTCAAGAAGAGCCAGATCACCAACCTCTTCAGTGGTTCAGGTTCTTTCACCGAGACGGCACCTAATCTGTTTGACGCTCTGATTGTAGATGAGGCGCATCGCCTTAATGCCAAATCCGGTATGTATCAAAATCAAGGCGAGAATCAGGTCAAAGAGATAATTCGCTCAGCCAAATTCAGCATCTTCTTCCTCGACGAAGATCAAAAAGTCACTTTTCGCGACATTGGTGATCTAGAAGAGATCAAACTATGGGCTTTGCAGCTCGGGGCAGAGGCCCAAGTGCTTAAGCTGGAGTCTCAATTTCGCTGCAATGGCTCGGATGGCTATCTCGCGTGGCTGGATAATGCATTACAGATTCGCGAAACCGCCAATGAGAGTCTGGAAGACATTGATTACGATTTTCGAGTTATCAATGACCCGAACGAACTTCGAGACGTGATCGTCGACAGGAATAAGGTTACTAAAAAGGCGCGTATGGTGGCTGGTTATTGTTGGAAATGGCAAAGCAAGAATGACTGGCCCGGCACGATCAAAGACGTGATTATCGACGAATACAATTTCGGAATGCGCTGGAATCTAGCTGTTGACGGCAGCCTCTGGATTATCAAGCCAGAATCCATAAATGAAATCGGTTGTATCCACACCTGCCAAGGCCTAGAACTCGACTACGTGGGCGTCATCATTGGCCCTGACTTGGTAGTCCGTAACGGCAAGGTCATCACCGACGCCACCAAACGAGCCGGCAGCGATTCCTCAGTCCATGGCTACAAGAAGATGCTAGCCGAAGATCCCGAACAGGCCAAAGCTCTTGCCGACGCCATCATCAAGAATACCTACCGCACACTCATGACGCGAGGCCAGAAGGGGTGCTATATTTTCTCGACTGACCCTGAAACCCAAAAATACTTTTCAGAACTCTAAGCAGGCTATCTACCGAACCACCAGTGCTTCCCAGTCTTCTTGACGTAGTGTTTGTTAATGCGATCCCGTTGTATAGCTTTAACGGTACGAATTTCATCAGGGTTCATCTTATGGGACCATATGACCTCATCGTTCGTAATCCAGTAGTGTGATTGGCGGGGCAGATCCCAGTTGCCGACCGATGGTTTGAGCGATATTGATGAGCCGTCATATAGTAGTTGCCACCTTTCTGGCCGGATTGGCGTAACCACCTTGTTACCGCAACCGCACATGCATAAGTGTGTCATGGTACGGTAGCGAATCGACACATAGACAACATTTTGCTCAAGTGAGTCTGGAATAAATTTTACGAATTCGTGTCTAATTCTCATAATTGATCAGTCGCCCATTCCTTATCTTAAATACTGAATGATCAGGCTGCTCAAGCTGATCGTAAATGCCATTGAGGCGCTTCCAGGACAATACCGCATGGCATGCATTAAGAGCATTCATCTCGGCGACCTGTGCATTACTTCGGTATATATCTTCATCTGGGTTTGGCGCAGGGGTAGGTATATATCTGTTCAGCTTCTCTGCACTTGCTGGCGTCACTAGTGTCGTCCTTATCTGTCCCCGCAGTTTACCGTCGTTAACACGCATGTTGAGACCGACGTCAACGAAGGGAACTGAGTGGGCTATTAGGTGGGCGATGATTTTTTGCTTATCGTTACCACCGTCTATGCAAACAAACACAAAGTCGAACTGCTCCAGCTCTCCGAGCCTTGATTCGTCCACGTTATAACTATGAGGCTTGATGACCTTATGCATCCGAGAATAGGTTTCTGCCTGGTACTCAGCTTTGTTAACCATTTCTCGTAGCTGAGCGATAGTAGGCGAACCGGGTGCACGGAACGCATTATGCGACAGCATAGTGTCTCCATCGAATGGATGTATTTCGGCTACAGGCATTTTGGCTACAAAATCAAGTACATAGGAACCAGTACCGCCTACGCCGAGGATGGCTACTTTTTGGCCAGATACGCGACCGTTAATGCTTGTCATTCCTGCACGTCCTGAGTTGGTGTCTGCAAAATGAAATGGTGAATTGTCGATGGATGCGACCTCGCGAAAAGTTTGTGCGGTGGCCGTGATACCCAACTCAACAAGGGGCGCCCCAAGCTTCTTAATGTAAACGGTCATCTTGTGATGGTAGTCGCGATAATTACCAGTCGGCTTAGCCGAGAATGTGTGATCGGTCCAAAGCCCAGGTGAAAGTTCCTGTCGGCCACCAGCCTCCGCAAACGATGTCAGCTTGCTTCCGTCGGTCGCTCTCGGATAATTCCCGGCAAAGTGTACCGTATGGTCTGAACCTGACTCATACACGATGTTGTCGCCCGCGAGCACTAAGGTACTGACAAGAATGCCGTAGGCCAGCTGATTGTCGCTGGCCAGATAGGGCACGCTGTGGATGACCAGGTGACTTTTGTCTAGAATCTGTATCTCATAGCCATCGTCATACAGTTTCTTTAGGTCAGGATTACGAGTTATCAGTTCCATCGACGTCAAACTCCATATGCTTGTGTATCTTTACTGGTGCGCTGGTGGCCACCAGCTGACCTTCTTGGTGGCCATGGCTATAGGTTACGGTGTAGTCTTGGTTAGTGCCGGCCCCGGGAAAGGCGAGCTGAATAACCTGCTGATAGGTTATCTCCTTCTCGGCCCACTCCTTTGGTTGCCCGTTGACGATTATAGTTGTTGTGTGTGGTGAATGCTTATCTGCCATGTTAGGTGGCTCCTTTATCATTAATTTTATTGCTGCAAGCCGTCCCGCGGCTCTACCCTCAAGCGTTTTTATTTGCTTGATCTACCATCCGTTATACACTTGGTTTGTATAGAAAACAAGGCTCTGTATAGAAAAGTATGCTTGTAATTTTAACACCAGCAGACTACAATAGACATTAACAGATAGGACGGATGCCAATGCAACTCAATAAGCGAATTCGCCATTACCGCGAGCAGGCAGGTTTATCACAAGCTGAGGTTGCCGAAAAACTCGACCTAAGTCGCCTAACCTATGCGATTATTGAATCTGGTGAGCGCAACCCAACGATTAACGAACTTGAGACGCTTTGCGTGGTGTTCAAGGTTAATATTAAAGACATGCTTGGTCTTTCAGAGGTAGTCCAGTCAGGCGACATCATCAAATATAGACAGATGTGTCTTCTATGTATTGAGAACGGCGGTGATTCTAGCGACGGGAAGATTACCAAGACGAAGCTAGCCAAACTACTATATCTGGTTGATTTCTCTTGGTTTTATCACAAGGGGGAGTCGGTGTCGGCCATGCAGTACCACAAGTTACCTCTTGGCCCAGTTGCAAAGCCTTTCTTTAGAATGATAGATGAAATGTTTGACTCGGGGATGATAACTATAGAGTCAAAAGGCTCCGCATTGATGATTTCAGTCAATGAGCACTCCACTAGTGATCGATTGACCTACGAAGAAATTCAGCAGATTCAGGCTGTGTGCATGAAGTGGAAGGACAAGGACAGCCAATCGATCGTTGAGTTTACACACCGGCAAGCACCATGGGCGGAGACAGACTACGATGACCTCATTCCGTATTCACTAATTACTCATGTGGCCAGCCCAGACGAACTTTTCTAGATAGACTAGCAAGATATAACCTCTTCGTTCCGCGATAGCTTATTCTGGTAAACTTAAGAGTAATGACAGCACGGACACATGATTTGGCGGCGATTACGGCTTTGGGGATTGTGGTGTTGGTGCGGCCGGAGCAGACGTTTACGCTGGGGACGGTGATTATCGCGGTGTTGGCGAATTTGATGGGTGGGGTGACGCCGGATATTGATCAGCCGACGGCGCCGCTGTGGCGTAATCTGCCGGTGGGGAAGTACTTCGGCAAAGTCTTCGATAAGCTGCTGGGCGGGCACCGCTTCCTGACGCACTCCTTCCTCGGTCTGGCGCTGTTCGGCTATGCTGCCCATTGGTTCATCGTCTTTTTATCTCCTTTGATGCCCCATGTCGACACAGGCTATGTATGGTGGGCTTTCATGATCGGCATGGTCAGTCACCTGGTGATGGACACCTTGACCAAAGAGGGCGTGCCGTGGCTGCTACCGATTCCGATCAAGTTCGGTATTCCACCGCTGAGAGCGTTTCGTATCACCACTGGCAAAGCCATGGAGACTTTCGGCGTCTTTCCGCTGTTATTACTCTTCAATATCTTGTGGTTCTGGGCGCATTACCACCGGATCCTCGACAGCTTGCACCACCATTTAGTGTAGTTGAGGTGATGGTTTATAATAGGTAGCTAATGGCTCGAAAACAAAGTTTTAGCGACAAATTCTGGCATGACAAGCATGGTCAGTTCGTGGTTGCGCAGAAGCCAAATGTTTTTCTCTGGGTGTGGCTATTTTCCTTTGCGATGAGCATTTTGCTGAGCCCGAGCACGTTCAAGCGCGATATTGTCTTGGTTGGTGGCATTTCGATATTGATCTGGGCAGCACTGGAGCTGGGCTGGGGGGTCAATTACTTCCGGCGAACTCTTGGATTATGCGTCTTATTACTGTATGCCGTCAGTCATATTGCCTAGGCTTTAGCGCAGCACTGTCACCTGGGCGATGGCGAGGACAACGGCGACGACCACCACGCCGATGACGCCAATCGCTGGTCCGTGACCAGTCGTCGGGAGGCGATGAGCGCGGATTGCCTTATCGGTGGCATGGAACCGGGCATAACCCAAGATGGCCACGCCAGCACCCATCAGGAGGATGATGATGCCAAACACCTGGCCCGTGTTGGAAGGATGCAAGGCTGTTAAGGCCAGACCGCCAGCTTCGATGGCCAGGGCAGTCCGTACCCAAGCCAGAAGCGTGCGCTCATTGGCCAGCAGGAAGCGGGCGTCAACATCGAGTTTGCCAGGCTTATTAGGCTTCATGGACTTTGACGACGATTGCTTCGTGAGGAAGAAGCTTAAAGCTTGGTTCGAGCTGGCCGTGGAGTGTGGAATCAGGGTGTGATGACAGCACGACAGTACCGAGTGAGTCTTTGGTGCTCACGCTGCGAGCGCGACCGGTAAAGTTGATGAGCGTGGTGTAGGCTTCCTTGCCAGCACGGCGGGTGAAGCGCAGCACGGCTTTATGGCTGACACTGGCAACCTCGATATCGCCATATTTCAATGCTTCGGAGCTGTTGCGTAGCTTGCCTAGCTGGCGGTACAGGGAGAGGAAAGACTTGGATTCGGCTAGTTCAGTGTCGATGTTGTGGGTTTTGTAGTCCGGGTTAACGGGCAGCCAGGTTTTGTCGGCTTTGGAGAAGCCAGCATTTTTGGCGGCGGACCACTGGAGTGGTGTGCGTTCTGGGTCACGGCCAGAGCCACCGCGGGCGCCGGGATCTTGGATAAACTCTGGGGGGATGTCACCGTTCTGCATGCCGATTTCCTCACCGTTATAGATGAAGGCCATGCCGGGCAGGGTGAGGAGTAGGACGGCGGCGCTGCGGGCAGCAGGTTCACCGAGGCGGCTGACGATACGGTGCTGATCATGGTTGCCGAAAGCATAGCTGGCAACGCAGTACTGGCTGAAGTCGTCGATGGCGGCGTGGAATTCCTTGAGGAAACTGCGCCAAGGGCCGGCTTCCCAAGGCAGATTCAGGCCTTCGAAAATGAAGGGCGCGGCCACCTCAGGGTCCATGCCAGCATAGAAGGCCAGGTACTCTTTAACTCGTTCGTGGGTATCGGGGTAGGCTTCGGTAACCATGAAAGCCTGCCGTGCCTTATACTTGGGCTCCTGCAAAACTGCAGCCATTTCGGCAAGATAGGCATACATGGCTGGCCAGCCGTGGTTCTTGGTGTGGATCAGCGCGCCATAGCGGCCATGGTCGTGATGGTGGTGCGGGTTGGGCGCTTCGTCGTCGTACGTCGGGTCCTTGGCCATGAACTGTACGGCATCGACCCGAAAACCGTCGACGCCTTTGTTGAGCCAGAAACGCATGACGTCTTTGATGGCAGCTCGCACTTCGGGGTTGGTCCAGTCTAGATCTGGCTGGCGGACGTCGAAGCTGTGTAGATAGAATTGTTGGCGGCGGACTTCCCACTGCCAAGCGGGACCCCCGGTCAGAACTTCAATCCAGTTGTTCGGTGGGATGGGCGTGCCATTAGCCTCGCGGCCTTTGGCGTCGCGCCAGATGTACCAGTCCGAGTAGGGGTTATCGGCCGATTGCTTGGACTGGCGAAACCACTCGTGTTCGTCGGAACTGTGGTTGGGTACAAGATCGACCATGATTTTGATGTCGCGTTTGTGCGCCCGCTTGATGAGCGCTTCCATGGCCTTCATATCACCGAACAGGGGGTCAACAGCACAATAATCTGCCACGTCATAGCCGAAATCGGCCATCGGTGACGGATAGAACGGTGACAGCCAGATGGCATTGACACCTAATTTGTCGATGTAATCTAACTTTTTGGTGATGCCGCCGATATCACCGACGCCGTCATTATCACTGTCGAAGAAGCTGCGCGGATAAATCTGATAGACAATTGCGCCTTCGGGCCAGCGGTGAGCGGATTTTTTTGAAGATTTTTTAAACATACTATGAGCCTATCAAATATACTGGTGACATGGAACTATCATTACCAGAATTGTCCGTCGCTGATTTCGGCCAAACGCGTGATTACCTGCACAATGTGGCGAAAGTCTTAGGCAAGTTGCAACAGGCCTTTGTGGCAGCTGAGCAGCCTGATTGGCACTACGGCTTGTCTGTCGTTGAAGTGGGGCTGGCGAGTCGAGAAATAAGCGTCGGTGGAGAGACCGTGCAAGCAGTGCTTGATATGCAGGCAGGGGTGGTGCGGCTTGGCGGCACTCAGTGGTCGCTGGAGGAGTATGATGCGGCTGCGATTATGGATAATCTGAAAGTCTGGATGCAGAGCCGGGGTGAGAATCGAATGATTGCGACGCCGGAATTTGGGCTCAATGGGACGTTTGAACTGGCACAATCGAAGCTGATCGGCGCAGCCTTTTGGCAGCTGGCCAGTTATTGCCTGCAATTATCACCGAACTTACATCCCGGGCTCATCAGTCCGGTACTGGTTTATCCGCATCACTTTGACCTATCACTGGTCTGGTTCCCGAATAATGATGAAAACCAACTCAGTCTGGGCTTCAGTACCGGAGACGAGACCATCCCAGAGCCCTATCTGTATCTGACAACCTATCCGGAACCGCCAATGTTTAAGCAGCTCCCTTTACCAACCGAAGCCCACTGGCAAACTGACGGCTTTAGCGGTGCAGTGCTCATCTACGCAGCGCTACAGTCAAGTGCAAGCCCACTGCACATACTGAATAATTACGCCGAGAAAACCCTGTTGGCCGGCGCACCGCTATTGACTGACAGCTAGGCGCGGGGCAGCGCAGCGGCGCGGCTTTTTTGTCGGTCTGTTTCGTCCTCTATCTCGTGGCCCAAAATTTCTTCGATCAGGTCTTCAATCGTAACAATGCCGACAATTCCATCATCGCGTTCAACCGGAATCAGATGGGTGCCAGCGCCGATGAATTTTCGAAACATAGTGTCCAGAGCCGTCATGCTGCCCACGGCTTCGACGGGGTGTAAGTGCATGTCTGAGACGGTGTAGACCCGCTCGTCAAAGTCGATATCGACCAGGTTCTTGAGCAGCAGCACGCCGGCGCAAACCGTCAGCTCGTGGTTGAAGATTGGCACTCGGCTGTAGCCTTTGGCTTTCAGCTCATCGATCCGTGGACCGGTCAGTTCATCCTCCGGTGTCAACCAGTAGGTGTGGCGAATGTCGGTCATGATGTCACGGACTCGCTTTTGGCTGAGGCCGAGGGCGCCACGCATGATTTCCACTTCGTCCTCATCAAGCTCGCTGGTGTCATTGGTTAAGTGCTCAGTGATGAGCAGGCCAAGTTCTTGACGACTCTGTAACCGTGCTCGCTGATAGGGGAAAAGCTTATCAAGTAAAAGCTGCAGCGGTTTACTGACAACATAGGTGGCCAGGCGTAACACTTGCAACAGTGGCGCGAAACGGCTGGACCACATTAATGGGTTCTTGGCGAAGAGGGCCTGCGGAATCACCTCGCCAAACACGACAATTAACAGCG
Organism: Saccharimonadales bacterium (SeqCode); assembly: GCA_038230895.1. Taxonomy (GTDB): domain Bacteria; phylum Patescibacteriota; class Saccharimonadia; order Saccharimonadales; family UBA4665; genus JAJXTN01. Next base: position 26,958 of record JBBRMJ010000009.1, on the reverse strand, counting down.
TACTGATCAGGCCTGCCAACCATCCGTCAAAAAGCTGGTGCAGGACCAGGGTGCTGGCCGAAACGACGGCGACATTGGTGAGCAGGATGCTAGCCAGCGTCAGGTGAGTGTTGCGCCGTAGCGGCAGCACGCGCTTGGCTTGGCGATTACCGAGTTTGGCCTTGCGCCGCAAGTCGCCCATATCGAGAGCCATAATGGCGATATTAAGGCCAGAACAGACTGCTGAAAACAGCACTAATACCAGCACTTCAACGCCAATAATCGCTACATTCTCAGATGTCATGTGGCAGGAGCTTCTCGGTAGGCTGAACAATATGCATAAGTTTGTCTATTGTATCGGTATTCGCTCATGGTTGGCAAATACCGCGCAGGACTATTTGCCAGATGCAACGTCTTTCGACCTCTGTTGTAGTCGACTTGCAAAACCGAGCCAATAGGCATAAGCTGGATGTAGGAAGTGTGAGGCTTCCTACTGACCCAGCCGAATTTCGCGCTGGGTCATTAGGTATCTAAGGCCTGATTATCGACGCTAGCTTGGAGTTGGCATTGGCGGCAGATGCCGCGGATCTCGATCTGGTGGTCGCTGTCTTTGAACCGGTACATATCGGCGAGTTCGTGGAGTCGTTTTTCGAGTTCCTCATCTTCAGACAGGGGAATCACTCGGCCGCATTTGGTGCAATTGAGGTGGTGATGGTGGTGGCTGAAGCTGTCGGCCAGCTCTATTTTGTATTTCCAGCCAATCTGTAAGCGCTGCACAATGCCTAATTGCTCAAAAAGTGTAATGGTTCGGTAGACCGTCGCCCTGTCTAGCTGACCACCACAGGCCGTAACTAATTCGGCCATGGTTAAGGCTTCTCGGTCCTCCAAGGCGGCAAACACCACGTAACGGGGGCTGGTCATACTGAAACCATGCTTTTTGAGGTGCTGTTGCAGCTGTAATTCGGCGACATTCATTGCTGCAAATATAGCACGAATTGCGACACATTTGCAATAATAAAGCAACTGGCGCTAGAATTGAGCCATGACCCCGGTACTACTTTCACTCGGCACTTTCGTCTCAACCATGTTGGGCGGTTGGACCGGTCTGCGGAATAAGGATAATCTGCATCGTTTCCTGGGCTTCACGGCTGGTGTGTTGCTCGGTGTGGTGGCTTTCGACCTACTGCCAGAGATCTTTAAGTTATTAACCGAGCAGGGGCGAAGTGCAACTGGGGCCATGATTGCCATGGTCTTCGGCTTCCTCGCCTTCCACACCATCGAGAAAAGTATCTTGATCCATCATAGCCAGGAACACGAATATGAGGTTCACCACCACCCACAGGTGGGGGTAGCTAGTGCATTAGCGCTCAGTGGCCACAGTTTTTTGGATGGTGTTGGCATTGGGCTGGGATTTCAGGCGGGCACAACGGTGGGTATCGCTGTGGCCATCGCGGTCATTGCCCACGACTTCACTGATGGCTTGAACACCGTCAATCTCATGCTACTCAATAAGAATCGCAGTCGCAAAGCCTTCATGTTCCTCTTGCTGGACGCCATCGCACCCGTGCTCGGAGTGCTCAGCACGCACTTCTTCCATGTTTCAGATAATCTCTTAGTACTCTATCTGGGCTTCTTCGCCGGCTTCCTGCTGTATATCGGGGCCAGTGAAATCTTGCCTGAAGCCCACAGCAAGCACTCTTCGTATCGGACTATCGGTTTGACGATGCTCGGCGTCAGCTTCATATTCCTCGTCACACGTTTCGCCTGAACGGCGGTAAGGGGTATACTTAACCCGTATTCTCATGAAGTTGTCAACTCAAACATTTCGTACCAGGCCCAGCCGGCCAACGTTAGCCGCTATCGCCGCAGCAGTAATACTGACTTGCGCGGCTTTGAGTAGTCTACTGATAGTCAGCAGGGGCGATCAGCTGGTTGTCGTACCCACTCGCAACACCTTTTTCAAAACCTATCGCTTACAGACCAGCCTTGGGGCGGCCACCGTTGACCGCATCCCAGCTTTGCCCAGTATTGAAATAGATGTGGCGGTGACGTCTTGCGCTACGAATAATCTGTCTCACAACATTGTCGTCAGCATCAAGCAGCGGCATCTATGGGCCTGTGATGGCATCACGACCACCTATGACTCGCCCGTCATTACCGGCATGGCTTTTCTGGCTGCAGACCTGACACCCACCGGTAGCTTCCATATCTATAGTAAGCAGGCGAATCTCTACCTGACTGGCTCGGACAGCACGGGTAGCTGGAACGACTACGTCAATTACTGGCTGCCATTTTTATCGAATCGCTACGGTGTATACGGCTTCCATGATGCCACCTGGCGCGACAATAGCGCCTTTGGTAGCGTCAGCCCCGACTCGACTGATGCTTCGCACGGTTGCGTCGAGTTACCGCTGTCGACGGCGGCCTGGATTAATAGCTGGGCTGGCATCGGCACCACCGTCACCATCATTAACTGATAGAATAGAAGTATGATTATCGCGGTTATTGTTTTGGGGGTCGTCATCCTGGTGCTATTCGGACTGCTCTTACGCCGCCCCACCAGCTCTGGCGACAGTGCCTTATTGCTGAAGGCCGACATGACCGAACTCAATAAGTCGGTCGGTGAGCTGAAAGACGGTCTGCAAAAGCAGCTGAGCGATCAATTAGGCACCAGTAATCGGCAGCTAGCCTCGCAGTCGGCGGCCAGTATCAAGATTCTCGAGCAGGTGACCGAGAAGCTGACGCGCCTCGAGGGCACCAACAAGAATGTCGGCGACATCGCTGCCGAACTGAAAACCTTGCAGAACGTATTGCAAAACCCCAAACAGCGCGGCGTGATAGGTGAATTCTATCTTGATCAAATTCTCAAAAACACCTTGCCGCCTGGTGCCTACGAACTGCAATACAAGCTCGGCGAGGGTCTGATCGTCGATGCTGCCATCATCTTGGATGATAAGGTACTGCCTGTCGACAGCAAGTTCAGTCTGGAGAATTATAATCGCTTGATTGAAGCCAAAGAGCCCAACCAAGACGCGCTCGTCAAACTGTTCAAAACCGATATTAAAAATCGAATTGATGAAACGGCCAAGTATATCAATCCTGGTAAGGGGACCCTCGACCAAGCGCTGATGTTCATCCCCTCAGAAGCGATCTACTATGATCTGTTGGCGAATAAAGTCGGGCTGGGCAATGTCAGCGGCCGCAACCTCATCCAATACGCCAGCGAGAAAAAGGTGACCATCGTCGGCCCCAGTACGCTGTCGGCTATGCTGCAAACCATCATGCAAGGTCTGCGGTCCATCGAAATTCATAAAGATACAGAGAAGATTCGTAAAAACATCGAACAATTGCAGAAGCATCTACTGGCCCACAACGCCTACATGCTGAAGCTCGGTACCAGCCTCGGCACCACCGTCGGACATTTCAACACCACGTATAAAGAACTCGGCAAAATCGACCGCGACATCGTCAAAATCGCCGACACCGAAGCAACAATCGAGCCGCTCTTACTCGACAAGCCCACCATCACCGACGACTAGTTTGCTGTTCTCGACGGCAACTATTTCTGAGAGCGCAGGTAGATAGCCAGCGCCGTCGTCCATGAGAAGTCGTCGGCAGTCTCGTGGAGAGTAGGTTTAGCCGAGCATTCGTAATGCAACGGAGCGACGGTATGTATCAATCCGTTGGCTTCGTTTGCCTAGAAGTTTGGAGGCTGCCAGTGCGAGCGCTAGGCCATTCATCGAGAATTGTTTCGTTACGAAACGAGCATGTTTGGCCATCGTACTGGGGCCGGAATCGCTGGGCGTGTTGGCAGACTCTCGGCGACTGGTGACTGCCCGAAACATACCGCGAAGCGCCAGCCGGGCTGCCAACGGTGCATCGCTCATGTTCGGTAGTACGGCTTCGATGGTCGCCCTATGTCGGTCGAGCATTGGCCCATATGGATCGCGCCTATCGCCAACTTGGCGTAGCGTACGTTCAGCCAATGCAAAGCTACCGAAAATGTGCAGCTCTGAAACCTCAGCTTCGGTTACTTGTTGGCCACTGGTATACTCTCGCAGCAGTCGTACGGCACGGCCACGGCCATCAAGTAATAGCGTGGCAACTCGTTCACGGCGCATCAGGTTGCTATTGCCCGGTAGGGCGTTAAGGGTGCGCTCTAACCAGTCATTACATGTTGCTGGATCGCGGCCAAGCTGTTGACTTCGAAAAGATGCCTTTGCTGCGGCCTCACCAGCAGCCGTCGGGTCACCTTGGCGATTGACCGGCCATTGTGCGATATCATATGCGACAGCGGCAAAACGAAGGCCTTGTTCCGGATCAGCCGTCATGTTGGTTTGGCTAAGCTCCAGCAATCGCCGAAGTGGCAAGATGGTCAATTGTTCAGGGTATTGTACGCCGTGGCTTTCAATCAAGAGAGGACCTCATGTATGGATATATTCTATACCTTTTGATTCAATAAGTCAATGCTGAGGGCGGCGGTCCAGGAGAAGTTGGAGGCACCGGCGGCTTCGCCGGTGAGGGGATCGAAGTATTCAGAGAAGCCGCTTTTGGCCACCATTTCCAGGGTCGTTTCACGAAGGGCAGCAGCATGGTCTTTGAAGCCGTAGCGTTTGAGACCATCGATGATCAGCCAGTTCATATTGACCCATGAAGGGCCTTGCCAGTAGAGCTTGGAGTGAAACCAAGACGAATCGAGCGGTACGCTCGGTACGGGGTAGGCCGGGCCAAAAACGTGGTCATCTTCAAGCAACTTGACGAGCTGATCGGCCCGCTCTTGGCTGATACTGCCGGCGTATAAGGGCAGCAAGGTCGCGATACTCGGTGTTTTGAGCAAGCGGTGAGTGATAAAATCGCGCGAATAATACTGTCCGGTATAGGGGTCCCAGAGTTCCTCGAAAGTCTTTTCGGTTTTAGCCATGTGCTTGACTAATTCCTCGGGCAATTCCTGCCGCAGACTCTTGGCGATCTCACGTAGGTGGCTATTGGCCCTGATGAACATGCTATTGAACGCCAAATCTTCGATGGCGAATAGCGAGTGGTCTAATATCTTATTGATGTCGTAGGCTTTCCGTCGCAGCCGGCGCTGGATATCAAACAGCATCAGGACTTCAACCGTTGAGAAGCGCTGGTCGATGGGTACAGACCGAGTATCGCGCCGGAACAGATTGATGAGACGGTCGACATGACTTTTCTCGATGAATCGAATCCAGAGCGGTAGCATGTGCTCATGCATTTCGCTCATCCACGGTGGCGTATTGTCCAGTCCTGTTTCCCAGGGGTGAATCTGTAAGACCAGGCCTTCGCCATGCGGATCTCGGTCTTCGTACAACCACTGGTGGTAGGCCAGCAGAGCCGGGAACATCATTCGATACCAGCTCCGGCGCTCGGGCCAGGACATACTGGCACCGACCTGAACTACTGCCTCGGCCAACACTGGTGGCTGGGTGATACCGGTGGTCATGACATCGCTGGGCGCGTACGGGCTGGTCCAACTGCGCCAGAAATTCCGATCGGTCTGATAGTCGGCGTCGTCTCGAAAGATGATGTTCGGCAACATACCATTATGCCATTGGCCACGGAGCAAGCTAAGTAACTCACGTTTTGCACGATCCACATCCAAATGCCTGAGGCCAATCGCCACGAAACAGCTATCCCACAGCCACTGGTGTGGGTAGAGACCATGTGCGGGCTGGGTGTAGCTGCCACGGTCGTTCATCTCGAGCACAGCTTTGGCTTGCTCTAACATATCTGGCATATCTTGCATATGCTTTAGTATAGCGTAGTCACCAGGGTCGGGATGCTATAATACGTCCTCCGATGAATGATGAACCACAGTTACCGATGATCGATGAGCCACCCACCTATGAACTCCTGGGGTCAGAGGCCCTGACGGCTATAACCATGATGGGTGAAATCCTCAGGACGGTACCACCCCTCCGTCATCTCCATCAACAGCATCACACCAGCGAATCATCTGCCCCAGACGGCAACCCTTAAATATTTGCGAAAGGCTATTGCTTTAATTCTTAATACATAGTATAATATAAGTAATTAATTGGTTTGTCATGGCGAACACGTTCAACAAAGCATATTTAGATTTGCCGCTGAGTAGTCTCGAAGAACGACGGGCTGCGACTGTTGCATTGACGGAAATCCCACGTTTTATCGCTGAGCCACCGAAGGGATCAAGCATTGAGACAGCCCTCCTGACTACCTTACCATTACCGAGGCTCCCAATGCCTGGGGATATGCTCGCTAATACTATTATCCGTAGCCATGTCACTGACGGTACAGTTCTGAGCTATTACGATACGACCGCCACGACAAGCACGCGCAAAAGCCTTGGTTTCAGAGATGGTAAGGTGGTATTTTATGATCGAATCAGTGAACCCATAGCTGATGCGCCGGCACTGGCATTACCGCGCCTGTATTTAGAGGGAGACTTCGGCGTACGCAGACTGAAAGAATCAGCTGTTGCTTTGCATTTTTTGGCCGGCGCATTGTTCACCGAGCTTGTCCTTCACCCAAACTAGCCTGCACTGGACCACGCCGGGTGTGCCTTAGCGGTAGTTCGTAAAGCTGAGTGGGAAGTCGACATCGGCGGCACGGAGTAGTTGCATGACGGCTTGGAGGTCGTCCTTGCTGTTGCTCATGACGCGGACGGTATCACCTTGAATCTGCGGTTTGACCTTCGGGAATTTATCGCGGATGATGGCCGTCAACTTCTTAGCCTTCTCTTGGTCTAGCCCCTGCTTGAACGGCACTTCCTTGAAGGTTTTCAGATTACTCTCCACTAGTTCGCTGGTAGTGTCGAGCAGTTTCTGGCTCTGATCTCGGGCCGCCAATTTCTTCCGAACGATATCTAGAATCGCGTCAATCTGCCACTCGCCGCTGCCAGTAATCTTGAAGCCCTTTTTATCCTCCAGCCACTCAATGTCAGCCGGTGTGCCCTTGAAGTCATAACGCGATGCCATCTCACGCTGCGCCTGGTCGAAGACATTATTCAGCTCGGCCTTATCATAATCACTCACCACATCGAAAGAAAAGTTTGCCATAATATCTAGTGTAACTCAAATCCCGAAGCTATGCGTAACGCCCACTCCAGATTATCGAGATAGCTTCAACTGGTACAGCGCTCGCTAGTTCGATAGTAATGTTTGGCTTCAGGGGGTCAATCACGAGATTCCCGCCATGGGGGCGGTAGTCATAATCAATTTTCTCGACTCCTGCCCGCCATTCTTCATAGGGAACTTCGTCTAATATTACACGGCCAAGTTCACGCACTTCACTAAGCATATAAGTTTCGGCGTGGGGTGCAGGTGGTTTGGCTCGCCGTAAACCGGTTGGCACAAACTGCCCACGAGCGGTGGCTGCGGGTGTCGCCACAACCAATCCCAGGAATAAACGCTCCACCATGAAGTTATTGAAGGCTGGGATTAACGCGCCACGGCTGGATAGTTTCTCTTGGGTCACCGGACACACCCAACCAACTATCGCCGTATCGCCAATTCGTATCGGTTCATAGTCACCATTTGAACCTTCTTGCCTGTTTCGTCTTGGCAAAACTAATACCTCATAACGCTAAACTTACAGGCAGTCTACGCTCCGCATAAGCAGAATGCAACCATTTGGAGTGCAGTAATTATTACAGGCTGGTATACTGGTGCATAAGATATGAATTACCAAAATCCCCGGGTGGCAGAGACGGCCGAATTGCTCAGAAAACGGGTCGCCGAACTCGACAAAAAAGCTGAGATTTTGCGGGCAGTGGAGCTGAAGGCGCTGTTCAATGAGCTGAAGATATTGCCGGCTGATCAGAAAGCGGCGTTTGGGCAGGATATTAATAATCTGCGTGGCGAATTGCAGGCCTTGGTCAATCAGGCACAGGATCAGGCCGAGGAATTATCGCCGATTGATGTCACCGCACCCTTCGACATGAACACGCCTGCAGATAAGCGGCCGCGCCTGCTCACAAGTGAACTCGGCAGTCAACACCCGCTGATGACCGAATTGGCCACAGTGCTCGACATTTTTTATCGTATGGGCTTCACGGCTGTCGAATCACGCGAGATCGACGATGACTTCCATATGTTTGGCGCTCTGAATTTCGCCGAAGGCCATCCCGCCCGTGACGACTACGACACATTCATGACCACTCAGACCGATGGCAATGATAAATCTTTCATCGCGCCGGCCCACACATCGACGATGCAACATCGCGTGCTCGTCGAGCACAAAGCCGATCTCGAAGCCGGTAAGCCAATCGCTGTGGTTATTCCAGGGCGAGTCTTCCGCAATGAGGACCTCGACGCTCGCCACGAGCACACCTTTTACCAGTTGGAAGGTGTTTATGTTGGTAAAGGGGTTAATGCGGGTAATCTGATCGCTACGCTGAAGACTTTTCTGCAGGAGTATTACGGTAAGGAGTTGGAAGTCAAAACTCAGCCCTTCTACTTCCCGTTCACCGAACCGTCATTTGAGTTTGCACTTAGCTGCCCATTTTGTGATAAAAAAGGCTGCAACATATGTTCTCAATCTGGCTGGATCGAGCTACTCGGTTGCGGCATGATGCACCCCAATGTCCTGCATGAAGCCGGCATCGACACCAATGTCTACACCGGTTTCGCTTGGGGCGGTGGCATCGAACGCCTGGTCATGATGAAATACGGCATTGAAGACATCCGCCACTTCGAAAGCGCCCGCCTAGACTTCTTGAGGCAATTCTCATGAGCAAAGCAGGCTACCGGGTGATCGATAAGCTCGATGATGAACCAGTCTGGAAGAATGCTTGTGACCTAGCCGAGTATATGTACGGCATCTTGGGCGATTTCCCCGAGGAAGAGAAGTGGAATACCGAGAATAAGCTGCGAACGGAAGCCAATAATATTATGTATTTTATCGCCCAAGGTCTTGGAAATGCGAGTCCCAGCAATGTCGAGTACGATTGGGGCTATGCTCGCCGCTCTATTTTGAGCCTCAAAACCATGTATCGTTTTGCTACGCGGCAAAAGTTTGTCGATTTGGAACCCAGCATCATGGTGAAACTGGATGGTTTAATGCAGTTGATTGAGTCGGAGGTGGGTAAAGCCTATGCTCAGACCCTAGCTCACAACAAGAAAGAACTGGACGATTCGCGGATTAAAAACGAACAGGCTCAGGGGCACTCAGTATGAAAGTCTCCGTAAATTGGATTAAAGAATATTTGAGTTTTGAATTGCCGCCGATTGATAAATTGGTCGAGAAAATTGGGGCACAGCTGGGTGGTGTCGATGAAGTGATTGATCTGGGAGCCCGCTACCGAGGAATTATTGTCGTCAAAGTCGTGGAGTGTGCACCGATGCCTGATTCCGATCACCTCAGTATCTGTAAGGTTGATGATGACAAGGTTGCCAAAGATGTCGAACGCGACGCCAATGGGCTGGTCCAAGTGGTCTGCGGCGCGCCGAATATCAAAGCTGGTATGTTGGTGGCCTGGTTGCCGCCGGGCAGCACCGTACCGGCTACGGCTGAAGATGTTGAACCGTTCGTCTTGTCAGCTAAACCATTTCGCGGCGTGACCAGTAATGGCATGTTGGCCAGCGCCAAAGAGCTGGCTATTGGCGATAGTCACGAAGGTATTTTGGAGCTCGGCGATAAGGTCAAACCTGGTGATGATTTTGCTACAGCGTACAAGCTTGATGACTATATTATCGACATTGAAAACAAGATGTTTACTCATCGGCCTGACCTGTTTGGCCAGATCGGTGTGGCCCGCGAAGTCGCCGGGATTCTCGGACAGCAATTCATGTCGGCCGATTGGTACGCTCATGGCCTGCCAGATATGCTCGATGCGGCCAGTGACGAATTAGGTTTAGAAGTTCATAACGAATTACCAGCTCTAGTACCGCGTTTCATGGCCGTAGCTATCAGTGGCGTTGATGGGTCTATGCCCAGTAGCCCAGCCCTACAAACCTATCTCAGCCGGGTCGGCATTCGTCCGATAAGTATGATTGTTGACATTACTAATTACATGATGGTGCTGACCGGCCAGCCCCTGCACGCCTACGATTACGACAAAGTAAAAGCGCTCAGTGGCGGAGACAAAGCAACCCTCACGGTGCGCAACCCGCACCCAGGTGAAAAGCTGACACTGCTCAATGGCAAAGAAATTGAGCCACGCGCTGAAGCCATTATGATTGCCACTGACCAGAAGTTGATCGGTCTTGGTGGGGTGATGGGCGGGGCTGATACCGAAGTTGACGCCAATACTAAACGGATAATCCTGGAGTGTGCAAACTTCGATATGTATTCTATCCGGCGCAGCTCGATGGCTCATGGCATTTTCAGCGACGCCGTAACTCGCTTCAATAAAGGCCAGAGTCCTCTCCAGAATCATCGCATCATGGCTGAGGCAGTTCACCTCATGAAGCAGCTGAGCGATGGCCAAGCGGTTCTAGCTTCGGCAGTGATTGATAATAATCATCTCGACGAGATGGTGTTGTCTCGGCAGTCTCTCTACCCAGCCGTGAAAGTCGCGACTGAATTTATTAATGATCGTCTCGGTTTGTCTTTGTCTGCCGAGGAAATGAAGGCATTGCTAGAGTACACCGAATTTGTGGTCAATATAGGCGGAGATATGCTTGAAGTAACCTCACCGTTTTGGCGGACTGATATTGAACTGCGTGAAGACGTTGTCGAGGAAGTTGGCCGCCTCTATGGTTATGACAAGTTGCCGCTGGTGTTGCCGGCACGTGATCTGACTCCTGCAGTTGAAGACCAAATGCTAAGCCTCAAGGCTCGGATTCGTCGCATCTTAGCCGATGCAGGCGCTAATGAAGCCCTAACCTATAGCTTCGTGCACGGCGATTTACTGAACAAAGCCCGTCAGGACAGTGATCAAGCCTTCGCCCTTAGCAATGCCCTGAGTCCTGACTTGCAATACTATCGCCTCAGCCTCACGCCGAGTTTACTCGATAAGGTCCATGCCAATATCAAGGCCGGTTATGACCAATTCGCGCTGTTTGAATTAGGCAAAGTTCACGCTACCAGCGCCGTCGACGAGCACGGTTTACCGGAAGAATTCGATCGTTTGTCGCTGGTCTTTGCGGCCGATCAGAAAGCCAGTAAGCAGTACGGTGGTGCCGCCTATTTCCAGGCTCGTAAGTATCTTATGAACGTTGTTGCTGAGTTTGGATTGATGCCCGGCCTTAAGCTGCGACCACTGGCAGTGGCAGACCTTGCTGATCACCAACTACTCGAACAGCTTAGTCGTACCTATGAGCCCAATCGAGCAGCAGTCATCTACGTTGGTGATCAAATGGTTGGTGTAGTTGGTGAGTATCGCAACAGTGCCCGTCGACTACTCAAGCTGCCTGACTACTGTGCTGGCTTCGAGCTATTCCTGTCAGTTCTGCCCGACGAGTCGCGCAGCCAATACGTTGCCTTGCCACGTTTCCCCAAAGTCTCACAGGATATCAGCCTCAAGCTGCCGGTCACAATCTCTTATCAGGAAGTATATGATTTTGTTTGGGAAGAGCTGGGCAAAGTCCAACCCGAACAAACATTGCCGCAGCTGGGCCCAGTTGATATTTATCAACGAGAAGATGATAGCGCACACCAACAGATTACTTTGCGCCTGACTATCGCGAGTTACGAGCGGACGCTCACCGATGCAGAAGTCAATAAACTCCTCGACACGGTGGCAGCCGCCGCCCAAACCAAGTACGGCGCCGAACGCTTATGAAACGCCTCGGCTTGATTCTCGCTAGCCTGAGTCTTCTCAGCCTGACGTGCCTGCCATTAGCCGCTAGCGCCGATGTTATAACCAGCGTCGGAAATAGCGATGGTAGCAATCCGACCCCAGTAACGTATGCGGCCGATAGTGGTCCACCGAGCGTCAACAACTTTACCATCACCAACTTCACGGCTGATGAAACGCTCAGCCGGGCTGATCCTCAGGGTGAACTGCACATCGTGGAACGCATTCAGCTGGTGTTTACCGCTGACAACCATGGTATTTTGCGATCAATCCCGGCTCGCTATAAGGGACACTCGCTGCAGCTGCACGTCAACAGCATTACCTCTACCAGCGGCGCGCCGACGGCCTACACCAGCTATACTTCCAATGGCAACACCGTACTGAAAGTCGGAGACCCCAACCGCACCGTCACTGGCGCCCAAGACTATACCGTCGACTACACGCTCCGTAACATCATTAGTTTTTACAAGGACCATGACGAGCTATACTGGGACGTTAACGGTGACCAATGGCAGCAGCCCTTCCAGGCGGTGTCGGTAACCCTCCATGTGCCGGCGTCAGTGAAGCTGTCGCATGAACCTGTCTGTTTTGCTGGTAGCTATGGCAACAAGCTCGGGCTTGGTACATGTTCTGTTACGGATGTCAGTGATGGCCTCTCCGCCATGACCACCCAGCCCTTATCTGCCAACCAAACATTAACGTTTGTAGCGGCCTTCGACAAAGGCTATTTCCAGCCATCGCCGTGGTACCAGACCCTCACCGAACAGGCTAAACCGCTGTTGGAGTTCGTAGTACCATTTCTGACACTGAGCATCGGTAGTGGTATCTGGTGGTTCAAGCGCGGTCGTGACGCCAGAGGCAAGGGTACGATAATCGCCCAGTATGATGCTCCCGATGCCCTAAAACCGATTGAAGTCGGCGCTATTATGAATTTCAAAGTCAACAATCGTGATATAACGGCCACGCTCATTGATCTGGCGATTCGTGGCTACGTGAAACTGATTGAGACCAAGCAGGATCGGCTAATCGGTAAGGACAAGCTATCATATAGCGTGCAGCTGCTCAAAATAATTGATAGCAATGGATCAGCCAGTGAACAGGCGCTACTCAGGGCGTTGTTCCCAGCGGGTGAGGTCAGCAATACGATCAGCATAAATGATAATAAACACAAACTCTATACGGCGGCCATTGCCATGCGCACTCAAGTCGAGGCTGATTTAACGACTAGGGGTTACTTCCGATCTAACCCACTAACCGCTGGTAGAACCCTGGGATATGTTGCCAGTGCGATGTTCGTTGTGGTATATATTGGTGCTAAAGCAGTCGGTGTTTTCTTTGTTGCGGGACTGTTTATAGGCTCTCTCATCGTTGGGCTATTTGCTGCACTTATGTCGGCTCGTACTGCGAAGGGTGTGGCTGCAAAAGAGCATGCTGAAGGGCTCAAATTATACCTTGAAGTAGCTGAGAAAGATCGTCTAGAGAAATTGCAAGGGCCGAATGCAGCCTACGCCAGTAATGCCGCTGAACCCGTTAAGACAGTCAACCTATTCGAAAAGTTATTGCCATTTGCGATTGTGTTGGGTGTTGAGAAGCAGTGGGCTGGGCAGTTCGAAAGCCTCTATACTACGCCACCAGGGTGGTATAGCGGCAATTGGACGACTTTCAATGCAGTCTATCTGGCATCGAGCCTTAATAGCGGTATCGGCACGGCCGTTAATCAAGCCTTTTCTGCCCCTAGTAACAGTGGTAGTAGTGGTTTCAGTGGTGGCTTTTCAGGCGGCGGAGGTGGCGGCGGAGGTGGCGGTGGCTGGTAGCCGGCCCACTGAACAGGCTATACTAAGGTGATATGAGACAAATTTGGCGGATAGTGACCTTTACGCGGCAATTATGGCGTTATTACCTGATTGTGGGACTGCTGACAGTATTGCTTTCGGTGATGACACAATTACAGCCGCTGTTTACGAAAGGTGCAATTGATCAGATATCGAAGCTACTCGGTGGTGGCCATGCCAATGTCACTGTTGTGGCGGTGTTCGCAGGTTTGATTTTTCTGACCGATGTTGGCCAGACCATTTTTAGTAATTTTGCCGGCTATCTCGGAGACATCTTGGCAGCGAAGTTGCGTCGGACGCTCAGCGAACGCTACTTCGAACATCTAATGACACTGCCGCAGAGCTATTTCGATAGTGAACTGACCGGCACGATTATCAACCGGATGAGTCGCGGCATCAGCCAGATCACCGACTATATCCAGAGCCTAACAAATAATTTCTTACAATTTGTCTTTAGTACCGTCTTGTCGATGATCATCGTCTTCTACTATTCCTGGCAGGTTGGCGTCATGCTCCTGTTGCTGTACCCCGTGTTTATCTACCTGACAACCCGCACCAGCAAACGCTGGCAGGTCTACCAGAAGGATATTAATCAGGCGCAAGATAAGGCCAGCGGTCGTTTCGCGGAAGCAATTAGCCAGGTCAAGGTCGTCAAAAGCTATCTGCAAGAACAACGTGAACTGAGCGTCTTCAGCAAATACTTTGGGCATGCGGTGAAGACTACCTATCCCCAGAGTCGACACTGGCACCGTCAAGATATTGTCCGGCGGCTGGTGCTGAATCTCATTTTCTTCGCCATTTATGCCTATATATTTGTAGAGGCAGCACGCGGGACCTACTCCCTCGGCACGATGGTCTTGCTGATACAATATGCTGCCTTGATTCGTCTACCAATCTTCAGCATTAGTTTCTTGGTCGATCAAACCCAACGGGCCATCGCCAATACGAAGGATTATTTTGAGGCTATGGATACCAAGGCTGATATCACTGATGATGTTGACGCCACTGCGTTGGTTGTCGGCACGGGCCATGTGAAGTTTGATGGCGTCCAGTTTGGGTACGAGGCGAAAGTTCCTGTACTGAAAGGTGTCAGCTTCGAGTTGGCAGCTGGCAGTAAAACCGCTTTAGTCGGGGAGAGTGGCGAGGGAAAGACCACCATAACCAATCTTTTGCTCCGTCTCTATGATATTGAGCAGGGTCAGATAACCATCGACGGGCAAGATATCGGACATGTGACACAGCACTCCCTGCGCCAGGCAGTGGCCATCGTTTTCCAGGAGCCGGCGCTGTTTAGTGGCACGATTCGTGAGAATATTGCCTATGCCAAACCAGGAGCTAAGGAAGCAGAAGTGATTGCTGCTGCTAAAGCTGCCAATGCCGATGAGTTCATTAACAAATTTGAGAAGGGCTATGAGAGTGAAATCGGCGAGCGTGGCCTGAAACTCAGTGGCGGTCAGAAACAGCGTATTGCCATTGCTCGAGCCCTATTGAAAGATGCACCGATTCTGATTCTCGACGAGGCCACGAGTAGTCTCGACAGCAAAAGCGAAAATATGGTCCAACGAGCGCTCACACATCTGATGCAAGGACGCACGACCCTGATCATCGCGCATCGATTAAGTACCATTCAAGCGGTTGATCAAATTGTGACGATACAACAAGGACAGGTGAGTGAAGTCGGTAGCCCTCAGCAACTAGCGGCCAGTGGTGGTATTTACGCCGAGCTACTGGAGCTCCAGGGCCAGCACACCGAGACGACCAAAAAGAAGCTCCAAGCTTATGAGATTAGTAGCTAAAACATGAGAGTTAGCGTCCGTGCAATTGTGATCCATGAACAGCGACTGCTGCTCATGCGTCGTAATAAATTCGGGCACGAGTACTACACACTCATCGGTGGCGGTATTGATCACGGTGAGACTCCCGAAGCGGCGCTATACCGAGAGGTGGCTGAGGAGACAACATTGAAAATAGCTAATCCACGACTAGTCATTGTCGAGGATGCTGGTCCGAGTTACGGGCTCCAGTATATCTACCTAGCCGACTATGTCAGCGGTAATCCGGTGCTAGCGGTGGACTCTGAGGAGGCCAAAGACAATGCTCTCGGCCAGAATCTTTACCAACCGCTCTGGCTACCTACGACAGAGTTGAATACGATTGATCTGCTGCCAATCGAGCTCAAACAGGTACTACTCAAACACCTTGGAGAGGGCTTTCCGGAACAAACCATCCAGCTTACGATTCCGAGCTAGATAGTCTATACTAGGGGTTAGCGATAAGAAATCAAATGAGGGGAGACTGCCTGTATGGCACGTAAACGTGAACGAGCTTTTGCATTATTTTTTGCCATTTTGTTCTTAGTGACATCATCGGCCTTGGCCATCGGTGTTATTGTCGTTTTGGTGCAACAGCACAATGACAGCAAAAAGATAAATGACGGTGCCACCAGCACACCAGCCTCAACTACTACCAGCACTAACAAGACGGAGACCAAAGTGAACCCTAATCAATTACAAGGTACCAAACTGAGCAACTTTACAGCGCTGACCAGCATCCCTAAGCTGGAGTCGATCGATTCGACCCCCGGCACCGGAGCCGTGGTCAAGTCGGGCGCTACCGTGACGGTAGACTATACTGGGGCAGTTGCTGCGACTGGTGTTATTTTCCAAAGCTCACTGGATAGCGGTCAGACAGTTAGCTTTGGCCTCGGTCAGGTTATTGCCGGCTGGACACAGGGTATTCCCGGCATGAAAGTCGGTGGTACTCGTCGCTTGCTCATCCCCGCAAGCCTGGCCTATGGTGCGAACCCTCCCGGCGGTTCGAGTATCCCGGCCAACGCCGATTTGGTGTTTGATGTCACCGTACACGACGCAAAATAGCGCTCTTTCGTTATTATGGTTGAACAGACAGCGAGAGGAACGGCGTAAAAAGCACAATATATAGCGTCTTGATTTTACCAAAAGCACTATATATAATGATTCATACAGTCAGAATTGTCTGCTAAAAGCACGATTAACGATAAAATAAACAGAAGCCACGACAGACTGCAACCGTACCTGAGAGACACGGTGAGGTAAACATCGCCTTTGCTATCGCTCATCCGCAGCCAATTTGTCTTAAAAATTAAAATAACGAGGGGATATACATGGTCAAAAACATTACCATTTTCACTACCAATACCTGTGGCTACTGCCAGATGGTTAAGAAGTATTTGGGTGCCAAAGGCATGAAATACGAAGAAGTAAACCTCGACACTCATCCGCATCGTCAAGCTGAAGCCATGCAATTATCTGGGGCTATGACCGTGCCAGTCACGGTAGTTACCAAGCAAGATGACTCACAGGAAGTCATCGTCGGTTATAATCTTGCTCGATTAGCTCCAGCGGTAGCATAGCGTATGGCTGATCGCATCCTTGTCTATGGAGCTGAGTGGTGTGCCGAGTGTCATGCCAGCAGGAGCTTACTCGATAGTAAATCAATCAAATACGACTACAAGGATATAGATAGTGACCCTAAACTGTTAGCTGAGATGCTGGCGCTCACCGGTGGTAAAAACGTTATCCCGACTATCGTGCTTAGTGATACAATTTTGCAGGAACCAAGTAATCACGAGCTGCTCACAGCACTCAATCTGAAGGAGACCCCCCTGGATACACCGACACACGACGTTATCATTATTGGCGCGGGCCCCGCTGCACTAGCGGCTGCTATCTATACGACACGCGAAGATATCGAGACCATATTATTTGAGCGCGGCGTCGTCGGTGGTCTCGCAGCCGTGACGGATAAGATTGATAATTATCCTGGTTTCCCAGATGGTATCGAGGGCCTGACGCTTGCAGACGATCTTCGTAAACAAGCCGAGCGGTTCGGTGCTGTCATCGAACTCGGTGAAGTGACAGCCATCCACGACGAAGGTGAATTAAAGCGATTGGAAACGACGAGCGGCGATATGTTGGCCAAAGTCGTGCTCATTGCCACCGGCAGTGATTATAAAAAAGTAGGTTGTCCTGGTGAAATCGAATACTATGCCCGTGGTGTCCATTACTGTGCTACCTGTGACGGGGCCTTCTATCGAGAGAAAAGACTTGCCGTCGTTGGAGGTGGTAACTCGGCCATCCAGGAGGCAATTTTCTTAACTCGTTTTGCCAGCCACATCGACCTATTAGTCCGTTCGACTATCAAAGCTAGCGACGTATTGCACGCAGAACTGCAGGAGCATGTTGATAGCGGCAAAGTTACGATTCACCTCGGTACAACCACTGATGAAATCGTTGGTGAGAATAATTTTGTCACAAAGGTCAAGGTGACGACTGATGGCAAGCCGGAAGAAATCATGGTTGATGGCGTCTTCGTCTTTGTGGGATTGTTGCCCAACTCTCAATTCGTCAAAGACAGCTTGGAGCTTGACGAGGTTGGTTTCATCACGACTGACGCCGGGTTACAGACTAAAATGCCAGGCGTCTTTGCCGCTGGCGATATCCGCTCTGGTGCCACCATGCAGATCGCCTCGGCCGTCGGCGAAGGTGCCACCGCCGCCCTCAAGATTCGCGAATACCTCGAAGGCCACGTTCAACCTGTTGAGAATTAGACGCTTGCATAGCCCGGGAAGAAGTCACCGACCAATTGTTTTTTGCTAAGGCCGGCATTATATAGCTGTTTGTGTAAGGCTTCGACCATCTGCTCGGGCCCGGAGACGTAGACTAATGTGTCATCTGATGGTTTTTCGAGCCCTACGACCAGCTCAGCAGTCACCTGGCCACGTTCGCCACCCCAAGCTGGAGACGGTTCACTGACGACCACCGTGACGTGCTGGCCGGCTCGGTCAAAAGTCGGTTGAAAAATGATTTCATCCTCGGAACGCACCGCATAAATAAATTTGATCGGTCGTTGTTCCATGGTGCTGCCGAGCCATGACAATATGCTGTGAAATGGCGTGACCCCAATACCGCCAGCCACGAATATCAGAGGTGTCTGGACTAGTTTTGGCAACACAAAATCGCCCATTGCATCACTCATATGTACCTCAATACCTGGCGTCAGGTCGAAAAGTTTTTGCTTGTAGCTGCTACTTTTACCTTTGCCGGCATACTTGGTAGTAATGCTCAGTAATTCGTCGGTCGGTGATGACGAGAACGTGAACCAGCGCTTGATGCCCCGTTCGTCTGGATTATCGTGTGGTAAAGTTAGCTCGGTGTATTGACCAGCAGTGTATTGGACTGGCCCTTCTGGCTTGAAGTAAAAGGTCCGGATATTAACCGCTTCATCAACGGCGTGGTCAAAAGTCACTCGCATATACGTCTAGTCTAACAGTGTTTATCTTCATCTGCGATTCGAAACATCGAACCAAGCACAATTGAATGTCGTGTGATTGCCCTGATACTGAAGTGTAATCGTTACTTCTCGAAACGATCTGGGTAGTCGGTAATGATGCCGGCAATGCCGTAATTTGCCCAGCGTGAGGCTTTGGCCTTGTCATTGAGCGTATACGGATATAATTCCCAGCCCCGCCGTCGCATCGGCGCGATGAAGCCTCGCCATAACCAGCGCTGATTCATATTCAGACGCTTGGTGCCAAGCTCTCGAGCTCGCCAGACAGCCCGCATACCGCTCCAGCGTTCAATTACCACCATCTGTATCTCTGGTAGGGCAGCGTGCAACTCACGTAGCGTGGCATGCTTGAACGAGCCGACCAATATGTCCTTGGGCTGCCAACCTTTTTTCAAGAAACTTTTGATGATTTTGATAATGGGCTTCGTGTCGACGTCTGGCTTAACCTCGATCAGGGCTGGCACCTGACGATTGATCGCCATTAGAGCCTGTTCGAGAGTCGGCAGGTCTGCTTTATGAGCTCGTAGTTCCTCGTAGGTATTGTGAGCGAGTAGCAAATGATTGCCGGCCTGATCGACTAGATGGGTGTCATGATGTACGACTACAATGCCATCGCTGGTGACACGTACATCGAACTCAATCTCATCGACACCATGTTCAATAGCCTTCAAGAGTGAGGCGATGGTGTTTTCTGGGGCTAAGCCACGCGCGCCTCGGTGGCCGATGATTCGCATATTCATCCAGTGTAACAAGTATGTGAGCGAGCGCGAAGCGAAAGATACAATGCTAAGAGGCTCTCAGCCTTTATCTGTTGATACAAGAGTAGTGTACAATAATTCGTAGATATAACAGAGGAGCATAGATGGCCGATTTTAACCAAATTCTGACACCCGGCGATTATCAAAATGGTATCGTCAACGCTGTCGTGGAAATTCCTGAAGGCAGTTGTTTGAAAATTGAATGGGACCGTGAGAAAGGCATCTTCGTGCTCGACCGTGTCGAACCAGGCATTTTCCCCAAGCCAGTCAATTATGGCTTCATCCCGCAGACCTTGGACGAAGACGGAGACGAACTCGACGTCTTAGTCGTCACTGACGAACCAATCCCTACAGGCATAGCCGTAGAGGGTAAAATCCTTGGGGTCATGAACTTCGAAGATGATGGCGAAATGGACCACAAAATTGTGGTGCGCCCCAGTGATGACCGCCAGGCAAGCGATTGGTTGAATAGCCTAGACGACCTTGGTGAAAAATGGAAAGAGCGTGTCGCCTACCACTTCAACCACTACAAGGACCTCAAGAAACCAGGCACCACCAAAGTCCTGGGCTGGGGCGACGCCGAAGCCGCCAAAGTCATCATCGCCGAGTCCATCGAACGCTACAAAAAAGGCTAAGCCGTGAACCCTGAGCATACCGAGGCACGAATCAATCCTGCCGGTCAAAAAGCTTTAAACGCCAGGCTCGGTTTGCTTACAGTCGCACATGAAAGCCGCACTACGACAGAACGCGACTTAGTAGCGGCGTTTGCTAGTGAAAAAGCTGCCAGACAAGCAACCATTGAAATTTTTAAAAAGAATGTCGGTGCAGTATTCAATCTAAAGGGAGCTGCAGTCTGTTTGAAGTTTGGTGGATATGTGCCAGAGCAGCCTACCGCAATTCCAATCAAGCCAGCAAAGTATTCGGTTAATGCAGTTACTGTTGAGCGATTATTAGTACGAGGCGAACAACAAATTATTTGGTTAACGCCAGTTATCGATCAGTCGCTTGATCTGTATGGTTGCCTTGTTGACGATATTACCTCTGCGACTCCCGTTGAAGTCCGGCGGGCGTTTGTGCAAAAAATCCCAAGCAACATGCTCACTCCAGCTACATAGTAAATCGAAAATACTTGCATTGTAGGTATATACTGGTATAGGTATAAAATTAATCTTTTCTTAACAAAAAAATATGGAACAATTGACTGTCGAAACTGCTCGTATCGTTTTAGTGCTGCTTGAGCCTGGCGTGCAGCCTTTTCAAAACTTCGAATCCGAATTGGTATATGTCGTGCAACGGCATGGTAAAGATAAACATCGGGCAGGAACGTTTGATCTTCCGGGTGGCGAGCTGGTGGATGGGGAAGACTCACTGATGGCGGGAAGGCGTGAATTCGAAGAGGAAGCAGGACAGCTCCCCAAAGATTTGGAATTTTTTGACGAAGCTGTTGACGAACGCCGGAGCAAGTACGGGCATCTAAACAAACGTCACTTCCACTACGCCTTCACCAGAGTTGGAGTCAATTTTCGACGCAATCAAGAGTGCACAAGAGGCTTTTTTGTTCCAAAACACATCGCAGCAATGAGCCTCGGGCACACTGTGCAACGTCAAGCTGCCCGACGGCGTCTGCCAAGCCAGCTTTTAAGTGTCTAATTGCGCAATTGTTACAGAGGTTTATTTTTACAATCTTACCGTAAGCAGTTAAGATAGAGATATAAACAAGGAAGCAACATGAAAACACGGGTGGCAATTAATGGTTTTGGGCGGATTGGGCGCAATGCCTTCAAAATCGCCTTTGAACGGAGCGATGTTGAAATCGTTGCCGTTAATGACTTAACAGATACGAAAACCTTAGCATATCTTCTCAAACACGACAGCAACTATGGCACCTACCACAATGAGGTCGGTCACGATGATGACGGTATTATCGTCAAGGGCAAACACGTCATAGTTACTGCCGAGAAAGACCCAACGTTGCTGCCTTGGAAAGATCTCAAAGTTGATGTCGTCATCGAATCGACCGGCCGCTTCACTGATCTGGAAGGTGCTTCATCCCATATCAAAGCTGGTGCCAAGCGAGTCGTCATCTCTGGACCAAGCAAGAGCGACGGTGTTGATACCATTGTTTTGGGGGCAAATGAAGATAAGTTGGAGCACTCCACAGAAGTTATAAGTAACGCGAGTTGTACAACCAACTCATTGGGAGCCGTTATGGCGATTCTCGATACTGAGTTTGGCGTCGAAAAGTCGCTGCTGACCACTGTTCATAGTTACACCGCGAGCCAAGCCTTGCAAGACGCACCGTCCAAAGACTTGCGCGAAGGCCGGAACGCTGCCGAGAACATCGTACCAACTACCACTGGTGCTGCGATTGCGGTCACCTTGACGCTGCCACAGTTGAAAGACAAGTTTGACGGCCTCAGCATCCGCGTTCCCACCCCTGTTGTGTCTCTGAGCGATATCACCGCTTTACTCAAGAAAAACACTACGGTCGAAGAGCTCAACGAGGCCTTCAGGAAAGCCGCCAAAGAGCCCTACTACCAAGGCATTTTAGCCGTTAGTGAAGAACCATTGGTCAGTAGCGATTACATTGGTAATAGTCACTCCGGCACCGTTGACCTCTTACTCACTAAGGTTGTCGCCGGCAATCTCGTAAAAGTCATGGTGTGGTACGACAATGAGTGGGGCTATAGCAACCGCTTAGTCGAAGTCGTCGCCGACGCTGGCCGCTTACTCCATCAAGGCGATCACGGTCACGACCACAAATAGACTATGAAGATTCATATCGGTGCCGACCACAACGGCTTTGACTACAAACAAGAGCTCATGGATTTGCTACGCAAAACAGGACATGAGGTCATAGACGAGGGCGATTCCAGTAAGCAGCCAGAAGATGATTTCCCCCAATTTGCTGGCAAAGTCGTCACCGCTCTCAAGGCGGATGGTGATAATGAGGCCAAGGGTCTGCTGATCTGTGGCAGTGGCCAGGGCATGTGTATGGCGGCCAATCGTTTCAAAGGCATTCGGGCTTCTCTGTGCTGGAGCGTGGATGAAGCCAAATCAGCTCGAAATGACGACGACAGCAATATACTCTGTCTGTCATCGCGCTTCACCTCACTCGAGGACGCGGAAGCTATCGTCAACGCTTGGCTGGTCACACCGTTCGCTGGCGCACCACGCTTCGTCCGTCGCATCAACGAGCTTGATGAATTAGGCTAAGCCATGCAGATTTGTCCGACTATCACTGCCTACGACACCGGTGAATACGGCAAGCAGGTCAATGCTGTCAAAAACTTTGCGAAGCGAATTCATATTGATCTGATGGACGGCGAATTTGCGCCAACGACTTCCCCCACCCTCGATAAGATTTGGTGGCCTCATGAGCTGCAGGCCGATATTCATTTGATGTACGCTGAACCCATGGACTACCTTGCGCAATTGATCAAGCTCAAGCCACGGATGGTGGTGATTCATAATGAAGCCCATGTCCACCACATGCATTTTGCGGCTGAATTGCACAAAGCCGATATAAAGGTTGGGCTGGCTATTTTGCATGACACACCGATTGAACACGCCTACCAGATTATGCACAGTTTTGACCATGTGCTGGTGTTCAGCGGAAAGCTCGGTTATCACGGGGGTGAGGCTGATCTCGGCTTACTCGACAAAGTCTATAAAATTCATCACCATCATCCCGGCGTTGAAGTCGGCTGGGACGGTGGCATCAACGCTGATAATGCCAAACAATTGGTAGATGGGGGCGTCGATGTATTGAACGTCGGCGGATTTATCCAAAAATCTGACGACCCGGCAGCCGCTTATGCTAAACTGAAATCAGTAATCAACGACTAGAGACAGCAAGAGGCATGCAAAAATTACCCCTGGAGCGGTTGGAAGTATTGGCCAATGATATTCGTGAGGATATCATTCGGATGCTGGAGCACGCCGGTAGTGGGCACAGTGCAGGACCACTCGGCCTGGCTGATATTTTCACAGCCCTGTATTTCGACGTCATGAAACATGATCCCAAAAACCCAGATTGGGAGGAACGGGACATCTTATTATTGAGTAATGGTCATTGTGTACCCGTTCGGTACGCAACCATGGCTCGGGCTGGCTACTTTGAGCGCAAAGAGCTTATGACGCTGCGCAAACTTGGCTCACGCCTTCAGGGTCATCCAGAGCGCATGCGCCTGCCCGGCATGGAGACCACCAGCGGTCCCCTCGGTTGTGGGCTCAGTCAAGCTTGCGGTATGGCTCTCGGACTGCGCATGGATCAGCAGCAACATCGTTGGGTATATGTCGTCATGGGTGATGGCGAACTCGACGAGGGTAATATCTGGGAAGCCGCCATGCTGGCCAGCAAGTATAAGCTCAATAACATCATCGCCATCATTGACCGCAATAATATTCAAATTGACGGTCCAACAGAGGTAGTAATGCCCTTGGAAGACCTGCGTGGCAAGTGGGAAGCCTTCGGTTGGCATGTCATCGAGATCGACGGCAATAACATCGAGGCCGTGATTGATGCCTGCGCTATGGCCCGGGCGATTCAGGAAAAGCCAGTTATGTTGATTGCCCACACTATCCCAGGCAAGGGAGTCGACTTTATGGAGAATGATTTCCATTGGCATGGTAGTCCGCCCAATCACGAGCAAGCCATAAAGGCATTGCATGAGTTACGCACCCTCGGTGGTAAGATCAGGAGTGAACATGAGTAAGAGCCGTGATCTCAGCGGCCGCTATGCCACCAGACATTCGCCGAAATTTATAGTAGCCGCTTGGGTTGCCAGCTTCCTGAGCGTTGGCTTGCTCTACGCGATCAGTCGGGTGTTCTGGTCAGATTTAGCCAGTTTCCAATCCTGCAATACGAATAGCTCGGGTCTGTCGATTGTTAGTTGCGGCAAACAGTCACCCAACTTCGGTGATATACTTATCTTCTTGGTTTTTGTTATGGCTGCCGCACTGACCGTTAGCCTGTTCACCGCCGCCTGGCGCTTTAGCCGAAAGGCCGACTAGTGCACGAAATGCATTTGACTGATTTGAACGCTAAATTGCAAATTGAGCCGATTCGTAAAGGCTTTGGTCGTGGATTATTGGCTGCTGGTAAGCTCGATGTTAACGTCGTAGCCGCCTGTGCCGATTTGACCGATTCTACCCAGATGAGCCTTTTCAAAGCTGAATTCCCCGACCGTTTCATTGAGATTGGCGTTGCCGAGCAGAACCTCGTCACTGTTGGCGCTGGCCTAGCCGCTGTCGGCAAGATTCCGTTTGTCAGTAGCTATGCAGCCTTCAGCCCTGGCCGCAACTGGGAACAGATACGCACGACGATTTGCCTCAATGAGCGCCCCGTTAAGGTCATCGGCAGTCATGCGGGCGTTAGCGTCGGCCCAGATGGTGCCACCCACCAGATGCTAGAAGATGTCGCGCTGATGCGCGTTTTACCTCATATGGTGGTTATAGCCCCCTGTGATAGCGTCGAAGCCGAGAAGGCCACCCTGGCCATGGCCAAAGACCCACGTCCGAACTACCTGCGCCTGGCTCGAGAAGGTACACCGATTATCACAACTGCCGATACGCCCTTCGAAATCGGCAAGGCCTATGTCTTCGAGAAAGGTGCTGATGTCACCATTATCGCCACGGGAACCATGACCTACCAAGCCCTGGCGGCCGTCGAGCTTTTATTCAAGGATGGCATCGAAGCCGAAGTTATCCATGTGCCAACCATAAAACCGCTTGACCACCTGACGATTCTCAAAAGCGCACGTAAAACTGGCGCAGTCGTGACCGTCGAGGAGGGTCAAATCATTGGCGGCCTCGGTGGTGCAGTTGCTGAACTGCTTGGTGAAGAACACCCCGTACCTATCAAGCGTATCGGTATGCAGGACCACTTCGGCGAGTCCGGCACTCCCGAAGAACTTCTCGAGAAATTCGGCCTCGACGCCAAACACATCCGCCTGGCGGCTCATACAGTAATCGATAAGAAGGGAAAGTAATATGCCATTAACACTCCAAGAAATGCGGGCTAATTGTGCCCGAGCCCGTGCTCGGATGCAACAGGCCAGGGAAGAACACTGGGCTTTCGGGGCCTTTAACCTCGATGACGAGGCTACTTTGAAGGCCGTAGTTCTCGCTGCCAAGGCTAAGAATGCGCCCGTCCTCGTAGAAGTCAGCCAAGGCGAAGTTGAAGATATCGGTATCGAGACCGTTCGTGACATGGTTGACAACTTCAAAGCCCAATACGGCGTTGAGATGTATATCAACCTCGACCATAGCCCCAGCGTCGAGGCCGCCAAAGACGGCATCGAAGCCGGTTTTGAGTTTATTCACATCGATATCTCGCAGGCCAACCATGACGCCTCCGAAGAAGAGATCATCAATGCCACCAAAGAAGTGGTCGAGTACGCTCAATTGACCGGTGCCTTAGTCGAGAGCGAACCGCATTACTTCGGTGGCAGCTCCAATTTGCACACTGAAGACATCGATTACGAAGAGATCAAGAAGACCTTCAGCACGTCTGAACACTCCAAGACCTTCTGCGAGGCCACCGGTATCGATACCTTTGCCGCTGCTATCGGCAACCTGCATGGCAAGTATCCAGTGCCGAAAGTCCTCGACCTTGAGCTGCTGCAACAGATTCGCGATGCCATCGGCTGCAATATCAGTCTGCATGGTGGCAGCGACACTCCTGGCCACTACTTCCGCGATGCCGTCAAAATCGGTGTCACCAAGGTCAACATCAATAGCGATATGCGCATTGCGTATCGCACTACTCTGGAAAAAGTTCTGGCCGATAACCCGAATGAATACTCTGTCGCGAAGCTAATCGGCAAGGAGGTCGTCCCCGCCGTCCAAGCCGTCGTCGAAAGCAAACTCGAAGACTTCAACTCCGCCGGCAAGGCTGTGGACAGCCAAGCTTAACTAATGCTTAAGATATTTGCTGTACGTTCATGGTGACTTTATAATGAACCATATGAGCATGACATTGACCTCAGATGATTTGCAGGCAATTGAGTTAATAGTTGACGATTCCCAACGGCAAACTGCGGCAGGCTTCGCCGAAGTACACCAAAAGATTGATGACTTACGCGAGGTGGTCGATCGCATTGATCGAGTTCAACAAACAGAGCTTGAGCGAAACGATCGTCAGGATCTTAGTATTAATCAAATGCGCAAGGCCTTGCATGGCGCCTGACACGGCTGTGATACACTAAATAACATAAGCATAAACATGACGAAAAGGGTGGGACCGTGGCTGAGCGACCAGATGTGATTAGTATCGGTGATATTGTAACCGACGCCTTTATCAAATTACTCGATGACC
>JBBRMJ010000008.1:0-55345 GCA_038230895.1 Saccharimonadales bacterium (SeqCode) | reverse complement strand
CTGTGGGGAGTCATTTAGGTTGTGGCCAGGCTGGGACTTGAACGGGATTGCCAGTGGCAAGCCCGGCAATAGAACAGCCTACCGGAATACGAGCACCCAGAAGGCCCACTGTGGGGAGTCATTTAGGTTGTGGCCAGGCTGGGACTTGAACGGGATTGCCAGTGGCAAGCCCGGCAATAGAACAGCCTACCGGAATACGAGCACCCAGAAGGCCACTAAGGGGAGTCCTTAACACTTCTAGTTTATTTGGCGAACTGTCCAATTTCTGTATAATCAAACATAAGCATGATATTAAGAAGTACCGAAGGAGTTTTGCGTGGATATTGTTCCGCTGTCTGATGGGACTGCTGCAGAGCCATCCACGGTGACGCCTCCTGTGTTCAATCCGGGCGCAGATTCAGATACTAGTACTCCTGAAATCCCGTCTGAAACTGTAGCAATGGCTGATGCAAGCCAGTCAGCGCCGATGATTGTCAGCCCCATGAAGATTATGGTGAATGATGAGCCGACCCTGGTTGCGCCGACGGCTACGCCAGAAGCTCCTGTATTTGTCAGCCCACAGCCAGCTCCAGCAAGCCCAGTCGGCACCACAACCTGGGCAACTCCAGCTCCTGATACTGCAAACGAGGCTGAGGTGCCGGGCGGACTGACAGCGTGGACAATGCCAACGTCGCCTACAATCGGTACTGATCCCGCACCAATCGAGCCAGCTGCCCCCGAGGTAGCCATACTGACACCCCTCGTCGCACCGGTTGTTACGAGCTGGCCACCTGCTAATGCACCCAAGCCAAGTATGTTAGCCGACATCATGCCGCCTGCACCGACAAGTCTTGCCATACCCGATCAAGTGTCGCCCGCTCCAGCTGATGTAAGTGGAATGCCCACACCGGTAGTTGGTCAAGGTTGGCCAGA
The DNA here is from genome assembly GCA_038230895.1 of Saccharimonadales bacterium (SeqCode). Lineage (GTDB taxonomy): Bacteria > Patescibacteriota > Saccharimonadia > Saccharimonadales > UBA4665 > JAJXTN01. Next base: position 54,433 of record JBBRMJ010000008.1, on the reverse strand, counting down.
CCAGGCTGCCTCGACACCTCAGCCTCTCGCTGCAAACGGTAGCCTCCGTATCACCAAGCGCCGCTCATTGAAGACGCTTGTTATGGTGTTGGCAGCAGTCCTACTTGTCGGTGGTGGCTCAGCTGCTGCCTATTTCGGCATGGTGTTACCGAATAAACCAGAAAACGTCCTAAAAGCAGCTCTCGTTAACAGTTTGCAATCCCCACAGGTGACAGTTAAAGGTAGTATCGAGGGTAGCGCGCCATCTGCTGCCTATAAAACGGTCGTAACCGCGAGTGCAGACACTGCCAAGAAAGCGGCAGATATCCAGATGAATATCATTATCTCTGGCACTGAAGTGTCATTTGAAGCCCGCTTGATCGACCAAAATGTCTATCTAAAAGTCGGTGATCTCACCACAATCGTTGGTCTTATCAAGACATTTGACCCCAATGCCGTACCATTTGCAACAGCGGTGAATAGCGAGCTTGCCAATCAATGGATTGAAATCGACAGCACCATCCTCAAACAAGCTGGTGCCAGCTGTGTGCTAGACAGTAGCTGGTCGTTCACGAAAGGCGATCTTCAATTGCTGAGTGATCAATACGACAAACAGCCATTTGCCACCGTCAAGAGCAAAACAAGCGATAGTGTAAGTGGCGCGGCGACCGATAAATTCGTGCTCAGTGTAGACAACGACAAGCTGGCAAAATATAGTAATAATTTGCAGGGCTTGTCGCTGTTTAAAACAACCAAAGATTGTACGAAAGGTAGCTCATCGACCAGCGTGCCGACCACCAGTGGTGACCATGGCCAAACAGCACTAACCATTTGGGTCGACAAAGCACATCGGCGCATCGTCAAACTGGCGTCGAATCCTACGGCTAAGGATGCCAAGAGCGGCGTCACCGGGAATGGTACGTTGACATTGAACTACGACGCGCTATCTATCGTTGCACCTAGCGGTGCGAAGCCTGCACTACAGGTGATAACTGAACTGCAAACCAAGACCGCTGGCAGCGGCATCAATCTCAGTAGCTTCATCACCGGTCTTAGTGCTGGCGGTGCCAAAACTACGGCGCATTAGCGCTTGCTATACTGATAGATATGAATATTATCGTCAATGACCTCTTGACGCATTACGAGTTGACCGGCAAGGGGAAGTTGGTGGTGCTACTACATGGCTGGGGTGATAGCGCACGTGGTCTCGCGGGCTTACAGGTTCATCTGGCGAGGCAGTTTCAAGTACTTGCCATAGACTTGCCAGGTTTCGGAACTACGCAGGCACCGACTACTATCTGGGATCTGGACAATTACGCCGCTTTCGTCGCTGACGTCTTACAAAAGCTGGACTGCAAAGTATATGCCATCGTCGGCCACTCCAACGGCGGTGCTATCGCCATCAGAGGCCTATCACTGGGTAGTCTGAAAGCTGACAAATTGGTACTCATGGCCGCTGCTGGTATCCGCAATCGTCGTCACGTCCAGCGCTTAGCCTTGAAAGTCGTCGCGAAGACGGGTAATCTCGCAACACTGTGGCTGCCTGAGCGCCAACGCCAGAATTTACGTAAAAGTTTATATGGAACGGTTGGCTCCGACATGTTAGTCGTACCCGAGCTCCAGGCTACATTTAAAAAATCTGTGCGCCAAGATGTTCAGGTTGACGCCGCCAAACTGAAACTACCGACCCTATTAATCTACGCTGATCATGATCGAGCGGTACCACTAGCCGATGGTCGAAAGTACCATCAGCTGATTAAGAACTCGAAGCTGGAAATTATCACCGATGCTGGCCACTTCCTCCATGTCGAGCAACCAGCTGCGGTTAACAAGCTCGTCGAGGACTTTTTGAAATGATCAAAGGCTTCCTCAGTCTCTATCGTCCTGGCTATCTGCGGACATTGGTCTATATGCTTCAGAATGTCGAATATCAGCCCAAACCTTATCTACAGTGGTACTGGCGAACGCATGATTTCGGTGATGTCATGCACCGTCGCAGTCTTGAACGAACCAAAGCGGCCCGCTTATTGCTCGCGCTACTACGGGTTGGTACGCTGCTGCAAATTGGCTTTGGTGGGCTACTTATCTATCTCGGACTGTCACAAGGCTTGATCGGTGGGGTGGCCTTCGGGGTTGCCGCGCTGATCGTTATCCCGGTACTTTGGGCGCACGTCGTCCTCCTGCCACTCATACTCGGCAGCTTGATAATTGTGAAGCCCAAAGTCCGACGGTCGATAACGCACTCGCGTAAAACCTTCGCCAAACACTCTGCGGTCAAAATCGCCGTCGCCGGCAGTTACGGCAAAACTACCATGAAAGAGCTGCTCAACACCGTGCTCAGTGAGGGCCTGAAAGTCGCCGCCACGCCGGCCAACAAGAATGTCAGCAGCAGTCACGCTGTTTTCGCCCAGAAGTTAGCCGGTGACGAAGATGTTTTGATTATCGAATACGGTGAAGGGCAGCCGGGTGATGTGGCCCGCTTCGCCGCAATTACGAAGCCGACCCACGCCATCATTACTGGTCTAGCACCGGCTCATCTCGATCGTTATAAAACCCTGAAAGCCGCCGGCAAAGACATCTTCTCCGTGGCCGAGTATCTGCGTGGCGAGCACGTTTACGTGAATGATGAGTCGGCTAGCGTAAAGCCTTTCCTGCGCCGAACCTATAAGCTTTTCAACAGTCACGGCGCACTGGGCTGGACGGCCCAGAATATCAGTGTCTCACTGGAGGGCACTAGTTTCACGCTCAAAAAAGGCAAGGATAGCCTCAAGCTACAGACCAAACTACTCGGTCGCCATCAAGTCGGCTATCTGTCACTGGTCGTGGCTCTCGGCCTAGAACTTGGCCTGACCACCAAGCAAGTGCAGGCCGGTGTCGCTAATACGCAGCCGTTCGAACACCGAATGCAGCCCTATCAACTCTCAGGTGCCTGGGTCATCGATGATACGTACAATGGCAATCTTGAAGGCATCCGAGCCGGCACGCAGTTGTTGGCTGATCTGAAAGCCAAGCGGAAGATTTATGTTTCACCTGGCCTAGTCGACCAAGGTCCAGAGACCGAAAACGTTCACATCGAGATGGGTCGATTGATCGCCGCCGCCAAGCCGGATATGGTGGTCCTGATGCGCAATTCAGTTACCGCTTTCATCGAGAGCGGCCTGACCGAAGGCAAATTCAAAGGTGAACTGCGGATCGAGCCCGAGCCCTTAGAGTTCTACACCAATCTGTCACACTTGGTAGCCGCCGGTGACCTCGTCCTGATGCAAAACGACTGGACTGACAACTACGCCTAGACTCTCTGTCTAGTGTCCGAAGAAACCACGAGCGATTTCGTCGGGCATGGTCATAACACTCACTCCGGCATCGTTCAGGGTATTCATCACCTCTTCATCTTGGACTGAACCCCTGGAAGTCAAAATTACTTTGACGCCGGCCTTTGCCAGCAAAGCTGGACCATCAGGGAATGGATAGAAACTGTCACTGTAGGCCACTGTGCCTTTCAGTTTTTCCTTATCCACTGTTACGTGCAGGATCAATTCGGTCTCAGTTTCTCCAACTTCAGGCGTCTCAATTGTTGTCCTTGTGATGGCCAATTGACCAGCGCCAATACGATCGTGTTGGCCGACGCCGTTACCAATTAATTTGCCATCCTTCACCAAAGTGATGGTGTTGCTATTGCTGGTACAGCCGATGGCCCAGGCCAGTAATGCATCCCTTTGTAGCCCTTCGCTCGGTACCTCCCCATGAAAGGCCATCTCCGGGTGCGAGAAATCTTGCACAAAGGTGTAATTGGGCTGAGCTAGTACCCCACCACGTACCTGTCGAAACTTGCGACTTTGGTCAATTGATGCACCATCTAGACTAGCCAGCGCAGGGTTAACGAAAACACGCAATTTCTTTCGGTTTAGTATTAAAAGCGCTTCGTCAGTTACCGATGATGCTACCACGCCATCTAACAACCGGCGTCCTTTGCCGTCATTAGCGTGATCCATGAGAGCTGTTGCAATTTCTGCGTCAATCTCGCCATTGACCATTACCAAACCGCCGAATATAGCTCGAGTGTCGCCTTCAATAGCTTTTTCAACGGCCTCAAGGAGAGCTTCACCTACACCTGTACCACAGGAATTGCCATGCTTAACAGCTATAGCAAGCGCTGGCACTTCACCAAAATTGGTACTGAAACCTGCAGCGATGTGGGTGGCAGTTTGTAGCATACGATCGATGTCTGTGTAGTTGTTGTAGCCTGCCAGGTTACCTTGAATCTGCTCGAACTGGTCTAGGCCGAGCGGATCGATATTCACCCGGTTATCAGCATATAGCCCGGCTGGAACTTGTGCCTTATTTTCGCCATAGGCTAGGGGAGTATGCAGTTTGGCGGTGAATGAGACCACCGATTCTTTGCCTAGGTAGCGTACGAGAGGGCCTGTGTAACGGTGAGCCTCATACTCAGCAGTTGCTTCAAGTTGTCCCAACATGGCCGCTTCATCAGGTTTGTCCGCCTGCAGCCATACCAATACTTCTTGGCGTTGTGACTGTAGGGACAGCACGATACGACCACCCTTGGCGCCTTCACGGAGCATGGTTGGGCCGCCTATGTCAGTCTTCGCTCTTACACTCGCTGGCGTCGAGTCTGGCTTGGCGATCTCTTCCTCCAGCGGGTACATGTCGACACATACCATACCAAGAACAGGTATGCCGAGCGCTTCTAGCTCTTCCAGATCTTTTGGCTCAGACATGTCAGCCAGCAGACCAGCGCCTACTTCTCGAGACAGCGTGACAACCCGGTGACCCAAGATAGCTTTACCACCAACAAGCTCGGCGACATCCATAACAGCAATGCCAGCGTCGCTAATTCTGTCTTCGGTGCCACCTGAAGCGATTAGGTTCCAGCCCAATTTGACTAAGCCAGCGGCGAATTCGACGATGCCCTCTTTGTCATATACGGAGATCAGGGCGTTGCCGGCTGAGCCGGGTTCTATTTCTGGAGTGGTAGTTTGGGCGACCATCTCTTGTGTGGCCATTGCCATATCATCTGTTCGCACTTGCTCTTGAGCTGCTAATTCTCCCATGACGCCTCCTGAAGTTAAGGCAGGTGCCACCGCTGCTGATTAGGGGTTTAGTATCATATACTTTCGTGTGCCTGGCAAGCTTGTCAGGGGGTAACTTTTACAGCAGGCTGGCTGTGGATAAGATTAAGCCAAAATCATTTTAATTGTAGTAGGTAATTGCATATACTAATTGTATGGAAACAGTCGCTGTAATTTTCGGTGGGCGGTCAGCCGAGCATGATGTATCAATCGTGACCGCTTTAGCAAGTATTATCAAACCACTAGAGTTGACGCGTAAATATCGGGTGGAGGCTGTGTACATCGCTAAAGATGGTGCCTGGTACTGGGATGACAAACTCAAAGATATCAAGCTGTTCAGCTCTGGCGACATCCAAGATTATTTGCACAAAGCTCAGTCGGCCAGTGTTCAATTTGACGGCGGCATGAAGCTTATTAAGTCCAGCGGTATCGCCGGGCGCAAACAGGCCAAACAGATCGACATCGTCTTCCCAGCCATGCATGGCACCTACGGTGAAGATGGCGCCCTGATGGGGTTGCTCGATATGGCTGGCATACCCTACGTCGGTTGTGGCGTTAGCGCCGCGGCCGTCGCTATGGACAAAGTCCTCTGTAAACAACTCGCCGTCGGGAATGGTATTCCGGTTTCCAAATTCTTGCATTTCACTAAATCTGATCTGGAGCGCGAGCCCGGCGAAGCCATCAAAGCCATTCTCAAAAACTTGAAATACCCACTGTTCGTGAAGCCCGCACACCTCGGTTCTAGCATCGGTATTTCTCGTGTCTCTGGCGATACTGAACTGCGGAATGCCCTGGAAGTCGCCGCTCATTACGACGATAGCGTCATCATCGAAGAAGCCGTTAATAATCTAATAGAGGTTACGCTACCGATTATCGGAAACGATCGACCTGTCCCAGCATTTCTGGAGCAGCCGATGACCAAGCCCGAAGATTTCTTCGACTTTGACACCAAGTATTTGCAGGGTGGCAAAAAAGGCAAGGGCAGCGGTGCCAAAGGTGCCCAAGGCTATAGCCAGATTCCAGCTGATTTGCCAAAGGAGCTGTACGCCAAAGCCGAAGCCGTCGGTTTGGCCGTTTACAAAGCCCTCGCTTGTAGTGGCATTGCTCGCGTTGACATGCTTATCGACAGCAAAACCAAGCAGGTCTATTTTAACGAAGTAAACCCACTCCCGGGTGGCCTGTACGCCCACAACTGGAATCACAAAGGCATCAGCAACGTCGATCTAGTCCAGAAACTGATCGGCTACGCCAAGGAGCAGTATGTGGCTCGGCAAGCCTTGGCAACCAGCTTTAGTACCAATTATTTGCAGCAGTTTTAGTATCGATAGAGTACGGATACGAGCCTGGGCTAGAGTTTAGACGCTAAATTTGCGACAATGGGGGCAGTATGGTCAGACTCGGGAGACAACGAATATTTAGAACACGCCCGCAACTCGTGGTGTTGCTGGTAGTAATGCTGTGCCTGAGCTCAGCATTGGCTGTCAACGGTTCGACCTGGCGTGTTGGTGCCGAGCCGGCTACTGCTTCACTCCTGACAGCCCGACATCTGCCACCGCATATTAAGCACGCAAGCGCATTGTTGTCTGCCAGCACGGCGACACCCGCCGCCCCCGTAGATTGCCATGCCGTCAGCTGCCTCGCCTTGACATTCGATGACGGTCCAAACCCAGTGACAACACCACTAGTCTTGGCCGAGTTGGAGCAAGCCCACATTACAGCCACCTTTTTCCTAATCGGGAGCCGTGTGAATGGCAACGAGGCCATATTACAACGCATGCACGCCGACGGTGACGAGATCGGCAATCACAGCTGGAGCCACCCAGACCTGACGAAGCTACCTATCGATCAGGTCCGTCGCCAGATTGACCTGACCCAACAAGCTATCTTTAACGCTGGAGTACCTGCACCAACCGTTTTCCGCCCGCCCTATGGAACCGTCACTCCCCAGATCGAACACAATATCCCGCTGAGCATTTTGCTCTGGAATGAGGATCCCCGTGACTGGGCAGCCAGCAATGCCCAGCAAGTCATCCAATCAGTCGAGGCTTCGGCCAAACCAGGTGGTATCATCGACATGCATGACATCTATCACGTTACTGCCAACGCCTTACCGCAAATCTTGACTGACCTCACCGCCCGTGGTCTGCACTTCGTCACCGTCGACCAGCTCCTGGACTTGACCCCCTCCAGCCGGGGCATCTACTACGGCCATCAATAATAGTCTTAACAAGGGATAAGTTGCTATAATAACCCCTGAAATGAACCGCTACAATCCAAAGGAAATAGAGCCACGCTGGCAGAAAATCTGGGACGAGACCGGGGTGTATACGGCTGATCTCAAGAGTGCGAAGCCCAAGTACATGGCAATGAGCATGTTCAATTATCCGAGTGGGGCGGGTATTCACATCGGTCATGCCATGAATTACACGATTAGCGACGTCAAAGCCCGATTCAAGCGTCAGCAAGGTTTTGAGAGTTATCACCCGGTCGGTTGGGACGCGTTTGGTTTACCGGCTGAAAATTACGCCATCAAAGCTGGGGTCTCGCCGCAGGAAAGTATGGCGACGATTATTCCTGATTACCATAAACAGTACAAAGCCATGGGTTGGAGCAATGACTGGGAGAAGGAGATTGCCACCCACTTGCCGGAATACTACAAATGGACACAGTGGATTTTCTCCCAGATGTATCAGCATGGCCTGGCCTACCAAGATTCTCGTATGCAATGGTGGTGCGCTATCGACAATACCGTGCTAGCCAATGAACAGGTGATTGACGGCAAATGTTGGCGCCACGAAGGTCCAGATGATCCGCTGGTCGAGAAGAAAGAAGTCAAACAATGGTTTTTCAAGATTACCGAATACGCTGATGAACTCCTAGATGCTATCGATGAACTGGATTGGACTGACAGTGTCAAGTTAGCCCAGAAGAACTGGATCGGCCGCAGCCAAGGCGCCGAAATCGAATTCGGCATTGCAGATAGTGCCAGTAGATTGACGGTTTTCACGACTCGCCCAGACACGCTGTACGGCGCGACTTTCCTGGTACTCGCGCCGGAACACGCACTGGTCGAGCGTTTGACGACACCTGAGCAAAAAACAGCTGTTGAAACTTACGTTGCTGCGACCCAGAAAAAATCAGAAGTGGAGCGGCAGGCTGAAAATCAGAAGTCGGGTGTTTTCACCGGAGCCTACGCCATCAATCCCGTCAACAAAGAGAAGCTGCCAATCTGGATTGCTGACTATGTTCTTGTGGGCTATGGCACGGGTGCGATTATGGCCGTGCCGGCTCATGACGAACGTGACTGGGCCTTTGCTAAAAAGTTTGATCTGGCAATCACCTTCGTCTATATCCAGGAGGGCGCTAGCGAGGACGAGCCTTATCACGGTGAAGGTATCGTGAAACATTCAGGGCCATATGACGGCAAAACGACCTCTGTAGTACGGGAAGAAATCGTGAAAAGTTTAGCTGAGCAGGGTGTTGCCAAAGCGGTGACGAATTATAAAATGCGTGACTGGAGTGTGAGTCGGCAGAGGTATTGGGGTGCTCCGATCCCGATTATTAGTTGCCCGAACTGTGGTAATGTTCTCGTGCCCGATGATCAGCTGCCTGTTATCCTGCCCGAGCTTGATGACTTCCAGCCCAGTGGTGATGGTCGCAGCGCCCTGGCCCGAGCCACCGATTGGCTGCACGTTGATTGCCCGCAGTGTGGCGGGCCGGCGGAGCGCGAAACTGACACGCTGGACACCTACATCTGCAGCAGTTGGTACATGTTGCGCTACTTGGATCCGCACAATCAGCAGCAGATTTTTGACAGCGAAGTGGTTAATAAGTGGCTGCCAGTCGATTTCTATAATGGTGCCGACCATGCGACTGCCCATCTGTTATATGCTCGTTTTGTGACGCGCTTCTTTAGCAAAATTGGCCTGCTTGATAACCCTGAGCCATTCAAGCAAATGCTGTATAACGGCAAAGTCACGGCCGCTGATGGCACGGCGTTCTCGAAGTCGAAGGGAAATGGTATCGACCCGCTGGAAATCATCGATAGTGGCTATGGGGCCGACGCGCTGCGGACTTACCTCATGTTCGCTGCGCCGCTCGAACTTGGTGCTCGCTGGGATCCTAACGGTGTGCCCGGTACGTATCGCTTTTTGTCACGAATCTGGAACCTAGTCCAGGAGTACCACGATCAAAACGAAATGAGCAGTACCCAGTCTGATGATGACTTCGAAATCCTACACTCGGTACACGCCATGATCAAGAAGGTGACCCTGGACGTGGAGAATAACCATTACAATACCGCCATCGCTGCCATGATGGCCTGCACCAATGATCTCTATAAGCTCAAAGAAGTGGCCTTTGGGAAAAACAAGGTGTGGGATGAGGCTTTGCAGAGTTTAGTCGCGTGCGTGGCGCCCTTCGCTCCCTATATGAGTGAAGAATTATGGTATCAACTTGGTCACTCAACAACAGTCCACAAGGATTCTTGGCCAACACCAGATGAAACGTATCTCCAAACGAAGACCGTGACAATAGTGATTCAAGTGAATGGCAAACTACGGGCGACCTTAGCTGTTGACCCACAGGCCAGTGAGCCGTCAATTCTTCTGACTGCGAAGGAGCATGAAAAGGTTCAGCCTCATCTTGAGGGCAAGGCAGTGCGCAAAACCATCTATGTCCCGGGTAAACTGGTTAACTTCGTCGTTTAACATCGTACCCACCCCTTGTATTTAAGGCGTTTTTGCGCTATGATGACAGCAATATATATCAACCGTAGCCACTTCTGAAGGAAGATTAGCCATGGGTAAACCCAAGAAACGAACGAGCCCACGCAAGACTGGCACCCGCCGCAGTCACTTGGTGCTGGAGTTAGCCCGTAAAGTTAACGGAAAATCTCCCGTCAAAGTTCGCACCACCCGGCGCGAATCGTCCAAGATTGTCTCGTAGACTCGAAACCGCTCTCAGCACTGGAAGGAATTAACAATATGGCATCCAACCGTCACCTCGGTCGCATCATCGCTCTTCAGACCTTATATGAAGAAGAGTTCCGACGTGAGTCCGGTGATGTTGATATGCAGGTCTCTGAAGTCTTAGACCGTAACATCACGCGCTACCGCGACATGGTTGATGACCTCGCTTTTATTGAACAGCTGGTGGCTGGTGTCCTCAAGCACGCCGAGCAACTGGATCTAGAGCTTCAACCAGTAGCTCCTGAGTGGCCGATCGACCAGATTGCCCGCATGGATCGCATCGTACTACGGATTGGTCTGTATGAGCTCGAAAATGAAGCTGACGTGCCACCAAAAGTCGTGATTAATGAAGCCGTCGAATTAGCCAAGGCCTTCGGTGGTGAGAATTCTTCCAAATTCGTCAATGGCGTACTCGGTACGCTGCTGCGCATGCGTGAAGCAGCTGATGAAGTTGCCACTAAGCCTGCTGTTAAGAAAACGACCACCAAAAAGCCTATCGTCAAAAAGGTCCCGGCCAAGAAGGTCGCCAAGACAGCTGTTCGGAAGAAGAAGGCGTGAAGCGGCCCAAGCCAATCATTGGTATCCGGAAGCTGGTCACCAAGCACCGGCCGGTAATAGATGAAGTGGTACGCGAAACTACCTCTGGTGGCATTGTATTTCGCCGTAATCCAGCTGGCCAGACCGAGATCCTGCTCATCCAAGACGCCAAGAATCGCTGGACCATTCCCAAGGGCCACGTCGAGCCAGGCGAAGAGCCGAAAGGCACCGCTGAACGTGAGATTCGCGAAGAAACCGGTCTTCAGGAGATGAAAGTCTATAGCTGGCTGGGTAAGGTCAATTTTCGCTATCGCCGCAGCCACACCCTGGTTCTCATGACGATGCACATATACCTCGTTGAAGGTCGCGGCAACACCGACAAACTCCATCCTGAAGACTGGCTGAATGACATTAAATGGCTGTCAGCAAACGAAGCGGTCGACAAGATTGCCTATGATGATATTGGTAAACTCATCCTCATTGGCATGAAAAAAATTAGGGACGGCAAACTGTAAATTATGGATATGTCACTCTACCAAACATTTGCTACAGACAAACTACATGTTACTTTCAACGATCCGGAGCTACTTATCACGGCTTTCACGCACCGCTCCTACCTGAATGAGCACAAGAAAACCGTTCACGCGCACAATGAGCGCTTGGAGTTCCTGGGCGACGCTGTACTCGAGCTGGTGGTCACCGAATATCTCTACGCCACGTATAGTGACCCTGAAGGAATACTGACGAACTGGCGCAGCAGCTTGGTACGCACTGAGAGCATAGGTGCCGCCGCCGCCAAGTACGGCTTTGAGCCCCTATTACGACTCAGCCGCGGTGAGAAGCATGGCACTGATCGAGCTCGCGCTCAGATTTTGGCCAATAGTTTCGAAGCTGTCATCGGTGCTCTCTATCTTGATCAAGGTTATGATGCTGCGAAGGTCTTTATCACCGAAGCAATCCTCAGTACGTTCGAAAATATCCTCGCTAGCGGATCATGGATGGACCCTAAATCTCACCTTCAAGAGTTAGCCCAGAGTAAAGATGCCGCCACCCCTGTTTACAAAGTCATCAGCGAAGAAGGCCCCGACCACGACAAAGTCTTCCTTGTCGGTGTCTACGTCAACGCCCAGCTCCGTGGCCAAGGCACCGGCCCCAGCAAACAAGCCGGACAACAAAAAGCCGCCGAAGCCGCCCTGGCGTCCTACCAAACCACCGAAGTACTCTCTTAAAGATCGGGACACTGCTTCTCTCATTGACAACAGGGGACGTTATCTGTAAAATAGAGGGATTGTCTTTATTAACTTTAGAGGCGCGTAAGAAAGAGGTTTGTTAGTAGATGTTAGCTATTCGTATGCAACGCACCGGCCGTAAAGGACACGCTATGTTCCGCGTAGTCGTCCAGGAAGCTCGTTTAACTCCTACCAGTGGCAAAGTTGTTGCCAGTGTCGGCAATTATGACCCGCACGCCAAGAGCGTCACCCTGGATAAGGAAAAGATCACCTTTTACCTCGAACACGGTGCACAGCCATCTGATAGTACCGCTCGCTTACTGAAGCGCGAAGGTGTCAAATTGCCAGATTGGGTCAAGATTAGTGACAACAAAGCTCGGACTGTCCGCAATGCTGACAAGCGTCGTAGCACTCGTCCGCCAGAACCAGTCGAAGCCGCCGCACCAGAGGCCGAAGCAGCTGTCGTCGAAGAAGTTGCTGCTGAAGCTCCTGCCGAGACCGAAGTTGTCGCCGAAACTGATACGACCACCGAAGCAGCGCCTGAAACCGTTGCCGAAGCCACAGAGACAGAGACTGAAGCGGCTGAATCTGCTGTCGAAACGCCAGCTGCTGAAGCCACTACGGCGACGGCTGAAGAAGTTCCAGCTGACGAAACTGCTGCTGACAGCACAGACGACGACCAAAAGGCCTAAGTTATCCTCCTTTGGCGATAATTTTCACACCCGAGCCGCTGACGCGTTTGCTATACTATACAGATAGTTACTAAGTCCGAGGAGTTCTACCCCATGAGCGACATTGACCAACAATTTATCGAGTATGTCGTGAAATCCCTAGTCGGGAAGCCTGACGCCGTCCAAGACGACCGTCGCGTCGACGAAAAAGGTGTTTTACTGGAATTGACTGTTGATCCAGAAGATTTGGGCCGGGTGATTGGTAAGCGCGGTGCTACCGCTCAGAGCTTACGGACGCTGTTACGCGCCCTCGGCACTAAAAATGACGCCCGCTATAACTTGAAAATTATCGACAATGGTACTGGCGAGCATGGCCACGGGCCTCGTGATGATAGTGGTGCCAGCCAAGTCGCTGATAGCGGTAGTTCAAGCCGTCCAACCGATAATCGTTCGGTCTCGACTGACGATGATGCTGGGCAGGCCAGTGATGATCAGGCGGCTACTGTCGAGCCCGAAGCCGTTATCACTGATGAACCAGTCGAAGCTGAGACTCCTGTAGAGGTTCCCACCGAAGAGGAAGCACCAGCCACCAAACCATCCGATGAGGGTGCTTCTGATCGCCTGGCACAGACTCGCCGCGAACTGGCCGAGTTCGATGACCTCGACGTATAACGTTGTAAATCAGGTGTCTTGCTTGCAAATCCCTAGTTACAACGTTATAGTAACCACTAGTCTTAACGACGAACTTTTCAAAACAAAAACAAAGGCTCTGCGAGACAATCGAAAGATTGGGAGCTTTATGTGACAAAAAGAGCCTCTTTACGAGGCTCTTTTTGGTGTAAGGAATACTCTATTGTTCGCTGGCCGCGACACACAATTGCCCACAGGCGTAGAGAGTCTTGGGGCCGAGAAGCTTCAGCGGGCCGCGACGGTCAGTGAGGTCCGTTTGCGGGCCACCTTCACAGTAGTTATAGTCTTTATCAAGATAGCCTATGCTCGCACCCGATACCACAAAATTGCCTGTCATGACGCCTTCCTGCTCGATCGCTGATATGAACTGTTCACGAAGCAGGATATTCCGCGGGCAATAATTAGCGCATTGATTTGGACTTGGCATAGGACTCCTCTTTAGTCATGTACTTAACAACGTCAGGCCGTATCTGTCAATTCTTTATTGAACCAGCTATACTGAACAGATGAGAATTCAAATCATCACCCTCTTCCCAGAGATGTTCCCCGGCGTCTTGCAGGCCAGTATGCTCTGGAAAGCGCAGGATAAAGGCATTGTGAGTTACGAATACATTGATTTGCGGCAATTCGGCTCAGGCCCACGCCGGCAAGTCGATGACACACCGTATGGTGGCGGCGACGGCATGTTGCTGAAAGTCGAGCCCCTGGTGGCGGCTATCGAATTGGCAAAGCAGAATGACCCTGAAGCAGTCGTGATCCTTCCAACGCCTCGTGGTAAGACGTACAGGCAGTCGGATGCAAAACGCCTCGCAGCTGATGATAAGGGGCTAATCCTGATTTGTTCCCGTTACGAGGGCTACGACGAACGCATTCTCAAATGGGTTAATGAGAGTCTTTGCATAGGTAACTATGTGCTGACCGGTGGGGAACTGCCAGCTATGACAATTATCGATTCAGTCGTGCGGTTACTACCAGGAGTCCTGGGTGGTGAGACATCGACCGAGATAGAATCATTCCAGCAGGATGATGTGAATATCGAATTCCCCCAGTACACTCGGCCGGAAGATTTTCAAGGCGACAAAGTGCCTGACGTACTACTGAGTGGCAATCACGCCGAAATCGAAGCCTGGCGGAAATCCCACAGCGTCGCTCCAGATAAGTAGGCTATACTAGTACTACGTTAAGTGGAGGTTCGTATGCGTCTGTTCTCATTAATCAAACCCGTGTATGCTCATTGTGACCTGCCCTGTGGTGTCTATGACCCAGCTCAGGCCGAGATCGAGGCCAAGAGCGTCTACGCCATTATGAATAAGTATGCCGATCTGGACGAGGTTAATAAAACTCGCGCCATTATCCTCAAGGAGGAACGGGCTGAGCTGGTCAAACATCATCTGATGGTGCTGTGGGCCGATTATTTCAAGCAAGAACATCTCGAGAAATACCCTGAATTGCACGACATGTTTTGGAAAGCCCTGAAACAAGCCAGCGAGTGCAAGCATCGTGTTGAGGCAGCCGAAGGCAAGAAGCTACTGGAGCAGATTGCGGACATAGCTGAAATCTTTTGGGCCACGAAGAAAGCCTAGCCTTGGATACACTTAAACACCCGTACAGGAGGTAGTTATGCGTAAACTGCATCTATTTTTCATCAGACGAGTGGTGGGTGGCAGTATGAGTCCGAAGTTAACCCCGGGTCAATTGCTGTTGGCCACACCGTTGATGCGCCGCTTGCGGCCAGGACAGGTGGTGATCATCGAGCACGAAGGCAAACAGAAAGTGAAGCGCATCGAGCGCATTACCGAAGACCGAGTATTTGTCATTGGCGACAATCTCGACGCCAGCACCGACAGCCGCCACTTCGGCTGGCTGGAACGCCAAGAAATCATCGCCAAAGTCTTCTGGCCGAAACTCGCCAAATAACTGCCAGAGCCGCTATACTAGAAGCATGGACTTAAATCTCAATCATAAATCAGCCATCGTGGCTGTTGACACAACTGCTATCATCACTAAGAAGAATGGTGCTGTCGATCTGTTATTTCTACAGTTTACGTCGGAAGGACCACAACCAACCGCCGATGTCGTGGCTGGCGTTCGACTGAACAGCATTGCTGAGCTAGAAGACCTCAAACAGACTATCGACGAGTCCATCAAAAAGCACAATAGCGCCGAGAAGTAAGGCAATGGCAGCATGGCCCCGACGCCTGAACTTTCGGCGGCGCCTGGTGCCAGGGTCACGCCGGGGGCGAATTTGGCTGGGTATTTTTGTTGGCCTAGCCCTGATTATTGGGTTGGTCGGTCGACAGTTGGCTGCGCCATCAGAAGGGCACATCATCCCCGTGCAAGATCATCTGACCAAAGTTCAAACCGCCCCGAAGCCAATCATTACGCCTGCAACAACGCTGACCAATGACTATTTTAACCTCGCGTTGCCACCGGGCTATGCTGTTCAGACAGTGACCGCACCGCCCAGCGGCTTGCTTTTTAACCAGACCGTCATTAAGAGCGGCTCATTTGGTAGCCTGATTATTTCAATCAGTCTGCAAAAGTTGCCCGACGGCGGCCTCAGTGAAGACTCGTCATATCGTCTGCGTCAACAAGCTGATCGCTACGTATTATCGAGTCAAGCTGTGAGCGGGGAAACTGTCCAGATCGCCAACGACAAACAAACTGCAGCCGTAGCGGCTTTTTGGGCCCATAGAGCATATCTCGCAACTATCAGTATTAGCTCCGGTCTTAGCAACCCGTCAGGCGATGATAATGCTGACGAAGTCGCCGCCCTGCAACCCCTCCTGACCGCCTGGCAATGGCGCTAATTAAGAGGCTGGAATGACCTAGGCAAGCGAATCTAGGATAGCAACTTGCTTAGTGAATTGTTGGCCTGGCCATTCGTGCCTACCGACGGCAGCAGTAAGCCACTTAATTTCATCCAAAAATTTAGAGTCGTAAGGAGCTGGGTCAAAATCAAAACCAATGTCAGTAAATAGCCGAGAAAAAGCGGCCGGTGTATCGCTGTTACTAAACAGTACGAACTCATAATTCTTACGGCCGTAATAGTGTGCATTTGAAACTGTTTTTAAGGGATTTGGCACGTCGTCTTTATAGTGTAAGCCACTCGCCTCTGCTGTTAAAAAAGTAAAGTTAGAGCGATGAAACGTTAGGTTTGCTGGCTCACCATTTGACCGAGTGGGAGAGAACAAGACGTATTGCTCGGGTGTCTCATCACCAGCAACACGATTAATGAGCAACTTAAAACTACTCTCGGAACCACCAGCATGATCATTAAAACCGAGCTGGAATATACGACGGTAGACAAACTCACCGTCGTCCGCATATGAGGTCGTGGGTGCTGTTCGATCAATAAATTGAATGCTGACCGCCGCTTCAGTTAACAGCAGTCGGGCAGCAGCACGAATGCCATCAGGTAAGCTAGGGGTGTTGAGCTCCAGGTACGGCTCGATATCATCAGCTGGAAGATCACGCTAGTAGCCACAGATATCTTGGATAGTGGTGAGTAAAAGCATAACTGGCGTAAACTCAGACATGGCATAGATTATATAATAAACATAAGTATCTATCAAGTATTTGTCGTATATATTGGCCGGTGATGGCCTAAAATGCTAGAGTTAAAGCATGCACAAGTTGTTTCTAGGAGGGTTTATAGCGTTGTTTGCGGCCCTGCCAGCCACCACCACCTATCAGTTGAATAGCTATGGTTTTGGCAGTGGTGGGACAGCTGGGTCTTCAACGGCCACCTATTCGTTGGAAGGCAGTAGCGGTGATTTTAGCGGCTCAACCGGGGTGAGCACGACCTATAATAGCAAGCCTGGCTTTATCCAGACCCAGCAGGCTAATGTACCAAAACTAACAGCCCTCGATAACAACGGGAATATCTACTACAACAAGCTGCATTTCACGATTGATACCCAGAATAACCCAACTGATGCCAAGTATTTGATATCAGTCAGCACCGATAATTTCGCAACCGTCACCCAATACCTGCAGACCGATGGGACGCTGAGCAGTAGTCTGATACTCGGCGAGTACCAAACCTATACCAACTGGGGCGGCTCCAGTGGTAGCCTGATCATCGGACTTTTACCAGGCACGACCTATAACGCGCGGGTGCGGGCCACGCAGGGCAAATTCAGCGAATCAGCGTACGGCCCAATTAGCTCGGTGGCCACCGCTAGCCCAACTATCAGCTTTGCCTTGCAAACCAGCACCGGCCCTTCGCCACCATACACGGTGAGCATGGGCAGCCTCAACGCTGGCGTGGTTAATACCAGTGCTCAAACTATCAACACCACGTTTACCACCAATGCTGCGAGTGGGGGCGATGTCTACATCATTGGTAAAAATGGTGGTCTACTGAGTGCATCGCAAAGTCACCTCATTAGCGCAACCAGCAGTGACTTGAGTCTTGGCGGCGTTACCAACGGCTTCGGCGGACAGAATAGTAGTGTGACCCAAACTTCTGGCGGCCCTTACAGCGTTGTGAGCCCCTATAGCGGTAGTGGTGGCAATGTCGGTATCATTAATACGCTTGGCCGCAGCCTCTACACATCCTCGGCACCAGTTACTGGTGGTGCAGGTGTATTAAATCTAAAAGCCAAGGCAGCAAGTACCGATGTTGCAGCCACTGATTATCAGGAAGTGCTGACCTTTACCGCTGCCGCTAATTACTAATTGTGGATAACTTAAGCAAAAGCGGGATTGACTTTCAACAGAAGTAAGTTACCATGTGTTCAGGAGTAACAAAAAATAAAAAGAACCAAAAACTACCTATGATGATAAAAAACAAACGATTTCTGGTTATTGCGAGCGTGCTCGTCCTGAGCTTCTTATTACCTGATGTAGCCGGCGCTACCCAATTAACGCAAGCTGGTGTCCGTCTCGGACGCCTCGGTATTAGTGCGTCTACAACCAATGATATGCTCGTGACTTTCAAGCTCAATACCACGCCGACCACTGTCGCCAAAATCAAGATTACCTTTCCAACTGGCTTTACCCTCACCCCTGGTACACCAACGCCTGCAATCACCGGCTTTCCGAACACCCCAGCTAGCATTAGTGCTCTTCCCGGCTCGCTGACCTCAGCGGTCACTTCAAGCGGCGCCGGCCTAGGCGGTACGATTGTCGTCTCAGGCTTAACTTCCGCCAGTCTGGTTAACACAACGCTCTACGGTTTCATTATCCCAACTGGCTCAATTGCAAACCCTGGAACTGCTGGGCAGTATAATGTTGCTGTCGAGAGTGATACCGGTGCAAGTGCTTTGGTTGACTCTACGACGACCCCTGTCTTCATCTTCGGTGGTTCAACTAATCAGGACCAAGTTGTGGTCTCGGCTTCAGTGGCTCCGAACTTTAGTTTCTCTCTGAGTGCCAACACTGATACAGTTCCAAAAATCGACCCTAGCACCATCCAAACCTCAAGTGGTGTTACGATGACGGTCGGCACTAACTCATCACTGGGCTACACCGCGTACGTCAAATCTGCTAATGCCGCTTTAACATCCACTATCAGTTCGGGCACACCCATCAATACTGGTACTTTTGATGGTACCCCAGACACCGTGACTGCTGGTACCACCAAGTATGGTTTAGTACCATCAACCGGTACGGCCTGCTCCAGTTGTACTGGTTCAATCACCTATGACGCCGAGTATGTCATTGCTGATGGTACTCACGCTGGCTCGTTCCCCGCCAGTGCGGCCTTCGCATCGTTTGTGTCTCGCAATGGCTACACCAATGCTGACCAGATCCTCCTCAAAGAACGTGCTGCGGTCGCGACGACTGTCGGCTACGCCAACGACTACACTGACACCCTGACCGTCGTTGCCGCTGGAAACTTTTAGACCTCCTACTTCTCGGTACATTCCTGCTCAATCCGTTCACTGTTAGTTAGCTATGAGTAACCTAAATAAAATTGACGCCATGGCTTATGTTGGTGGTTTGGCGGGCAACCTGGCCACTATTCCTCAGATTATAAAGGCCTGGCAAGGACCAACAACAGGATTGGCAATCCTGACCTGGGTACTGTTCATTGCCGTCAATATATCTTGGTTAGTCTACGCGATGTATCGAAAGCAAACGCCACTGCTCGTGACGCAAATTGTCGGTATTGTTTGCAATACGGCAGTCGTCGTCGGCTGGTTGGTTAATAGTCGGATGTTGTAATTCAGAAAAGCTACTTTCATCTCAAGAACGCTTCGTCTGTCGGTGTAGTATACTAGGGCTAGATGAAATTGATGTTTCGGGGTGTGATTGGCGTAGCAGTGCTAGTGAGTGGGTTGCTGTTTCTAGCGCCTCATTCTACTAGTGCAGCCGAGGGCTTTAATATTATTACTTCGCCATTGCCGATCAAGATTTCTACTTCGCCGGGTAAGACGATTACCAACGAATTACGCATAAAGAACCAGGGAACTCAGCCCGAAGGTATTAAAGTGGGCCTTATGAAATTTGCCGCTACCGGTACGAGCGGCCAACCAGACTTGTTTGACCTAACGGCCAAAGACACCTACGCCTCCTGGGTACATTTCTCACCAGCTCAATTTACCGCCCAGCCCAATGTTTGGGTCAGCGTCATCATGACCATCAATGTGCCTCCAGAGGCCGATCTGGGCTACTACTTGGCTGTTACCTTCTCACCCGCTAACCAGCCTGGTGTACCCAATGCCACTGACTTAAAGGGCGCGGCGGCCACCCTAGTCTTGCTTGACGTTAAGACGCCCAATGAAAAACGGGCGGTGGAGTTGGTGAGTTTTACCACCGACCATAAACTCTACGAATATCTGCCGACCAATTTCAATATCAAGCTGCATAATACGGGCAATATTTATATCGCGCCACAAGGTAATATTTTCATTCAGCGCGGTTCCAAAACTATCACGACGTTAGATTTCAATGCGGCTGGGGGCAGTGTGCTGCCGCAGTCCAATCGCGTCTTCGTGGTGCCGTGGAAAGATGGCTTCCCGCTATTCGTCGACCGCGTCGTCAATGGTAAGCCGCTACCCGACAAACACGGCACGCCGAAGCGTGGTTTGACCTGGAATTTCACGCAGTTGTCGAAATTCCGCTTTGGCAGATATACTGCCAAATTGCTGGTTGTTTATGACAATGGGACGCAGGATGTACCCAGGGAAGCGACAGTCAGTTTCTGGGTCATCCCCTGGAAAATCATACTCGTGCTGCTGATCGTATTGGCTATCGTCGGCTTCGGGCTGTTCAGTTTTGGCCGTTCGGTCTTCCGTAAAACCAAGAGCGGCGTCGGCAAGCGCCGCAAGCATGAAAAAACCAAGTAAACTACTCGCAAGCATGCTACTCGGTGCATTGCTCCTGCTGGCAGCCAGTAGCTCGGTAGCCGCCGCCAGCGCACCCAAAGGCATTAGTCTGACGCCTTTCGAACAGCAGCTAACACTGAGTGCAACTGACGGTGCCAAAAGCTTTGACATCGTCTTGACGAATCATACGGCCGGGCTACAAGAGCTGAATTTATCAACCCGTGACTTCGGCTCGCTCAATGACAGTGGTGGTATCTTGCTCGAAGCCAGCAACGCTTATACTCAGCGCTACGGCTTGACGTCTTGGCTGATATTAGGTACCGACACTGTTGTGTTGCAACCAGGGGAGAGTCGTGCGATTCCGGTGACTATCGACAACCGTAGTACCCTACAACCCGGTGGGCATTACGCCGCTGTTGTGGCCAGCGTTAACAGTCTGAATAACCAAGCCGGCAATCACGTGGTCATCAATCAGCAATTACTAAGCTTGATATTAGTCGATAAAGTCGGTGGCGAGCATTTCGATCTGAAGCTGGCTGGGATTACGCAAAATGGTAACTGGCTACATCTACCGACTACCGTTAAGCTGCATTTCCAGAATCCTGGGAATGTGCACGTCATCCCCCGTGGCACCGTCAAGCTACTCAGTCCCGGTGGCACGGTCGTTGCCCAGGGCATTATCAACGACGATTCTTCCTTCGTCCTGCCACAATCCTATCGTGATATTTACGTTTCTATGACCCCGACAGCCAAAAGTCTCGGCCTGCCTGGCCTCTATCGTCTGGAAGTACGCTATCGCTATGATGGGCTGAGCCAATACAATAGTCGTCATTTCACTGTACAGTACATCGACCTTGGACTATATCTCGTGCTCGCCATGCTCCTCACAGTCGGCATTTTCATCTTTCGCAGTCACAAACGTCGTCAAAAATCCCTAGTCTAACTTCGATAAAAGGCTTGTGTTTAGTTGTAAAATTTTGTACGATTTAAGAGTACGTTTAAAAAGAAATACGCGTGAGGAAAAAACGCAAGGAATATGGGTCACTTGATTACCCGTTCGAGGCTGCTTTCAGCCACACTGGTTGTGGTGATTTTGGCATGTGGTTTCGGTTTTAGTACCTCTGTTAAAGCTGCCAATCCGACGACTGTCAGTTTTCAAGGAAAAGTCGTCAACGCCGGCGCTACTGCTGGTACCAATGTCACCGACGGTACGTATACCTTTGTTTTTAAGCTCTATAGTGCCACTAGTGGTGGCTCGGCTCTGTGGACCGAAACTGATAGCAGCGTGACCGTGACTGCCGGTGTGTTTCAGGTCAACCTCGGAGCGAACTGTCCATTCTTCACCGCTAATGCCTGTAACAGTAGTACGCCCATCGATTTCAACGCTAACCCCAGCCTCTATCTGGGAATCACTTTCAACAGTGACCCGGCTGGCGAAATGACTCCCCGCGTCCAGCTCCAATCTGTGCCCTTTGCGTTCAACGCCGATAAAGTCGGTGGTCTGACCAACGCGCAGTTAGTCCAATTAACGCCCTCAGGTGGTCAACAGAGCGGTAGCGTTAATGTCACTAGCGTTATCACGCCCTCACTGACATCTACTGGCGCTCTGACCATCAACTCGGGAGCTGCGACCAATGTCTCGATTGATAGCGCCGGCGCAGGTACAGCCGCCATGAACATTGGAGGAGCCAACGCCACTTCAGTCGCTATCAGTCGCCTCGGGCAGACAACCACTGTCAATGGTGCGCTTTCGGTCAATCAGAACGCCACATTCAAACAGAATGTCGTCATGACGTTTACTGGAACCGGAAATTTGGCAATTACCAGTGACTTGGCGGGGACAGTTAACGGTATTAGCTTCATCGGAACACCATCGACAACGGCTGGCACAACCAATGGCGCGTTCATCCAACAGGCGGCCTCGGCTAACACCAATGGCCTGGATAACGGTTTGACGATAGACAATGCCAACGCGACAGTCGCCATCGGCGCCGCTATCAGTATTACGAATACCGGTGGTGCTGGCTACACTAACTATTTAACTGCCCCCAATACGACACTGGCCGGAAATGGCGAAATATACGGAAAAGGCATTGATTACTTTGACCCTGCTTTAATGACAGGGGCCAGTGTTAACGCCGGTAGTAACGGGGTCGCCAGCGGTAATTTCGGTGGCGTCGCCAGTACCGGCGCCTTCATAGGAAACACCGATACGTACGCTATGGAATTCGTCGCTTCATTAGCTTCGCTGACGACCAATAATCGTAATGTAGGCGATAGCTTAAACTGGTACTTCAATAATAATGCACAAGCTTCAGTCGCAAGCTCGGATATCAGTACAACTGGCGGTTTCTTGAGGATTGCTACGGCAGCGACTACAGCAAGGGGTGGTTTGGCTGCTGAAGGTGCGACTCCCGGTGTATTGGATTTACCGCTCAATGCTTCAAACTTGCCCATAGTTCAAATGAAGGTTCGTCCAGGGGCTCTTAAAACCACCGATGACCTTGTGTGGGGGATGGGTGACTTGGCAACGGCACCTGTTACGAATGATGCACTGCCAACAAATGGTATTTTCTTCTGGACCAATAATAGTACCGGTGTTACTGGTTGGCAGGGCGTGGTTAGAAGTGGCGGTGCGAACGTTGGAACAGTGACGTGCCCCGGTAACGAAGTTGCTAACGTATTTGCTATCGGTAGAATCGTAGTTGTAAACGCGACTACCGTAAGATTCTTCATTATCAATAATGCTGGTACTTCGACGAGCTTTCAAGATTGTGGCACAGTGACGGGCACTCTCCCTGTGGCAAATCTCGCGATGGAAATGTATGTTTCTCAAACGACAAACGTAGCCGCAAACTTTGACTTAGACTATGCACGCTTTTGGCAGGACGATGCTCCAGTTGCTGCGCCAGCCTCAGCCAATACGGTCGCCATCGAGCAACTCCAAGCAGATATTGCCACTACAACTGACACAACAACAGCTACAGTTGATCCAACTACCGATCCAGCTAATGCCAGTAATTTAGCAGCCCTGGTTACAGCTTCGCCAGCCGTACCACCCCCAATCGATGCCAGTAGCCTAGCGGCCACACCGGCAAATGACGGCACCACGCAGTTAACTGATGCCACGGGCCTGTCGCATTTCAATTTTGATGCTACCGGTAATGCATCGCTAGCTGGAAGCCTGAGCCTCACTGACGCGACACTACAGGGTGGTCTAATAGTCGGCGGCGATAGTGCTTTCAACGGGCTAAGCACTTTCCAGAAACTAGCCACATTTTTTGGTAAAGCTATTTTCCGCCAAGATATCCAGATCGATGGCCATGTCACCGTCGCGAGCGATAGCGCCGGATATGCTAACTTTCGAAGTGGCGATTCGAACGTTCATGTGACATTCAAGTTAGCCTATGACAACCCACCAATCGTCAGCGCGTCGGTCAACAACGGACAATTCGCACTGAGTACTATTAGCAACGTGACCGCCAAAGGTTTTGACATCAGCCTCCAAAATTCAGCAACGACGGATACTATCTTTACTTGGACAGCGGTTGGTGTGAATAACCCACAAACTGCTTCAAATCCAGTAGTCGTCGCGGCACCAACCACTAGTGCGAACTAAAAACATAAGCGTTAGTATTCGCAATGCTATCTGCTACAATAGCAGGGAACGAGGTAGTAATTCACTCACATGCAATCGACGACGAGTTCGACACGAACATTCA
This sequence comes from Saccharimonadales bacterium (SeqCode), assembly GCA_038230895.1. GTDB lineage: Bacteria > Patescibacteriota > Saccharimonadia > Saccharimonadales > UBA4665 > JAJXTN01. The sequence continues at coordinate 30,271 of JBBRMJ010000008.1, read as the reverse complement.
TCACGCCAGCCGGTAATCCTGATAAACAGTCTGATAAAAGACAGAGTGATTTCAAGCCGAGGAAATTGCTCAATCGCAAAAATCTACCATGGCTGGTGGTAAGCCTCTTGGTGCTGGTAATCGCATTTTTGTTCTTACAGTATCGCTCGGCTCAGCATAAACTGCAAGCCAACAACACCCAACAGGTTAAAAGTCTGATCGCAAAAGTTCGGAAGTTAGTCGTCGTGCCTGCGGATGAAATCCCAACTGTTGCAACGGTGGTTCATGCCGACAAGCTCAAGAGCCAAACCTTCTTCCAGAATGCTAACGATGGTGATAAAGTTCTGGTCTACAGCCGTGAAAAAGAAGCCATTCTGTATCGCCCCAGTAGCAACCAAATTGTTACCATTGCCCCCGTCAACGTCACTCCTACATCCGACAACACCAACCTCAGCAAATAGCTTTTAGTGCCGTGGCAATACTACCGAGAAGGTGGTACAAGTTTTTGGGGTGCTGTTAACGCTAATTTCGCCGCGGAAATCTTCTTCGACAATGTGTTTTACAATGCTCAGTCCAATGCCTATACCCCGATTGGTGTTGGCTTTGGTGGTGTAGAATGGCTCAAAAATGTGTGATAGCCCGGTGACACTGATACCCTTACCCCAGTCAATCACTTGAATGCTGATTGTCTGTTTTGTCACTTTTGTACGAATGACAATGCGTTTATACGAATCCCTGACCGACCAGTCATCGTAGGCGTCAATGGCATTGGCGATTAAGTTGGCGACGAGTTGATTGAATTTCACAGGATCACCCTTGAGGCCAGTGTTGCTGGTCACTTCGACGACAAGCTTAATAGTGTGTTGCCGAGCCAATGGCTCCATGACGAGAAGTAATCGATCTAACTCTTCACCAATGTTAAAGCGGACCACAGTGCTACCAGGTTTTAAGTGTTGGCGCGCGGCTTCAATGTATCGTTCTAACTGCTGGAGATTCTTTCGGGCGCGCATCACCATTTCGAATTCATGCCCGTCGAATTGATCGAGGTTAAGCGTTGCGGCTGTCAGTGGTATTGATACTTCGTGTAGCAAACTTGCGCTCAGTCTGCCAAATTCAGCGTACCGTTGCAGGGCTTCGTTGCGCGAGCCTTGTGTGTCCCAGAGTTCACGGGTTCGCTCTGCAACCGCAATCTCCAGCTGATCTCGTTGGCGAGCGAGCTGCCGATAGCCAACCCGACAGAGTTGCCAAATTCCTAGCAGCAAGGTCAGGAAGACGAGATGGCTCAGTGAAGATTCAACTATCTGGTCTAGGCTGACGGGCTCCGCTTCTGTCAACGATAGGCTAAGCTTAACTACAGTTATCGTGGCTAAGCCACCCAGCATGATGTTGACCATAATTTCCTGCCATCTAGCAAAGCCTATACTGCCCAGCACCGTAGGCCTTACAAGCTGGCCCAAACAACGATTCGGTAGCTGCCACAGGCGAGCACGCAACACTGCCAGCCACCGTTTGGTTAGCCCATGAAAGTTGCGAACCGGTTTGGCTGTTGCTAGATACAAGGTCAGCGATGCCGGCGTATCAAATAATGACATAACCTAGCCCGGCCTCGTGGTAGGCAGGTTTGGCGTTGGCTCCAGCCGATAACCATAACCATGAACCGTTTTAATAAGCTGGCTGTCAAACGGTCGATCTACTTTATCTCGTAGATATTTGATGTGAACATCAATAGTGTTCTTCCAGGGGTCCTCACTGTCATGCCAGGCGTGTGCACACAGTGTTTGACGGCTGACGACACTGCCAGCATTTTGCATTAAGCATTCAAGCAGTGAGTACTCCTTGCGGCGTAATTTAATGGTTTGCTCAGCACGTGTTACTTGGTGACTGCTCCCGTCGAGCGTGAGATCGCCAACCACTAAATGAAATTGTTTGAGAATTCGGCTTTCAGCCCGTCGTTGTAGGGCTCGCAATCGAACTTTCAGTTCGCCGAGAGAGAATGGCTTGGTCAGATAGTCATCAGCACCGGCATCAAGCAAGCTAATTTTGCTGAGTACCTTGGATTCGCCACTCAAAATAAGGATAGGTACGCGTATGGAGTGACTGCGGATAGCCTGGCAAATGTCCAGCCCATGTCTGTCCGGGAGATTAAGGTCGAGTATGATGAGCCCATAATCGTCAGTCAAGGCCATGTCGAAGCCGGATTGGCCAGTGATCGCGACGTCGACGACATACGTGCTTGATAGCGCGCGCTCGAGCGCTGAAGCGATATCGATTGAGTCTTCAATAAGTAGCAGTTTCATATACCGTCCATTACTCCGAACATTATCTCCAGCGATGATTAACTAATTATTAAACTATTCATAAAAATAGCAAGAACTATTTTGACAAAAATACACATTATTACATGAATAGCGTAGTCGAGACGCTATATAGCGAAAAAAATCACAAATCGAACGCTATTCTTGTTATTTCCAACTTGGGGGATACAAGCCGAGCGCTTCTGCATATCGGCGGCTGGATGGCTGTGCCACTACTCAGCAAATCTATAGTCTAATCGTCTATAATGGAAGGCGTGATACAAACAAATCGATTGTCTCGCAAAATTGTGGTAGCTGCGCTCGGTTTCCCGCTACTCATTATCGGGATATTGTTGATACCGCTACCTGGACCGGGGATTATCGTTTGCTTGGCGGCCTTATTGCTGCTGGCTCGGGAGTTTGATTGGGCCAAACGTCACGCTGATCGATTGCGAAGCAAAGCCGCCGCCATCACCGCCAAAGCTAAGCGGCGTGGCAAATCTGAGAACTAACTGCCCGAAAACAGACATAAGCATTATAATAGGTCGTAGATACCTATGAGCAAAGTTAGCAAAAAAGATATCGGCGCGATTCTGCATGATGATGGCGTCAGTTTTCGGGTTTGGGCCCCGTTTGCTGCTGCCGTGGCGGTTACCGGCTCGTTCAATAATTGGTCGCATGCTACTATGGCCAGCGAAGGTGATGGCTACTGGTTCGTTGATATTGCGAAAGCGGAGGCGGGCCAGGAATACAAATTCGTCATCTATGATGGATACAATGACCGCTACAAGAATGATCCTCGCTCATTGCAGGTGACCACCTCAGCCGGCAACTCCGTTATTGTCGATACGACATTTAAGTGGCATGATGATGGCTTTAAAGCTGATAGTTTTAACCAGTTAGTGATTTACGAATTGCACGTCGGGACATTCAATCGGCCTGATCCGGCCACCAGCGGCAGTTTTCAAAGCGCCGCGGAGAAATTAGATCATCTGGCCGAACTGGGGATTAATGCCATAGAACTCATGCCGATCGGTGCCATGTCGATGGACCGCGGCTGGGGTTATGCCACTGATTTTATCTATGCGGTTGAGAGTCTGTACGGCGGCCGCCGCGGCTTCTTAGAATTTGTCGATGCTGCCCACCAGCGTGGTATCGCAGTCATCCTCGATGTTGTGTACAACCATTTTGGCCCGGATAATGGTCTTGACCTCTGGCAATTCGATGGCTGGAATCAAGATAGCAAGGGTGGCATTTATTTCTATAACGATTGGCGGGCGAGTACGCCATGGGGTGACACTCGCCCAGATTACGGCCGCAATGAGGTCCGTCAGTACATCTTAGATAATGTCCGACTATGGATGCAAGCTTCACATCTCGACGGCTTGCGTGTGGACTCGACGATCTTTATCCGCAATGTTAAGGGCTGGAATAATTATCCGCAGGAAGATTTGTCTGAGGGTTGGAGCCTTTTGCAAGCGATTAACACGCTGGCTCAGAAGATTAATCCGGGGGCCTTATTGATAGCCGAAGATACTTCCGGCAATGACTACATCACCAAGTCGACTGGTGAAGGTGGTGCAGGCTTTTCGACCCAGTGGGAAGTGACCTTCCCGAGTGTCATGCGGAGTGCACTCGATGCGGTGCATGACCGCGATCGGAATCTCACCGCCATCTGTAACGCGCTGACCCAGCGCTATAACAATGATGCTTTCCAGCGCATCGTCTACACCGACTCCCACGACACGGCTGGCAATAATGGTGGGGCTCGCTTGAGTGAGGAGATCTCCCCAGGAAATGTCAGCAATGTCTATGCCCGTAAGCGCTCATTGCTTGCGGCCGCACTTATTCTGACCGCACCAGCCATGCCGATGCTCTTCCAGGGTCAGGAATTTATGGAAGATGGTAGCTTCAACGATTGGCAAGCCCTGGACTGGTCCAAAACCGATCGTTTTGCCGGCATTCTGCAAGCTTTCCAGCACATGATCGCTCTGCGCAAAAACCAGCATGGTACCACCAAAGGCCTCGTCAGCCAGTGGTTCAACGTCTTGCACCTCAATGATAGTGACAAGGTTATGGCCTATCATCGTTGGGACGAGGGTGGTCCAGGCGATGACGTGGTCGTGGTTTTTAACTTCGCGAATACCGTTCACGAGGATTACATCATAAATTTTCCCCGTGACGGCGTCTGGAAAGTCCGATTCGATAGCGACTACAAGGGCTATAGCCCCGACTTCAAAGGCCTCGAAGTTGGCGATGTGACAGTTGAGAATGGAAGTGGCCATCTAGCCCTTGGCCCTTACGCCGTTTTGATCCTATCCCAAGATAAGCCCACCTAGTATTTCGGGTATCAACCGATGTATTTTGACAGCAGCGAATTGAGCGACAATGCCAAGCAAAATCCTAACAGGACGATCAGCGAAAAGCTAAACAGCCGTCGACCCCAGGTGACGCTATCTGTTATGGCATAGCCCTGCCAGCCACGGGCGAGCCAAACCAGACTGATACCGACCATGATGGTCCCGAAGCTGTAACTGGTATAGCTATAGATGCTGAGTAGCGCGTTGGCGCCGCCGAAGACCACGATATACCACATGATCTGTCGTTTGGTAGTTTTGACACCTTTCACGATGCTGATGACTGGGATGTGTGCTTGGCGGTAATCATCCAATCGATAGAGCGCGATGGCATAGAAATGCGCCATCTGCCAGGCCGTCATGGTGAGTAACAACAACAGGGCTCCTAGATCGAACTGATCGGTGACGGCCACATAGCCAGCCACCAGCGGTGCCGAGCCAGCAATCGTGCCAACGAGTGTGCCGTGCCAGGAGCGGCGTTTGGCAAGACCGTAGAACAGGACGTAATCGGCGAGAGCAATCAGCCCTATCCCGACAGTCAGGCGATTAGTAGATGTGACTAATATCACAAAACCCAAAATACCCAAAACGCTGCCGAACAGTAGTGCGCGGCGATTAGAAATGACACCGCTCGCGAGGGCTCTTTGTTTGGTTCGGGCCATCAGCCTATCGATAGCACGGTCAATGTAATTGTTGTATACACAGGCTGCCGCAATCACCAGGGATGTGCCAAAGACTACGCCCATGAATGACGATAATATAAATTCTGCGTGGCTGGCAGCTAGTAAATATCCACCGATGACGGTCAGCGCATTGCCGTAGATGATACCCGGTTTGGTCAGCCGGTAATAAGCCTTGAACACTACAATCCGTCTTGGCGCTTCAGGTAATTATTGATTTCGGTCTGGGTGTTGGGATGGTGATATTGTAAGTTGGACATAATCCACAGCGAGCCAAATACCAAGATGCCAACAATCAGCAGCATGAACATGAAGACGAGCAGCTTCCAGCGTGGGCGGGTTTCATGACCGAGATGCAGGAAAAACAGCACTTGTACTAAGAACTGCAATAGCGCAAGACCGATGATGCAATAGATCAGCACATGGTTTGAAAACAAGTGGTGTGTCACCGACAAATAAGCTGTGAGGGTCAAATATAACGATAAAGCGTAGCCATTGATGTAGGTAATCAGACGTAAGTGCTGAGTCGGTGATTTTTTCATACTTGTAGCGCCCCTAACAAATAGACAATGGTGAAAATGAAGATCCAGATAACGTCCAGGAAGTGCCAGAATAGACTGAGCATGGTGAGCCGACGAATATTGCCACTGGTGAATCCCTGACGGATGGTCTGTTTGCCCATGACGGCCATCCACAGCAGGCCAATACTGATGTGTAAACCGTGAGTACCGACTAAAGTGAAGAAGGCGGACAAAAAGCCACTACGACGCCAACTATTGCCCTCGTGGACTAAATGACGGAACTCGGTTACTTCCATGATCAGAAATGCTACGCCGAGTAGGAAAGTGACGGCCAGCCAGCCGATTAACTGGCGCTTGTCTTTGCGCTGAACAGCTAACATCGCCAAACCACAGGTGAAGCTACTGGTCAGCAAAATGAGTGTTTCGGTGAGAACGTAGGGCAGACTAAACAGTTCGCGGCCTGTCAGGCCGCCGTAGGTGTTGTGGTGGAGTACCGCATAGGTGGCAAATAGGCATGCGAACAGAACGCAATCGGTCATCAGATACACCCAGAACCCAAATAATGTTTTGTTGCTTGCCCCCGATTCGACTAGTTGTTCGGCGCGGGCATTACTCATGCGTGGCCTTTCTGGTTTCGACTTTCAATGGCAGCGACTTCGGCCGCTGTCAGTATGTATTCACTATCATCACTGGTCAGGCGCATCAACAATGTAGCAATGACGGTCAATAGGCCAATAATTGCCAGCCAGAATATGTGCCAAATGGTCGCAAAGCCAAACATGAAGGCTCCAGCTGCGATAACCACCCCGGCGGCGGTATTCTTCGGCAGGACGAGGTCTTCGTACTGCGGTTTGGGGGCTTTTAGTTTGGCTTGTTTGCTGGCCCAGAATGCGTCACGGTCAGTGACCACGGGCAATACGGCGAAATTGTAAACCGGTGCCGGTGAGGTCGTTGACCATTCTAGCGTGCGGCCATTCCAGGGATCTCCAGACGTATCAAGATGTTTTTTCCGTTGGATAATGCTAAGAGTAAACTGCAAAACTTGCAGTGCTAGACCAGCACTAAGGAGCAATGCGCCAATCCCAGCCACTATGAAGAGTGGTCGCCATCCAAGCGAAGCGTCATAGTGATCCAGGCGCCGCGTTGCGCCCATCAGCCCCAGGATGTACAGCGGCGTGAAAGCCAATACAAAGCCGCTTGACCAGCACCAAAAGGCATAGCGACCGAGCCGTTCATTCAGGCTGAAACCAAATATTTTCGGGAACCAATAGGTAATGCCGGCGAAATAGCCAAACAGGGCACCGCCAACGATCATCATGTGGAAGTGAGCCACGAGGAAGAGACTGTTATGAACCTGGAAGTCGATGGCTGGTACTGACATCAGCACCCCAGCAACCCCCCCGATCGTAAAGATGACGATAAAGCCCAAAAACCACAACATCGGTGTACTGAAGCGAATCCGGCCGCGGTACATCGTGAACAGCCAGTTGAAGATTTTGACACCCGTTGGTATGGCAATGACGCCAGTCATGATACCAAAGAAGGCATTGACGTTGGCGCCAGCGCCCATAGTAAAGAAGTGGTGTAGCCAGACCAAGAAGGACAACACGGTAATAGCCACCAGTGCATAAACCATCGAGGTATAGCCAAATAGTCGCTTACGCGAGAAGGTCGCGACCACCTCTGAATAAATGCCGAACGCCGGCAGCATCAGTATATAAACTTCTGGATGACCCCAAGCCCAGATCAAGTTGACGTACATCATCGGATTTCCGCCCATACCGCCCGTGAAGAAATGCATGCCAAAGGCTCGGTCCAGGAACAGTAGCGCCAGTGTAACCGTCAGGATCGGGAAGGCGAAGATGACCAGCACCATGCTGCAGAGCACGCTCCAGACGAACATCGGCATTTTCATCAATGTCATGCCGGGTGCGCGCAATTTCAAAATTGTTACCACGAAATTGATGCCCGACAACAAGCTGCCAATACCGGCAATCTGCAGTGCCCAGATCCAATAGTCAACACCAACACCAGGGCTATATTGTAGTTCGGACAGCGGCGGATAAGCTAACCAACCGGCCGCTGAAAACTCGCCGACAATCAGGGATAAATTAATGAGTGCCATACCCGAAAAGAATAGCCAGAAACTGGTGGCATTCATGAAGGGGAAGGCCACGTCTCGGGACCCAATCTGGAGCGGCACAATCAGGTTGATCAAGCCAAACATCAAGCCCATAGCCACAAAGAAAATCATGATCGTACCGTGAGCCGAGAAAATCTGCTGGAAGTGAGCAGCTGACATAATACCATGGGAAGCACCAACAGAGGTTGCCTGTTGGGTTCGGATCAATAACACATCAGCAAAGCCGCGCAGTAACATGGCAATTGCAACGACGATATACATGACACCGATTTTTTTGGGGTCGACCGTGGTCAGCCATTCTCGCCACAGCCACCTCCATCTCTTGAAATAGAACAGCAGGCCAACGATTAATAAAGCGCCGCCAACGACACTGGCCGCACCACCTGCGGTCAGTGCGTCGCGTGGTATGGCTTGGACGTTTAGCTTGCCCAGCAGGCCGGCGAACTGGATCATCGGATTATTCCTTCCATGCCAGGCGTCATGTATTTCAGGACGACGGTGTCAAATAAACCAAGTTGGTCGGAAGAATAGTAGGCGACTTGATGACCCGAACTGGGTTTGGCGAGCTGATTGTAGGTAGCGAATGTCAGTCGATCGACCGATTGCTTGGCGTCATTGACCCACTGCTTGAAGGCGAGGTCAGTGCTCGCTTTTGCAGTGAAGACCATATCGGCGAAGCCACGTCCACTGATGTTGGCTGTAGAGCCTCGGAAACTGCCGGTCTGACTGGCCGACAAATGCAGGCTGGTAGACATGCCAGGCATAGCATAGATTTGGCCACCAAGCTGTGGAATCCAGAAGGAATTCATCGGCGCGTCGGAGGTGATAACGAAATTAACCGGCGTATTGACGGGGAACTGTACCATATTCACGCTGGCAATGTGCTGTTCTGGGTAGATAAAGAGCCACTTCCAATCCAGCGCCACCACTTGAATGGTGATGGGTGGCACAGCGCTGGCTATGGGTCGAAAGGGATCAAGGCTATGCGAACTGTTCCATGTCACAACAGATATGATGACAATAAGTATAGACGGCACCACCCACCAGATGGTTTCGGCTATTCGGCTGTGGTCAAAGTCCGGGCTGTAGGTCGCCTTGGTATTGCTTTCCCGGTATTTCCAGACGATAAAAAACGTCAGTCCAAACACCGGGATAACAATAACAAGCGAAATGATTAACCCAAAGAAGAGCAACGACCGTTCTTGATGGGCAATGATGCCACGGGGCTCAAGCACCGCGACGGTGGTGTGGCGTAGATACAGCATCGTCGCGATGAGACCACTCAATACTACCCCAGCGCCAGCGCTCAGCTTAATCTTTTTGTTCATACACCCTCGTCGTAAACACTACCATTATATCTACTATATCACCTCATGAGCCAACGGATTGCACCTATTGTTAGCTGAGTAGCGCATAGATGGCGCCGACGCCAGCCAGGGCGACGACGGCAGTCGTAGTCCAGCCGACGGTCGCCGATAATTTGCTATTGGCCCAGCGGCCCATGATTTTCTTATCACCACTGATTTTCAAGATGAGCACCATAATAACTGGTGCGATCAACCCATTAATCACGGCGGCGTAAATTAGGGCCTTGATGGGATCTATACCGAGAAAATTGATGCCCAGACCAACGAACACCGAGATAATAATAATGCCGTAAAAAGCTGACGCGTGGCCGAGTTTCTGGTACAGCCCTTCCTTCCAGCCGAAACTTTCGGAAATGGTGTAGGAGCTGGAACCGGCTAATACTGGTATGGCGAGTAAGCCGGCGCCTATGATGCCGATGGCGAACAGCCAGTACGTGGCATTACCAGCAAAGGGTCGCAGGGCTTCAGCCGCCTGGGCTGAGCTCTGAATCGTGGTGATGCCGTGGGGGAAGAGGATGCCACCACAGGCGGCGATGATGAAGAACATTACCGCCTCTGACAGAAACATACCCGACCATACGTCGATACGCATGCCACGGATCTGTCGGATAGTTACGTTGCTTTTCCGTTGCTTGATAGTTTTCTTACCGATAAGCACCCGCTCTTCGACTTCTTGAGAGGTTTGCCAGAAGAACAGATAGGGTGAGATGGTGGTGCCGAGAATCGCGCAGAGAATAATCAGCTCATCTTTGGAGAAGCCGATATGTGGTAGTACGGCGTAATGCGATATCGTGTGCCAATCTAAGTGTGCCAAGATAGCGGACACCACATATGATAACAGCGCCAGAGCTAACCACTTCAGGTATTTCGAATATTTCTTGTACGGCGTGTAGATTTGGAAACCAAGCCCCACAATTGCGAAGCCAATGACCAGAAAAGTAAAACTGATTCCGGGGGCGAGCAACTGGACTGCTTTGGCCATGGCGCCGAGATCGGCACCAATGTTAATCGCATTAGCCATGAACATCAGCAGAGCGCAGGTATAGAGAACTTTGCGTGAAAAATGGGCTCGGATATTGGCCGCCAGTCCACGACCCGTCACGATACCGATGCGCGCACACATGGCTTCAATGTTGGCGTCCAACGGGTACAACCAAGCAGCCATCCACAAAAATTGGAAGCCATAGTGAGCACCGGCTTGCGAGTAAGTGGCGATACCAGAAGGGTCCTGTCCGGAGGCTCCCGTGACGAGGCCGGGACCGAGCGTGTCCCAATATTTACGCGTACCCTTGACGGTTGCGCCATTCGTCAAGGCGGCGGTGGTTTTGAGGCCGCCTTTAACGCCAAGGTCAAGCAGGAGGGCTGGCGCTTCAACACTGATTTTTAAGAATTGTTTTTTGTTGTCTGACATAGCAACTGCAGTCGAGTGATGCTATGAATATTTTACCATAAGCGGTAGAAAATTGTTGTCAAATTAACGAATGTAGTAGACGATACTCACCGAATAGCTCAATTCGTTCTGGCCGGGTTGCACGCTGAGGCTGGGAGCTTTGGTTACGGCGCTATTGACGCCATCAGCAGTGGCAGCGTCGTATAGAATCGGTCCTCCGAGAGAGCCATCCTCGACGGTTTTAACGCTGGTTACTTTGAAACCAAGGTTTTTGGCCGATTGATCGGCTTTGGTTCGAGCATCTTTCTCGGCGGCAGTACGAGCCTGACTTTGTAGACTTTTCTGCTTGGCAGCGCTGAATGTGACCGTAGGACTAACTTCGCCTGTCGGATTGGTACTGAGAAGGTAGTCTTGAACGGTCTGAACGAGTTTGTTGCTATCAAGCGTGACAGTTAGCGACAACGTATAGGATTTACTCGATCCATTCGGCGTTAAAATTAATGGGTGGTCAAAGCCACCACCACCGGAGTAGCCGCTACTATTGCCGTTGGAACTGGTCTTGATAGCAGTTGATGGCACGCCAATACTTTTCAGGTGGCTGACAATCTCATCACTTTTAGCGGTCAGTTGAGCCAAGGCAGTCTTACTATCAGTGACATCAAAAGCATAACTCGGACTGAAAACGTATTCATCTGGCGTGGCGCTGATAGTAGTTTCACCGGTCACTGAAATGATTCGGTCACTGGCTTTAATATTCGGTTGCCATGGCTTCCAAGCCACCAGCATGCCGACTATAGCTAATAGTAATAACACACTTAATAGTTTATAGCTCGGTGTGATAGTCAGTGCACGTTTAGTTTTTGTGTTAGCTTGGTCGGGTAAGATAACGGCCATTCGGCCTCCCTATAGTTAATAAGTAGTTATATAAGCAGCATAGTCTCAAGCAGTAATTCTGACAAGTTTCATCGGCTTGGGCAGGTAAGAGGGTGGTTGACGGCCTAGAGTCCGAGATGGCCTATGAGACTGTTGGTTTGGTAATCATTGACGTGCGCCAAATACGGCAAACCAAATAAATCTTCCATAGTTTTGGTGACAGAATAGTGGTCGAAGAATGCACCATCACTACTGCCGGCAGGTGTATAGGGATAGACGACGAAAAACGGAACGTGACAGGAGTCCTGGTGGGCACTGGTATTGTTAATAATCGGCATATCCAAACTTTGATTCGTGCAATCTTCGCCAGTTACTCTGTCGGCACCAGTACCTTCGTCATAGGTGATTAGTACTGCCGTATTACCGGCTTGATAGCTAGCCGATTGCTCTACAGTAACAATAAATTTCTTTACCCAGTTGTCGGTGGTGCTCATTTGACCTTCACCATCATTCAGCAAATTCGGGGTTACCCAGCTAAAGCTTGGCAGCGATTGATTTTGTAGATTGGTCCACAGTGCACCACTCAGCGCGGTCAAATCGGGCACAGCGAGATCGTTGGCCAAGCAGCTCGCGTGACTGATATCGGTATAAAACAGTGGCGGGTTATGGCCAATTTTGTAATTGCTGCCGGAAGTGGAGCAGGCACCATTCATCGATTCCTGATAGCTTTTCCACGACAAGCCGGCGGTCTCAAGCTGATGGTAGAGGTTATCGTTATTGTCGTGACACGTACTAATACTGCCACAGCCGGGTGGGCTGGCAGTTGGGTATTCTCCAGCCGAGAGTGCCAAATAGTTGGCGGCCGAGGTGTGAGTGGCGCCAAACATGGCCGTCGCACTGCCGCAAGACTTCGTCAAACTGGTTTGGTACGGAGCTGCGCTATTGCCGACAACTTGCTTATAACTGTGATTCTCAAGCATAACTAGTAGTACGTGTTTAATGACGGGCGTGCCACTGGTCTTGGCATTGCCACACAAACTGAGTTGAGCGGCGTTTGCCACGCCACTCAGTCCGGGTTGCAGACTCAGGTTAGCCAGTAGACCGCCAAATATAATGCAGAAAAGTAAGATAACCGTTCGTTCGAACAGATTAAATCGCAAGTCTTGACGATGATTTATATATTTCATGAGTCTTCCCATAGCCTGCATACAAGCTAAACTTATTAAAAAAGTATAACATTACATATGTAATTGCACGTGTCGACGACTCGATTTGTGGTGTGTGATACGCTGGCAGTATGCAACATGGGCAATCTCTAGCAAGACAAAAGACAATCGCGGCGTGGCTATATCTCATCAGTCTGCAATACTATGTCGCTCAACTGGTGGTGGCGGCCGCTTGGAACGCCAAGCCGGGTTACAGCTGGGGTAACAACACTATCAGCGATCTAGCCAACACGGTCTGCGGGCCATACGGGAGCCGGCAGGTCTGCTCGCCGCTCCATTCCTGGATGAATGCTTCATTCTTCGTACTAGGGCTTACTATGGCCGGTGGCGCGTTATTACTCAGCCGTGCGCTGTCTGCCAATCGACTTGCTCGAGCTGGTTTCGTCAGTCTGATGATAGCGGGACTGGGAACGATCATTGTTGGATTGTTCCCAGAGAACACGATTAGTGCCTGGCACATTTTCGGCGCCTCGCTGCCATTCTTCCTGGGCAACCTTGCAATGATTCTTTTGGCGATGAACCTGTCATGGCAAGCACGCTGGCTGCGCAACTATACCTTGCTGTCAGGAGTCGTTGGTTTATTTGCGTTGGGATTTTTCATCAGCAACCACTATCTTGGCCTGGGGCTGGGCGGACTAGAGCGCGTTGTCAGTTACCCGCAAAGTTTGTGGATGATGACGTTTGGTGGCTATCTGCTAGTACAGGCCAAACGTTCGAGTCACGAGTAACTATTGTTGCGTAACGGAAAATCGCAGACATCGACGATGTGGACGGCTGGAATTCTGAGTCCGAGGAGGGCAGTACCAAGCACCTTTTTAGTCAGTAAGTAAAAGCTGGGAGGGTGAGATCGATATTCGTGTTTTAACTTATGGTAGTGGCATGAAGCCGATACCAGCGTGATTTTCTAGCGGTAGACCGGCGCAGTCGTCGTGATTGCTGCCGCCAGGGTTGGAGCAACCTAGCTTGCCACCGTAGCCGGTATCGAAGCCGACCCACAGACCGGCTGGAGTCAAGTAGAGCGCCTTAGCGCCGATGCCACGGGTCCGCTGTGGATCCCAGCTCAGGGCTTTGCCACTGACGGGGTCGATGGCACCAATGCCTGGTCGGGCCACACAGCCGACACCACAGGTATCGCTGCCGTAAGGGTTGTTCAGCCAGCGATTGTGCCCACCGACGTAGATGGCGGTGCTACTGATGGCGACGCTATACAGCGAGTCGCCACCAGTGTAATTGATCCAGGTCGGCTTGCTTGGAGCCAATGTTGCGGTTTCGAAGCGCGCTGCGGCATCACAAATGGTGGATCCTAGGTCACCAGCTTTGGAAGTGTAGCCGGTGCCGTCAAGCACGAAGTACGAACCATCGGGTGAGAAAGCTACACCCCGAATGTAGGCGGCGTCGGTGGTAATAGAACACTGCTTGAGTAACGGTTGGTAATACCAGCTGGAGAGGCTGGCAGCAGTGCTGCCGAGATTGACCATAAAGGCCTGGCGACGAGCTTGACCACTGACGGAATCGAATTTACCGACAGCTACCAGACTGGTGCCTTGGGCGTTCACGGCGAATCGTGAGACTCGGGTACCGCTGACAGCTAGGTTGATATAACCGGTGTCAGCGCCGGTAGTAGGGTTGACGGCTTGCAGACGTTTGGTGAACTCTCCGCCGATGATCAGCTGACCATTGACCAGCTTGGCATCATAGACCATGCCACTGAGCTGGGCATTGAAGGCGGTATTTACAGCGCCGGTTTGGCCATCAACGACAGCTAGACCACGTCGGGCCACGCCATTCACGCTGCTGAAGTCGCCACCAATAGCCAGCTGGCCGTTGGGCAATGGCGTGATTGACCAGATTGGACCGTTGACTGTAGGAGCGAAAATGCTCAAAGCGCCAGTGGTAGCGCTGAAGGCACCGATATTACTACGGCTGGCATTTCCCAGTAAGGCGAATGAACCACCGCTGTACATGGTGTCACCAACTTGCGCGTAGGCGTAGATAGCGTCACTCGAGCCGAGCGGTATTTGAGGCGTATAGTCGGCGGGATTGGCCGACACGACGCCGCTCGCAACTGGAGGCGGTGGTGGTGGCGGGGTAGCTGGGCCTATCAAAGTGTAGTCATCAGTCTGTAGCCAGCCGACGCTATACACGATATGTACCACTGCAGCAGTGACGGCGTTTGCTGGCGTCACGAAGCTGGTGTTCGCAGCGGTCCAGCTGCTGGCGGCGGGTAAGGATAACGCATAGGCATACGATGTGTTGCCGGCGGCATCAGTAAAGGCCATGTCGACCTCAGTGGTGACGTTGGCCATGTAATAATCTGTGAAATTGTATGAGGTGTTGGGGTTGACGGCTACGGAGTCCATCGACCACTTCGCGTCACCGCTACCGGCGCTAGTCAAAGCAGCGTACAGACTTTTGTTGCCTGTGTGGCTGGAATTCTGATAACTAAAACTGGCGCTGCTGGTGCCCCAGTGATCACCCTGCCAGTTGGTCGGTTGGCCAGCAGTATTGGCTGTCTCGGCCGAGGGGTTTGCGATCAGATTTACTGTGCTTGCGTCGGCCCTGAAATGCAGTGCCGGCACTAATACAAGGCTACAAATTGCCAGTGCTAGGCTCCAGGACAGAAATTTCTTCAACATGTTCAGGTCTCCACGTTAGTTATGTATGGTTATACTACTAATTCAGACTAAAGTCAATAATATTGTCAGGCAAAAATACCGTTTGTAGTAGAGCCATCTCACTTAGTGGGGATAAAGATTTTATCCATGGCCGTTATCCTGCCGTATTGAGCACACGCTTATGATCTACGATTTGCTACACTGTGTGCTTAGAAACGTAACGAAATGAGGTGTAGCATGCAGAAAATTACTCCGTTCTTGTGGTTCGATAATCAAGCCGAAGAAGCGATGAACTTCTACACGTCGATCTTCAAAAATTCGAAAATTGGCACGGTGACACGTCTGCCCGAAGCTACGCCTGGTCCATCAGGATCGATAATAACCGGTAGCTTTGAGCTAGAAGGGCAGGAGTTCATGGTCCTCAACGGCGGTCCTATGTATAAATTTAATGAAGCAATTTCGCTGTTCGTGCATTGTGATGACCAAGCGGAAGTGGATTATTTCTGGGACGCGTTTTTGGCCGATGGTGGCTAGCCCAGCCAGTGTGGATGGCTCAAGGACAAGTTTGGTTTGTCCTGGCAAATTATCCCAAGCATCCTGGGTGAACTTCTGGGAGACGCCGATCCAGCCAAAGCAAGTCGCGCCATGCAAGCCATGCTTCAGATGCAGAAAATCGATAGCGCCGCCCTTCAACGGGCTCATGACGGCTCGGCTTGAATAAGGCTTAGAGTTTAATGTTCAGCGTACTGCCGAGTTCGCCCGGTCGATTGAGACTGATGCCCGAGTTGGTACTAGGGTCGAGCGCTATGCCATCAACGTTAGCGATAGCTTTCAGACTGTAATGGTAGGTATGGGGATCAATCAGTGAACTCAAGGTCTGTATTTTACTGAACACTTTGGCTACTGCCGCTTGACCTTGACTCAGCCCACCGCCCGCCGTGGCTGCATTAGCGCCGTTTAATACGATTTGTAACGGTATGGTTTTGGTCTCGCCAACCGCCATACTAAATGGCTCCAGCATTTGAGCTCGTGCAACTGTCGTTACGGTATTTTGTTGGCGATTTATAGCTTGATTGTTCATAGATCCAGGATTATTAAACGCGAAGTCTTGCTGGGTGGCTTCAAGATCGACACGTATCCACTGAAAAGTCCGTGCTTCGCTGCTGGTCAAGGTTACTGTCACAGCCAGCGTGGCATCGTTCAGGGAGGCACTGCCAGGTGCTGTCAGCGCTATCTTAACGCCACCGTGATGAATATTGTCTGATAGTTTACTGAATAGTCCCATGGAACTTCCTATGTGTAATTAGCATACGTCCATACTAACATTAGCGTATGACGCAAGATGATAAGCAGTCTGTTGTATACTAAAGCAAAGCAGGTCTGCAAACTCATCATATGATACACAGCTATCGTCGTCGAATTCTTAAGTTTCATTCACAACGGACAGCCGCCTTGCTATGGATTGGTATTTTTGCCGCGACCGGCTCCATTTTGCTTTTAAGCACTCATGCCCAAACCCCAACCGCGAGCGTTGAGCCGGAACAGGGTACCATAAGCATGCCAGCGATATCGAAGACAGATAGTACGGCTTCCGGTGGCAGCAGCGTGCAGTTCGGTACGGTCGTCACTCCCCCTCCAAGTGGCTTGAAGCCACAAATCCCCGGCGTTATTAGCCGTGATATTTTTCCACCAGCTGCGTGGCAGTCAGTCGTCAATGGCTATGCTGTAGGGGTTAACTGGTCAGACCTACAGCCAACACAAGGGACTGCGATTGCGAACAATAACGTGATAGACCAAACCATAGCAAAGGTGCAAGCCCTCAATGTAGCCACCCCAGGTCTTAACATGCACTTGAAACTGCGTGTCTACGCCGGACGGTTCGCCCCGAATTGGGCCAAGATCCTCGATGGCTTTACGCCCATCACAATCACCGACGGCAATGGCACGAACCCCGTTAATGGCACTATCGGTCCGTTTTGGCACCCCAGCTATGAGCAGGCCTACGCCAGTCTACAGTCAGCGCTGGCTGCGAAATACGACAATGTGCCTGAGATCGAGGAGGTTGCCATCACGGTTTGCAGTACTATTTACGGCGAGCCGATGATTCGCCAAATGAGCTTAGCTGCAAATGTCTCAGCCTATCTTGCGGCTGGCTATAATCTGGCTGATGATAGCACCTGCCAGCATGCCCAGATAGACGCTCATAAAGTTTGGGCACACACCCGCAGTAGCCTGGCGTTTAATCCATACCAGCAAATTAATGCTGATGGAACGACCAAGATCGACGTTAATTTTACGAATTCACTCATGGATTACTGTCGTTCGACACTTGGGCCGCAGCGTTGCATCCTTGGCAATAACTCAATTGATGAAACGGTATCATCTACGGGTGGTACCAACCCGAGCCTCATGTATGCACATATGAAGGCGCTCGGTGCCCCGATCTATTATCAGACGGCAGCCAGCGCTAAATTTACTGATCCCTTGAACCAAATGGTGACTACATTGAATTTTGCAATCAGTCAGGGTGCTGGCATGGTCGAAATTCCCGATAAATTTTCCACCACCTATCCAGTAGACTTCTTCTCGAGCTCACCGAATCTGTTTGACCAACGGCTGACCGTCTTGGCCCAGCCGTAGTATTCAGTCATTGTGCAGTATAGATAAGAAATTGCCGGCAGGGTCTTTAAACCAGGCGATGTCGGGACCACGATTAGCCGAAATGCCACGGGCAATACCATTGTCATCAGTCATGCCATCGTATTGTATGAATTCAATGCCTTTGCTACTGAGTTCGTCGACCGCTAAGTCAATGTCGTCAACGGGGAAGTTGATGATGGTAAAGGATGCGGTCTGGTGGTCGTCTTTGTGGTACACGTAGATTGGGATACTGCCAGCAATTTTCAACTGCAGTCCGCTCTCACTTTGTTCGATATTGAGACCGAGAGTCTCGCCGTAGAATTGCTTTGCCGCAGCTAAGTCGTTGACTGAAAAACCACTAAAAGCTGGTGAATCTTTGAGCATGTCGTCCTCCTTATTGCTGATGGTCTCAATGTAGCATACAACCACCCGGTCGTCTGTAGCCTCGCTGACCATAGCCAAACCGACCACTTTGCGTTACAATCACCATTAATATGGATCAATTCGGTATAGCCCAAAAAGTAGTTATCGTCGACGATAATGTCGCCCTGGCTGATATCTACAAAATTCGGTTGGAACTGCTTGGTTACACTTGTTTTGTCGCCTCAGACGGCATCGGCGCGCTTGAATTAATCCAAAAAGAATTACCCGATCTGGTGCTGCTAGACCTCATGGTACCCAAAATTGCTGGTGACCAGATCTTGCACATTATGCGTGGCAGTGACTGGGGCAAGCATATCAAGGTGATGATTATCTCTAACCTTGACGAAGCCGACGCCACCCCTGGACTGCGTGATGAAGGCATCGAAGGCTACGCCGTCAAAGCCAACTTATCCAATGACCAAATTGACCAATTGGTCGACAATATACTGAAGCCAGCAACCCAAGTTGAAGACGTCAATGCGCTCGAAGTTGAACCGTTGCAACCGGCGACTCAGCCAGCCGAGGCCGTCCAGCCTGTTATGCCATCACCACCAGAAACACCGCCGACCCAAGCTTAGATCTTTCCGACACCTCGATTAGACAAAAAGCCGACCCAAGCTTAGAATGACAACTATATGGATGATTTCGGTGCCTGGTCCAAAATAGTCATCGTCGAAGATAATGTCGCGCTGGCTGACATCTATAAAACTCGCCTGGAACTGCTCGGCTATATCTGTTTCGTTGCGCATGAAGGCATCGAAGCTTTAGCACTGATAGAGAAAGAACGTCCCAGTCTGGTATTGCTGGACTTGATGCTGCCCAAGTTAGCCGGCAGCCAAATCCTACAGATTATGCGTTCCAACGATTGGGGCAAGGACATCAAGGTCCTCATAATCTCCAATCTCAACGAAGCTGATGCTGAGCCGGGCCTCCGTGAGCAGGGCATTGAAGGCTATGCCGTCAAAGCCAACCTCTCAGATGACCAGATTGACCAGTTGGTTAATAACATTCTGAAACCTACCGCAGCGCCAGAAGTAACGCCAGCCTAAGTCGAATATATAGTAATAAGAGGAGCTTGTCATGTTCACCGGATTAAAGTCAGTTATTTACCCATCAAGTGATCTACAGCGTGATAAGCAGTTTTGGGAGACAGTTACGGGAGTAAAGCCGTATTTTGACCAGCCTTTTTACGTCGGATTCAGTATTAATGGCTGTGAGCTTGGGCTCGACCCTAACGCTGCCGAAGAAGGCATCACCCAACCCATTGCTTATTGGCATGTCGGAAGTGTTGTTGATGCCAGTAAACAGCTCGTTGCCGGCGGCGCGACGACCAATACCGAACCAAAAGATGTTGGCGGCGGTATGATGATGGGCACCTTCAAAGACAGCAGTGGCAACATTTTCGGCATCATCGACGACCCGAACGCCTAGATATTATTCTTGTTCTGATTTTGAGTATTCAGCGACAACTCACCAGCGGTACGGAGTAATTCCAGACATTGTTCGCGCATAAAGCCGCCAATAATAAACTGCTTCGGCATGTTGCGCTCAATGCGGCCACGGATGACGTCGAGGCCAGAGACACGGTTTGACCGCCACTTGATCCCTTGTTCACGCACCAGATCTTCGGCGTCCTGAGCACTAGTTCCAAACACGATACCGCTGAGCTTCGAGTTGGCTACTCGCCCACCGCACATTGGGCACGGTTCATGAGTTGTATAAAGCACAGATTTGTATTCGTAGAGCCCCTGCTGTCCATAACGAGCTTCAGCATCGTCCGTCCCATTGAATTCAGCATGAGATAATGAAAAAACTTCAACCTGATTGACGCCGATTGCTGCGATTCTCTCCTTAAACCAGCTCTTCCCGCTGAAAGGGCTTCGAGTTTTCTCGGTCTTGGTTACGACGGCGCCTACAGGGTGTTGGCCGTTTTCGATACATTCGCTGGTGGCGGCGATGGCGCGTTCCATGAAGTAGGGATTGGGGACGTAGAGACCATCGGGTTGATAGCCGGAGATTTGAGGAATCATATCTGCCTCGGACAGAGTTTTCATGACAGTATTCTATAATAAAACTGATTATATTACAAGTTTATCAGCAACGCAGAATCACGGCTTTGTTGCGTATATGCTCCCGTGTAGTTATCATAAGTAGTAAAGGATGATCGAGCGCAACTCAGATCAGCACATGCAACACAAGGCTACCCCAAAAAAACGAATGAAACCAAGGCTGACGAGGGATTCAATTGCAAAGCGAGCATTGCCAGTGCTGGTGATCCTCCTCGTAGTCGTGAGTGGCACCTACTTGATCCATAGTTCCTTTGCCGCTTCACAGACCAGTAACAGCGAAGCCGAATCAGGCACGCTCACAAAGTGCGCTCGTACGGTATCAGACAGCGTTGCTTCCAATGGCCAGGCGGTCAAGTTTGGCACCTGCGCCGCAGTCGGTAGCATCAAGGCTGTCCTGAGCGGTAATATGGACAGGGGTGGAGACTGGTTGAATTGCATCGAGTCAAGTGGCGCCACCCCACTACCGGTGACCAGTTGTTTTGCCCAGCAAGTATCGGTCAAATCTTATCTCAACGCTCAAACCTTTGAAATGGACTGGAGCTTCATCGAGCCCAGCCAAGGAGTCTATAACTGGCAAATTATCGATGATGCTGTGAACGCCGTGGCTGGCCGCGGCATGCGTATGCGGTTGAAGATCCAGACCGGCGTGTATAGCCCGGCTTGGGCAAAAACAGTCGGCGGACCAGCAGTTCCTTTCGATAATGCCAACACCTATCTTAATGGTGATCAAACGGTGCCTCGTTATTGGACGAGCGGCTACAAAACTGCATATAACGATTTCATGGCGGCCATGGCGGCTCGGTATGATAATGACCCAACCGTCGCTGAGGTTGAGACCTGTTCGGCCGGCCTAGCCTCCTGTGAGACTTTCTTGATCCAAGGCAATAATAAGACGAGTGATGGGATTACGAATGCCCAACACCTCTACGATGCTGGCTTGAATGATTCATTACACATGCGAGCTATTCAAGAAGACATTGAATTCATGGCAACCGTTTGGCATAAAACTCGCATCCAGTTAACGACCCAGCCTTTCCATCTCTTCGGTGGCTGCCCAACGAAGTGTGTCGATACCGGTGGTGTGCCGCAGATAACCTATGATTTTATCGACGGTGATCATATTACTGAGACAGCAAATGGCGGGAACGTCGTCGTGACGGGGATCATGACGCTGATACCGAATCAGGGCGAGCTATTCCATACTGGCTTAGGTCCAAAAGAAATTGGCGGCACAGCTGCACAGCCTACCGGTGACGCAACCACTATTGCGCTATACAACTACTTATACAACCAGAACGGTGTGCATAATCGCGCGAATCAGGCCTACCCCGTACCACTCCAGACTGAAACCTACGGTCGGCTTGATGTCTCCTGGGCTGATTCGCTCAACTATGCCTGCAACAACGGAGCAACGGCGGTAGAACTACCCCACGGTTATCCCGGTTGGGAAAAAATCACAGGCGGCTCGTGGACTTCTGACTATCCGACGGCCCATACCGACACGACGGCCGCCGCAGTACTCAGCGACGCCAACGCCTGCCTGATCCACAACGCCGCTCTATACTAGTAAAAAGTAATCGCAGGAGCTCGCTATATGTGCAGAAGTATCAAAACACTGTTTAACTTTGATCCAGTGGCCACTGACGAGGAAATCCAGGCTGCGGCCCTGCAGTTTGTCAGGAAATTATCCGGCTTTCACACGCCATCAAAAGCCAACGAAACTGTTTTTGAAACGGGCGTTAAAGAGATCGCCCATGTGGCCCACCACCTACTCAATGATCTGGTCTCACAAGCCGAGCCTCGCAACCGTGAAGTCGAGGCCGCCAAAGCCCAGGCCCGGGCTGTGCGGCGGTTTGGCGTCCGCATAACGTCTTAGCGTTTCATGTATCTCTCTTTCTGAAATCACGTCGAGGCTCATGCTTAGTCACTAACAGTGTTGTATACTAATTTCCATGGAAACACTAGCTCATAAAAAGCGAAATTCAATCCTTGCTCTTGCTCTATCGGCTAGCGCGATTGCAGGCTGTTCGATCGATAGCTATTTGACTGATCCATCAAATGTACAATGTGACGGCAAGCGCACTGAAGTCGACCTATCAACGAATGGTTTGGCGACTTTTATCGTGCACGGAAAGCAAAATGCTGACGTTGCTGTCGTCAAAGTACGTCGCAATGCTGCGGGTGCAAGCTTGGCAGTGAGTGGCGAAGTGACCGGTCCACCGCAGCAACGAGAGGCCGATGGTTTTACTAAACCAACACCCGTAGTTGACGGCGCGGAACTCAGCACATTTGGTGCTGGAGGTGCTTGGGTCATAGACGTTCGTGACTCCACGGTCGTCATTCAAGGTTCTTGTGACGACATGTAGACGATTCAAGGTGCTGATGGCTTACTTGGTTGCAATAGAGTAACAGATATAAAATACTTGGCTGCTCCTAGTGGACGTACTTCGAACTTTTGAGCCGGGCGACACTGTGCTTCTTGAATATGAAAAGGAATGATGAAATAATATGAAGTAGATTGGAGATTAAATTATGAGGAGAGGCGAAATACTGCCTAAAAAGGACAAAACCAGACAGGCCACTATGAAAATGCCACGTGACAGACTGGAAGGCTCACCCGAGGGACTAGATTATGACGGCATCTTTACCTATATTGGTAGTGTCGAAAACTGTCATGCGTTTCCTCCACTAACACGAGTCGATTTAGTAGACATCATACACGGCAATGCGATCACTCAGCGTATATCTGCTGGAGACGAAATAGCCCGAGCTAAAGGTCTGAGCGCCGCTACGAGGAAGGAGCTGACTGAATTTATTGAAGCGCGGCTACAAGCCCTAGCTTATCTTGCTACAAGCTGCATCAGAGCGACCGATGCTGATAGTGGTAATATCGATAAGAGGTCAGGCATAAGTTTGGCAAACTATCCAGGTGGCCCTATCGTGTCAGATGCTAGTGGCTGGCTCTGGCACCACCAAATGCCAACTGAGACCACGCCAATCACTGAACCATAAGCGACAGCGATCGCTTTTCTAACTTCGAGAAGCATGGCTGGCCATCGCGAAGTTGAAGCGGTAAAAGCCCAGGCTCGAGCTCTGAAGCGTTTTGGCCGCGAAGTGACTTCCGAACTTCGAGCCTAATGGGAGTAGGTTAGATGTGACGAAAGTATATGATGAGCATCAGCGTAATCACGAAACCACTGAGCCAATTTAGCCACAAGAAGGTTTTCCAACCGGCATGAGCCTCAGTGGCTGTCGCATCTCTGACGTGCCAAAACCGGAGGACATTCACGAGGTAAAGTCCGGTGAGAAGCGCAGCCATAATACCCGGCAGACCCAAACGAACCAATGATATGACGGCAGCTGCATACAGCAGCGACGCAAAGATGATGGTTTTATGAGCACCCAGTACGGTGCCGATTGAAGCAATATGGGCTTCACGGTCAGCGGTGATGTCTTGAACCGCTCCAAAAGCATGGCTGGCCATACCCCACGCGAAAAAGCCTAAGACATAAGGCCAGTAGTGTACCTGCCATCCTGTCAAAACCAGAGCGTAGACCAGGGGCCCCGTAAAGTGAGTGCTCGAAGTGAAGGAATCGATGAAGGGCCGTTCTTTGAATCGCAACACAGGCAAACTATAAGCCAGGACCATACTGATAAGGTAAACCAACACGATTTTTGATACGTCATTACCTTGGGCTACGAGATAGCCAATAAAGGGTAAGCTCAGAACGATTGAAGATATAATGGTCAGCCGGTGCAAGTGTCGACTGAGCTGGGCGCCTTCAATACCACCTTTACGAGGGTTACGCATATCCGATTCATAGTCGAACACGTCGTTGATACCATACATCATTAGGTTGTAGGGAATAAGGAAATAGATACCGCCGATGAGAACGGTCCAGTTGACATCATGGGCGGCAACAAGATAGCCAGCCACGAAAGGGAAGGCCGTGTTTACCCATGATATTGGCCGTGAGCTCACCGCGAGTTGCTTTAGATCATGTAACATCAGTTTGTCTCCCCCAAAACAAAGGCACCAGTAGGCAGGCACCTAGTGCATAGCTTAGGTCTTCAATCGGCATTTTTCCTAGGTAAATACCCAAAATATGCTGACGATGATAGGCGACGATATGCAGGCCAATGATGACATTATCAAAAATGACCGTTAGCAAAAGTAGACTGCCAAGCAAGAGCAAGAAACGCTTCAGACTGACGGCTGGTCGAACGATGCGATAGGCGGTAGCTATGAGGAGCAGCATGGCTGCATCCAGAATTGTATAGCTCATGCCCAGCGCTCCAAGCTACGCCAGATAATCAGCGTGGTGTAGACGAGCAGTATCAGGAATAGTGCTTCTTCGATAGGGAACTCAGGCCCGAGAAATATGCCGGTAATCAGCTGGCTCGAGCCAGTGTAAAAAATGCCCAGCGCTATGCCAATGCTATCCCAGGCAACAAAGCAAATGACTCCGAGACCGACGGTTCTCATTGTTCGTAACCGCTGACCAAAAAAGGCCAGTCTGAAGCGATAGTCAACCACTCCCAGACTTGTAATGCTGGCAATCAGACTCAGGCCGTATAGCAGTTGATGCATTAGGTTTTGACCTCGATTGGTTTTACCTGTTTCAGTGGGCCAGCGCTGCTTTCGCCCACAATATGTTTGTAAACCAATTCAGCACTAATCAAGCACAGGGGCACGCCGATTCCAGGCTGCGTTCCTGCCCCCACATAGTAGAGGTTTTTGACTTTTTTACTGCGGTTGCTTGGACGGAAGAAGGCGCTCTGTCGAAGCGTATGTGCAGCACCCAGAGCCGTGCCTTCCCAGGCATTATACTGCTCAGCAAACTCCGACGGACCGAAGTTCTTCTGGTAGACGATGCGATCTCGGAGGTCTGGCTGATTGATCGTTTTTGCGAATTGATCGATGTACATGTCTGCATAATCACTCAGTTCTTTGTCATTGAGAGCTTTGCCTGATGGGCCAGGAATGAGCATGAACAAATTTTCTTGGCCTTTTGGCGCGACACTGGGATCTGTGGCTGACGGCATGCAGACGTATAGCGACGCTGGTTCAGACCACTGCTTTCGCACAAACGTATCTTCGAAGTTCGTCTGCCAATCTTCGATAAACAATAGGTTGTGGTGACGGAGCTGTGGCAGTCGACCTTTTATACCAAGGTATATCAGTATAGCTGAGGGTCCTGGCTGCTTTTTCTGCCAATACTGCTTAGGATACGATTGATACTGCTTCTCGAGGAGCTGCGTTTCAGTAAAGTGCAGATCAGCGTTCGAAACAACAATATTCGCCTTGGCTTGTTTGCCTCCTGCCAAGCGTACGCCGATTGCCTGTCCATCACGCACGACGATCTTCTCAACTGCAGTGCTGGTGTGGTAAGTTACACCCAGCTGTTTGCCGATGCTAACGAGTGACTCCACGATGGTGTACATACCACCCATTGGGTAGTACACACCCTGCCTAAAATCCAAATAACTCATTAAACTAAACAATGCTGGTGCCATGGTAGGCGAAGCTCCCAAGAAGACTGACGGATATTCCAGGAGTTGTTGGGCGTGTGGAGCTCGAAAGAAGCGGCTGACATAGCGGTGCAGGGATTGTGTCATGAGCTGGGCTAACGTCGGGATATGGCGTAGAACGGCTGCATTGATTAGAGTTTTTGGGGCAGTAAAGGGATTATATAAAAAGTGCTGTAATGAGATTTTGTAGGCGAGCTCTGAACGCTGGAGATAACGGTCGAAGTCGGGACCTGAACCCGGCTGTAGCCGTTCAAACAATGCACGGTTTTGAGCCAGTGAAGTACTGATTGCTTCAGGCTGGTCGTTATCACCAAAATATACTTGATAGGCAGGGTCAAGTTGCCTCAATTGCAAATGATCGCCAACATGTTGGCCGAGCAGCTCATAGTAATGTTCAAACACTTCAGGCATTAGATACCAAGACGGCCCAGTGTCGAATCGAAACGCCTCTGCGGTTAAGAGACCCGCCCGACCACCAAGCATGCCACTGGTCTCATAGAGCGAAACCGTCATACCAGCTTTTGCCAAAATGTTGGCAGTGGCCAGCCCCCCTATGCCACCACCGATAATAATGACTGTCTGCTTGGCCATTACGGTAGCCGCTTGTATCTGCCGAGCTTGGCGAGTTGAATTTGCTTTAGTTTCTCAACAGTCGTAATTCTGACTCGTCGCTGTTTGAGCATGTCGGCGGGCGTAAGGGCAAGTTTGCTGAGCAGGACAGCGTAACAATTATAGGCAGCACCGACTGGTTTGCCGACCGATGGGGGCAGCGCAAGTATGTAACGACGAGCGGTCTGCAATTCCTGTGATATCTCGCGAACGATGGACATTTTGTGCGTATTATCGAAGGTCTCAAAAGTAGCGTTCGGAAAATAATAGCGACCCAATTCTTTGTAGTCAGCCGCCATGTCTCTCAGAAAATTTATTTTTTGAAAGGCACTGCCGAGGGCGCGGGCACCCGGTGCCATCCGTTGATAGTCTTTGTCCTTTGGACAAAATACCTTGAGACACATCAAGCCGACAACTTCTGCGGAACCGTAGATGTACGTCGTATAGGCTGATTCCGAAAGCGCAGGTTTGGGATTAATGTCAGCTCGCATACTATCGAAAAACGGTTGAATAAGATCTTTGCCTATCGAAAATGTATCGGCTGTTTTGGCAAAAGCGTGCACGATAAGGTTACTGCTATATTTATCTTGGAGGGCTTCAAACACAGTCTGTTCTAACTGATCCAGATGTTTGCCGGCGTTTTCTAATTGATGGGTATCAACGATCTCATCGGCGAGGCGTACCAGCCCGTAAAGTGCATAAATATGTGGCCGTATCTCGCGGGGGAAGAGGCGTGTCGCCATACCGAATGAACTAGAATACTGGTTCGTCATTGACTGACTAGCCTTATATGCGACGGTAGCGTAGTTATCCATTACTGTACCCTTCGTAGTAGTTTATGACTGAGCTGCATCAGGTGAGTTTTGGTGCCCTCGTTGATATCGAGAGCGGCTAAGGTCCTCAGAGCGCTGTCGGTGTAGTGGCTGATTTGTGACTCGACTTTCGCTTGAGCACCAGAGGCAATGATGATTGCGCGAACTGCTGCAATTTCATCTTCGGTGGCGTCAGCCTTGCCAATAATCGACTCTAGTACTGCTTTTTGATTATCGCTGGCGGTTTGGAAGGCATACTCAGCCAATAAATTCTGCTTGCCTTCACGGACATCATTCGCGACTGACTTACCGGTTTTGGCGGCATCACCAAACAGACCGAGCCAATCATCGCGCAACTGGTAAGCGATACCGAGGGCCGTACCAAATGCTTGATAGCCGGCAATAACCACTGCGTCTAGGCCGGCAAGTTGAGCGCCACTGGTGAGTGGCCCGACAAAGCTATAGCTGGCTGTTTTCAGCTCGGCAATCAATAATGCATTCGCACTGTCTAGTGGCTCAAGTGGGCTTTCAGTATCTTGCAGTTCCCCAATAATCACCTGATCGATCGTCCGGTTCAGTGTCTGCGTCAGTTGAACTTTCATTTCGGCGGACGCATCACATTCATTGATAAGACGATAGGCGCCATTGATTGCCAAGTCACCAGCCAGGAGTGCCGCGCTATCTGCAAAATGCTCAGTATCGTGGTGATGGTGTGAAGATGCACCGTAGTGTTGTCGATAGGTACCGGCTACATTGGGTACGCCATGACGAGTGTAATCACGATCGATAATATCGTCATGCATCAACATGGCTTGGTGAATCAACTCCCAGCTGGCAGCCACCGTTAAAATAGCTGGCCTGTACGCCTTGCCAGCCGACATGTAGGCAAGGACAAAAAGATAAGGGCGTAATCGTTTACCACCGGACTGAACGACAGATTGTACTGTGTCAATAAGTCGTTGATGTGACGCATGCCGGCTGACGTTTGCACGATACTGTATGAAAAAGTCATCGAGTACGCCGTCTACGTCGTGGACAACCGTGCTGAACAGACTGCCCGGTAGCGTATTAGTTGCCATAGTTTGCTTTCGTGTATCTGGGTAGCAGGGGATGGGCGTTGACGATTTGGAATTGCTCAAGAAACCAATGCGAAAATGCTTCTGCCGAATCTGCTATCTGACGCGATGTCCTTTCCCAGCTTTGCCAGCGATACGCCGCAACCTCATCGAGATTTAGTAAGGGCGCTTGCGTGGTGCGTGCAATGTAGAGCGGACAGAATTTATACTCGACGATACCGTTATAGGCTGGGGTTGTATAGCGATAAGTGCTGTTGATGAGTTCAATTTCACTGGCAACAGAAATTCCCAGTTCATAGGCTAGCCGACGCTGGATCGCTACGGGTACCGCTTCTCCGGGAGCACGGTGGCCACAAACACTGTTGGTCCAGACACTGGGCCAGACTTTCTTGTGCAGTGCTCTTTGCGTCAGCAGAAAATCACCAGCTTCATTGAATACATAGCAGGAAAAACCAGAGTGCAGCGGCGTGTTTGCATGATGCGACGACAGTTTGGGCGCCACACCAATCGCTTCACCTTGTTCATTTATCAACACGATGTACTCATTCATATGATTAATCATACCAAAACAGCTCACGCTAACAGATAGCAGTCGTTTGTGAAATTGACATCTATTCTCCGACATACTTTGATAACCAGGCCTGCTCTGCACCTCGAGACTATTCTAGGCTTGGCTTCGATCGCTATTCTTCACTGTTCGAAGGCTCAAGAAATTTTGAACACTATCTGATCTCTCGGGGTAATGCCCCAAGAATGATTCATTGTAGCAATGTGCTCGATTTAGTCACCGCAACCTGTAGGGGGCTGTAATGCGGTACGATTGAGATCCGCAAATGTATCGATATGTTATTTCTGGTCATGAATGGGTATATTTTTGGCTGTAGTTTACGGACCGGTGTGTTCGTCAGCTGAAGTCCAGTCGCATCGCTGTAGACAAACCAAGCAGTGCGTCTCCAGCCGAAGAGGATGATTTTAATGAGCGGGAAACCCAACCATAAACTACACATACGCAGCAGACGTAATAATCGCCCGTTGTGATATTGAAGGGCAACCTTGAAACGCAAGCCTACCAATAAGTCGTTAACAGCTATGAAGTCGGCCTCAAGCACCGGTGTCTCGCAGTGCGTCCGAGCCAGCGCTAACGGTGCGTCTACGAGTACATGGGCTCTAATCGATAGGAAAAGCACGAGCCATGCCGGCATGAACCGGCTAAACTGATGCGTACTTGCCAGTTGCCAGAGGCGTGGTAATCGCGACGAAGCGGCATGGCCATTAAGGTGTTTGAAATAGATGCGGGCATATTCGAGCTGCAATTGGTCGATGGCAGCGGGCCTATCAAAATACTTTCGCTGATTCGCTTCATAAATTGCGCGGTTCACAATAGCATAGGTACGGCTAAAGTGAACGAGCCGATGTAGTTCAGTATTGTCAGGCTCCCATTAAACTCAACAGGTAGTCTATTCTAGATAAGACTGCTACATTGGTTTAAATAAGGAGTTTCAATATGGCAAAAGGTATCCCAGTTGTCAGGCTCCCGATATAATCAACACACAGTCTAAACCGGTTGGCCTGTAATCTGTTAGCATACTAAGCACAGGGCGTAAGCCCTGTGCATGAAAGGACCGTGTATTCAATATGCCCAAAGGCAAACCAATTGACCCAGCT
>JBBRMJ010000007.1:0-59782 GCA_038230895.1 Saccharimonadales bacterium (SeqCode) | reverse complement strand
GTCACGTATCTTTGCTACGATCTCAGCCTTGCGGCTGGGATCTACTGGGATACCTTTTGCCATATTGAAACTCCTTATTTAAACCAATGTAGCAGTCTTATCTAGAATAGACTACCTGTTGAGTTTAATGGGAGCCTGACAGAACCTTTAAAACCATGAGTAAGCAAACATGGCTACTTTTTGTTGGTGCAGGCATCTTCTCAACGCTATTTAATCTAGGCCAATTTGAAGCCATTAAACTCGCACCTAATGTTGGTTACGTGAATGCCATAAACGCGGGGTCTATATCTCTTGTAACCGTTCTTGCAGTTCTTTTGTTTAAGGACGAGCTGTCCAAACAGAAAGCTTTCGGAATTTTAGGTGTCACAGCTGGCTTACTCCTACTATTGGTCTAGTTCAACGACACCCGCTTAGGCTGCAATAATAGTTTCTTCCCTAACCTTATTCACTATCTGCCACATAGCTATCAGTTCTCGTTTGATTTGGTTCCAATTCGTTCCTAGCACGCCTACCAACAAAAGTGCCCGAGCCCGTCTCGGGCTTTTTTGTTGGTAATTACGAACGGCTGAACCAGGGACCAGCTGCGACAGCAGCGTAGGTCAGTGGGTCGTGGAACGAGGACGCGCGCAGGAGTTTACTCCGAGCACGCCGCAGTGGAGAAGGACGAAGTCCGCTAATCCGCTCGCCGCTAACATTATATTATTTATCAAACCGATGCTTGATTTATAAATGAAATGATTTTGTCATAATCCACTTTTGAAAAGTCTGTACTGTCAACTATGAGAAGTTTTTCAGATATTCCCGTCGGTTTGTGGAGCCACTGAATATGAAAAAAGCCAAACATGCCTTGCAGCAATACCTGCAAATACCAACGACGATCGTGGTGCCCTTTGTGTCTAGTCCCATTTTCATTGCGGCGCACGAATCGCATAAAGGAAGTTAGTCCTGTTGTTCTGCAATAAATCTCTGTTACCAAAACCTTATCATTTAGACATGCAACAAGGTGCTCTTTGTCGGCTCCAACAAAATTTGATTCAATAACCACAGATTCGTTGTGTGCAATAAAATCAGCTATTTTACCGAAGAATATAGTCTTGGCCCTCTCCTCATACCAAGAGTAGTCCCAGGTACTGTGCTGCTCGGAGTCGAATAGAGCCTCTTTAATCATGTCCTTACTTAGATACTGATAGCTCAACAGCTTAGCAAGTGCTCTACCAATCGCAGTTTTGCCAGTCGCTTCAGGACCAGAAACAATAATGAGGTTCATGGTACTTAGATTGTAACAATAAAGCCTACAGTCATTGCCTAAAAACAGTGGTTCGATCACACACGCTTAGAAAGCAACCACTGTTTTTTATCTAACCATTTTGACTAAATCACCCCTCCTTAACAGTTCTTGCTTGAGTTGATTCCATTTCGTCCAATACCTGCCTACCAAGCATAAGCAGTTCGAAATAATGCGTGCTATTATGAAATTGTGATAAAAAACCAGGCTGGCTTTAGTGTCATCGAAAGTGTATTGATCTTAGTTATAGTAGGAATGGTTGGCTTAGTCGGCTGGTTTGTTTGGCAATCTGAAAATAAAACGACTAAACTGTACTCCCACTCGTCTAATTCACCAATTTTTTACAAAACTTACACTGACCCAGCAAAAGTTTATAGTTTTAAATACCCTGCTAATTGTAAAGTTACTCAGGCTGCAGTCGTCGGAGCATCAGTTGAAAACACTCCGTTATATGAACCCCTCTTATTAACATGCCCCGGGACTTCTAAAGCAACTGCTACAGATAGCCAGCGTATAGCCATTGGGTTTTACGGAGATAATACACCATCCACAGCACTTCAGACTCAAAGAAGTTGGAGTGTTAAATCTCAGGTTCCCAAACACACTATGAGCAAAGAAAACGATGTTTATTATCTACATAACGTCTACTCTGGCTATGAGGACGAAGAGTATTTACTGACTCATAAAGGTGCTTCCTTAGATGTCATTTTCAGAGAGAAAGGCACTGCGACTACAGCCGGGTCTAAGACTGGGCCTTTTGATGTTACATATTTCTCGCCTATATTTAAACAAATTATCAGCTCCGTCAGTTTTTTGAACTAGCTCGTATCAGTCTTAGTGTGAGTCAATGATTATTTATGGTTCAACGATTTTCAATTAATCTAGTAACAGTTGTTTTGCCCTCATCATACCAACTATCTGCCACATAACTATCAGTTCTTGTTTGGCTTGGTTCCATTTCGACAAAGGCACGTCTACCACACGATCGATTTATAGACCGTGCCCTAAAGTTTTATAGAGTTTTGCTATGATAACTAGATGCATTTCGGTATTATCGCACTGATTTTTGGGATTATGTTCGTGGCTGAGTTGCCGGACAAGTCCTTATTCGCTTCGCTGATACTCAGCACCCGCTACCCACGGTGGTGGGTTTGGACAGGGGCGGCGGCTGCGTTCCTCGTACACGTAATAATCGCTGTAACGGCAGGAAAGTTGCTCACGCTGCTGCCGCACAACATCTTGGAATTTGTTATTTCGGCGCTCTTCCTGGGTGGCGCAGCACTGGTCTTCTTCGGTAAGCACGGCATCGACGGCGATGAATTAAACAAGCGGCCGCGCGACGAAGGCCATACCTTCTGGAGAGTCTTTGCCACCTCGTTTGGCGTGGTTTTCATCGGTGAGTGGGGTGATATTACTCAGATAGCAACTGCCAATTACGCCGCCAGTTATCACGATCCTTGGAATGTGGCCATCGGTGCCGTGCTGGGATTGTGGGCGGTGACTGCCTTGGCGGTCACCTTGGGTAGCAGAGCACTTACCCTGGTACCGGCGAAAGTGTTACAACGCGTCACGGGAACAGTGCTGCTTGGTTTCGGCATTTATAGTTTGATCAGTGCGTTCAGGGGTTAACTAAGACTTGAGCTTTGGCCACTTACGAGGCTTGGTCACATAACGCCCACCACCGCTGATCAGAGTGTAGCCGATCATGCTGACAATAATCACGCTGCCAAAACCAATCAGTAGCACACCACCACTTGAGCTGCTGTTCACAGCGTGGTCACTGAGTGGACTGGCGACGCGAATTAAGTAGTCTAGTTTGAAACTGCTGAAACTGCGGTCAGTTGACGTGCCGGTGACATTGAGATTGTAGACGCCGGCAGCGGGGAAAGTTAGCGTGGTCTTGGCTTCAAGCGTGGCTCCGGTCAGGGCGGGTTTTAGAGCCACTTGCTGTATTTGCTTGGCGTTTTGAATGATAGTCGCTTGACAATGACAATGTACCAGATTGAACCCGGACTGCGAGCTCGCGAACGATAGCACAATCTCGATTGGCTGCTTGGCCTGGGGATTATCATCAGGTTCAATGTGGAGCACGGCGGCGATGCCATGATCCTGCTTGAGGACATGCGCCTGTGCCGTACCCGCATAACAGCCAATCAATAGTAGAGACAGTAGGACTTGCATGCTGGCAAAGCGGCGAAACTTACTCTTTCTCATGGTGGCCATACTTCCCTTCTATGGGGTTGAAACCTAGTTTTTGACCGTAGCCAAAATTAAAAACGGCAATTAATAGTAGCGTGCCGTAGCCGATGGCCAGCACCTGCCAGATTGTCGGCTTCTGCTGACGCACAAATGCCAAGTATGTATGCAGTATGAGAATAAGCAGGGCCCCAGCCGTGAGAACAATCAGGCTCAACCACTGGGTGGCGTGGGTACCAATGGTGAAGGCATGGAGCAGTGACAATATAGCCGCAACGTAAACGAAACGGTGCAGTCTGAACCACCACTTGCCCATAGAGTGAAAAGCCTTATCAAACGATGTGAAGACCATGGCCAGTAAGATGACCAAGGCGCCACTACCGTAAAGAAATGATTGCTGGTAGGTGGTCGGCAGATGGAATGGATTGGCCCACTTAAATAAGCTGGCATAGACAATGGTGACATGCAAGCTCGCAAACCAGCCGGCACCAATGCCGATCATTCGTCGAGCGTCGCGCATCAGACTATTACCTGGTATTCGGGGGAAAACTGTGTACAGTGGACCGATTAACAGCGCCAAACTTAACAGCCCTAGCGCCAGCCAGGCGTATACTTCCTCGAGCCGAGTGGCAAATAGTACCGAGCCACCATAACCGGCGCTAGCCCACCACCAGGCTTCCAGAGTCACGAGGCCAATCAGGCAAGCGATGTAGAAACGAATGCCGCGCAGCCAGTGGTAAAAAGTTGTCTGCAGACGTTCTCTCATGGGACTGTGTGGGGTTAGTTTGTAACCACCACGCTACCGTGCATTTCAGGGTGTGCAATGCAGTGGTAGGTATAGGTACCGGCAGTTTGAAAGGTATAGCTGAACGTCTCGTCCAGACCAAATAGACCGCCATCAGGCGCATTACTACTCTTCGTATCTGCAGTCACACTGTGATGGACTGAGTCCTTGTTGGTCCAAGTAACTTTGGTACCGACTTTAACTGATGCAACGGCTGGGCTATAGAGGTAATCCTTGATAGCAATGGTATCGGTCGCAACAGCTTTGCTAGTATCACTGGCGCTGCTCTTGCTTGTATTATTTGCAGCTGAGTCAGCTGTTTTACTTTTACCGCTCATAGCGAGGACGAGACCGCCAGCGAGGACGATGACGGCAATGACAATGCCGATTATTAGACCTTTGGATGATTTCATACTGTCTCCTTTAATTACTAAAAATGGGTAAGCCGGTGCTCACCCACTTATTAGTATAGTTGAACTTGCTGTTTCCGTTAGTTCTGGAACTTAGCTGGGTACTGTTTGACGATGGCACCAGCGAGAGTACTAAAGATACCTTCGATGTGCTTGTTAGCCATGTTCAATTCGGTAGCTTCGTCGGCGTACTTACCTTGAACGTGGTCATCAATCATGACAGCTGTCATCGCAACGTGATCACCAAGGACGGCTTCCAAGGTTGCTTCTGGCAGATTAGGGTTAGCCTTAGCCAAGTACTGTGACAATGGCTTGGTGTATCCTGCTGCAATTGCATCGAGAGCTGCAGTCTTGCCGGCTTCATCATGCTTGCTATCAGCGACAGCGTAAGCGACGAACTGGTCAAGGTGAAGCTTCCAAACGGTGTTAAACGTCGTCTCAGCATCCTTACCATAGACGCTACCGACTGCGGCGCCGATGTCAGTACCGTTCGAGTAGAGTGCTGCACCCACGGCTGCAGCATTAGGCGTACCATCAAGTGCGGCGTTCACTGCTTGGTCAGTCAAGATCATGTGCTCGACGCCGAGTGTTACTAAGTCAGATCGGAGATCTGCTGCTTTGGTAGCTGATGTTGGTGCAACTGCGGTAACGGTTTTCTTGTTGTCAGCAATGCGAAAACCGGCAAAACCGATTACCAAACCGACAATCACCGCAACGGCGATCATGCCGACATTGCCTGATTCTTGTTTACTAAGTTTCATACTGTAACCTCCGGCCTATGGCCTTTACTTTGAATAATGTGTAACAATCATTAAATTACTTAACTAATATATATGCAAGCGAAATTTCTTACAATCGACTACTTTTTATTTTTTAAACTTTTCCGACCGAAGTAAGTCGTCGTTAGAAATAATGGTCGTTAATACTTTTTGGTAGGTCATCATGTCCTGTTCGGTTAAGCCGACCAGTAATTTGTTAAGTGCTTTACTCATGGAGGCTTCGACATTTTTCACAAGATGTTTGCCCGTTGGCGTCAAAGCAAGTAGTTTGGCTCGCGCATCAAATTGGTTCTGGACACTGCGTATCATCCCCTGTTCCAGGAGTCGTTTGGTCAGCGCGGTCACCAGCGGCGGTTTGATGTGTAGCATATCGGCTATCTCTACATGCCGCACACCATCACGAGCTTCTGTAATGATGCCAAGCATTGACCAATGGGTGGGTGTGAGCTCATACTCAGAGAGCACTGCGTAGACATGTTCTCTCAGTAAACGATAAGCTTTAGTCTGGGTAGTACTGGTGACGTAAGTCGGTAGTGTCATATGTTACAATCGTTAAGTTATTTAACTATAATATTCCTAGAAAGTTAAAATGTCAAAACTCACAGATGGAAAACCAGCTCCGGCTGACCGAAATCACGTTCTATTTATTCAAACTTTCGCATGGTCACTGGTCGCCATCGTATGCACCTTGGCAGTTGCTTCATGGCTACATTATTACTCTGGTAAAATTCCTAAACTCACCGCATATAGCGTTTTCCCTTTACTCGGTTTGTTGGCCTACAGCCTCATGTGGACTCATTATGTGACCGGCCTCGGCCGCCGACTTTTGAAGTTACCGAGGTCCGCCGTCGCCCGCTATTTTGAAGCAACCAGTTGGGTGGTACTTGGGCTGATCTGTTTGCACCCGGGGATTCTTATATACCAACGTTTTCGCGATGGCTATGGACTGCCGCCTCATAGCTATGAAACTTATGTCGCACCAGGCCTCGGTTGGATCACAATACTCGGCAGTACTAGTTTGTTAATTTTCTTGGCTTATGAACTTCGGCGCGTGTACGGCAACCGCCCTTGGTGGCGCTATATGCAGGTGGCCACCGATGTCGCAATGCTCGCCATCTTCTATCACTCCCTCCGTCTAGGGAGCGAAACTGCTAGTGGCTGGTATCGGGCGGTATGGTGGTTTTACGGGCTTGTACTCATTGGTATCCTGACCTACAACTACATTCAGAAATATTTACAACATTCTCGACCAGCTGCCATTTCTCCCAAAACATAAGCGTTATATCTTGTAGCGAGTCGCCTCTTCGAAATGTGAGTCATTTTTATGTCTCAGTGCTGTGAAAATATTTACTTAAGCTCCTTAATTTCCTGTTGCACTACCAATTAATCAGGTGTTAGCCTGGGAAATTATCTAAGGAGGATCTACAGAAATGTATAAAAAATTAGCAATGCTATTTGGGGCGGTATTCCTGCTCGTTGGTATACTCGGCTTCGTTCCGGCTCTATCACCACTACACAGTGACGGTAACCGTTACTTACTCGGCCTATTTATGGTCGGCGGCGTCCATAACGCCATTCACTTACTATCAGGTGTTGCTGCCTTGGCAGCAGGCATGTACTCTGACAAGTACGCGAAGTTATACTTCCAGGTATTTGGCTCAGTCTACGCCCTGGTAACCGTCGTCGGATTCGTCCAGAAGACTACCGTCCTTGGTATCTTTGACGTCAACACGGCTGACAACTTCTTGCACCTCGTCTTGGCTATCGCCATTCTTGGTGTTGGTTTTGGCTTGAAGGCAGGTAGCAGTTCCGCTCCAGCAGCGACTGTTTAAGTCTTAGCGTGAAGCAACGGAGTTATTCGTTCGTGAGCGATTGGATAATTCCCGCGCCAAAAGAAAAGGTGTGGCAGGTTTTGACCGCCACACCTTTTTCGTGGGCTGCATGGTGGCCAGAACTTACCAAATTGCAGACCCTACATGTCAGCGATACTACTGTCGGTACTCGCTTTACTTGTGTCTGGGTGGCATCAAGTTATCGTTTATTTTGTGATTTTACCGTCACTGCGGCCACGGCTCCCAACCAAATCAGCTTCGCTGCG
Organism: Saccharimonadales bacterium (SeqCode); assembly: GCA_038230895.1. Classification (GTDB taxonomy): domain Bacteria; phylum Patescibacteriota; class Saccharimonadia; order Saccharimonadales; family UBA4665; genus JAJXTN01. The sequence goes on along the minus strand of JBBRMJ010000007.1, from coordinate 52,230 downwards.
ACAGGTGATTTGGCGGGCCTGGCCAATTGGCAGTTCGCACAAGTTGGCGACAACACTGAGATTCATATCGTCTGGGATGTCGTGACGACCAAGTGGTGGATGAATCTCTTTGCCCCTGTTCTGAAGCCTATTTTCGACCGCAATCACCATCGATTAATGGCTAGTGGCCAACGTGGCCTCGTATCTTTCATTCAAACATAGAAAAAGCCCGGGGTTGAACCCGAGCTTTTTCTTAATGCTGACGGCGTTTACAACTTTTTGAGTAAACGGTCGACTTTGAGGATACTTTGATCCGCCGTTGTGGCGAATTCAAAAGCAAACGTGCTGTTGGCTTTCATAATTGATCTTCCCCATATTATTTTGTTTTAATGATTGTTTGTTTGTGATCACGAAACATTATGTATTATACATTAAATTGAATATTTGTCAATTTTATGACTAGTACGAGTGTTAGTTTTCGTTTGATCTCATTGCTAATAATACGGTTACGGTCGAGACTCCGCAAGCAGCATTTAACTACTCCGTTGTATTTTTTGCAGATTTTGATGTTGTCCAAAACATATAGACAGCGACAATCAATAACAGGGCTGAGAAACCAAATAGCGCCGGATGGATGCGATGATGAGGGGTTGTCGTGGTCGCAGTTTGAGCTGTGGTGCTCGCGCCTGCCAAACTGACGGTAGATAATTGCGCGCTGCCGAGCGGGATACCAGCACTATTGCTGTTGTTGAGCAACGTGTTATTGGTACCCGGCTGCACGGCAGAGGTCGGTGCACCGCTAAAGCCGCTGGGCTGGACTGAGTTCTGTGGACTTTGGGTGCCAGTCTGGATACCGCTATTGGTACCTGTAGTTAGTGGTGTTATGTTGGCCATTCATCTATTGTAAACCAAGTTCTCTGTTTGCTATATCATTACTCACCTTCCCTTTGCATGTATTGAAGTTACAGCTTATGATTAAAGGTATGAGTTATGAAGGAAGTTTTACACCACCACAGGATGCTGAAGACCAGCTTCGGCTTGCTCATGCCGGCGTACAGCCCGAAGTTGCCGTTGAACAACCCGTACGTGATGCAGCCTACTTTCTGGGTACGTTTGGGCTGGGCCCCCAAGAAACATCTGCTCGCGTCAAGTATAAAGACTATGAAGCGACTCTTGGCGAAGTCTTAGCCGACGACACATGCCCGCTTGGGGGATTTTTTGCTGACGCTTTTCATGAGGAAGGCTTGGCTGGTGTTGAAGAAATAGGCAATATGTTGCAACGCCGTTCGAAAGGTCAATTCCAGTTTGGGGTTAGCAATGAAACTCGTGCCTTTCATGCTGGTACCCTAAGTCGCGACAAGTTATTGCAGCAACCAGTTGAAGCGAGGGCCCCCGATTTTTTAGCACGGGTGGCGATCGACAGCTAGCGTCGCCCAAGCAGACGTTGAATGCCCAAGAAATAGCCAGGGAGCGTGCTGAACTCGAGAAACCATTGCCAGATAGGACCAATAATCAACGGGCGGTTGTTGAGGATTCGATGCAACAGCAAGCGATGCGTAACTTGGCGGAGCTGACCGCTAATGAGGGAACGGCCAAGGCCAGGATCGAGAAACTGACCGAGCAAATCAGTCCAACCAAATTCGAGACTCTCGCGAAGACGACGCCCAAGAAAGCCTTGATGGAGCGAGTACTAGCGGTGGTCAAACTCCAGAAAGCGGGCGTTGAGTCCAAGCCAGCTGCGCCATTTGAGCCCTTAATATTACCGGAAGTGATGCCGCGATTGATGGCTGCTGAAGCTGAGGATCCTATCACACGAAAGGCTGAGATTTATGCCAGGCTAACTGACGAGCCTTTGACATTTCTGCCGGAGGTTACCAATCAGGGTTTGATTCAAACTGAGACCGAGCCGATACAACCAGCAGAACTAGGTCTGAATTGGGCGGTCGAGCTGACGAAGGAGCCGTCGGAAATTTATGAAGATTTTGTGGTGGCCCTTAGCGCCATGGTGGAGTTATTCGAAAGTAGTGATGAAATAAATGTGTTTGATCGCCAGCTCAATAATGGCGTAGAAATTGATGAACAACAGGTTTTACCTCCAATTATCGTGACGCTTGCTGAGCGTATGTCCGAACTGGAACCGGCTGAGAAGGAATTACTGGCGCCAATCGTACAGAATATCGTGGGTGCGGTGCACGGCATACAGCTACTAGAAGCTCGAGCGGCTAATTCAGAGGCAGTTACCGCTGTTGAGATTCAATTACGCGAATTGTGCGTGACATTGTTTAAGACTTTGCGCATCGAGTACTCCGAACAGGACATCGCCCAATTTATGTCGGTACTACTGCACCGCCCGCAGCCAGTTGGTGAAGCCGCCCAGATACATGTTAATTTGGAGCGCGAAGGTATGCACAATGCCAAATCATTCGCCGACTTCCCTTTCTATGTTAGTGGCGTTAGTCAGCCACTGCACCACATCATCGGTATTTTCACCCTACTTTCCGCCATCACCAGCCGCCAGACCCGTCTGAATGCCGCCTAAAAATCTAGAAAACGAGCCACTCTTCATGCTGTTCAATACCGCAGTGCTTCAGGGAATTCAAGTGCCATTTGGATTGGTGACAAGCGTATACTACGATAGATGTCCATACGACTATTTTGGGAGCGCCAAGCGCCGGTTATTCTGATGGTGTCGGCAAGTCTGCTGGTACTGATTGCCGGGCTACTGCTTATTCAGCAAACCACTGATAACCACCGGGCCAAAACCGTGGCTGCTCAGGCCGTTCAACGAGCCAACCAGGGTCAACCCAGCCCGGCGCCGGCGACCATCAAGCCATCAGCAGCAGCTGTGAGTAGCTACACGGTGCCTGCCACCCATCCCCGCTATTTACATATCCCAAAACTGGCAGTCGACGCGCGCGTATTACCTGTTTTTCTGACCAAAGATCATGCCATCGGCACCCCCAGTAACGTCTTCGATACGGCCTGGTACACCGGTAGCACCCTGCCGGGCCGACCGGGCGCCACGCTTATCGACGGCCATGTATCAAGCGCCTCGACACATGGTGTGTTCTATAATCTCAAAAGCCTCCAGCCCGGTGATAGCCTCAGCATCGAGCTCGGCAACGGGACATCGGTGACTTTCCGTGTTGTCAAAATCCAAACCTATCCGGCCGACAGTGTTGATGTCAATTCCCTGCTGACTTCCATCGATAAGTCCAAGCCTGGTCTCAATCTGATAACCTGCGCTGGCGTCATTGTCAAAGGCGGCAATGATTTCAGCCAACGCGTCGTCGTGTATGCGACGCAGCAGTAAGTTAGCTGCTAATTAATTATTGCGAATTGCAAGATATCGTTTGCGGATGCCGATGGCGAACACAGTCATTCCCAAACCACCGACAGCGCTAATTGCCACCCAGTGATTGGTAGTCGACGCACCAAAGCCAGTGTCTGGCGCTAACAGTGACGCCGAGACAACAATGGTGACCGTGGCGGTGGACGTCCGGCCGAAACTATCGCTGACGGTGTAGGTAAAACTATCGCTGCCCGTAAAGTTTCTAGCTGGCGTGTACGTGAAGGTGCCATTGGCGTTCACCACCACGGTGCCGTGGGAGGGGTTCGTGTGAGCCGTGACGGTCAGGGCATTACCGGCGTCATTGCTCAAGAGTGGCGTTATGGTGACATTGAGTGTGACATTACGAGTCGTCACATAGCTGTCATTGGTCGCAACTGGTGGAGCAAATGGGCTCTGTGCCGACTGGCAGTTGGCGCCATCATTATTGGCCGTGACAGCGCCCGCAACTTTGAACACAGCTGTTGGTGTCGGCGACGTTAAGTTCGTAATTTCATAGATTGAACCTGTACCATTATTAGAGAAGAATAATTCACCAGCTTGATCAGTCCAGCCCGCCCCAAAGTTATTACTGGCCGTCAACCAGCCAGCTGGACCGGTAACAGTGACATTGGTTGAGGTGTTGGTGCTCAGGTCAACAATTGACAGCGTGCTACCAATCAACAGATACAATTTGTTAGCGATAAACACCGCTTCGTTCGCGGCGCCGATTGCATCCCCAGAGATGCTCAATGGCGTGGCTGTCAGACTAGCAATATTAATCTTGTACACGGTGGCATTCCCGGTCCGAATATACAGATTGCCGGCTAGATCGGTGGCACCGTTAAAGTAAGCAATCAACGGTAATCCACTGACAGCACCCAGGTCAGTCAATGTGCCATCGCTGGAAATCTGTACCAGGTTGCCGAGCGCCCCGATACCATCGGTCACACTCGTCTTAATACCGTAAATATAATTATCCAAAGCATTATAGCCAATGGCATTGTATGAATCAGCTTGTGCAGTGCCAATATCGGTATACGCGCCTGTTGATGGGTCAAGTAATTTGAGCTGGCCGCTAATCACTTGATAAAAGTTTGACGAACACACAAATGGCGTCCCAGCCGCACTCACCAAACCAGTCTCAGCGAAACAGAGGCCGAACACCAGGCCAGCAGTCATAATTGTTCTTAGAAATTTTTTCATTTTTTTGTTTACGGGCGCTCGAGAGCACCACTTTGAGTATCATCATAATTATACCATCTAAGTCAAATGGACGTGTGCGGCCGGCTTGGGTCAAAAACTTAATGGTGATGATGAGCATGTTCATCTGCTGGTTGACTCATCATTTTGAGCATCTCCCTGCCGCCGGTCTTTATAAAGCGCGTCACAACTAAAGCTGTAATGATTAAGAAAATGATGTTAAGTACCGTCGTGTAGTTCCACGTCACCGAAGCTTCTAGGACCTTAGCATTTCGCTCATGTGGGATTAAATTCAGTAATTGGAATAGGCCCTCAATAACATACCCAGCGATAACCATAGCTCCGTACAGCAGTGCCGTTAATCGGAATGTCATACGCCATCCGTAGTATTTGCGGTAGATATTGATTATGGGCAAGATGATAAGGTCAGCAAAAATAAAACTAATCACGCCACCAAAACTGATACCACCATTCCACAGCACCGCTGCGAGCGGCACATTACCGATTGAGCAAACAAAACTAAGAATCGCTACGACTGGTCCGATGATTGGTCCCCAGATTGCCGCGAGCAGCGGGTGGTCCGTTAAGAACAGTACTTTCCAAAAAGATTCTGGAATCCAGGCTGCAGCCGCGCCAGCTATCAAAAGGCCCAGTGCAATATCCTTCCAAACTGCCTGCCAGTCCATCACATAATAATGTGCTGTTGCAGTCTGGCCTTTCGAGGATTTAAGCTTGCTGAATAGTGAGCCGTCACCGGCCACAGACATATCCATTTGGGCATGGGCTTCCATCTTACCCTGCGCACCTTTTTCGGCAATTTTACGCGCCTCTTTGACGAGTAGCGGGCTAATAAACATTCGAGCGAGGATGGCGAATACGATTATCATAATCGGGCCACCCACAAACTCAGCCAGTGTAAAGCGCCAGCCAAGTAAAAGCGCCATGATGATGCCAAGCTCAATGACGAGATTTGTCGATGCTATTTCAAACGCGATTGCCGACGTGAAGTTAGCACCTTTGGTAAAGATAGAACGAGCGAGGGCAACGGCGGCGTACGAGCACGAAGACGAGGCCGCACCAAGACCTGTGGCTATAAGCAGCGATTTTGGGCTATCGTCAGGCAGTAGCCGAGTCATTTGCTGTTTGGAAACAACTGCTTGAATTGCGCCGGACAGCAGAAAGCCTAAAATGAGTGCCCACAACACTTCCCAGCCCATCGCGAAAGCAACTGATAGCGCATGCCAGACTGGTTGTATCAACATGGATTCCTCCTTAAAAGCTATTGTGCACCAAAATGATAGAAAAAGCAGGGGGCTAGTTCACCTAACCCCCTATTCGTCTTACATTCCCATCATGTCATGGCCACTCATCGTGGTACTACTCGAGTAATCCCACTGAGACTGCCAGTTCTTCATCTCAGTTATCTCGCTTGTCTGGGCAGTCACGATATTGTTGGCCAAGTCTTTGATTTCTTGGTGTTTCGCGTTGGTGAGGGCTAGTTTTGCCATATCGATGGCACCTTGGTGGTGAACGATCATTTCGCTCATGAAGGCCTTGTCGAACGCATCACCGGTCTTGCCTTTCAGCGAAGCTGTCATGTCTTCCATAGACATACTTGCAGCCGATGAGCTGGTCGCACTTTTTGAAGTAACGTCAGCACTGTCATTGTGCATGGCATACATGTTCATGACGCCGGTATGGTTTCCGTTTACGGCGTAGGCAGCAATTGTACCACTGACCAGTATGCCGACGACAAAAGCAGTGACTCCTAATATGATTGATTTCTGGTTCATATAAACTCCTTTATGATTTACTATGCGCAATGAATTGGACAGTCAGGAGTTACAGACCATCTGCATAGTGGCCCCATAGTAGTATGCCGTCAGGCGGTCGCCAACTACTCAGTAAATGTAGGCGCTTTACGACAAATGTAAGCGCTATGAGCGATAGAACAATTAAGCCGAGGAACGCCGCAAATGGCAGTGGGTCTTTTGCGTCATTTTCTAGATTAGAGACTATAGCCTGCGCATCAGTCTTTACGACAGTCGTACAAATTGTCTGGCACTGCACAGAGGAACTGGAGTGCTCTGACATACCCTCCATACCCCTCATTGCTGGCTGCGCAAAGGTCAAGTGACTAAAACCAAGCCCAAACATCGCAAAGCCAGCTAGGAGAAGAGCTTGCATCATACGGAGTGGCTTAAACATGGGCATACTTACTATTATACCTAGCTATTGTGTTCTTGTATGTGGGATTTAACCTAAGGCTTTGCCGTGCCGATTTGCGACTACAATATTTCGCTTGGGAAAATGACTGTTACAGAAATATGCCGGCGGATTTAGTATAGAGTCTGTTAAGAATATGGAGTTACCGATAAAATGCGCCTAAGGCTGCAAACAATATCGAAACGACAAATTGACCAACAATAAATATACCTAATAGCCAGATAAGCGGGTGAATATGGCGTTTTTGCTCGACAGCGTGAACTGGAACAGGTATTCCATTTGCATCCAATTTGGTTGTTATGCTAAATATTGCGCTTTGAACTTCAGGATGTTTTTGAACATAGAGTCTATGCAAAATTACAGCAAGTATTGTTAGCGTAACATCGATAATTCCACAAGCCGCAAGCAATCTGTAATAAAAACTTGGAAAACTGGAATCCGTGAGCCAAATAAGCGGGAAGATAAGCAGGATGACAAGACCCATTACCACATAGTTTACATTCACTATGGTATCAATCGATGACTGTTTACCCCTTGTTTCAACAAGCATCTGCCCATGCAAACATGCAAACAATAGTATGAAATAAGTGCCGTATATCCTAGCAACTATTGTACCGCTGAGTAAACCCCAAACTCCCAAAATAGAGGTGAAAAAACTAAGCACTATGATGAAGAAAACAGCATTTTCAAAGAATCTGAATTCTGAGTTTTTCGACTTGCTAGTTTGCTCGACAAAAGCTAAGCACGCAAGAGAATGAACCATGACTAACAATAGTGTAAAAAGTGCTCTTTCGAATGTACTATTAAAACTACCCACAAGTATGGCAATAACAGCGAGCACAGCTGCAGTGATCAAACTACCAATCATTACTTGTATCGAGAGTTTTTTAATTTTATCGACGCTGGTTGTTCGTTTGGTCGGATTAGCTTGCGTCGGGTTATGGAGATGGCCAACAGTTGGTTGTTCCACGGCATTTGCGTATGGCTGTGCTGATTGACCAACTGGTGGGATCGTGTCAGGCGTTGACGAAGTAGATGGGAATTGTTGATTTAAGCTATCATCGTTTATGTTTTTCGGATCCATCAAATCATAATACTCTAATGAATTATTATTTTACAGCTTACTCCTATCAGGAACTAAATATCGTTGAGTAATATCTTTTTATACAAAACATCATGAATTATCACGATATTCATAATACTTTTGGTTGCGGGAGCAGGACAGCGGACTTCGTCCTTCTCCACTCCAGCGTGCATCGCTACGCTTTTTCTTGCGATGCTCACTATATGAGTAAACTCATATACTTCCGCTTCTCATTCACCGGAATGAGTTCTTGCGCGCGTCCTCGCTCCGCCGAACCCGCCGTTCGCCATGCTTACTATCAGGTTCTCATTCTGAACCAAAATAAAACACCCACTTTCGTGGGTGACTTATTTTGGTTGCGGGAGCAGGACTCGAACCTGCGACCTCGTGGTTATGAGCCACGCGAGCTGCCGCTGCTCCATCCCGCGACATTGGTAATGAGACAAACCGAACGGTTTTTCTCATCGCGCCAGGCGTCGGAATGAATCCGCCGCGTGGGCTGCTCTTTTCCCTCCCCAACATTTGGGTGGGTTTTAGCTTGTATGATTGTATCAAACAGAGGTGGGTAAGTCAATTGTTGGACTGGCGGTGCAGGAAGAAGTCGACCCAAGACTGGAAATTTTGTTGGTAGATTGGCTGTTGGTTGGCGGTGGCATCAACTTTGGTGTTCGTTGGCAATTCAGTGGTATAGGCCATGGCGGCGCTGACCGGCACGACGATTTCTTTCTCGCCGTTCACGGCCAAACCAAAGTTTTGACGAGCAGCTAATTCGAGGTATTGATTGCTGTTGAAGTACTGGTTCTGGAGCTGAAGATTGTTGTTTTGCAGTTCCGCGACGTTGTTCTGCTGGCGCAGCCCAGATATCTGTTTCTGTAGGCCATAATTGGTTTGGATGGACTTGATACCGCTCCAGGTCGTCAGTAGCACGATGACGGCGAAGACGATTTGCAGCACAAAACGGACATCACTCAAGCGCTGCGTAAAATCGATGATCTTTTGTTTGTATTGTTCGGTTTTGATTTGCATAAACTAACTTCACCATTATATAACTAACCCTCAACTTCTGATATACTCACATCTGTTATCGCAAGTGATTTGCGACAACCCGGGGGTGTAGCTCAGCGGTTAGAGCAGTCGGCTCATAACTGATTGGTCGATGGTTCAAATCCATCCACCCCCACCAATTCTCATTTTGTACACTTCGCTAACAACAACCCCGACTACTCACGTGACAAATCTAACTGACCATTAGCATTTTCTAGCGCATAGTTATCTTTACTAACTTAAAGCTAACTAAAGGGGGAAATTATGACAATTAGAGATTTAAAGACCAAGCTCAACACTATGGACGACAACAGCATGATTATGATGCAGAGTACTGATGGTACCCAAATGGAAATCACCAACGCCACTCAGGAAGGTGACAACCTTACTCTGTGGGCAAAATAGCCAACAGCTAACTCGTGCTTTGAGGGCGGCCTTAATGGTCGCCCTTTCGTTAAGTATTCTTCGCGCGCTGTTGCCGGAGCAGTCTGATGGCAGTCCGAATCATAAAACGATAACGGATAAGCAAAAATAACCAGCCGAAGAGTGACTTCCGTTTGCCAAGCAATATCAATTTGAATAATGGTAACATCCGCTTATTCTATACGGAACCGGCTGAAGCTCTCGTGAAATAATTCACGCTGTATAGCAATGTCGGGTTATTTCCCAAGACTGGCAATCGTGTTAATGGTGGTGGCAATAATTACGGTACCAAAGAGATACGATAATAGTGATTGCTTGAAAATAATTTTGCGGATACTTGTCTGCTGAATGTTGGTATCTGACACCTGAAAAGTCAGGCCAACAGTAAAGGCGAGGTAAGCGAAATCAGTGTACTGAGGAGGTTTTGTTTGGTTGAAGTCAATCCCACCCTCTGGATCTGCGTAATATTGTCCAGCGTACTTCAGCGTAAAGGTGGTGTGGACCACGAACCATGACACCACAACACTGAGCAGGCCGAGGGCTATCTCTATGGCTTTTTTAAAGCCGCTGCTATTGCCGGCTTGCAGGATCATAAAACCTACGGCGATTAGGCTGGCCACACTGGCCACCACCAGCAGAACATCGGCTAAGGCGCGGCCTGGGTCTTCAGTTTTCGCATGCGCTTTCGTAGCTGAGGGGTTCATATTCCAGATGGTCATCCAAATCCAACCGACATAGGTTAGGGCCGCAGTGTCCCAGGCAACTAACGGCGCAAATCTGATTTGCCCGAGAACCACAAACAGACTGCCTGCAGCTAGCCCGGCGACTACAGACACGATCAAGTGTTTCTTGGCAGAGTCAATTTTGGCCATAATACATTCTTCTCCCTAAATCTAGGCAGTAGTATAGAACTATTTGCCAGATTCTCAAGGATATTTTTGAAATTTACTAGTTGGTGGCGCGGTGCAGGAAGAGGCACCAGGCGACAAGCCAGCCACCGATGATGTGGGTCATGATAATTGGTATAGCTTGGCCCGACTGAGACAATGCAATGGTCGGTAAAGCTTACACCCTACGCTGCTCGAGGTATAAAATCCCAGCCCTTTGAGCAAAAGCCGGTCTTGACACAGTCCTCCGGTGAATATGTCGCCAACTCTTCGTCAATAATTGCCCTGTTTGGTATCCCGGCCTCTTCCAATCTCTCTAACTGAGCTCGACGTTTCCAGGTTGAGACGACCTCAACACGTTTAGCTCCGGCATCCCGGGTTTGAACCGCCACCTGAACCGAGTTTGAGCCAGTCGTGCCGACATCTTCAAGCACAACAACCAGTTCAGGCACGAGCAGTTTAACCAGGTTTCGCACATTGACAGGCAAGTAAAGCCGTTTGGAATCCTGTTTATCTTTCGCACTTTCTAAGCCGATTACTCTGCCTCCACCAATAGTTGGGGCGACATCAAGTGCCACACGATTGGTTCCTTTCGCCACACCAATGATCAAGGTAGGTAGGTCAGGGAACTCCGATTTGATGTAATCCCCGGCAACATTGATCCATTCCGCGTAGAGTGGATCCTCGTCTTCCAAGTTATCGAAGTCCAGTTTTTGGCCATGCATGCCACTGACAAATTCATGATGCGTACCCTCCGGATCAAGCACATAACCTGACTCAATAATGTGGCCTCTAAATGCATCAATTGCTTCAGCCATCTATGCTGCCGATCCAAGAATCATTTGACCGAGGTCGTATGCGGTCTGCCGTGGGTTCTTGGCGCCATAAATTGCAGTACCAACGATAGCATGGAACCTTGGGCCAGCTAATAGCCCCGTTTCAGTAATATCGCCACCTTGGCTAACAAAACCGGGGGCCCACAGGCTATACTCGCCCTCACCGACTTCCTCATCAAAGAAGCCCTTGTAGTCCGCTACCTTGTCTGGCTTGTTACCGGGTACAACGAAATCACGCACATTCAACTCAATCGCCAGTGCAAACATTCGCTTAAAAGCTGAGTCTTCCACATAACCACCCTCACTTGCGCGAATTTTTGGATGCGTCATTTCGGCACCTGTGATGACAGCGATATTTCGTTCCTGCAATTCTTTAGTCCAGCGTTCTTGAGTGACTGGTCCAGTGAAAGGGAATAGAATTGCCGCATCTACTTTGGCCCGCGACATAGCTCGAGCAAAGTTTAAGCCCGTGTTATCGATATCGGTGGCGGCTTTCTGATGATCAAAGATAACCTTCTTGCCGGCGTCATGAACCATATCGACTGCGACACCGAGCCCTAGTCCATAGCCAAGCTCAAAACCAACTTTTACGGCTTCTAGACCTTCAACTCCACCTAACTGAGCTATAAGTGGTGCAAACGCTTCCGGCTCAACATCGGCCGCCAGAACAATACTTTTGTCAGCTTCAACGATTCTTTCAGACACTGGGCTACCCTCGCTTCTCCCACCGCCTTAGTTTGGGCTCAGTATAGGGGGTTATGACGCGGGTGTAAAGCTGGATTGGGCGAGCAGGGAAAGCAGGTCGTCGGTGGTTTTGGCTGACATCAATTGTTCGCGGAGTTCTTTGGCGCCGTTGAAGTTGTTGATGTAGATTTTGCAGAATTTGTTGAGGGTAGGGATGGGGCGTTCACCATTTTTCCAGGTGTCGGCGAAGAGCTGAACATGACGACGATAGAGTTCTATACGTTGCTCGCGAGAATAATCTTCCCAGGGGCTCGCAGCAGAGAAGATAAATGGGTCGTGGAAGACACCTCGTCCAATCATAATGCCGTCTAGCTTATATTGTTCGGCCAGCTCGAGGCCCTGAGCCCGGCTGTCAACATCGCCATTACCAACCAAAAGTGTCTCAGGAGCCAGCTGATCCCGCAGCTCACGGATCTGACCGATAACGTTCCAATGGGCTGGCACTTTGCTCATCTCCTTCCGTGTTCGACCGTGAATAGTTAACATGTTAAGTTTCTGCTTCAGGAGTAGGGCAGGCCAACTCAGGTCAACCGCCGTGAAACCAATCCGAGTTTTCACGCTCACGGGCAGCCGACCAGCGCTTCCCTGTTGGGTGGCTTGGATAATCTCCACTGCCAGCTCGGGATGATTCATCAACCCTGCGCAGGCCCCATGATTGACGACATTCTTCTCTGGACAGCCCATATTCAGATCAATTCCGGCAAAATTCACGCCATCCGGCAGCCCGAGTTCTTTGGCCAGTTCCCCGCTAGCAATTTGATCGGCCACGGCTTGAAAATTCTCCGGCTTCAGGCCCCACAATTGGGCGATAAGTGGCTGCTCCAGTTCGGTAAACTGCAGTTTCTTTAATAATTTCGGCCGCCCCGGGCTCTGCAGCCCATCCACGTTGACGAACTCCGTGAAGAACACATCCGGCGCCGCACAACTAGCAATTACCTGCCGAAAGACGGTATCAGTCACATCATCCAGGGGGGCCAGGACGAAGAAAGGACGCCGTTGAGAATAGCCAACATCCATTAGCGAGACTGCTCAGCCATGGGCTTGAGAAGCTCGCGTAGTTTTCGGCGCTTTTTCTCGGCGTGCAAGCCCGTGAAGTGATCACCGACAAAATTAGCAAAATCTTCTTGGGCCATTTCCTTATATACACTTTCGCTGACGAGTCCAGAGTGTTTCAGTGTGATGTAGCCAGTCGCATAAGCAAACTGCCATTTGGCGTTTGCCCAATAGTCCTCACCATTTTGTTCAACATGTCGCTTCACAACCGCAAGCCCTGCTCCATAACGCTTTTCTATATCGGGTCGATGGCGTGATTCTTGATCGGTAGCTAAGCCAAAGCCGTCTCGTGAGCGAGCTTTACCAATAAGATCAAGTGTTTGTAAGAGATGGTGAGCTCGATCATGGACGGTAGTAGCTGGACCAGGCACGTCTGGGACAGGGGCCAATTCTTCTAAACTAAACATTGGCACTTGGTCTGGACTTGGTAAGTAGGCTGATTTTGGGGGCATGCTTGTACTATATCACACTTATGGTTAATTTACAAGGGTCAGATGCTCATTCTTGGGTTTCGGATTAGTTTCGGGATGATGAGGTTTACTCCCAGCGAAAAACGCGGAAGGCGATGGCGTAAATGACAATCATCCAAATACCGATCAAGCCTAATTGGGGGCCGAGGTCGACGAAGTGTTTGCCTTCAGTCACAATCATTCGGATACCGTCAATAACGGGGGTTAGGGGCAGATAAGCCGAGCCGGTTTGCAGCCAATGCGGCATCAGGAAGCGGGGGAAGAAGGTGCCGGACAGGAAGAGCATCGGGAAGACGATGATGTTGCCCAGTGGCGCGGCTTGGCGCTCATTCTTGGACCAGCCACCGATGGCCAGGCCGATGCCCAAGATTAGAACAATGCTCAGCACCAAGTAGGCGATTATTTCGCCCCAATTGCCGACTACATTGAGCCCGAAGACGGTCAAGGCGACGGCGAACATTACTGACAGCGACACCAGACCGATGATGGCCTGCGAGATCATGGTCGACGTGAAGTACTGCCAGACTTTGAGCGGTGTGGTGTGCAAACGGCGGAGAATGCCCTGCTTCTTGAGCTCCGGGAAGACATTGATGGGACCGAAAATACCGAGGCCAACGATGGAGAAACCGAGCAGGCCGGCGAAAGTGTAATCGAAGGAGCTGAGACTTCTCTCATTCAAGGCTTTGCCTGTCACTGAGAACGGTGCGGCGGCATTGACGAATTTAGCATTGACGCCCTTGAAGCTGGCATCCAATAGAGAGGTCAGCGTCACACCGGCGGAGAGGTTATTCTGGGTATAGACGACTTGAGCCTGGCCGGTGGGGTAGCTCTGGCCAGGCTTAACGACACCGAAATCGGCAGGTAGCACGATGGCACCATCGAGCTGACTCTTATCTAACTTGTTCTTGGCAGCATCCAGAGTGGTAATAGTTTTATCGACTTTGAAAACTTTGCTGGTCTGCAATTGATGGACGTATTGCTGTGAATAGGCAGTGTGTGAATTATTAACAATGGCGACGCTGAAACTGGTACCGCCACTGCCCTTGGAGATACTACCAAAGACAAATAGGAAGATGAGGGGGAATAGCACACCGAAAAACAGCGCCAGACGGTCGCGGAAAAAGCGCTTGGTGTTAAGCCGAGAGAATATGTAGACGGTGAAGAGTGATTTTTTCATACTAGTCCCTCAAGTCCTTTCCGGTCAGGTCGATGAAAACGTCTTCCATATTGGCCTGCTCAACGTGCTGCTTCTTCTTGAAACCACGGTCGAGGAGCTGTTTGACCAGCTTCTTGGGGGTGTCGATGGCGATGATTTTGCCATTATCCATGATGGCGACACGGTCGCAGAGAATCTCAGCTTCGTCCATGTAGTGAGTAGTCATGACAACGGTGACACCGCGATCACGAATTTCTTTGGTCAAATCCCAGAGGTTACGGCGGGCTTGGGGATCGAGACCAGTGGTCGGTTCGTCCATAAAGAAAACTTTGGGGCTATGGACCAGGGCGGCAGCGATGCTCAGGCGCTGGCGTTGACCACCAGACAGCTGTTCGGCGAAGCTATTGGCCTTCTCACCTAACTGCACCTCATCTAGGAAGGCCTTGGCGTCGACTTTACTGCCGTAGGCGGCGGCGAAGAGCTCGATAAGTTCGGTCAGCTTGGTCTTGTCCTGGAAGGCCGGGCTCTGCGGCTGAACACCGATGATTTGCTTAATAGCGTTCGGATTCTTGGCTACATCAATACCATCGAGCATGATGGTCCCGCCATCGATTTCACGCATCGTCTCGATCATTTCCAGCGTGGTGGTCTTGCCGGCGCCATTCGGCCCCAGAATACCAAAAATCTCGCCCTTCTCTACCTCAAACGAAATACCATCAACGGCCGGTTTGCCATCATATAGCTTGCGTAAATCCGTAACTTTTAAGATCGGTTTGCTCATAGAACTCCTACTATACCAACTCCCACCCTGTTACTTCAACCTTAAGCCCGATGTAAAATATAAAAACATCCAGCAGAACTGGGTGCGTAAGCCCACACATAACGCACGGGTTTCTTGCGTGAGCGTAACTCAGGATGATGGTCGAGGAACGCACCAACCAAAAACATCCGACCAAATGACCGGATGTTTAAGGATAGTTCAGAAGTTTTGTACTTGAGTGCAGTTTGGGATGATGAGCGAAGCTCGCACCGCAGCGTACTTTAGGGTACGTGAGGAGCGAACTGGAGCTCAGCGCCCAAAATGCGCCAAGTACGAAAGTTCGCCGCTGTTTAGGAGCGCTTGACGGTCAGGAAGCCGTTGCGTGGGTTCTCATTAACGCTAAAACCATCAGGCAGGTCAGTAGCTTCAGGACGTGAATCCTTGCTGAAGTAATAGATTCGCTGCAGTTTGCCGCCGCGAAGGGTGACTTCCTTTGAGTTAAGGTGGTAGGTGACGCCTTTAGAGTTCGTGTGCTTGTAAGCCATAATCTGTCTCTCCCTCTCTTATCGTTAGTAGTGTACCCCTAACATACTCTGTTGGGATTTTACTTGTCAACCCCCTGGCCACAACCGTAACTTCTTTTGTTGAACAATCAAGGCTTCAGGGTGGCACGTAAATGGTGGCATGGTGGCTGTGCAAAAACACGTGCATTTTCCAGTTGCGCCGTGCCCGCAGCTGTATTACACTATCTCGGTAACCATAAAAAGTTTAAAGGGTGGAGTGAGAGAAGTATGGATTTTTCAAATCGCAGTACACAACCGCAAACCGTAGCTCCCGGTGCACATGTTGCAGCAGCTACAGGATCTGGCGCCAGTAAAAAGGGTCAATCTGATAAAGGAGCATGGGGCCGTTGGGCATTTGTCTTGCTCGTCGGTGCTATCACCGTATTATTGTTAGCCGTGGCACTACGTGTCAGCTTCAGTAACACGAGTTCTGGTGAAGATGGCTACGTTGACAGTGGCAAATTACAAGCTGTCTTCCTAAACACTGGCCAAGTTTACTTCGGCCACATTACAAAGCTTAACAGTACGTATTTCGTCGTTAAGAACATCTACTACCTACAGACTTCGAGCACAGGCAGCACGGCTAACGCCAGTACCAGCGTCTCGCTCGTCAAGTTAGGTTGTGAGTTGCACGAACCATATGACCAAATGGTCATTAACCGTTCACAAGTCACTTTCTGGGAGAACCTTCAGGACAATGGCCAAGTTGCCGCTGCCGTCAAGAAGTTCGTCGCCGCTAATCCAAACGGCCAGAAGTGTGCTGATCAGAGCAGTAGCTCAAGCACCAACAGCAGTAGCAGTGTCCAGAATGCTGGCACAAGCACTCCTGGTGCAACAACTACCAAACCGTAGTTAGCTCACCTCACGAGCGTAAAACACCCCTCTCCGGAGGGGTGTTTTCTTGTGTGCTGTCATCCTGAACTAGTTTCAGGAGCCATGCGGTAGATCAATGTGTAGAGACATCACCTCACTGTATAGTCTCAATCAACTATTTTCTTTTATCTCTTTCGCTCCTTACTTTGTACCGACAAAGTAAGACAAAGCTCGCCAGACATAACGTCGCACATACTATCTCAAATAGCTTCCACTATGCGGCCAAACGACTCGCTACGCTCAAACAGAGTTTGACCGTCCTGACGTTCCCAGCTATTTGAGATAATCTGTGCTCCTCGGTCTGGCTAACAATCGCAGTGGTGTGTTTAGGTGACGTGGCGTTTGAACCACCAGTTAGTGGCGAAGCTGGCTAAAGTAAGCAAACCGGCGACAACGGTGGTGACAATACTCCAGCCGGCGAGGTCGGGAGACCAGGTTGGGGAGTAGAAGTCGAACTTGTAGAGCGCGTCAGGGATGGTTGGTAGCTGTGAGGCGTTGTGGGATTGGACGTATTGCTCGATACAGGGCACGCGGTTGCGACCTGAAATATCGGTAGAGTTTTGTTTCTCACAGTAGGCTTGGGCGTTGTTGTAGATTTGAGTGTTGCTGGCAGCTAAGGCATCGCTTTGGGCAGTTACTAGTCGATCGTAGGTATATTTGAGCTGGATGGGCGGATGGACGGGGTTAGGGCCGGCACTGAGGTTGGTGTTCATGTGAGCGAACACATAGGCTTGCAGCGACTGTAGGGCGCTCTGGACGTCGGTATTATTCTGGTCGGCACCATAGACAGCATCACGAAGCTTGATCATGTGCTCGTTATTGGCTCGTAAGGCTGTCACGGCCACTAAGCCACTGATGATTACGAGCACTAAGAAATACCAAGGCTTAATCTGACGCAATCTGGTCCAGAGATGATGCAAACGACGTTTATTCATACTGCTAACGATTATAGCCTAGGTCGGCCACTTGCCTGTTGTCGACAGATAATGAATACTTGTAGCTATGCATATTTACTTCTCAGGAATTGGGGGCGCCGGTATTGGCCCACTCGCCCAGATTGCCAAACAGGCTGGTTACGAAGTGTCGGGCTCGGATAAGCAGGATTCCGCCTATATCCATTACTTAGTGGAGCAAGGGATTGATGCGATTCACATCGGTCAAGAGCGGGCTGACATCGCCGCTGTCCACGATCAACATCCCATAGATTGGTTCGTCTACACCTCGGCCCTCCCCTTAGAGAATCCTGATGCTCCTGAGCTCGCCTACTGCGCCGAGCAACAGATCAAAACCAGTAAACGTGATGAATTGCTCAATCTGATTTTGAAAGAGAAGGAACTGAAGCTCATCGCGGTTGCTGGTACCCACGGCAAAACTACGACGACTGCCATGGTTACCTGGCTATTCAAACAACTTGGGCAACCGGTGAGCTATCTATTGCCGGCCAAAACGAGCTTCGCCGAGATGGGTGAATATGATGTCAGTAGTCACTACTTTGTCTACGAAGCTGATGAGTTTGACCGTAATTTCCTATCATTTGAACCGGCACTGAGCGTCATTACTGGCGTCAGCTGGGACCATCATGAGCTCTTCCCGACTCGCGAAGAGTATCAGGCTGCTTTTCGAGACTTCATATCGCAAAGTGAGCATTGCCTCATCTGGCAGGAAGATGTCGACTACCTAGAACTCGATGCTGCTCGTACAACCACCGTCCTAGACAGTTCAAGCCAAGCAATTGAACATATCAAACTACTCGGGCACTATAACCGGCTCGACGCCTGGCTAGCCATCCAGACCGTCCACCAGGCCATTGGGCAACCGGTCGACCGTCTCATTGAGCTGATGGACCACTTCCCTGGCCTATCGCGTCGCATGGAGGAGATCGCTCCAAATCTGTACAGCGATTATGCACACACTCCAGAGAAAATCCGTGGTGCTATGAGCGTCGCCACCGAAATGGCAGCCGAGAAAGGCCAGAACGTTGTCATTGTCTACGAACCCCTGACCAACCGCCGCCAGCACTATTTGTTGAAGGAGTACGGCAAGAGCTTTGAAGGTGCGGCGAAAGTCTACTGGCTGCCAAGCTACCTGGCCCGGGAGGATAGCAGTCAGCGTATAGTCGAGCCGTCAGAACTTATTTCATACCTCGATAATCCGACAATCGCCGAGCCAGCAACTTGTGACGATAGTCTGAAACAAACTATCCAACAACACCTAGAAAATGGTGACATGGTCGTAGGTCTCGCCGGCGGCGGTGGTGGATCACTCGATGACTGGCTCCGTCAAGAGTTTGAGTCCCAGCCGAATTCAGCGTAAGCTTTACCAGCAGCGATAGCCTCCAAGGCGGCTTTTACAGACTCGACAAAATTATCGGGTAAATTATTCGGATCAAGCCAGGTAACCTCACCGTGCTTTCCAGGTTCACCATTCTTGAGTTCGCCACTCCAGGCTTTGGCCTCAAAATAGACGTCAACCCAGTAGGTCTGGTCATCTTCAGAGTAGCGATACATTGTCAGGCGGTGTTCGAGATCGCCTGGCTTAATGACCGCACCGACCTCTTCGTTGGCTTCACGAATGGCTGCCGTGAGAATTGGTTCTCTCTTTTCAACACGCCCAGAGGGTATGCCATAATTACCATCGTTCCAACCAGTCTGAAGTCTGAGAGTACATGCCAATTTATTGTCTTGATAAAACAAGACATATGCTGCTGCATACGGCGTTGCAATATCCCAGTTTTGGTTCATCGGTTGTCGCCAGCGCCCTTGGTAACACCGCGCTTGGCACGGTCAGCTAATTTGTCGATGTTTTGTTGCATAATGTCAGAGAAGGACAGTCCGAGACTATCGGCCATAACAGCGATATACCACACCACATCGGCTAACTCTTTCGATAATTCATGGCGATCTTCATCGCTGACCTGGCCGTCTTTGTAGGCAACGATTTTTTTCCACTTTTCAATAACTTCTCCGGCTTCTCCAGACACGCCCATAGCCCAAATCGTGCGCTGCATGAGCGGATCATAGTTATTAATCTCGGTTGTAATCGCTAGTTTCTGATACTCGTCAAATGTCATGTCTGCTACTCCCCTGCTGTATCAATGATAACAGCTCCGGGGCGCAGCACTTCGATTGCGTCGTCGACAATTCGAATAATTGTAGACGGTTGGTGGTTTGATAAATCACCACCATCGACATAGAAGTCGACCTGATCTTTAAAGTAGTGACGGGCTTCAGTGAGTGTGGTGGCAAGTGCTTCGCCAGGGTGATTCGCGCTACTAGTTAGCAGTGGACCGGTCTGCTCCAATAAGGCGAGTAGTTCAGGGCGGTTGGGGATACGCACTGCCAAGCTCTGCTTACCAAGGTGCAGGTACTCGAGCTCTGGGCCACAGGGAACAACGACGCTGACAGCACCAGGCCAGAATTGTTCGACGGCTTTTAGATAACGATACTTGATGCCAAGCTCCACCAATTGGTCAATGCTGGCCGCGATGATAGTGCCAGGCTTGCCTTCCCGGTGTTTTAACTTATACAAACGCGCAACCGCGGCTTGATCAGCGGCCCGGGCAGTGACGCCATACACCGTGTCAGTCGGAATAACACCGATGGCAGCGATTGATGATAGCTTGGAGGCAGTATCGTTAAACACAGCCTGTTAGTGTACAGGATATTTTGTTGATTGAGAAGTGTTAGCTAGGCTTACTTGGCAGTTTTGAGGTAGGCGTAAACAGCCAGGATAGCCAATCCGAGCACGATGATAACAGTGGCGGCGATTGCCATGCCAACTCCGTCAGAGGGCTGTTTGGGTGTCACCGGCTTTGCGGGTTTGGTAACTGGTACGGGCGCTGCGGGTGCAGCCTTGGCAGCTTCAGCTTCGACAGGCGCTTTGTCAGCAGCCGAAGCAGCTGGTGGCGGCACGACGTCCATGACGGGTGTAGGTTTCGGCACAGCCGGCTTGGGTTCGCTGACGGGTTTGTCTTCCATATTCTCTGTTATTGTAGCATGGAAGCATAAGCCTTTAGAGGCTAAATTGCTGGCCCTGCTGGCGAATCATCCCCTCCTCCACCAAATCGTGAAGTACCTCATCCAGTCGTTGATCGGCCAATTTAGCCATGAGCTGATCGGCTGAGTATTGGCCAGTACCGAGCAGATGTATCACCCGACCGCGCAGTTGTCGTCGTGAACCTTCGAAACTTGCCTGTTTGGTATAGGTTTTGCTGGCTTGGTTGAGATTGCCGACGGTTTGTTTCAGATGAGCACCATAATCCATTAATGCCCAGTACCACAAACGGGCACCCGTCTTCGGCAGCGTGGTCGTCACCATTTCCATGATGGCCTCATCGCTCACAGTCTGCTGGTCATTGAAAAAGTGGTGAATAAAGACCGTTCGAATATTGGTCTCAATGAACGAAACCGGCTTGTCGTTGGCATAAGCCAAGATTGCAGCGGCGGTGTTGTGGCCCACACCGGGCAACTTTACCAACGATGATATATCTGACGCGAACTGCCCGTCACTCTGCTGACTTATCATCTGGGCGGCTTCATGCAGGAACTTAGCTCGTCGATTGTAGCCAAGCCCGCTCCAGGCACGCAGCACATCAGCCAGTGGCGCCGTGGCCAGTTGCTGAACGGTTGGGAAGCGCTCTAGGAAGTCATGGTATTTAGGGATAACTCGTTGGACTTGTGTCTGTTGCAACATTATCTCGCTGACCAAAATCTTATACGGGTCAAAACTTCCATCAGCTGCCGGTTGGCGCCATGGCAGATCGTGACGACCGTACTCTTGGTAGTAAGCCATCACTGTTCTTTGGAATGATTTAAGTCTAGCTGCGTCGACCATCAGACTAGTATATAGTGCTCAACACTCAACAATGGAGTTACAGCCCACCGTACCCATAGCCATACCCGGCATAGGTCTGGGCGGGTTTATAGTAATCAGTGATCTTGAGCGCTGGCTGAGCGACACCAGTAGTCGTAGTTGTGACTGGGAGAATATACAGTTCACTACTATGCTTCGATACCAACAGATAACTATCACTGTACCAGCCATAGGCAGCATAATCGCTCAGGCTGGCAATTGTTTTCTGGCTGGCAGCATTATCGTCACCGATCAGCAAGCTGTTCTTGCCATCACGGGGCTGGGACCAGAAAGTCTGACTACCAGATGGTGAGACTAAATAGGTAGGGTAGGTCTGGTTGAAGGTAGCCTGATTGAGGCTGGTTGTCGTCGTGACAACCTGACTCTCAAACTTGTAGTAGGTGGTCTGATTGGTACTGTAATTATAGGCTGCGTAGTAGATGCCTTGCGGTTCAAACAACGCGGCCTGGATATAGCCGATGCCGGGTGCAGCGAAGGCCTGATAATCTTTCTTGCCCTGCCCGCTGGGTTGTATGCCGCGGATGGTATCGGTTTTGTTGGTCAGATCATAGCTCGTACCCCCTGCATTGTAGGTATACCACTGGGTGTTGTAGCTAATCAGGCCGTTTAAGATGTAGAAATTATAAAAGCCTTGGTAAGCGTAGGAGGTTGCGGTACCTTCAGCCTGGTTTTGGTCGAGCAGACTGAGCTGGTTGTTATCTGCGTTGTAACTTTTGACGGCTTCATGACCGTTTTGCCAAGCCGAGGTTGTGTTGCGTACGACATCATAGATGAAGGCATGGCCATACCAGCCGACAAGGGTGAAGTCGGCATTACCAGTGTCAAAATTCGTGACCTTATCAGTGCTGGTATTGATCAGATACAACGAGGGCTGAGCAGTATCCCGCTGGGCTTTGAGCACCAGATATTGCCAGTCACGCGAAGCCAGTAAGCTTGTGGTATTCGGATCTTCCTTACCGGTACCAGCGAGTACCGTTTCGCGATTAGTCCCATCAAGGTCGGCTTTCACAACATCAATTTTACCGCTGAGATTCGACAAGAAATATATTTTGCCAGCGGGCGTCAGACTGAAGCTATTGCCCGCAACGACTTGATCGGTAACCTGCACTGTCACTTTTTGGCTATTGTAGCCACTGAGCGAGATAATGGCGGCGTCAGTGGCAGTGGTGGTTGGAAGCACAATGATGGCCTGGCCCTTCTTATCAGTCTTGGCAGTGGTATCCAGAACGCTAATCTGTGCCCCGGCAATGGGCTTACCGGAAACCCGATCGAGGACGGTAATCGGCACCTGACGGCCAGTGGCAACAAGCTGAACGCTGCGAATCTGTCCAGACTTCAAGCCAACCGCGTAAGAGGCTGTGTAGCCCTTGTAATACTGCTTGGTAATGGATAGGGTCGCCGAGCCAACTGGTACCTTAAGTGTCGCTTTGCCGCCGGCATCACTTTTGACTGATAGACCACGCAAGCTCACCACGGCACCGCTGATGGAACGATGCGTTTTACTGTCGCTGACGGTAATACTGACTGATTCTTTGATAAACAGGCCCAACAATTTATAGCGCGTCACCGGCACGGCGAAAATGGTGACCAACACCACGCCAAGACCAATCCAAAGCCATTTATTCCGCAAGAATTTTGGTAATCTATGACGCTTGGATGCAACTTTGGGAATGGTTGTGTCGCTCGCAGCATCTTCAGCCGCCAAGACGGTGTCACTTTCATTGACGACAATATCATCGACGGCTTTATCAGTGTCGGCGTCATCAAGATTAGCCGGATCGACGTCTGCCTCAGTTGCAGTTTCGACGGTTGAGGCTTCGGGTTCAACGGCCGACGAAACCTTGTCTGCCGGTTCAGCGCCAATCTGTTTAAGTAAAGTTGGCGAGACGGCCGGCGCGGTTTTGGGATCATTAAAAATATCAATTGCCGGTGGATTGTCGCTTTTGTGTCCGGTCAGCGCCGGTGTGACACCATCGGCGTTTTTTTCACCCATAATCATTTCGACGCGCTGTTGGAGCGCTTCGTCTTCAGGAGTGGCGGGTGGCCTGGCGGCTTTTTTATCAGGCATGGGTTATCTTCGCTCTTAGTTTAACAAACGTAAGCGACATGCGGAAACTGCCCATAGAGAACTGGCAATGTAATACGTGGTAATTAAAGATGTTAAAGCTAGGCGAGACGCTGCAAAAGCGTCAACGCAAAGGCATTCAAACGTTTCTTTGGATTGAAGTACAAGCTCATAGTGAGGACCCGTGTTTGTTTTTTATTATCCATAAACAGTATACACCCATGTCAAGCCTGGCTCACACTGGCCTATAATGGAGTGATGATTACCGCCTCCCCTGCCAGTTTGAAGCTTGCGGCCACTCACCTCGCCGCCAATGATAGCGTCCTGGCACCGGTGATAGCAAAAGCAGGCCCTGCTGACATCACACCCCACCGCAATTACTACTGGGAGCTGATTGATAGCATCATTAGTCAGCAGCTCAGCGTCAAAGCCGCGGCGACTATCGAACGCCGATTTAAGGAGTTATTTGATAGTGAATTTCCGGAACCATTTGAGATCTTGGCCAAATCCGTCGAAGAATTACGGACCGCTGGTCTCAGCGGCGCCAAGGCCAAATACATCCAAGATCTGGCTCAGCATATCCTCGACGGCCGACTGAAATTCGACAACTTCGACAGCCTCAGCAACGAGGAAATCATCGCCGAATTAACCGCCGTCAAAGGCATTGGCGAGTGGACCGCTCACATGTTCCTAATGTTCTCCATCGGCCGCCTCGACATCCTGGCTACCGGTGACCTCGGCATCCGCAACGGCATCCAGAAACTCTATGGCCTGAAAGCAGTCCCCACCCCTGATGAGGTCACGAAAATTGCCCAGAAAAACCACTGGCACCCTTACGAATCTGCCGCATGCTGGTACATCTGGCACAGCCTCGACAACAAACCAGCTGTTTAGTCCTTGTCTAGGCCGAGGTCGAGCAGTGCTTGCGCATCTAGTCCAAGTTTGCGGATCTCCAGCTCTTCACTCATCGGATGTTCCAATCTGTTAGCGATGCCTGGGGGCAGTGTTTTGAATTGCAGGTCCATGAAGAGTGTCAGAGCTGATACAGCGCTGTAGTCTTGGCTATATCTAACTCCGTCTGGCCGAATCGCCGACTGCCCCCGAAACGTTTCAGGTATTGCCAACCTGCCAGTGGCACGGGCCAGTAACAGCGTTGCCTTCCCAAGTTCTAAGCCACGCTGGACAGTTGATAGCAGCTCGGGGCTTTGATGCGAAAGCTCGGCAATAACCGCATCAGCGTCTTCTAGATCGTCATCCCCTTCCAGAACAGTCGCCTGATATGCCAATAACCTGTCCCGTAACTTATCCTGAAGTGCGACATCACGCTCTACTCGAATGTCTGTCTCAGTAGCTAAAAATATTTTCATGGACTTTATCCTCGAGTTTCTGATGAAGTTATTCCCGGCAAGTCACGGGCCTCAAATGAACGTGCTCGGAGCCAGTCGGCAATTGTGAGCACATCTAACTGGTCGGTGGTTACCTGAACAGTGAAATCCTCAAGTTCCTTAGGCGTCGCGTTTAACTTTTTGCCATTACGCATCAAGAAAACACCAGCGACGGTTACGCCTGTGCGTTTGTTGCCGTCGACAAAGGCATGATCACCAATGATATTACGCAGGTAGGCTGCCGCTTTTTCAAAGACGGTTGCATACTGTTCTTGGCCGAAAGCTATCAGTTGAGGTGCTTCGACAACAGATAGCAATCGGCTATCATCACGTATGCCATGACTGCCGCCAAAGTCTTCAATTACCTGAAAATGCAGCCGGAGTATCTCTTCGAGCGTCAGGTAGCGCATCAGCGACCAGCAAGGTTCTTGAGAGTTCGGCCGTATTGCTTCACGAAAGCGTCGTATTCATCCATCAACTGCGCGTGCTTCGGCGCTTTGACCGGCTCAAGCATCAGTTTCACCTCATCACCAACCCG
Organism: Saccharimonadales bacterium (SeqCode); assembly: GCA_038230895.1. Lineage (GTDB taxonomy): Bacteria > Patescibacteriota > Saccharimonadia > Saccharimonadales > UBA4665 > JAJXTN01. The sequence goes on along the minus strand of JBBRMJ010000007.1, from coordinate 26,741 downwards.
CAAACCCAACTCATCGAGCTGTTTTTTGGGAATCGTCACACCGGCACTGGACCCAATTCGAATAATTTTCTGCGTCATATGTTCATTATAACAATATTATAATATTTGTCTAGCTCACGTAGCCGAGTTGTTTAAGTATGGCGTCATCGACTTCGACCATACCTGTTTTCTCTGCTTCCTTGCGCGACAGTGAAGCACGCTCACCAGGGATACGTATCTCATCAACCCCATCGGCTTTTCGAACAGCTTTAACTTTCTGTATCAGGTCTGAACAATTGGCCTTAAACGCTGAAAGGTCGACGAGCAAGTTTGGGTCTATAGCCAGAAAGAGGCTACCCCATTCACCTTCAATCTGTCCGTACGTTGCGCCGACCAGCGGGCCTCCGAGTATCTCTATCATCATTGCCAGACCGGAACCCTTATAATCACGATCGAAGGACAGTAGAGCACCGTCCATGGCAGCACCTGGGTCGGTTGTCGGTGTACCATCTTTATCGATGGCCGTGTGCGTGGGTATCGATTCGCCTCTCGCTTTTGCGAGAACCAAGCCATACCAAGTCATGGCTGAAGTAGCCATATCAAATACCAAAGGATCGTCATTGGTTGGGAATGCGAAGCCAATCGGGTTCGTGCCAAATATAGGGTCAATACCCCCGAATGCAGCGGCTGAGGCGGCTGAACGAGTCAGTACGACACCGCGATTAGATCTTCTTTCGCTATACGTTCGGCATAGAAAGCCTGAGCGCCATTACTAGACAGGATATTATGCATTCCGACGACGCCAACTCCATGCTCTTTGGCTTTGGCAATTACGGTATCAGTTGCCACTTGACTAGCCAAAGGGGCCGGATTCTTACCAGCATTAATAAGCTGGGCAAGTTTCACATCACGCTCAACTCTTATTTCGTGCTCTGGTTTTATTCCTTGCAATGGCTCCGTCCCAATCATCTTAATGATTCCCTGTGTTTTGATGCCGGACATTTCGGCCCATAACAAATAATCTGTGATCTTCGTAGCTTCATCAGGCGTAAAGTTGACTGTCAGCGTAGCCATGATATTTTCGCGTAGTTCACTCAGAGCAATCTGCATAAATTAGTCTCCTCTAGATTATGGTGCTAACCGGTTGATGTCGCGGGGGAAGAGGATAGCTTCTTTGACGTTACTGAGGCCGATGACTTTTTCTGTCAGGCGATCGATGCCGAAGCCGAAGCCACCGTGGGCGGGAAGGCCGTGTTTGAAAGCTGAGACGTAGGCGGCAAAACCGGGCGCTTCTGGGTCAACACCGGCGGCTTTCATTTGTTCCACCAAGTTTTCGTGGCGATGTTCGCGCTGTGGAACGGTTGAGATTTCAATACCACGGAAAAGCAAGTCGGCGCTGCGGGCAGTGTCGTCCTCACCTTTCATGTGGTAGAACTTCATCTTGGAGGCTGGTAAGCCTGTTGCAAAGACGGCTTCACAACCATCTTTCTTCTTAGCGTACTCGCAAATCCACTTCTCTTCGTCAGGTGTTAGGTCGATTTCCTTAGACGTGTCCTTGCCGGTTTCTTGTTGGTATAGCTCGTGAATCTGTTTCATAGTGTAGCGTGGGAATTCCGGCTTCAGCACCAGTTCGGGTGCGTTCAGGCTCTTGAGATCGGCAGCGTGCTCTTCGTAGGCGCGGCTTACAACATTGAAGACTAAATCTTGCAGGAATTTCAGCACGTCATCATGCCCATCGATGAAACCAAATTCAACGTCGAGCATGGTGACTTCCGAGACGTGTCTAGTCGTGGCGCTCAGTTCAGCCCGGAAGGCTGGGGCAATCTCGAACACCCGTTCGAAGACGCCGACCATCATCTGCTTATAGAGCTGTGGGCTCTGAGCAAGCGTGGCTTCTTTCCCAAAGTAATCGAGTTTGAAGACTTCTGCCCCGCCCTCGGCAGCGCCAGCGACTAATTTGGGCGTGTTGATCTCGACGAAATCCTGACCGTATAGGAAATCTCGAATGTAGCGAAGCAGGTCACTACGCAGTTTGAAGATTTTGGCTTCCTGCAAGTTGCGTAGGCCCAGTGCGCGGTAATCGAACAGGGTTTCAAGGTTCTCTGGCTTATGGCTAAGTGGCTTGTCGATTTCGATGGGTGGTTCTTCAGTCACGGGCACCATGACGGTTAGTTTGGCTTCGTGTAGTTCAGCACCGCCGGGTGCGCGGGGCTCTTCCTTTACTATGCCGTCAACAGATAGGACTGTGCCGATCTGTAAGCCGCGTAACTTCTCGACTTCTTCCTTGTCCTGGATGACAATCTGCGTCAGACCGTGGCGATCGCGGACATTGATGAAGGTTAAGCCGCCGAGTAAACGCTTTTTGTGCAACCAACCTTCGATGTGGATGGTCTGGCCAATGTGATCTTTGACTTCACTACTTAAAATTCTCATGGGATTACTCCGTTAGTTTTATCTGAATGGCCTAAGAGCGGATCGATTCCACGAGCGAACTGCCAGCTAGCAGCTGTCGCCGATCCGGGGATTCATATTGGCTTGATTCAGATGACTCATCCCTGTCATTCTATCACCTCGAGGTCGACTTCGTCAGATTTTTCGACGGTTTTGGGTCGGTGGTGGCGATGAGCGACGGCGGTGGAATCGGCATATTGGTCAAAGTCGTTACCTGGCACGTGGCCGAGCAACTGCTCGAGGATGGTTTGGACGCTGATGATGCCGACGTAGTCTTCGGCGCTGTTGACCACGACGAACAGCGGTCGATTGGTGACGAAGAAGGCGTGGAGGGCCTCACTCAGGCTATCGTCCTCATGTACGAAGTAGACCGAGTCGTCCATGACATCACGTACGGTGCCAGTACTTTTCAGATCCAAGTGCGTGAAGGCCAAGCTACCAACAATCGGCCCTTTCTTACCATCTTGAACAAGTACAACTTCTTCCCCGCTTTTGTGTAGTTCATCAATCAGTATTGGGCCAATCGTCGCATCAGCATTGATTGTTTTAATCTGTTTGCGAGGGGTAAGTACGTCGGCAACTTGATGATCAGCGAAATGCAGGGCGCGGCTGGCAATTTCCAACTCTTCGGCTGTGACGCGATTATCTGGCTGCTGCAGTTGACGGTCGATAATGGCGATGAGATCATCACGCTCGTAAATGCCGCTGTGTTTCGGTGCCGTATAGCGTTTCTCGACGACAGTCGTTCCACGGCTCAGTACGGGATGCAGGTAATTCAGGAACCAAACGATTGACGGTGTAGCCACTGTGGTTAAGCGAGCACCGATGCCCGTTACCCGGCTACCCGGGATCCACGACCAAGCGACCCAGAACAAGACGATGTACAAACCAACGCTCAGCCAGATGGGCGCGACGCGCACCAACAGCACAAAGCCGACAGCGCTGCTCACCACCAAAGCGATCCATAAAAGCCCCCGCAGACTGCTTTGAAAAGCAACGGCTCGGTACAGTGTTTTGGAAAATTTATCACCCTGCTGCGCACGCCGCCGTAATTCTGTAACAGGCGTGGCGTAATAGGTTTTGCGGATGACGATAGTAGCCATGCCGAAAGCCAGAAGCAGCGTAGCGAGTATAAAACTGGTCATCAGTATTGATTATACCGTTTATGATCGTTTCCTGGTACGTGAGTCTGGTATGGGCAGGATACAGTTGATTCTCAGCCAATTTGGGAAGCTTCAGAGCAGCCTGACAAACACCCGTATACTGTACTGTATACTTATCTAAAGTAATCTAGAGTAATGCAAGGGAGTCCTCATGTCTAAACAGTTCTGGGCCGTCATCGCAATTATCGTCTTGATGTTCGTGGGCATCTTCGTATTCAGTGGCAATAAGAATAAATCAACTTCAAGCAGCAAGAACAGCGGCACACCGACAAGCCACATCATCGGTACTGGTTCGACTGGCGTTACCCTGGTGGAATATGGTGACTACGAGTGCCCGTACTGTGAAGCCTACCACCCTATCCTCAAACAAATTCAAGCCGAATTCAATGATCAAATCTTCTTCCAGTTCCGAAACTTCCCGCTGGTTAGTGTCCACGTCAACGCCTTTGCAGCTGCTCGCGCTGCCGAAGCTGCCGCCCTCCAGAGCAAATTCTGGGAGATGCATGACGCACTCTATGACTCAGCCAATTGGCAGGTTTGGAGCACTGCGACCGATCCTACGCCATATTTTAGCCAATACGCTCAGCGAATAGGAATCAATGTCGCCCAGTTCAAAACTGACTATGCCAGTAGTAAGGTTAATAACTTCGTCAACGCCGATTTGGCCGCTGGCAACAAATTGAAGATCCAAGGCACGCCAACCTTCTTCCTCGATGGCAAACAAATCACCATCCCTGGTAATGTTGCTAACTTCCAGAAGGTCATCAAGGCTGAAATAGCCAAGAAGACACCGGCCAGTAGTACCGGCACCTCGAAAATTTAGTACTGCAAGAATTGACGCCAGCTCGGGCGTTCCACGTGTACCGGCACATTTTCGGCCGGACTATTCCTAATCTTAATTTTTACTCCCATAACACCTCTCTCTAGGCAGCCTGCACACTCCCATATGCCAGACCCCTCACATTTTTTGATTGTAGTTTTTGTCTCTCCCTGGCTTTCTCGCACGAAACCGGTGAAGTGAATCCATTCTAACCAAATTGCTTACGTTTGTCAATGGTTACTGCGCGAGTGAGATGTACAGCCAGTGGCGATCGCTGTAGCGTTCAACGCTCGTGAGTAGTCCTTGGGCTTTAGTGCGACGTCGCAGTGCAGCTCGAATTTTACCGGACGAAACTTCGGGCGCATAGCTGGTGAAGATTGTCACTGCCCGAGGCTGGGTTGGTAGCTTCTCAATCTGTTGCTTGACCAGTTCGCGGTCATCCTGGTCGCGCAGACCAATAACTAATTCACAGCGCCGCAGTAAACGCTCCGCTTTCGGCCAGCCAGCCAAACCAGGTATGATATCTGAACCGAACAGAAATACTAGTTGGCTATCTGGAAATTCGCGTTCTAATTTCGGCAAAGTCTGCTCGACGCTAAAACTAATATCTGTCAGTTCCACAATACCAAGTTTGTCATGCGGCTGCAGAGCTCGAGTCAGCATAGCTACCCGATGCCCAAAGTGTTCAACCCCCTGTTTATGACGTGGCCGACGCTCCGGCACGAAATAAATTTCGTCCAGCTTGGCAATCTCCAGGGCCTGCAAAGCAAAGGTCAGGTGACCGGTATGAACAGGGTCAAAAGCACCGGCATAGATACCGATGCGCTTAATCATCAGCTGGCGCACCTTCGCAGCAACGTGTTTGATGATAGCAGCTTGGACAGAAGAAATGCCCATGTACTGGTTCAATCGGATAATGCCCACAGGCGTCACAGAACAGATACGGTGACTGCTCTGCGACCATCTCCTGATACACAGGATCGGTTTGATTTACGTTATCCATGACTAGTATTTTGCGGTTTTGCCGCAGCTTGTACAACCCTTTTTGGCCTGCTTCAGGTCATAGTAGACTGACTTCGAGCCACATTTACACCTTCGCTCTGTGTCCTTTATGACGTCTTTGCTATCACCAAAGCCTAGCTTCTTGACCGCAGCCTCCTCTGCGCTGCCTGGAGCAATACTCTCCAAGCCACAACTTCCGGCCCCGCAATATCCACCGCCTGGTGCGTTGGCTTCTACCCGATCATACAGTTCGAAGGCATCATCGTAGCGACCAATTGATTCCAAGTACGCCACTTCATGCAAGCCTTCGGCTGTCTGGTGGTCAAAAATTTGTGTGGCCAACGACACGTCATGCCGGGCCATATTCAATAACAGCTTCTTAACAAACGCTTCGACTATTTCCGGTGCCTTACGAGGATCGGTCTTATTCTCTGCCAAGCTGAGCACAAAGTCCTTGACCATGTTGGAATGAGCCTTCAAACCCTCTTGCCGAACCTGGGCTTCAGATCGAATACTTTCATAGTCTTTGGGGTGATCAGCCGGCACAACCTCCCCTTGGAAGAGGTTCTGGTTCCAGTGTTCGCCGCCTACTGTGTCTAATAACTCCACGAAGTCAATCAGATCATCATGGGCCACCATTTGTGTGGCGTGTAACTCGGTCTTATTTTTGGCAGTCGTATCGATCCCACGACGAAGTAAGGCTTTCTGGAAAACTTCGTGGTTAATATAGACACCTGGTATGCCAATCTGTTCGTCATATCGGCCGTCGCTGGCCTCATCAAAGCGCAAATCTCGAATCATGACCTTTTCAATCTCTGGTACATAGCCGTTGTAACCTTGGTGGCGTTTGCCGGTCGCGAAGTCATGGACATAGGCATCAACCGCGGCGTCAGTACATTCAGATATTGTCCGAACTCTGGCGCCAGCCAAGGCAAAGCCACCGAGTTTACGGAGTAACTGAGGTGTCGCTTCCTCAACACGCTCGTTAACTCGCCGGTCCTCATCCTCAGGCGTTTCCTGCGGCGTGAGGGCGTTCATGGTCATCTGGCCAATCAGCAAACCATGTGAGTAAAAATCTTCGGTCGTAGGGTCAAACGCGTGATAGACGGCCGGAAAGTACTCAGAAGTATTTTTGCGGTACCATTCAGTCAGCAGGCGATGGCAGTCCAACCACAAACCATCATCAAGTGCTTGGCGCTCTGGGCTGTCTGGACCGTATTGCTCAGTAGCGCCTAAAACGTGGTGGGCGGTTGATAAGACGTCTATTGCAAGTGGTACGTACTGATATTCGCCTCGTTCAATTTGAGTTCGACGAGTTTCTAGTAGGGCCTGAGCTTCATTTCGCTCAATTTGGCGAGCGGCGGCGACATCAGGCAGGTCATCAACGTTTATGTATTGGATGGTTTCGGCTGCGGCGGCCATATATAAAAATACCCTCGCTACGAGCAAGGGTCGGCCGCCAAACTGACGGTTTGCTCTTGCTCGAGAGACTTTATGTAGCTGTATCGGACTTTCCTCAGTTGAGGTATACCGTTGCGGCACAGTTCCCGATTTGCACGGGATTCCAGCATCTATTTGTTAAGTATTACTACTCTACCATTCGCTTACCACGCTAGATATAGTATTAATTACTGCAGGGGGTACGCTAGGGGCGTACTGTTGTCTGTAGTCAGTAATCTGTAATCTGTTTACCAATGTAGTGCGGGCACCATAAGCATCACCAGCTACAGCCACAATCTGAACCTACAGATAACAGACTACGGAATACTGATTACTGTTTTGCTTAATTCATGCGCAAACTGGCTAAAGCGTCGTAGAACAGCGTGTAGTCGGGGTTGGAGGCGTAATCGGTGTAGGTGAAGAAGAATTTGTGCGTGGCGCTACTGTTCTGGCTGTGCAGAATGACGGTGTTTACGCCGTCGTTGGAGCTGGTACCCACGACATCACGCTGTTGGTTGCTTTGGTCACAGAGGAAATCAATGCCCTGCCACTTGGCCGGCACCCCAACGCGGTTCGGGCCACCGTTCGTCGGCTTGGTATAGCGTGAACAGTTGTCAGACACAGCACCGTCAACACTGACGCGGTCAACTTCGCCAACCACCACCAGCGCTCGGTTGACCGCGAAATTGATTGGAATGGTGTCTTCGTAAATCTCGATCTGTTGACCGTCAGTTACGCGGTCACTGCTCTGCCAGGTGAAGCTCTGATAGGTGTGTGGCGGCCGGGGGACTGCTGACCAGCTGGCCGGCATATCGATACCAAAATCTGGTTCATCATAGTGTTTGATCTTGCTGTTATAGGTGACCTTGGTCGTGATGGGGTTGGCTTGTTTGATCGTAACCTTGGGCTTGAGGCTATTACGTAACCACAGCCAGCCGAAGAACAGAATCCACAAGATGAGCAGAATGATAATCAGCCACAGGATGCGGCGGCGGCGCTTAGTCTTGGGACGCTTGTCGGCCTGGTAAGTCGTCGCCATGGTTTAGGTGGTTTGACGTTGTTTGAGGGCCGTCAGGCGTGGAATGAAGCTCTGGGCGGCACCATCGAGGCCAAGGACCTTTAGGGCGCCAATCAGCACGTAGAGGTGGTCTAGACTGGCTTCTTTCAATTCACCACCCAGCTCTTCGATCTGCAGGAAGGCGTGCTCGACTTTTTCGACCAGCCACTTCTCCTCACCGGGCGCCACCTGATTAGTTTTAATCTTACTGGCCTCAGTCGCCTCAACGACTTCCAACGAGCGGGCTGAATGATCGCGCTTGCGCAAGTGACCCCGCTTGATCAGATTACCAACGTGCAGCGACACAGTGGCTACAGAGGTATAGCGCAAACCATTCATAATCTCCCGATAACTGGGACTATAGCCATGCTCGGCGATAAAAGTCTCAATATAGGTCAGCAATTCCTTCTGCTTCTTGGTCGGCCGCACCGCCGCCTGCTCGTTTGTTTGTTTTTCGTTCATGCTTACTATTATGCCAAGCGGAAGGAGAATATGGAATACCGATTATGGATTATAGAAGTTGTAGATTCTGGCATTGCTAGATTCGCAAGCTGCGATTCATTCCATAATCTATAATCGAGATTCCTCTTTTGGATCTAAGGCCGCTCAGAAGCAGTGCAGCCTGAGATGGAGAGCGAGCACCGCAGCGCAGCGTACTCTAGAGCGCAACTTTACGCTCGGGATGTGCCCTTCTGAACGGTCTTCACTTCGGGGAAGACCCAGTACTTATACCAGAGAAAACTCCAAATAGTGAAAAAGATGCCAGAAATGAAGAAACCGATGTACGGCGAGATGCCAATATATTTCAGCCCGCCAATTAAAGCGTAATCGATGATGAAGCCGATGGTTTCGATAAAGATGTAGCGACCAGCGTGTTGCATTTCACTGAGGTGGCGTTGGTCGGCGAAGGCCCAGAAACGTTGCACGAAGTAATTCAGTGTCCAACCGATGGCATCGGACAACATTTTGGCCCATAGCCACCACCAGCCGAGGCCGGTGTAACAGATGGCGAAGATGGCGTAACCGGCCCAGAAGTAGATGCTGCCACCGACGAGATATTTTGAAAACTGTTTGAGAGTTGAGGGCATATCGACATTGTACGATAGGGGAAGATAGTTATCAGTATTCTGTAGTCAGTTATCTATAGGTCGATTGATTAGCTATTGAGACTAGCTTTCAAAATTAGCCAATGGCACATGAATCACAAGCCACCTACGGACAACAGATAACAGACAACTGACAACTGATGACTTGATGACTGACTACAGAATACTGATTACGGACTACTGTTTACTCCTTCAGCCGAATCGCCGAAACCGCCATGGCAATGCCAGCCAACCCCCACCAGACATAGGCCAGTGTGTCATCGGTCCAGGCATGTGATAACAGATTGATGAAACTGAGACCGATCAGGGAGGCCAGTAGGCTGAGGGCCAGTGGGTCAGCTCGTCGCAACCACAATAGATAGGCGACGCCGGCATTAATGAGCAGGAAGAGCAGCAGGCCCAGCCAGCCAGTCTCTTGGCCAATCTGAATGTAGTAATTCTCGGCAATGCGAGCGGGGTGATTGTTGTACGTCGACGCCGGCCCAGCACTGCCCGGACCACGGCCCAGCGGTTGGTGTAGCACATCGCGTAATCCATTGCGCAGCGCCGAAGCGTGACCTTCATCAGAAGTTGTCTTGATGGCTGAGTGCGTTTGAGTATGGAACAGCAGGTTCTCAACCCGAGCGTTGTGTCGCAAGCCAACAAACAGCCCGCCCAAGAAAAATATACCAATCACGCCAACCCAGATAGCTACGCGTTTGGCATACGTAGAACGTAAGCTGATGGCTACTACCACCGCCAAGCTGAGCGCGGCACCCAGCCAGGCACTACGTGAAAAGCTGAAGCAGAGCGTCAGCAGGCTGGCCACCAGAAACAGGCCGTAGCGCCAATCACGGCGACCGCGAACTATCAAAACCGCCAAGACACTAATCGGTATCACCAGGTAGGCACCCAGCGGGTTTGCACCGCGCAGTGTCGATTCAATCCGTACGTAGTGACTGTTGTGATTGATGGTCTGGAACGGCTCAACGGTGTTCGGGCCGTAGCCAAAATGGTTCAGGAAATCATTTGGTAGAACAAAAACTTGCAGTAAACCGAATGCTACAACGACCAGCGCCGGCACCAGCACCAGTTTTTGCCAACTCTTGTGCAAGCGGCTGGTGCGCAAGGCCACTGCCCAGGCAACCAGAAAGAAGGCTAGAAAACGGAGATTAATAATCAAGGCATAGCCCATGGCTTTGGCAGTAACGGCCTGATGTTTGTAAGCTACCAAACCCCAGAGGATATTCACGAGTCCATAGGCGACAATCAGCCACACCAGGCGACGTGTCAGCGTATGGCTACGAATCTTTTTATCAGTTGCTAGCAGATACAGGACCCCCAGCATACAGACAATGAGGAAGGCCTCCTTCCAGAGGCGGATAGCCGTGTAGTGGCCAAACAGGCTAGAGGCCCAAACTGTCAGGAAAGCGTGCAGTGGTATCAATAGCAGAATAACTGATACGAGCGCGGCAGTTATCGATAGGATGCTGTACTTAAGGGCTGAAGCTCTCATAAATGCTACAATTTAGTATATAGTGAACCGCTGGGAATGCTTCATATCTTATCTCAAGCTCCCTTGGCCGACTATAAACGTAGGAATCATCCAAACTATACATGAAGAATAATGCTTCGCTGATCTACAACTTTTTCTTGGTGGTGGGCGATGCACTGGCTATTGGCGTGGCTTTCAGCGTGGCCTATGTCTTGCGAGTAACGCTCAGTCACCAACCACTGAGCGCAAGCGTTCACGCCCACACCTATGTGGCGATTCTGACTAGCCTACTGCCCTTCTGGATTTTAATTTTTGCGCTGCTGGGACTGTACAATGCGCGGATTTATGAACGCCGCTTCAGTGAGCTCGGTCGACTATTGGTTGGTTCTGCTATCGGCATCCTCTTCGTTATCAGTTACAGCTATCTCACGAATACGGTCATCTTCCCGGCTCGCTTAGTTACTATCTACGGCTTCCTCTTGGCCTTTTTCTTCGCGTTGCTGTTTCGAACGGCAGCCCGTGGCCTGCGGCGAGAGCTGTTCAGCTATGGGATAGGGATTAACAATGTCCTCTTGGTTGGCGACACAGCTATCACCCATGAACTGGTCAAAAGCCTGTCGAACACGAGCGTGACGGGCTATACAGTACTGGGCGTGGTTGGTGGGGTTAAACACCCCCTCCATAGAAACTTCGACATTCCAGTCTTCGCTAACTTTGCTGAGGCCATGGCCACATTGCACGATCAGCAGCTGCACACCATTGTGCAAACCGAGCTCTATGCTTCCACCGAGCATAATGATGAAATTCTGAGCTACGCCCAAGAAAATCACGTCGCCTACCGATTCGTACCGGGAAATAGCGAATTATTCGTCGGTAACATCCAAGTAGATCTCTTCCAGGCCGTGCCCGTTATCGCCGTCCACCAGACCGCCCTTATCGGTTGGGGGCGCATCGTCAAACGACTGACCGATATTTTCTTGGGCGGCCTTCTTTTGCTCATCGCTTCGCCCTTCATGCTGCTTATCGCTTTGGCCGAAAAAATGAGCGGCAGTGGATCAGTGTTCTTCCGTCAGACTCGCCTCACTCGTTTCAATCAAGAGTTCTCTGTGTTCAAATTTCGTTCCCAATATATTACCTATGACGGCACCACGCCAGAAGAAGCCTTTGAAAAAATGGGCAAGCCGGAGCTGGCAAAAACCTATCGTGAGAACGGTGACGCGCTGGAGCATGATCCGCGGATTACCGGCTTGGGTCAATTTTTGCGTGCCTCAAGCCTCGACGAGCTTCCCCAGTTAATCAACGTGGTGCGTGGTGATATTAGCTTAGTCGGGCCACGGGCGCTGATACCACAAGAGCTGGCGCTCTACTCCAAACGTCACGCTATTCTAAGTGTGAAATCCGGTCTAACCGGCCTGGCACAGGTCTCAGGTCGGCGCGACATCAGCTTCGAAGAGCGGCGACGGCTTGATTTGTTCTACGTCCAAAACTGGAGCTTTTGGAATGACCTAGTCATTCTGATTAAGACCGTATGGATCGTGCTGTTTCACAAAGGAGCGGTGTGATGGCTGACGACTTGAAGGTAGCGATTGTTTGCGATTGGTTGGTAGGCATTGGCGGTGCTGAGAGGGTCGTGCTAGAGCTTCACAAGCTCTATCCCAAAGCACCGATCTACACTTCGCAGTATGATGCTGCGAAATTGCCATGGTTCGCCGAAGCAGACGTTCGTCCCAGCAGTTTGCAGAAGTTGCCCAAGCGTCTCAAGAAATTCCTACCGCTGTTACGGGCCTGGAACTTTAGTCGACTAGACCTCAGTGATTATGATTTAGTGCTGTCCAGCAGTGGTGCCGAAGCCAAGGGCGTCAAGACCGGACCAAACACCATTCACATCTGTTATTGTCACTCGCCGACGCACTATTATTGGATTCGGCACGAAGAGTATTTGGACAAGCCTGGTTTCCCATTCGGTCTCAACTGGCTGGCTCGTTTGGGGCTAAAGCTACTCGTTGGACCGCTGAAGCGACGTGATTACCAAGCCGCGCAGCACCCCGATTATATGATTGCTAATTCGACGCACACCCAAGCCACCATCAAGCGCTACTACAAACGGGAAGCTAGTGTCATCTATCCGCCAGTCGAAGTTGAGCGTTTCGAGCTGATTGGCAAGCCGGCGCCTCGTCACGGTTTTGTGGTAGCAGGCCGCCAGACACCATACAAACGAATCGACTTGGCAATTGAAGCCTGTAATGAGCTCAAGGTGCCGCTAGTCGTCATCGGTGACGGACCTGAACACAAACGACTAGAGAAACTGGCAGGACGAAACGTCACTTTCCTGAGCAATGTCGGTGATCACGAAATGGCTGACCACTTCCAATCGGCCCTGGGATTTATCATGCCCAATATGGACGATTTCGGCATCGTCGCTGTCGAAGCCATGGCGGCTGGTACTCCCGTTATCGCCTACCAAAAAGGCGGTGCTCTGGACTACATTATTCCGGGCAAGACTGGCGTATTCTTTGCCAAGCAAGACGTCAAAAGTCTCACCGCCGCCTTGCAGGAAAGCTTAAGCAAGACGTACAATTACAGTGCAATTGCCGAACGGGCACAACAGTTTTCAGTGGGAGCATTTCGACGTAATATCGAACAATACATAAAAAAATGTTTGGAAAATCGGGGGGCATAAATGTGTGGAATCGTCGGTTATATTGGGCAACATCCGGCTGAACCGATTGTTCTGGCTGGATTGGAGGCCTTAGAGTATCGTGGCTATGATTCAGCTGGACTAGCCGTTATCGAGAACGGTGGTGGTCTAGTCACCAAGCAGGTTGGCCGGGTGCAAGCCTTGCGTGACGCCTTGCCCGACCAAGAGTTTTCGGCCCATTTGGCCATCGGTCACACTCGTTGGGCCACCCATGGCTCACCAACTATCCTGAACGCTCACCCGCACAACAATACTGACAAAAGTATCTTTGTGGTCCACAACGGCATTATCGAGAATTATCAAGAGATTAAAGCCAGACTGCAAGCCGAAGGTTACGAATTCGTGTCCGAAACCGATACTGAAGTTGTGCCGCATTTGATTGATTACTACGATAAGCAATTGGGTTCGTTCGAAGCAGCCTTCCGGGCGGCCCTCGATGATTTGCGCGGTGCCTACGCCATTGCGGCTGTTTCGATCCATGAGCCGGAAAAACTGTTTGCCGCTCGTTTGTCCAGTCCGTTGGTCATCGGCGTCGGTGAAGGTGAATACATCTTGGCGTCTGACGCTACCGCCCTCATGGAACACACTAAAAAAGTAATTTATCTCGATGACTATGATGTGGCCACGATTAGCGCCAACGACATTCATGTCCATAATCTGAAGCGTGATCAATCCACCGAGCCAAAGACCGAATTATTAGATTATGACAATGAGCAGGCGCAACTAGGTGATTACCCACACTTCATGCTCAAAGAAATTTACGAAGCACCGGCAACGATCCGCTCTGCGATTTTAGGCCGAGCCATCCCCGCTCAGAACTTGGTAAAACTGGGTGGTCTGGAAAACGTCATGGGGCAGTTGAAGTATATTGACCGTATTGTCATCGTCGCATGCGGCACTTCTTACTACGCTGGTTTAGTGGGCGAATACCTGATTGAGGAATTGGCAGGCATTCCTGTAGAAGTGCAGCTAGCTAGCGAGTTTAAATACCGCAGTGAGCCCTTTTCCCGCAGCACGGCGCTACTAGCCATCTCCCAGTCCGGCGAGACGGCTGACACCATTGCCGCCCTCAAGAAAGTCGAAGATTATGGCGTACTCCGTCTCGGTATCGTCAACGCCGTTGGTAGCACCATCGCCCGCATGACCGATGCCGGTGTCTACTGTCACGCCGGGCCAGAACAGGCCGTGGCCAGTACCAAGGCCTTCATCGCCCAGGTCACTGTCCTGATTCAGATTGCCCTGTACCTCAATGACGGCACAAGCACGCTGTACAAGCCGCTGCTTGAAGAGCTCGAGCAGCTACCAGCCAAAGCCCAGGCTGTACTGGACCAGGCCGAGCACATTAAGGGCATCGCCGAGCAGTACAAGGATTACCGCGACTTCTTGTTCATCGGCCGCCAATATGGCTATCCCTGCGCGCTAGAAGGCGCGCTGAAGCTCAAGGAAGTGTCCTACATCCACGCTGAAGGCTACGCCGCCGGCGAAATGAAACACGGCCCCCTCGCCATGATCGACGATCACTTCCCCACCTTCGCCATCGCCACCGATTCGCCGCAACTGGAGAAAACCTACTCCAATATCGAGGAAATCCGCGCCCGCCAAGGCCCGGTGCTGGCCATCATCACCGAGGGCAACGACACACTGGGCCAACAGCTGGACAACACCATCACTATCCCCCAGACGCTAGAGCAGACCCAACCCATTCTGGTAGCCATCGCCATGCAGTTATTCTCCTACTACGTGGCCGTCGCCAAAGGCTTAGATGTCGACCGACCCCGCAATTTGGCTAAGTCAGTTACGGTCGAGTAAAGGAATCGGCGTTGAAACGTTTACTGACGTCACCAACTTTTTGCGATAGGTCTTTGCGGGCTACGAGTATGCCACTGGGGGTATTAATAACCACCACATTGTTCAGACCGATAACCGCCACCGGCTTGTCTTCATAATTTTGAATCAGTGAGTTGGCAACTTCCTCGGTCTGGACACGACCATGGACATGATTGCCTTGGTCATCACTGTTGACAGCTTTGTGCAAATCACCAAACGAACCAATATCCATCCAATCGAAGGCTGCGGGCACCACCAGCAAATTGGGTACTTTCTCACTCAGAGCATAGTCAATCGCGATGGTTTCAAAACTGAGATAGGTCTCGGCATAGGTATCATCGTTGGCTGCTTCTAAGCGTTGGTAGTTATCAAACAAGGCTGGTGCGTACTGCTGCATGGCGGCCTTAAAAGTATTGACCGAGCCGACGAAGTAGCCACAGTTCCAGAGGTACTTACCACTACTTAGGAATTCCAAGGCTGTGTTGTGATCCGGTTTTTCTTGAAACGAATCGACGTTGAAGACGAAGGTCTGTTCATCGATGAGTCCGTCTTTCTTGATATAGCCAAAGCCCGTGGCTGGGTAGTTTGGCTCCACACCAACCAGTACGATACGACCATACTCGCGTGACGCTTCCGAAGCAACTTTGAAACTATGGACGAAGCCATCAACATCACGCACGTAGTGATCGGCTGACAGGAATGCCACTGGCTCATCAGGGTCTGTCTGACGACTGACATGAATCAGTGAAGCCACGATGCAGCTAGCGGTGCCGCGGCGAGCAGGCTCGACGATGAAGGCTTCTGGTGGAAGTTCCGGTAGCTGGCTTTTGACGTGCTCGATGTGACCGGCTTCCGATACGACATAGATGCGATCGGTCAGCCGCTTGGCCCGCCCGTAGGTACTCTGTAGCAGTGACGCGTCATCACCATTAATCTTCAAGAGGTGCTTCGGATAATCTGGCGTGGAGAGTGGCCACAGCCGTGTCCCCGAACCGCCCGCGATAATCACAACTATCATAACCACAATCATAGCAAACTGGAGGGTCCTGCCGTAATAAAGTACAATGAGGGGCATCACCAAGGGGGAATATGCAACCATCTATCAGCCACATTTTTAAATCGTACGATATCAGAGGTAAAGTTGGCTTGGAACTGACACCTGCCGTCTCCAAAGCGGTGGGACAGGCGTTCGCCGATTGGCTGCCGCACGAAGGCGCAGTGGCTGTGGGGCGTGATATGCGGCCTGATTCAGGGGAACTAGCAGACGCCCTGATCGCAGGTTTACGACAACAAGGACGGGCTGTAATTGACATTGGTGAAGTCACCAGCGATATGATTTACTTCGCAGTTGGACATCTGGAGTTAGCCGGAGGGGCGATGGTGACCGCTAGCCACAATCCTGGTATTTATAACGGCATCAAGCTGTGTCGGGACGAAGCTCGACCAGTTGGTCTGGAGAGTGGCTTGGCCGAGGTACGCGATAACGCCCTCGCTGGCAGATTCAAAACAGGTGCAGCTGAAGGCGGTCTTGCTTCACAAGATATTACCGAAGACTGGGTACAGCATGTACTATCATTCGTGGACGAAACCAAGCTCAAGCCTCTGAAAATCGCCGTCGATGCCGGCAATGGCATGGCTGGCAAGATCTTCCCCGAGCTCGAGCCTTACGTCCCTTGGGAAGTTCATGAAATGTACTTCGAGCTGGACGGCACCTTTCCCAATCACGAAGCCAACCCGCTGAAATTCGAGACCTTGAAGGATGTAATGGCGACCATCAAGCAAGATGGCTCTTACGGCGGCGTAGCCTTTGATGGCGATGGTGACCGAGCTTTCCTGATCGACGAAACTGGCGAGGTACTGACAGGTGGCGTGATGTCGGCCATGCTGGCCGAGTACTTCCTAAAGCTAGAGCCCGGCGCCAGCATCATCTATGACGCGCGCAACAGCCGCAGTGTACCCAAAGTCGTCACCGAACACGGTGGTAAACCAGTCATTACCAAAGTTGGTCACGCTAATATCAAGCAAGTAATGCGCGAATCCAATGCCCCGTTTGGTGGTGAAGCCAGCGGCCACTTCTATTTCCGCGATAACTGGTTCGCCGACTCTGGTTTAATTGGTGCGGTTATTGGCCTCTACGTCGCCACGCTCAGTGGCAAGAAGTTATCTGAGTTGCGCCAGCAATACACTCATTTCGCAGCCATTCCTGAGACTAACTTTACGGTCGAAGACAAAGACGCTGCGCTGGCACGGCTGCAACAAGAGTTTCACGATTTTCCCCAGGATCAGCTTGATGGCTTGACTGTCACCATTGACGACAGCACCTGGTTCAACGTCCGTGGCAGCAATACCGAACCAGTCATGCGCCTCAACGCCGAGGCCGCAAGCCAAGTCCAACTCGACGAGCTAGTTGCCCGGGTCACTCGTCTCGTGAGTAGCTCTTGAGTACTTGCGAAATACAGTTGACTAATTACTGTATTAGTACTATAATAAATATATTATGTCGACAAGTAATCTCGAAGTATTCAATCATATTCCGTTAGACTATAAAGAGCCCGTTCCACAACACGAGAATAACGGGCTTGAGAATCTGGCGCTTGTGACACGATGCCTCCCGCCGGAAGGCGTTAGTGGTGAGGTTATAGGCTTCACTCCCCTTAGTTGTGGTGTCCTGCGTGAAGACTATCGCCATAGCAATGATTATTCAATTCATTTTACTGCTTTTCCTGAATGGTCTTTTGAGGAGATAGAAAAGGCTCATGAGCAGCAACCGCTTCCGATAATGCTCACCAGCAGAGCCGGCACCGAACTCATAGATCGAGTCGGTCTTTTGGCAGTTCGCGAATTGATGATCAAACCCGAAACTGCAGGCGGTGCGGTTATTGGCGAAGGTTCTGAATCAATTGCCAGACGCTTGGAATTTGCCGACCGAGATCTCGTAGTTAAATACACGAATGATGCTGGGATAGCCGAACTGCAAACTTCATATGGACGTTTATTGCGTACGAATTTTGCTCGTCCCAATTATCTATATAAATTTGGTGGAACCGAGACAATTAACAAAGTATTACGTGACTTACCATTACAACCTAATAACTTCGTCTACGCTGGCAAACAGGACGAGTACTTTGCTAGCATGAATGTACTAGTTGAAGACTACGTAGCTGGAGAATCACTGGCTAAAATAGTGCTTAAAGCGACTCGTCCCAACGATTTTAAAGATAGGGTGGCTGATTTCCAGGGCCAAACACCCGAATATTGGCTTGAGTGGCTCAAGGACTTTGATGCCTATGTCGAGACCGTCAATACACTATTCTTCATAGCGAAGTGCGAACAGAACCACAACAACAAAAGTTTCCCCTTCGATAAATTAGACACCTCCTATGGCAATTGGGTGGTTCAAGGCATCGACCCTAGGTCCGGCCATCCAAAACTGGCGCTCATCGACCAAAGCCCTGCTCCCATTACCGTCGACTCCACAGCCTGGTTAGTACATGGCATTGATGACCAGTGGAGATATGAAGAGCTAAGTAAAATATACGCTAATGACCCGACGCTGGCCTTTCTCCGAACGCTTAATGGACCGGCATCTAACTATTCTGTTTGATATACTATCACCACGATGAATGTACTTGTTACTGGCGGTGCCGGCTTTATTGGTTCGAACTTCGTTCACTACATCTACCGTGAGCGACCGGATTGGCATATCACGGTGTTTGACAAGCTAACCTACGCGGGCAATCTTGAGAACCTCAAAGGCCTCGACGAGCAGCGTTACAGTTTTATCCATGGTGATATTTGTGATGAAGCAGCGATAGACGCGGCCGTGGCCGAGTCTGACGTGGTTGTCCACTTCGCGGCCGAGTCTCATGTTGATAATTCGCTACATGACCCCTGGCCTTTTGTTGACACCAATATTATCGGTACCTACCGTATCCTGGAAGCCGTGCGCAAACACGACAAGCGCGTACATCACATCTCAACCGATGAGGTTTTCGGTGATCTCGAACTCGATGACCCCAAATTCAACGAAGCAACGCCCTACAACCCATCAAGCCCCTACTCTAGCACCAAAGCCGGCTCTGACATGCTGGTCCGCGCCTGGGCCCGCAGCTTTGGCGTCAAAGCCACGCTCAGCAACTGCACCAACAACTACGGCCCCTACCAACACGTCGAAAAGCTCATCCCTCGGCAGATTACCGAGATCCTCGAAGGCCGCAAGCCAAAGCTCTATGGTACAGGTCAAAACATTCGTGACTGGATCCACGCCGAAGATCATTCTTCGGGCATTTTAGCAATTCTAGAAAAAGGCAAAATCGGTGAGACCTACATGCTAGGCCCAGAGTGCGAGAAGACCAACCAAGAAGTTATCGAAATGATCCTCGAGCTCATGGGCAAAGACCCCAAAGATTACGACCATGTCAACGACCGCCCCGGCCATGACATGCGCTATGCTATCGACTCAGCCAAGATTCGCAGCGAACTCGGCTGGGCGCCGTCCTACGCTGATTTCCGGCAGGGCCTCCAAGCCACTATCGATTGGTACGTCGCCAATGAAGCCTGGTGGAAGCCCCAGAAACAGGCCACTGAAGCCAAGTACAAAGAACTCGGCCGCTAAGCCTGCTCAAACGCTGCTGCGGCCGCCAGAAACGATGGTACTTGATGCTCGACGAGATCGGTTGGCAGCGCATCGAGCGCGAAATACTGACCAACCGTCGGCTCACCCGACACTTCAGCCCAGCAAATAACCGATATCTCCTGCCCCCGATTGGTCTCTCGTCGCTCAACATCGATCTCAAATAGCCCTTTCACCACAGTAACCGCCCCCTGCAGTTCACCCTCAAACACCCGTTTTTCAGGCTCACTGTAATCATGAACATCATCAAGCTTATCACTCGCTAGCAAAACGGTCCCCGGGTTATGCCACAGATTGGGCCACCACGGATCAGTCGCTGGCCGTTTGGTCATCAGCACTTCAGTCTTGCCTGTTTCTGGATTTTTGCGCAGCGGGATAATCTCCAGCGTTGGCAACACCACCAGCCGTGCTAATTCGATAAATATTTCGAGTGGTTGACGGCCCGGTTGCGCGTTTCTCAGATAGGAAACGACGGCGTCAATATCAGACATACGTCGTCTCGATTAATACCTTGGGTTGTCGACAGAGCATCGTTACAAATTGTACGTGGTTCACCGGACAACGCCAAGACTTACGACAAACTGAACCCTGCCCAGCGCCTGTTGGAAAATCATCGTCCTATGCCTGTAACGATTGCTATGGGGTGATTCCGACGTCAACCACCGCTATAACACAACTACCTAGACTACGGCTGAGTCGCGCGCTGGGCTTCGTAGGCTCGAGCGGCATCATTTATAAACTTGACGTGTTGGCTAATAACCTTACTTGGCGCGGCAGCTTCCACCGACTCACCCACAGGGACAAATACACCCACTTTTGGCTCGCCATCAACTTCTACGAAATGAACAATCGATACTTCAGGACCACGACGTGTCATTCGTAATTCAGGGCGCAACTCTCGAGGTGGCCAATGAGTTGGCGTAACACCCGCTTTGAGCTCACCATTACTCCCAAGTAATCGACCAAACGCATCGCCAAATTGATTACCTTCGCCAGGCTCAACTGATGCTTTATCGGTCGCGATAACGGCGGCACCAGGCACATGCCATTCGCCAGCCCAGATATCACCAGCAGGACGTTGCGTCAGCAAAACTTCGGTTTGCCCCGTATCAGGATTAGTGCGTAGCGGCACCAGCTCCACCGTCGGTAAAACCATTTTCTTAATTAAGGCTAAGAACACTGGGTATGGCTAATTGCCTTCTGGTAAGTCATTGATCATTTCCACAAAGGTAGCTTGGAGCTGTTCAGCAGTCAATAACCCGCCCAAAAACTTCGACGATCTCTCGTCCTTCCATGCCTTCAAAGGCACTGCGCTGTGCTTCCGGCGTGTGCATTGTTTCTGGGGATGTTGGCTGTGACATAGTGAAGCTTACTGTTGTGCGGGGGTGATAGCGGTCAACTTATCGAGCATCACTCTAGCAGCGTCTAGCACAACGCGGATATCACCGGCAAAGGCAGCGTCATACTCGGTCTCAACTGTCTCGTTGCCTCGTTGTGTCTGAGCAGAATTGCTCGTATACAAATCCGATATTCTATTCGGGTCGTGATTGACCGTAACCCCCGCCGTATTGAGCGGGTCGGCTCCGTAAAAATGGAAGATTCTATCCCCTAATCCAGCAACAATCTTGGGATCAGATGTCACATCAATGCGATAGTCACCAAAGAATGCGTCCACATCATCACATTCCTTGAACTGGACAGCACGCTCACCGTCAGCAATTGTAAAACCAGTTGACATACTGTGACCATAGCTTGCAATATCAACTTTTACTCGAATATCGCCGACGGTTAAACTAGCAACAGCAGACGACAGACTCCTGTAACGTTCAGAGCGTCTGGATTTGAGCTGATTTGCTGGTATTACTGCCGCTACGGCTTGACGGACAGGTGAAAAAAGCTCGACGATTTCTTTTGCTTCGGTTGGCAACAAATCATAGCGTTCGTATCGTAGCTTCCGCACTGTAGGATGCGTGCTGGTAGGTAGTGCTTCTCGTGGTGATGTCATAGATTTTCCTTACAATTCTAATTATTGGCTGGGCGTTGGGGCTTCAACACCCATAAAACCAAGTGTCTTGCTACCTAAGAGATGGGCTGCAAGCATTCCAGCACCAGCACCGGTCATAAGGTCTGGACTGTCGCTGACTGCTTCTTTCAAGGGGATAAAGCGCGAACCAAGAATTTTTTCGCTACCATCTGCAGCGGCTTGTGCAGCTTCTAGCAAATCCTGTCGAAATGCATAGTAGGTTACGCCTTTTTCGTCAGTACGCTGTTCAAGCTCATCAGGATTCACTTGTAACCCGTAGAAGCGTAGACCTTCGCCTTCACCAGATGTGTCAAAGAATGCTGTGTTAGGGTTTTTACCACTACCCAATAGTACAAAACGATCCATGATTGCATTAACACCAGTCTCTTCGGACATTTCTCGAGCCACTGTCTGCTCATGTGTTTCATTTGGTTCCTTGAAACCACGAGGTAATTCACTAATCACACCCCCTGCTGCGGGTCGGTTTTGAGATACAGTACCGAGAAGAAGCTGACCTTCAACAACTGCGTATGGCACTGCAATCGCACCACCACCACCTGGTTCATGGAAATTCCAGACGTCGTAACCAGCTGGGTGACGACCGTATTTGAGGGCTAGGCCCATCTTGTCGTGTGACAAAGTAGCCGAAGCAACTTCAGGCACAATCTGTCCATTAACCTCTAACTGCCAGCCACGCTTTTCTTGCGCTTCATCAGCAATTTCGCCTAATACATAAGGTACTTTTTCTGGAACAGTTTGTGGTGCGGTGTTGGGTGTATTCATGAATACTAATATAGCAAAAAGTTTGCTAAATGTCAATTATATTCATAAGCCTGTTAACGATTGGCCATTTTCGGTCTAACTGCTCTGCCTAAATTCGGTTATAATAGCCGTAGCGTTGCGTCGGCAACTAACTAATATGAGGAGACATCATGGGAGTAGCCACCACTGAGATTACGGCGCATGTGACTGACATCCCGGGACTTTTAATTTTTGATGTCACGCAGGTGGGCGACGAGCGCGGGTATTTTCAAGAGAAGTTTCAAAAAGCTAAGCTGGTTGCGGCTGGTCTGCCTGAAGGCTTTACCATCGTCCAGAACAGTCTGTCATATAACAAAGAAGCCGGTGTTACGCGTGGCTTTCATGCTGAACCATGGGATAAGTACATTTCAGTCATTACGGGTAAGGTATTTGCTGCCTACGTTGATCTGCGCAAAGGCCCGAGCTTTGGAAAAGTAGTAACGGTCGAGATTACACCAACCGTAACCGTGTTTTTGCCTCAAGGCGTCGCTAACTCCTTCCAAACGCTCGAACCAGATACCTATTACTTATACAGCGTTAACGCCCATTGGAGCGCTGACAATTATGACCAATACTGCTTCGTCAATCTGGGTGATCCTGAGATAGGAGTTGCCTGGCCTATCAGTCTTGAGACTGGTATTCTATCTGACCGAGACCGTAATCACCCGCTGCTCAAAGATATAACACCGATGGAGGTCTAGCTCATGGACGACGAGACTATTTTTATTGTTGGAGCGAACGGACAGCTGGGGCAGGCCTTACAAGCCCAATATCCGGGAGCTACGGCTGTTGATTCACGGGTATTAGACATCACAGACCGCGATGCGGTTATGAGCTACGATTGGTCGAACATCCACATACTGCTCAATGCTGCTGGCTATACTAATGTTGACGGAGCTGAGTCCACCGAAGGTCGGGTTGCCGCCTGGCAAGTTAACGCTGTTGGTACTCGTAACTTAGCCGAAGCTGCCTCTAAGTATGACCTAACACTGGTGCATGTCTCAACTGACTACGTTTTTGACGGCACTCGCAGTCCTCATAGCGAAGATGAAGCGCTATCTCCTCTAGGCGTCTACGCACAAACTAAGGCTGCGGCTGACGTAGCTGCGAGCTTAGTAGCAAAGCAGTACACTTTACGGACCAGTTGGATTGTTGGTGATGGTAAGAACTTCGTGCGTACTATACTCGGCCTTGGCCAAAGGGGTATCGCACCAACAGTGGTTTCTGACCAGATAGGCCGCCTAACTTTCACCAGTGAGATTGCTAAGGTCGTCGACCACCTGCTCACGAATGCTATCCCGTATGGTACGTACAACGTCAGTAATGGTGGTGAACCGGCCAGTTGGGCGGAAGTAACTCGTGAAGTCTTTAGGGCCGCCGGTTACGACCTAGCGGTCACGGATACAAGTACAGCCGCCTACTTTGCCGACAAGCCGGAGGCATCACCACGCCCATTACAAAGTACCCTTGCGCTTGAAAAATTGGAAGCTACTGGCTTCACCCCCAGCGACTGGCGAGAAAACTTAAAAACCTACGTCACAAAGGAGCTACAACAGTCATGAAAGGTATTATTTTAGCCGGCGGCACCGGCAGCCGCCTCTACCCTATCACGTTGGGCATTAGTAAGCAGTTGATCCCTCTGTACGATAAGCCAATGATTTACTACCCGCTCACAGTACTGCTCAACGCCGGTATCAACGAGATCCTGATAATCTCGACCCCGAACGACTTACCGCGCTTTGAACAGCTGCTTGGTAGTGGTGAGCGTATCGGCTGTGTCTTTACATACATGGTTCAGGAGGAGCCGCGTGGCCTCGCTGACGCCTACATCGTTGGCGAAAACTTCATTGGTGATGAGTCTGTAGCCATGATTCTAGGTGACAACATCTTTTACGGCACTGATTTTGATAATAAAGTCCGAGCGGCCACCAAAAACCTAGACGGTGGTGTCATCTTTGGCCAGCAAGTCAGTGATCCAGACCGCTATGGTATCGTAGCCTTCGATAAAGACATGAATGTTACGTCGATCGAAGAGAAACCCAAAGAGCCAAAGTCCAACTATGCTATACCAGGGCTGTATTTCTTCGACAGCGATGTCGTCGAGATTGCCAAAAAAATAAAGCCCAGCGCACGGGGTGAAATCGAAATCACTGAGATCCACAATGCATACCTGAACAAGGGCAAACTAAAAGTCCAACTCCTTGACCGCGGCACCGCTTGGCTCGATACAGGGACTTTTGCTAGCATGAACCAAGCCGCGCAATTCGTGCAGGTTATTGAGGAAAGACAGGGGCTGAAGATTGGGTGTATTGAAGAAGCCGCTTATATGCAGGGTTTCATTAGCAAGGACCAGCTCCGTCAGATTGCCGAACCACTTAAAAAATCTGGGTATGGTGATTACCTGCTTGGCCTTGAGTAGACACTTGGTGCGTGTACTCTATCAATCTATGCAGAGTATTGCAGATTATTACTTTTGAATCACCAGAATACTGGTCTTATTCTATACGACGCTTGCATTGTTTTACTATAGTAAATCTGGTATACTTAAGCAGTTAACTTGATAAAATAAACACATGGTCCAAAGTAAAAGTAAGCACAAAAAAATAATTTTTAAGAAACCGCTTCTGGTTCTCTATTTTCTGCTTGTAGTCATTATGGTTGCTGGCCTTTTGGAAGCATTCAGCGTCACCCATTTCTTACATGATAGTCACAATCAAGTTGTGGCAAAGAGCACGGGGGCAGGTACGAAGGGCGTAGCAAATCCCGCTGCTTCTGAACCATCAACTACTCAACCTACCCAAACACAAACTCCCACAGCCCAAACAACCCCACACCCAGCTAAACAACCGAATGGAAACACTGGCAGTGGAACACTTATTGCCCCCTGGGGCACGTTCGTTAATGTTTATAAAAACGTGGGTGTCAACGATAATATGCAGTCAACGTGTAACACGTCGGCCGGTGCTACATGTCAGATAGTCTTCGTCAATGGTTCAATTACAAAAACATTACCGATTAAAACTGCCGATGGTGGTGGCGCAATCTTCTGGTCTTGGAAGCCCAGTGACCAAAACATCGGCTTAACACCCGGCTCATGGCATATTACTGCTGAGGCGAAACTGGGTTCACAGGTGAAAACCACAGACAACGGATCGCTTGAACTGGAGATAGTACAGTGAAAAGGCTAACCATTATATTGCTACTGGGGATTTTTATAATATCACCGCTGCTACGAGTGCATGTAGCTGCTATATCTAATTACAACAACCTGATTGATGACGCAATGTTCGACAACGTAAACTCGATGAATGCAGGGCAAATAGACGCATTCCTTAATTCGTTCCCGAGCAGTTGCTTAAGCACAAATAATGGCTTCTCTGCTCCCCTGCCCACAGGGTACTCCCCGAGTACGAAATACCAATACGGCAGTAACGTGTCTGCGGGCAAGGTAATCGCTGCTGTCTCTCAAGGTTATGGACTTAATCCACAAGTTTTACTCGCTACATTGCAAAAAGAACAAGGTCTAGTGAAAGGCGATGGCCCAAATATTGTCAGAAACGGCACCGACTGTGGGGCACTGGCCATAAGCGCGTCGGTTGGATACAACTGCCCCGATAGCTTACATCTTACTAGCTACAGCGGCTTTACACTTTACGCTCATAATGGGATTCCAGTATCATCTGTAGCCAACACCTGTGTTGAGCATGTAGCGTATGTGGGCTTCTCGCAGCAGCTTACTATTGCAGCCTGGCAATTTACTTTTGATCGTCACCGTTCAGAAGGGCTTAATAACTGGTACTCAAAGGTAGCGGGGTGGGATAACTCAGATGATCAATTCTTCTGCTACAGCGGCAGGATGATAGACGGAGGTCCCTACAAGTTGTGTCCTGATAATCTCAATCCTCCTACGCCTGTAAAGTACAGTGGCCTATATCCGATCAATGGAACTACCGTTCATATGGATGATGGTGCAACGGCAGCGCTGTACAACTATACGCCACATCTGCACGGTCAAGCTCTATTTGTTGATACTTTTGTTGCCTGGTTTGGCTCACCATACTTAGGCTGTGGGCCGACAGAAACTGCCTTAGGCCAAGTTTTAAGCTACTACAATCCACGAACCTACGACCATTTTTATACAAATTATCAGTGTGAAGCAAATGTCTTAACTGCAAGTTTAGGCTATCGACTGGACGGGGCAGAATATAACACTACCCTCGTTTCGACGCCAAATGCAGTGCCTGTATGGCGGCTGTACAATCCAACG
>JBBRMJ010000006.1:0-63924 GCA_038230895.1 Saccharimonadales bacterium (SeqCode) | reverse complement strand
TGGCCCAAATGGCTGCCACAATTTGTGCAGGTTACTTCCGTTCGGGTCATGCCGTGGCTATTGTCATCAGTCTGAGTTACTGCGCCCTCAACGGCGTCGTTGAAACTAGGCCATCCACTACCGCTATCGAATTTGGTGTCGCTTTTGAACAAGGCTACCCCGCAAGCACCACAGGTGTAGTCGCCACCTTTGTCATTGTGTAACAAGGCGCCGGTAAATGGTGCCTCGGTGCCCTTTTCGCGCAACATTTGGTATTGCTCCGCTGTCAATTTGGCTTTCCATTCGTCATCGCTTAAGTTCATGGACATGCTGCTCCCCTTTCTTAATTTGCTTATCAAAACGGTCAAGTTTCAGGACCTTGACGATCAAATAGACGATTAATAATACGAACGCGAAGTCCAGCAAGGCATACAAGAGCCCGCCCCACTGAAAGCGGGCGACGCGACTGCCGATGTGAACGACATTTCCGTTATTGGTGATACTGGTGCCGAAAATGAGCTGAAAAATCGGGTCAAAAATACTGAGATTGAGCTGTTTAACGAGTGCCTGGGCCTGAAACCCAATCGTGAAACCGATGGCGATGCCGACAATAGCATGATCCCGCAGGAATTTCACGAAGCCAGCGATGAATTCATCAGCCGGCAACACCACTAAAGGATGTGTTTTGGGATGATCAGGTTGCTTGGTTGGTTTCAGTTCGGCCATACCCCTATTCTATCGGGTGGCCCGGCTGGTACCAAATTAACTAAACTTGAATCGATACTCGAAGTAATAAAACCCGTACTATTTCATACCCTGGCCGTAACCAGGTATCAATGGGCTACCGTCCGTACGTAAAAGTACGTTATTGGTGTTGGGGTCTACTGCAGCAGCGTAGTATTGGTCAATTGGCGTGCCGCCTTCTTTATTAACACCGCTCAAGATAGCTTCAACGTACAACCCAACATATGGTTTGCTGGAATCAGTCAGCTCAACTTGCATTACTTCTGGATCGAAATTAAGTTCGACGATTTTTACCTTACCGTCAGGGCCTGTTTCCTGGACACCAAAGGTGCGCACCGTACTGTTATTGGGCGTCACTTTTTGGGAGTGGGTCGGATTATTAATACTCAAGATAAAGGGCGCTTGCCAAGTGATAGTACGATTATTCAACTTGTCCTGTTCGACGATGGTGCCGTTCAGAGGTGACAGTATCGTTGGCTTCCCGGCTTCAATGGTGCCGTTGATATCCTGGCTTATCTGATTAGCGGACATCTGGATAGAAACAGCTGAATCTTCGCCATTGTGGCGCGTAATTTCCACCGCGCCTCCAACAAGTAGTCCAGCTGCTGCGATACCGGCTGCGACACGAACTTTTTTAGTGTGATTAGTAGCAGAGGCTTCTTTGCTTATTTGTGACATACTAAGATAATAGCATAAACATCATTAATTTGCAATATTATTTCGTCGTTATAGTTACATCTTGTCGGGGGCTGTGATACCGAGCAGTAGGAGGCCAGATTGGAGGCGGTTGGCGTAGAGCGCGACCAGGTGTAGACGCATGGCTTGGCGAGCGTCGTCAATCACCCGGTTGTGCTCGTAGAAACGATTGAAAGTTTGAGCTAATTCGTAGAGGTAGGTGGCAATGTAGTGGGGCATCAGGTCGGCAGTGGCTTTGTCGACTACCTCTGGATACTCGCTGATTTTACGAGCTAGGGAGCGTTCCGCAGGATCAAATTCCCCCGTCATCCCAGCGGAGGCTGGGACCCAAACCGATTCAGCCGTGCCATTTGCGGCACTCGTATTTTCAGCGGCCGTTCCCTGCTCCGCCGCTTTGCGCAGGATGCTGCGGGCACGAGCGTGGGCGTACTGCAAGTAAGGGCCGCTATTGCCTTCCAGACTGACGGATTCTTGCGGGTCATAGATCAGGTCGCCACCCATGCGGTTCTTGAGGAAGGCGTATTTGACGGCGCCAAGGACGGTTTGCTCGTTATCACCATCATTCAATGCTTTGGCGGCTGTGCTGGCGGCGTCCAGAACATCGACAGCCCTCAGGAAATTCCCAAGACGGCTACTCATCTTGACGCCACCCTGTAATTTGACGTTGCCGTGGGTCAAATGCGTCGTGGAATTGGCAAATTCCGGGGCGAATTGCTCGATGCTTTTTAGAACGACGCGCATATACTGTTCCTGCTCGTTCGAAGTGATAATTATGGAGCGATCAAAGTGATAATCTTGGACTTTGAGCATGCTCAGGCCGACTTCTTTGGCTTCGTAGGTCGGTAAGCCTTGGGAATTGATGAAGACGCGGGTATGCAAACCGTATTTGTCACCATCAAAGATAACCGCGCCGTCACTTTCTTGGTAGATGCCGTCGGCCAGGTGCTCGCGGACTGTCTGTAAACCGAGCTGAAAGGTCTCACTCTCGGGGTAATATTTTTCAAAATGGCTGCCTATCCGAGCATAGAAACGGTCGAAGTAATCGTAGCTCCATTGGCGGGTGGTCCAGTAGATCTGGGCCAACGGCGAGTCATGATCGTTGTCAGCGTGCAACGTATAAACCCGTTTGTTGAGGTCGATGATGGCGGCCTTGGCAGTTTCATCTTCCTCGTAGGCTTGGGTGCCTTTGACGTAAGCTGCAGCTAGCCATTCGGAGCGGTCGTTCTCGGGAATTTGGGCCAAGCCGTCGGGGTTCTCACCACCCAATTCTGCCAGCAGCGCCCACATAGTTTTGCCGACATGTAGGCCCACATCACCCCCATAATTCACGCGATGTACGGTCGCTCCGGCCTGTTCAACAAGGTTGGCGATGGCATCGCCGATGACGCTGGTATAGAGGTGGCCGGCATGCAGAACTTTAAACGGATTTGGGTCTGAATATTCGGCAACAACAATTTTATTAGCAAGGCTTTGAGTAGGCTCAGCTTTCAGAGCTGCTGCTAATGCGGAGTTATTAATGTGGAGATTTATAAAACCGGGGCCGGCAATGGTGATTTCGCTGACTTGGTCACCGAGTGCTTCGCGTAACTTCTCGGTCAATTGCTCGGCCACGTCACGTGGATTCTGCCCGACTTGTTTGGCTAACTGCAGCGCCACATTTGTAGCGTAATCACCGAACTGCTCTTCAGGTCGAGTCAACTCAACTTGAACCATTTGCCCAAACAATTCCTGGACCACCGCCGCGATTTTATTCTCAAACTCTTGCTTCATTACCGGTAATTATAACAGAGGTTAGGGTCTAAGCCGGTTTGGTTTGGCGTAACAATTGAATCCCACGCCATGCGAGCCAATACATGCTCGCCAAGAGGGCGAAAAAAGAAACCACGGTCACAAACATTTGCGGATAGCTGGCCGGATGTTGCAGGCGATCAGATATGTCGAATAACAAACCGCCGGGGTTGATAAGGATATCCCAACTATTCCAGCGCAAATCTCGACCAACATAGATGGCAAAGCTACAGACCAACAATGTGATGCCCAATAAAACTGTCGCGGTCGGCGGTGTAAAGCGTCGTTTTAGCTGTAAATGCACCAGATATAAGCTACTGAAGCCAAGCAAAACACCGGTGTAAATAAACGAGGTGAACATAATTGTGTCGTAGAGGACATCGACACGGGGCGCATCGAGTAAATGGATGAAGTCACTGATCATGTAGAAGCTATTTGGTAGAAAAACTAGCCAGAGTATACTCGCGGCCAGACCCTCCCAGCTAGACCATAATTTCCGCTTCAGAACCGTCGTCAGCCAAAAAGCGAAGCCTAAGGGCATCCACGCCAAGAACAAGTTCCAGATCAGATAATCGAAATCCAGACTGCTGTTACGCCAGGCACCATAACTAAAGAAGCCGATACTCACCAGCGTGGAGACTCCCAGGGCCATAACGAACTGCGTGCGCGGTGTGCTCATACTGGCCTAATTATACGTCACTAGGGCGTAGACAGTAGACGGTAGACTGTAGATACGCCATCTCGGCTGCGATTCCTACCGTCTGCAATCTACAGTCTACACTTCTCCGTCCCTACCGACCGGCAGCGATATCATCGGCATGATTGGCCACATATTGATAATTGGCATCCAGCCGCTGGGTCTGTTGTAGCACAATATTAGTTGTATGTGTCAGCATATAGAAATAACCGCCCACGAGAACTCCTAATACCAGCAATAGTTTCATTGTTGATCATTAAAGCAAAGCACCTGCCCTGCCTGCAAGCAGTAGCGCTACGAAGTACGCTCTATAGCACGCTGTTCGGGCGTCTCGTGTGGCCGCGCATAATCATCGTCCAAGCGCCAAGTCGTGCCAAGCTCCGGGGTTGATACTTCCAGCACATCGCAATCAGTGAGACCGATCAGTCGGTGGCGCTGTCCCAGCTTGGTGCTATAACCCTGCCCTGGCAGAAGTTCGGTTTGAATGAGCTCGCCTTGGTCATTTTCCCAGATGACTGCGGCTTGTCCATTCATCACAAACCAACTCTCCTGCTTTTGATCGTGTAATTGCAAACTCAGTCGTGCCCCTTCATTGATATGCAGAACTTTGCCGAGGTAGGGTGCGTCGGCCGGTACCCAGTGTATTTCATAGCCCCAGGGTTTTTCGACTCGCCTAACGTAAGGATCATTACTGAAGCTTGCAGTATCAAACTGTGGCGGTTGTTTTTCGACGCTCATGCTAATCGTCCAGACTTTTCTTAAATTTCTCGACCAGGTCCACGGGTGCCGGATTCAACCCATTTAACAGTGCTGCATATAATGTCACGAAGTCTCCGAGCGCGATAGTCCACAACAATTGCTCTAATATATCATCACCAACAGCGTTGACGACGATCGGGCTCGGACGCATACCAGATAGCAAACGATCGCTCACTTCAAACCGCTTCTGCACCCGAGGGTGTTCCAGCGAACTGCGCAAATCAATCACCGCGTAGGGTTTATCAACCGGCTGCTTAGACCAGCCGATGAACTCATTATGGTTAAATTCTGGGTAGTACCCCGCCCAGGCCACTTGTTTGGCGTTCTCGTTAAAACTAATCTTCCATTTATAGGCAGCGGGTGCGAGTTTCGGACCACCGTAGATGACCGCTGATTTACCAATCACTTCCAGTGCGATTTGTTTGGCTAAGTTATCTTTGGTTGGAATCGTTGGCAGCCAAGGCTGAACCGCCTGTTTGAGGAACTCAGCGGCTCGTTCCAATTGTGGGTTAAGCTCTGAGGCCTGCATCATGCCCGCTTCTTCGAATAAACTGAGCAAAGCCTTAAGGTTGTACAGCACTGCGTAGCGCGGTTGTTCCACCTTCGGTAAGATAACGAGCGGGTAGCCTTTCTCTCGAGCCAAATCAGCTAGTTTGCCTCCACCGGCAATAACAACAATATGCGCCCCTTGCCTTTCGGCCTGTGCGATCGCAGCCAAAGTCTCCTCGGTGTTACCAGAATAGCTGGCGGCGATCAGGAAAGTACTGCTTGAAACATAGGCAGGAATGTCGTAATCCCGCACAACTTCAAAAGGCGCACTGTAGCCAGGCCAGGTGTGGCTGACGAGGGCTGCCAATGCCGAGCCGCCCATGCCCGCATAGACGATATTGGTAATGCCGTCTGAAACATCACCTCGCCCCTGCTCAACTGGGAATTCTTGTAGCAGTTGTTGCCACTGTTCCGCGGCAATACCAAGCGTATCCTGGGCGTCACGTTCATGAATCATTTTTAAATCGTCGAGCATGTAGACCTCCAAATCTTGTGCTTTCTTGTGCAATTATGCGCAGATTGTATATAGTATAACCTAAGCGTAACAACTTTCGGGGGGCATATGTTCGGGCACCAAGACGACCAATCACAACAGGATACTCACATCCCAGATCAAACTATCGAGGCGGCTATGAGCACAGACAGCTCCAGCGCGCCAGCGACTCAAGACTGGGGTCACCCCGGGCAACCACTTGATGCTCAAACACCTGTCGCCACCGTAACTCCAACTAGTGCGCCGGCACCAGCAAGTAGCACACCTTCACCTGATGCTGCCGTTGATACAAATGATTTAATCGACATCAAGCAGCATGCTTTGACGCAACTATCACCTCTGGTGAGTCATCTCGATCAAGACCCTGAGGAGAAATTCCGGACCCTTATGATGATGATCCAAGCCAGCGATGACCACAGCAAAATCAAGGAAGCCTACGCCGCTGCTCAAGCTATCACCGACGAGAAAACCCGCGCCCAAGCTCTTCTAGACATCGTCAACGAGATCAACTACTTCACCCAAGCCCACGAAGGCTAATCAGACTGCTTCGGAAGTTTGCTCTCTAGATACAAGGCTGCTTCGCTAATTGCATCGCCAATACCTTTTGTTAATTCCCGAAGGCGCTCATCACCGTGGTAATGCACAGCCTCACTGAAGCTCGCAGATCGGTCGCGAAGTATTTCGAGTGATGCCAGGAGTTCGGGTGCATACTCACATAAACGGTTGTGCTCAGCTTGCAGTCCTCGAAACGTTTCAAGAAAAGCAGTCGCTGCTTCCGGGCCTCGCCATTGAGCATAGGGTACATCCCCCATGGCTACATCATTCCGCCCATTGCGCCGGACATGTCGGGCATGCCGCCCTTGTCGTCCTTCGGTACATCGACGACTAATGCGCCCATGGTGCTGGCTGTGGCAGCAATGCTAACGGCGTTTTGAATCGCTTCCTTGGTGACACGAGTTGGATCAACCACACCTGCAGCCTTCAAGTCGACTAGTTTGGTTGGGTTGCTAACATCAACCCCTTGCCCGGCCTTCGCAGCCCGTACTTTTGGCAGCCATTCGTCAGGGTTAAGTCCGGCATTGGCTAGCAAAATCCGGAACGGTTGCTCCAGCGCGTTTTTCAAGATCTGAGCACCAGCACTGACAGAGTCAGTCGCGTTGACTTTGATGCCATCAGCCAAATTGATCAGCGTTACGCCACCACCGGCAACAATACCTTCGTCCAAAGCAGCTTTGACCGCATGAACAGCGTCATCAACACGGAATTTTTTCTCTTCAATCTCGGTTTCAGTCGCCCCACCAACTTTGATGACGGCCACTTTGCCCTGCAACGCCGCGCGGCGCTTACTGAGGTTCTCTTTGTCATACTCGTTGGTCACTTGAGCAGCTTGTGCCGTGATTTCCTTAATACGGGCTGCTACAGCGGTCGCTTTGCCGCCGCCTTCGATAATTGTCGTTTCGTCCTTGCCAACGATAATTTTGCGGGCTTCACCGACGACATCCAAATCAACATTCTCGAAGGTCATACCTCTGTCATCGGTAATCACCTGTGCACCAGTCAAAACAGCAATGTCACTCAAGATATCCTTACGGCGATCACCAAATGACGGCGCCTTGACAGCCACGGTGTTAAACACGCCTTTCAGACGGTTCAAAATCAGGGTACCAAGCGCTTCCCCGTCGACATCATCAGCAATCAAGACCAAGTCTTTACGTCCACTCTGAGCCAATTTCTCGAGTAGTGGCAAAAACTCCTGAATACTACTAATTTTCTTATCAGTAATGACGATCGCCGGCTTGTCATAAACAGCTTCCATGCGCGCCGTGTCGGTCACCATGTAGGGACTAACAAAACCTCGGTCAAAGGTGAAACCTTCAACGACTTCCGATTCTAGCAAAAGCCCTTGCCCGGCTTCCACCGTCACCACGCCGTCCTTACCAACTTTGTCGATAACATCAGCGATTAGCTTACCGATTTCGTCGTCACCAGCCGAAATAGTGGCCACTTCAGCCACTCGATTTTTCTTGCCCTGGATATTCTCCGAAAGCGTCGATAACTTCTTAATCACGTCCTGCGAAGCGGCTTCTAATCCCTTACGCAACTGCATTGGGTTGTGCCCGGCAGCAATCAATTTATTAGCCTCGTTCAAGATGTGATAGGTCAGAACGGTCACGGTGGTCGTACCATCACCAGCCACATCATTCATTTTGCTCGCCGCCTGCTTGATCAGTTCGGCACCAACTTTGTAGCCCAAGGTTTCATCATCAACATCAGCGATTTCCACACCCTTGGCTACGGTCACGCCGTCATGAGTCACCGTTGGCGCACCAAATGACTTACTGATAACGACGTTACGCCCCTTGGGCCCCATAGTTGTCTTCACCGCATTGTATAAAATCTCTGCCCCACCAAGTACCCGCTTGCGGGCATCATCATCATAAAAAACTTTCTTGGCCATATCTGTCTCCTTCTTATTTCACCGTCGCTAAAATGTCTTCTTCTTTTACCAATATATAGTCTTCTTTTTCGACTTTTACTTCAGTGGTGCTGTAGCCTTTATAGACGATCACGTCACCAACTTTGACCTGTTTGACGTCCTTGCCGACGGCCACAATCTTAGCCGTTTTGGGCTTTTCGGTCGCACTTTCCGGTATGTATAGACCACTCGCGGTCTTAGATTTGGCTGCTTCAGCCTGGGCGACAACGTAGTCCCCCAAAGGTTGTAAGGGTGCACTCATAATAAAAACCTCCGTTAATTCTGTTCCATTAGCACTTTAACCCTGAGAGTGCTAACTGTCAGCTCTCATCATAACGAAGCCTCGAGAGCCCTGTCAAGCGAGGCTCGTCTAAGTGGTGTGCCGTGAACGTTGCAATGTATTATAAAGATCGCCGTTTTTAATATACTCTGCAATATCACGTTCAGCTTCTTCCATGACTCCAAAGTTGGTTTCAAATTGCTCCGCTGTGCCGTTCTCCAGAAGTCGTATGCGCTCAGCGAAGTAGGGAGCCAGAATCAGCTCATCGAAGTGCTGCCACTGTGCAAGCGGTGTTTGACGATGAAGCAGACCGACACCCTGGAGGCTGACTGGACGCGCCAAAGACCTAAACAAAACTCTTAAGTCACGCACAGTTTTATGATGCAGCATAGCCTTGAGTTCTTCAGTGGGTTTTGCGGATCGAGATATAAGTGTTGAGGATTCCCAATCAATCCAGTGCATTGAACCTCGTTGAGTAAGCATAGCGTTTTTCATCTGGGGATCACCGTGAAAAATGCCACCATGATGCAGTCTTGCCAGCGCGGGACCAATCATCTTAAGGTCATCAAGCATGTTCTTGGATTCGTTGGGTTGCATCAGTACCCTCGTCCAATCAACGTTATCAAGCGGGTCAATATCATCCTGACGCTCAGTGATTGTGTAACCAACACCATCACTGATAAGTAGTCCGAGCGGCAGAAAAGTGTCAAGGCCACTTTTGCGAGCCAACATAGTATTCGTCCAATCGGCAATCGCTTTTATTGGTTCCTGTTTAAAGGCCTTAACAGCAACTCTCATCCCTTCGTCGCCACTCGTTAAAAGTGCGAAAAATACTTTGTGCGCAGAAGTTTCAGCAATACTCGTTCGTGAGATAAACGTATGCGGTAAGCGCTCCAAACGTCGAGCGATTTCCGCATCGTGAGTATACATGTACGTATGGGGCGCGTTACGAGATATATCCTCGACAATATCAATACAGCTCTGGCTGAGCGTTTTATCTTCACGCTCATATGCTTGGGCCACAACTCCGTTAAAGTCTATAACCTTTACTGGCCGCTCACGAACCTCACGCAGAGAATCCTTAAAGTTGACAGCAGCTATACCAGCAGCACTCTGCTCAGCTAATTCATACTTTGAACCCTCGTACACTAAGTCTTGCGGAAAGATAGTTTCTGCCACCATTTTATTAACTACAGTCCGTTAAAGCCCGCTTGGGCAGTTTGAAGTAATTGATCAATTGTGTCGTTTGGTGACTCATGATATTGCATTTGTTTTGAAAGCGCTGCTTTTAAGCTTTGCCTAAATAGTGTACTTGCCTCATCTTGGCTGAGATTTCTGTATTCTGGTGCGATTTTAAACGGTGGGTAGAGGTATAAGAAGTTTCGCTCATCACTAAAACTGAAGATCGCTACGTGGTCCAGCGGGCTGTCTTCCTCTACTGGTCCCTCAAGCATTAAAGCTTTTGTGGCGTCATACATACTTCGATATAGGAGGCCCATTTCATGATAAATCTCGGGGTCGCCAATATATGTTTCGGAGGATTGATGGCCAAAAAGAGCTTCTTGGGACAGTGGCTTCAAGCCATCTTTGATTCCAAAAGTCCATATACCGTCTTTATGAAGTAGGAGCGGTAGTCGAGGTACATCGTTTTGCTGCATCTGTGACCAAATCGTTTCATCAATTCCATCTTCGTTAGTAATCAGGAAGCGACCGTACCCTTCAACCTGATCGTGAGCAACTACATCGATCGCTTCGGCTGCTGATCGATCATGTGAAAGACTAAATCGTGGGCTGGTACTAATAACTTCACCGATCCAATCCGGTAGGAGCGGTGACGTGTTATCGGGTCGCTGCGGCGATGTTTCAAGTGGGTTGTTCACAATATAATATAATAGCACATTTTACAGATGATTACAATTGTTTTTATGCTTAACCGCTGTTCTTTTGTATACTTTTTATACCATGCCGCAATTCAACCAAACAGTCCTCATGTCCGGCGCTGATTACTTCGATGTAGTTGAGTTAAATGCCTACTCTCATGACGTCGGCGAAGTGGATCGCGGTAAAGTGATGCGCGAATTCGCGGCAATTCAGGCGGCGCTGGAAGAAGCTGGCGTGCAGATTATCAAAACTCCCGCACCTCCAAACTGTCAGGACGGGATTTTTACTGCTAACTGGGGTCTCTGCCGCGGCGACAAAGTGATTCTTGCCAATTTGCCGGGGCCACGAAAAGCTGAGGAAGCCCATGCCGAGAAAATTCTGGCCGACTTAGGGAAAACAGTTATCAAGGCGCCCTTCCCTTTCAGTGGCCAAGGTGATGCTCTGCCCTGCGGCAAATACTTGCTGGCTGGCACAACCTACCGCACTGACTCACGGATGCACGCTTTTGTCGCTGAGCATCTTGGCTTCGATGTCATCTCGCTACAGACTATGCCCGAACTCGATGCCGGCGGCCAACCCGTGATAAATCAACTCTCTGGCTGGCCCGATAGCTTCTTTTACGACATCGATCTAGCCATATCGGTGCTGCGTGACGATCTGATTGCCTGGTGCCCGGAAGCATTCGTGCCAGACAGTCAGACCACAATTCGTGCCTTACCAATGGATAAAATCGAAGTGTCTTTCGCGGAAGCCACCGCAGGTTTCGCATGCAACCTGGTTTCCACCGGCAAAACAGTCATCATGAGTGCCCACGCACCACTGTTACAGGCCAACATCGAAGCCCACGGACTGAAAACCATCACACCCGATATTAACGAACTCGCCAAAGGCGGTGGCTATATCCGCTGCACCACCCTAACTCTGGATAATAATTAACCAGAACTGTTTTTGGCGGCGGCGTGGGCGGTGCCGATTTCATTCCAAGGGTGTTCGCCATCGACGCGCTCGATAGTTTTCTCGTGGCCTTTACCGAGGAGTAGTACGGTATCGCCGGGCTGGGCACGGCCGATGGTGAAGTTGATAGCTTCTGTACGATCCAGCACGAGGAACAGGTTTCGGTCACGGACTTTACCGGCTTTCTCGGCTCCACCGGCGATCTGATTCATAATTTCATGACCATCGATATCGCGGTCATCCTCTTCGGTGATGATGACTTCGTCGGCGTACTGTCCGGCTAATTCACCCTGCACTGCCCGCTTGCCTTCGTCACGGCGGCCGGCCGAGCCGAACATGACAATAAGCTTGCCTTTGACGACTGGCTTGAGGTCTTTGAATAGCTTCTCAAAACTGTCGGGAGTGTGGGCGAAATCAACAATGACGTCGAAATTCTGACCTTCGTCAATCCGTGTCATGCGGCCTTCGACGCCCTGCAGCGCCGCAATTCCCTGCTCAATTTGCGCAACACTGAGACCGACAGCTCGGCCCGTAGCAACGGCAGCTAGGGAGTTGGAAACATTGAAACTTCCAGGGATATGGCAGCGAATGTGATATACCTCATCACCAAGTCGGGCTTCGTAGGTGATGCCCGAAGGTTTAAGGTCGACATTGCTGGCTTGCAGATCGCCCTGCCCTACCCCATAAAGCACTGGGTGAGCGATGTCACTGGCAAACAGCGCAGCGCTGGGGTCTTCAGCATTAATAATACCCGTCCGTAACCCTTCTTTATTGCGGTTCGCTAACTTGAATAGCTTGCGCTTGGCATCGCGGTAACGCTCGAATGTCTTGTGATAGTCCAGGTGCTCATGCGTCACATTCGTCATAACCGCCACTGAATAAGGCACACCCCAGACCCGATTTTGGGCTAAGGCGTGGCTGGTAGTTTCCAGCACCAGCCATTCAGCGCCTTGGGATTTCATCCATTTCAGTCGTTTCATAAGTTCCGGCACGCCGACATTCGTCATGTGGTGGATTTGCGGCTTGATATCGTCACCAACGCCGTACGCTACCGTCGACATGAGGCCCACTTTAAACCCCGCTTCGTGCAGCATTCGATGGACCATGAAGGTCGTGGTAGTCTTGCCATTCGTACCCGTAATGCCGATGACTTTGAGGCCGCGTGCCGGAAAACCGTTGATGGTGTTCCAAAATATGGCTTCTAAGAGATGGCCGAACGGCTCAATCGATAAAAATAATCCAGCCGGTATCAACTTCTTGACGCTACTTCGGAAACTCATGCCTTCAAGTATAGCTCAGAAAACCGGCGTTCGTCTTGCCGCGTCATCAGCGTACCGATAAACCTGTTGTACTGGGGGCGTTGCACGAAATATGAGATCCCACATAATCATAAATTCACCCTGGTCATCCGTTCGCAAATGAACCGTGTTCCGAGAACGCTGAACCGAATCGAGGCCCACAGCTTGGTAAAAATCATCGTCTGCATAGCTTTTCATAAATCTTGAAAAGGCCAGGTTGCAAAAACGACCAACGGTGGCTGGTTCTAGAAGCGAACCGCCTATATTGGCTCCGCAAATGCCAATCGTATCGCCATTCTCTAATTCGGCTACGGTACTAGTTACTACTTGGAATAAGCTTGAACCGTCTTGCCTTATGAGACGTACATCGCCCGTATCGGTTTCAATGTCGCAAGCTTCGTCTCTGCCAATGAGAGCAAGATCAAATTTCGGTGAAGCAGTAACTAAATCCATACGAGCAGCCAGATCATCCATGAGGTACGTCGTTTCCGTCAACGGCTGTACCCCAGTAAATTCACTAAAATCAGTTTTCATAAACAGTATTATACAATTATTTGCTTAGTGTACAAACTTCTGTTTTTGCACATCTGTATAATGAGGTCTATGAAAATCTTGGGCATTGAAACCAGTTGTGATGAGACCGCCGCGAGCGTCGTCGAAGACGGCCACCGGCTTTTGAGTAATGTCGTGGCTTCGAGTATGGATTTGCATGTCAAGTACGGTGGCGTGGTGCCGGAAATTGCCGCCCGCAGTCACATTGAAGCTATTCTACCGGTGATACAGCAAGCTTTGAATGACGCCGGTTGCAGCTGGGATGACATCGACGGTATCGCCGTAACGTATGGCGCGGGGCTGGGTGGTAGCCTGTTAATCGGCGTTTTGACAGCCCGAACGCTCGCGATTGCCCATAAAAAACCGCTCTACGGCATCAACCACGTCGAGGGTCATGTCTACGCCAATTTCCTGACCGACACTTCCCTGCCCGGTTTGCAAATGCGTAAGACTCAGCCCGAATTCCCGATGCTAGCCGTCATCGTCTCTGGTGGCCATAGCCAACTCGTGCTCTTTCGTGACCATTTTGATTACACCTTACTCGGTCAAACGCAGGATGATGCCATCGGTGAAGCCTTCGATAAAGTCGCCAAAATCCTTGGTCTCCCTTACCCTGGCGGCCCTTCGGTGGCCAAAGCCGCGGAAAGCGGGAATGATCACGCCTTCGACCTCCCGAAGGCTAAGATGGGTAAATATGACTTCAGCTTCTCCGGCCTCAAAACAGCCGTTTTACGCTTGGCCCAGGCCCAGATAGGGGAAAGTTACGACTTCCCCTCCTCCAAGCTGTCAGAACGGCTGTCTGAGGCTCAGAAGCACGATATCGCGGCCAGTTTCCAACGTATTGCCATTGAAACCATGGTTGATAAGGCAAAGGTCGCCTATGAGGAGTTCCAGCCAGCCAGTGTCGTTATTGCTGGCGGTGTGGCTGCCAGTCAAGAATTGCGCAAGCAGCTGACTGCTGCCCTGCCCTCTTCGCCCATCGAATACCCCGACTTCAAACTCTGCACCGACAATGGCGCTATGATAGCCACCCTCGGCTGCTTCAAAATGATGCGTGATCAGCCCACCGCCGACCCATACACCCTCGCTATTGACCCGAACCTATCGATGTAGTTTTATTTCCGAGCTTGGTACAAGCCTTCGCGACGAATCATGATCGCTGAGCGAATAATGAGAAATTCTTGTGGAATATCAGCCGCTGCTTCAGCTCCCCGTAACGCTTGTCTAATGTCAGCTCGTGGTGGCTGATGTAATAGCACCGCATCCGGTGATCCGTTAAATCGTCTCATGTAATCATCGTGGACATTGTGTACAACTTCGGAAAGACCCTCGCTTTGGGCTTTAGGTAATCGTGCCATATCCTTTGAGAGGTGGCTCAGCCGTTCCCGGAGCGGTAGCTGCTTATCCGTCAGGTCACTGACCAGAGAACGACGAATCTTACCAAGACCGTATGCCTCAGCCATACCAATTCGTCCAGCGTGGCGTCCTATCCGTAATGCCTTCCCTACCAAAGTATGGTCTTGCTCTTCACGCAAATCTAATATTCCCTTCCGGTGTAGCGTCAAGCTATAGGCAACAACCGTATCAGGGTCTTCTGAAGTGCCACGTAGTGCCCAAGGGGTGTTGTACATTCGAGGTCCTACTCCCTTGCCCTGTTTGGCAATCGTCTTCTCTGAATCGGGCAAATCTCTAAAATTAACGACTGGGTTTATTATGCTCGCAAGTTTCGGGCCACTCGCCTTCGGCCCAGTGACGTATTTGGGAAGTCCAAATGCCAGTAAGTGGACCATATCCGCATGTGCTGGCTCCACAGATGATACTCCCCTGTTAGCAGCAGCCACGGTTCCGGTATTTTCAAACACCAGGAAATTAAGCTCTGGGTCGTATACCAGATGATCCGTGAGATCTGGATGATCACTATGGAAACTCAGGCTGTTATCAAGTGGGCTATGGCCAAAATCGACACCATCGACGATCCGTTCCTCTTTTGTCAAGTCTTGGGACATGCATTCACCTCTGTTATCTAGTTTCAATTCAACTTATTATTATAGCTAATTACAGTTTCTTTGTCAATATGAGCCTAACCGTCATTTGACGCGGTTTCACATGAAGTTGGGGGGTATTTCAAGTTTAATTACAGAGGTGGTATGATGATATGCATGAAGTTACCGAAGGTTTACGAGCCGGGCGAGTATGAGACTAACGTCTACGCTCTCTGGGAAAAGAAGGGCATCTTTGTGGCCGACCCACAGAGCTCAAAGCAACACTTCTCAATCAGTATGCCACCTCCGAACGAAACCGGCACGCTGAGCATTGGCCACGCCTTGTTTCTGACCCTGCAGGATATAATGGCTCGGCATGCCCGCCAACAGGGGAAGGACGTGCTCTGGCTACCCGGCACAGACCATGCGGCGCTGCCGGTTAACGCCATCATTGAGAAGCAACTGAGTGAAGAGGGGACTGACAAGCATACCATCGGTCGCGACGCCTTCCTAGAGCGCACGAGAGAATTCGTCGGTAACAGTCGCGAAACAATGATCGGTCAGATGCGAGCCATGGGAGCCAGTGCCGACTGGACACGGCTGCGTAATACGTTGGACCCGGCCTTAAGCCGGAGCGTCAGCGAAGTCTTCGTGAAAATGTATAAAGATGGCCTGATTTACAGGGGTAACCGCATCGTAAACTGGGATCCGCTACTGGAAACGAATATCTCA
This sequence comes from Saccharimonadales bacterium (SeqCode), assembly GCA_038230895.1. Lineage (GTDB taxonomy): Bacteria > Patescibacteriota > Saccharimonadia > Saccharimonadales > UBA4665 > JAJXTN01. The sequence continues at coordinate 48,064 of JBBRMJ010000006.1, read as the reverse complement.
GATGACGAGGTCATGCACGTCGAGGAAACGGGCAAGTTCTACACCTTCCAGTATGGGCCGTTTCAGATCAGTACCGCTCGTCCAGAAACGAAATTTGGTGATAAATACGTGGTTATGCACCCTGATGACAAACGCTACGCGAAATATAAGCATGGCGAGCAGTTCGAAGCCGAATGGATTAACGGCAAAGTGACCGCCACCGTGATCAAGGATGAGGCTGTTGATCCGAAGTTTGGCACCGGTGTTATGACCATCACACCCTGGCATGATCACACCGACTTCGAGATTGCTGAACGTCATGGGCTGGACAGAGAACAGATCATTGATTTTCACGGGAATTTACTACCGATTGCTGGCGATTTCGCCGGCATGCCGATTGCCGAAGCACGACCAAAGATTGTCGCCAAATTGGACGAGAAGGGGCTATTGGTCAAAACGGATGAGAATTACCTACACAGCATCGCAGTTAATGAGCGTGGCAAGGGCATTATCGAGCCCCAGATCCGGCTGCAATGGTTCATCGATGTCAACAAAGAAGTCGTTGATTGGAAAGGGAAGTCGCGCAGCCTCAAACAGATACTGCAAGCCGTAATCAACGACGGCGACGTAAACCTGATTCCGAAGCGTTTTGAGAAGACTTACTTCCACTGGATCGACAATCTACGCGACTGGTGTATCAGTCGTCAGATCTGGTGGGGGCACCGTATCCCAGTATGGTATCGAATAGACGCCGACGGCAAGGAAGAGACCTATGTGGGTACCCAGCCGCCAACTGACCGGGGCGAAGGCTGGCGTGAATGGGAGCAGGATCCCGACACGCTGGATACGTGGTTCAGCTCGTCGCTGTGGACATGGAGCACGCTGATTGATCCGGCATTAGCCCAGAATTACGATCTATCTTTGGAAGATCTACTCAAGCAAAGCCCAGACTACCAGGCTTATCATCCGACCTCTGTTCTGGAGACTGGTTGGGATATCCTCTTCTTCTGGGTAGCCCGAATGATTCTGTCGACCACGTATGCGACCGGTCACGTACCGTTCAAGGACGTCTACCTGCACGGTCTGGTGCGCGCAGAGGATGGCAAAAAGATGAGCAAAAGCCGGCCGGAATCGATTATTGATCCACTGACCGTCATCCCCAAATATGGTACTGACGCCCTGCGTATGGCGCTCATCATGGGTGTTAGCCCCGGCAATGATCAAAGCTGGGGCTGGGGTAAGATTGAAGCCAATCGTAACTTCTGTAACAAGCTGTGGAACATTGCCCGTTACATAGAAGATATCGTCGGTGATCAGCCGGACAGGGCAGGGGTGGAAGCCAAATCAGCAGCCGATCATTGGGTGTTGAATAAATTGCAACGATTTACTGAAAAAATTCACGGCGATTTGGATCATTATCGCTTCGGTGAGGCCTATGACACGCTGTATCACTTCATTTGGGACGATGTAGCTGATTGGTACATTGAAGCCAGTAAAGCCGAGCCCAACAAACCACTGTTGGCTCATCTGTTAGAGTCAGTCCTGATACTGGCCCATCCCTTCGCACCCTTCGTGACTGAAACCATCTGGCAAACCCTGGCGTGGGAAGGTGACAGCCTGCTCGCCGCTCGAGAATATGGCAAGCCGCTCAAGAGCGACGCCAAGCAAGCCGCGGATTTCGAAGATATCCAAGCCATCGTCAGTGAAATCCGTATGATCGTCAAAGCCCTGAAGGTGGCCAACGTGACGCTGTACTACACCGGCGAACCATTCTTTACCGCCCATGCGGCTATCCTGAAGCGTTTAGCCCGTCTAAAGGCCGTTAGCGAAGTCCAGGACGGCACCGGCGTCTACCTGACCAGTACGTCGCGCAAAGGCTGGCTCGACATCGATAAAAGCACTGCCCAAGCTTACTTGGTGGAACTCAAAACTCGCCAAGACAAACATGAGGCTTCAATCAAACAGTTAGAAGGGCGCCTCAGCAACAAGAGCTATGTCGAGAACGCCCCTCGCGAGGTTGTGCAACAGACCAAACAACAGCTCACCGACGCCCAAAAACAGCTCGAAACCCTGGCAGCAGAAGCCAAGCGCTTCGGCGACTAATCATCTGTTATTCGGCGGGTTGAAGGACTTCGCGGACGCGTTCGACGGCTTCTTCGGGGCGGGCGTCATCGAACCACAGGACATGCCAGCCAAGTTTTTCGGCAGCCATGACATTGACGCGTGAGTCGTCGATCAAGAGGATTTGCTCTGGTGGAACACCAGCGCGCTCTTGGGCAATTTCATAAATCTTAGACTCCGGTTTGATGGCTGCCACCTCTGAGGAATCAATCACGGTGTCATAGGCTAGCTCCGGTAGGGCGCCCGATTTGCGCATGGCGCTCAATTGACCGGGCATGATATTGGTCAGGAGCCCGAATTTATAGCGTTCGCTCGCCCATTTCAGCACATCTTGCATCTCAGCAATGGGCTCGACGGTGTCGAGATAGTACTGCAGCCAATCGACAGAATCGACCGCCAAACGCTCAGCTAGTTTGGCGTTGAAATCAGACATGCTGACCGTACCTCGACACACGTCGTCATTGTAGTGCCAAAAGGCAGCTTCAACAGCGTCGAGTGGGGCACCGGTGGCTTGAGCAAGCCGGGCAAAGGCTCGCTGATAGAAATGGACCAAGCAGCCATTCACATCGAAGTAGACGAAACTAACGCCGCTTTTGGTTTTCATCAGATTGCGGGCTAGGGAAGAGGGGGCACCAATCAAATTCTCTAGGCCGACACCGATGGCGCCGGCTATGGCTTGAACCGTGAAGATTGATGGTGCTTTGATGGCGCCACGTTCAATTTTGGCCAATGTAGAGAAACTCAAGTTTGCACGCTGGCAGAGTTGCTGCTGTGTCAGCCCAGCTTCCTGGCGTGCCTGTTGCAGGCGTTTGCCCAAACTTTTCTCATCCATAGCCTTATATTACCAGTTGAGTCAGCAATTTTCAATAATAAGTAGTACTAAACGGCTAGTGGACGACCCAAGTCAAAAAACTAAAAACAACGAAAGTCGTGAATATAAATGAGGCAGCTACCAGCTTCCAAACACCTTGGCTATTGCCATAGCCAATACGCCGTCCCATTTTGGTGTAAACGAACGCACCCATGCCCAAACCGAAAACGAAGGCCAAGTAGAAGTTATGCATAATGCTTATTGTAACTTAGAAGGCTAATTTGCTGGCTAATTCTGCCAGGGCAGCGTGGTCGGGTTCAGCGGTCAGATCAGGTTTAAAATGAAACTCATCATCGGTGGAAAAGGGGAAAACCTTAAGGTGAACGTGGGGGACATCCAGTCCTTCGATGATCATACCGACATGGGTTTGGTCAGGGAATACCTGCTTCAGACGATGAGCGACCTTCTTGGCAGTGGCCATGACCGCCAGGTAGTCTTCATCTTCCAGATCCCAGGCAAATTCTACCTGTTTCTTCGATATCACCAGCGTGTGACCGGGTTGAATCGGATGAATATCCAGGAACGCCAACGTCAATGCATCCTCATACACCTTGTGACAAGGTATCTCACCCCTGATAATCTTGGTAAAAATACTATCCTCAGCCATGAGTTTAGTATATAGCAAAAGGGCAGGGGACAGAGCCTAGTTCAGCTTAAATTATTCTTAATATTATCCGTTTTATGGTCGCTTATGCTTGCGGGAATGGTCAGCCGTGAAAGATAGTCGATAGCAGAAGGAGCGGGCAATGAGGCGACAGGGACTGGGAAGACTGGGGCGTGAAGTGGCGCTGCTTTTAGCCGCATGCACGCTGTTAGGCAGCTTGATAACTCAGGCGGCCAGCGATGGCAATGGCGCTACACCAGCGTGGGCAACACCGCTCGCTAAATCCGTAAAGCTCATTGGCCCAGCTACCGACATACCCAACCAGCCCAATTTCCAGAGTAATCTAGACTGCACTGAGCTCACCTATCGGCAAGTGAGCACCAATACGATGCTGGCCGGCTGTTTCGTACCAACGGCCTATGGTCAAGTGGATCCGGACAGTGGGATGGCAATCTTTAACGGTACCGATGAGGCCTTGCCGCTAGCTCCGTATTCACCCCATCAAGTTTTGACGCCGTGGCCTGGCACGGTTAACACATTGACGTTGGATGCTGCTAACACCGGTGGCTCCTATCTCGGGATGTACAAGAATCTAACTGCTCATCTCCAAAATCAGCGTGATCTTCTGGCCCGTCTCTATGGCAAGCAAATCACTGCACCACCAGATATGACGATTGTAGGGCCCGATGGCAAACAATTGGTAATTAACCCTCAGACAATGGCGTTCTCAGATGGCGGGAGTTGGTTGGTGGTGGAGACAATGAATGGCTCGTTCATGCGGATTAACCTGGCGACGCTGAGCATGGTGGCCTTTGCGCCAGCCTTTGGCAGCCAAGGTAGCCCCGCGCTACTGAAGTCACAAGTCGCCGTGAGTAAGAATGGGCAATTCGTCGCTATTGAGAATGTGACGGCGGGTTCATTCAAAGTCTACGATCTAGCGAGTTGCACGGCTGCATCGACAAGCTCGAGCCCATTACATTGTGCGACCTATGACTATTGGCCCTTCGTGGCGACTCAAATCGCTGGTGTCAGTGCGTTCAATCATGTGCGTTTTATCAACGACGGTATGCTGAGCTTCAATGCGACCAACTTTGGCGGCACCAATACGTATCTCTTGGCGCCTACGGCAAGCATCACTTCACTCCTCAATTATCTGGCACTAGGTGACTCCTATACATCTGGCGAGGGCGCATTTGATTATCTTGCGGGCACAGATACTGGGGACGATGTCTGCCATCTATCGATTCATTCCTATCCCTTACTACTCGCTCGTGATGTCTACGGTTCGGGTGGCGGCCATTCGGTGGCCTGCTCGGGCGCTCGAACTGGTGACATCACGCCCGGCCAACCAGATAGCTACCGCGGCCAAATTCGTGGCGGCGTTCCGCGTAGCCAGCGGCCCATCGATAACCAAGCCCAGATTCTTGCCGATTTCAAGCCGGGTTATCTACCTCAAGTTGATTTCGTGAGCCATTACCAACCGGCGGTGCTTACTGTATCTGTTGGTGGTGATGATATTGGCTTCGGTGAAATAGTCCAAAACTGCGTTCAGCCACATATCAGCCTTCACCTCAGCGACAGTGTCTGTTATGACACCTATGAGGATAGACAAGAACTCAAGGCACTGATCGATCGAACTATACCGAGATGGACGGCAGCATACCGACAATTACAATCGAGATCTCCGAGTAGTCGTGTATACATTGTTGGGTATCCACAAATTGCTGTCGACAACGGTGATTGTGCACTGAATGTTCATTTGAGTAAGGGAGAGCTAGAGTTCTCCGAAGAAGTTATCAACTACTTAAATGGCGCCGTGCAACAAGCGGCCAGCCAAGCAAAACTGACATATGTCGATATTAGCCAGGCGCTAGCAGGCCACCGCCTCTGTGAAACGGCTGGTTATGCCGTAGCTGTCAACGGTCTCACTGCCGGCACCGACGGTGGCCCCTTTGGAACAAAAGTTTTTGGAAAAGAGAGCTACCATCCGAATCTACTTGGCCAAGCGCTGATTGAGGAAACGATTTTGCAGCAAACGAATAATCTTCGAGCCTCTTCGTCTGCAACCGGCCTAAGCAATGACAGCCAAAAGTTATTGAATAAACCCGTTTCCCGACGAGCCATCAATGCTATGGTGCCTGAGCACGGGCTTGTCAGCAGTGTCGTCAACAGGGGTGAAAGTACTATACTGACGGTTGACGGCGCTGCTGATGGGCTCCTGCCGGGCAGTAATTACACTGTTCGCATCGATGGGCCAAGCGGTCCGATTATCGCGGTAGTAGGCAGCGGTCAAACAGGCAGTATTAGTGAACCGATAAGTCTACCGGTCAACACAGTGTCAGGTGGACATACCATCAATGTGATTGGGCCAGGCCAGGGGAATCAACCTGTCAATGTGACACAACCCATCTATGTACCAGCCAGCTCGACTGATAGCGATGGTGATGGCATATCTGATACCTCCGACAGCTGTCCTGGTGCCATTAACAGTGGTGTCGACAGTGATCATGATGGTATTGACGACGTCTGTGACCCGGTGATTGGTTCTGCGCCAACCTCTGGAACGAGTGGTAGTGGTGGCAGCGGGACGTCAACCAGTTCAACACCGAACTCGAGTAGTGGCCCATCGACTGGCTTGAATACCGTGACGACCGTAACCGTGGCTGGTTCTAGCATGACAACGTCAAATAACAGCGGCGCGAATACACTTAATGGCACCCAGTCCGTGTCAGCTGCTGGCAAAGCCACCCAGACGACTCATCAATCAGCAGTACTCGGTGCCTCAACAATTCCTCAGACCAAGCTTCAACGGCCAAGATGGCTTGCCAAACGACCCATGGATACCGCAGGAAAGACCCAACAACAGATCATCGACCACGATATCTGGCTCGGTATTCGCACCAGTTTATCGCTGTTACTGTTACTCATCCTGTGGTTGTTAGTTCGACAGCTGAGACGAAATTTGGACGGCCGATTCCGCAGACGGCTCCTTCTCAATACCACCGCGTGGAACAGGCGGAGTAATTAAGTCCGCTTCTTGGGTTTCTTGTAGGGGTGGGAGCGGTTGTAGGGGAGGAGGACGAAGAAATAGTAGATAATGGCGCCTAGCAGGGGTGGAAAGATGGTCGCCAATAACCAGAAACGGCGACGGGGAACATCAGGGAAGCGCATAACATGCCAGATCGCGAGCGCCCAGATAAGAAGTAATACGCTGCCGCCCAGAAAGGCGATTGACCAGGCCAGCATGACGTTACCGAAGAAGCCATTGGCGGTGGTAGTTGCGATAAACATATAGCCAGTGTAACGCACCATGAAGTGGACTAGTAAGCATAAGCTGAATAAATAATGTATAGAATTTCACGGCTATCGACTACAATAAGCTCATGATTTGGTTGCGAAACGGGGTTGTGTATCTATTATCGCTGATTCTGTTCGTCACCCTCCTCTTCGGTACATTTGCCGCCAGCGTAAATAGTAATCTGGCCAAGCCGGATAAGCTAGAAACCTGGCTGAGCCAAAGCGGGCTATATAGCGGAGTTATCAGCACTGCCGTCTCCCAGGCCCAGAAGTCGACGAATAATGGCGGCTCCAATGGTGTCTCACTGAGTGATGTGGCTGTCCAGCAAGCTGCTAAAGCCGCCTTCCCACCTGCATTACTCCAAAAGGACGTTAATGTGGTGCTTGAGAACAACTACCAGTGGTTACAGGGTAAAATCCCAACTCCTAATTTCAGTATCGATTTAAGTGGCGCGAAGCTAAGTTTCGCCCAGGAAGTCGGCCATTATGTGACCATGCGTCTCGCGGGCTTACCGATCTGTACAGCTGCCCAAGTCGCTGCCTTGTCTGCCAACTCTGACCCCCTAACCATCACCTGCCGGCCTTCAAATCTAAATGCCCAGACCGAGGGAGCTCAAGTGACTCAAATGATTGCCACCGGTGATGGCTTCTTGAGTAACCCAGTGATCACTGCCACCACTATTAACCCAAATGGCAAAGCCAACAGCCAACCGTACTACACGAAGCTGGCCAAAGCCCCACGAGTTTATCAGGCCGCTACCAAATCACCTTTCGTATTTGCTGGGGCGGCACTGCTCTGCGTGCTGGGTATCGTATTTATCTCAAGTCGGAAGCGCAAAGGACTGCGTCGTGTCGCAGTAGTTTTCAGCCTGGTCGGCCTAGTCTTGGTTGCGAGCAAATTCCTAGCTGACACCGCGCTAAAAGAGGCGGAGAAGAAGGCTTTCAATACGAGCAGTATTGGTGACATCCAGCATGCCTTGATGAATTTTGCCAAGCTCGTGGAGTCTCACCTTGTAAACCTGAACCTCTACGTTGGGGTTGGCTTCATCGTGGTGGCAATCGTCATCATAATAACGATGACCCTCACCAAGCATCGAGGTGGAAAAACGCATTCAGCAAACACCCCTGACGAGGGAGCTACCTTAGGAGTTGGTACCGATACAGCCAACACTGCTCAGACAGCCCGCCGACGACCAGTTATGGACGTGACTGGTCCATCGACTACCAAACCAACTACCGCCCCTAAACTGCCGGCTAAGCCCGTCAGCAGCCCGCCGAAACGACCACGTCTTATCCAGTAGTTAGCCAACCATCGCGTTTTTGATCAACTCATAATCTGTCTCTGAAATTTCTACTAACCCGAATCTGAACACGTAGCCCCACGACTGTTTGTTCTTAATAAATTCCAGATCGCCAATGAGTGGTCCAATCGGCGCATCGTTGGCCGGCAAGTACTGCACGTTGCGACGAAACGGCTGAAAGCTGGGCGACTCGTTGACTTGGTAGATGTCGTCGTCCGCCATCTGTCCGATAGCCGTGAAAGCCTGTAGGGGGGTCTTGGAATCCAGGGATAACTTCGGTGAGTAATAAATCAGCCAGTCGCCTTGGTGCATTCGTGCCAAGCCCGACCGTTTACCATGGCCAATCTGGGCGATGCCCAATTTTATGCCGCGCTGAACGTGGTCCTTGGAAACTACACCAATAAAGAAACGTGTCATGATTAGGCGCGCTGATCTAAGAGGTCGTGTAATTCGTCAACCAAGGCTTCGAGTTCTTTGTCGTTCAGGTTCGACAGCGCGTGTTCAGCCATTAACTGGCCCTCAACAATATCGGACAGTCGCTGCAACGTCTCCCGGCCGACACTCGGGTTACGATAGGCGGTGGCGAAAGCTATGGCATTGCGAGCCAGTTTATCGGTGACATCGGAGTTGGCTCCGGTGCCAAAACCACCAGCTGCACTGCCACCCATCCCCGGCAGGTTCGTACCGAATAGATTAAAGGTCGAAGCGCCGATGCCGGCAACCTTTTGTAAGAATAAATCGAGTTTATCGGTCGTCATACTGGTATTCTAGCAAACTTGGCGGAGAGGGAGGGATAGCGCGCGGCTTGCCGCACTCCTACCTACGCTGCTCATAATATCCATGCTAGCATGGATATTCTTGTGCTGCTCGTCCACCGAACCCTGGAGCGCTATCACCACTTCCTATCAACCAGACAGAAAACCCGCCACCAGGGCGGGCATTCTGTCTGGCGGAGAGGGAGGGATTCGAACCCTCGGTACCATTGCTGGCACAACGGTTTTCGAGACCGTCCAATTCAACCACTCTTGCACCTCTCCGTAATTGAATATTTTAACAGATGGAGTACGCGATGAGCAGGTCTGGCATTCAAAGGTGTTATATGATAAACTTACCCCTGTTGCAAAATTGTAAATAAGTACCCGTAGCTCAGCTGGATAGAGCGTTGGCTTGCGGAGCCAAAGGTCGTAGGTTCGAATCCTATCGGGTACACCAAATTAAAAATCCCTCAAATACGAGGGATTTTTAATTTGGTGCTCGTCAGGCTTCGGTTCTACGACAGAGATTTTCCGCAGGAAAATATCGTAGTCGTAGGTTCGGCGGAAGTCAGGCTCTCGCAGAAGTTTACTTCGAGAAAGCCTGACTGGATAAGGACAGGGTCCGCTATCCTATCAGTTATACTAAAGCTCATGCGTATCACTGTTTTTGGAGCTTCAGGTAAGGTTGGTCGGCAAGTTGTCGCTCTGGCATTGGCGCGTAGGTATGAAGTGACGGTGTTCGTCCATCGGAGTAACCCGTTCGCTGATGATGACCGCGTGCGAGTGGTGAGCGGGGAAATTAGCGACGCAGCTAAGGTGGCGGAAGCGGTGCAGGGGAGTCAGGCCGTCATCAGTACGTTGGGTAGTTGGCACACCAAGTCGAAGGATATCGTCACGACTGGAGTGCGCAACATTCTTCCGGTCATGAAACAACAGGGGATTCGGCGCATTATTACCGTTACTGGCGCAGGGGCGCTGTGGTCTGGTGACCAGCCAAATGGCTTAGATAAGGCCATTCATAAGCTGTTGGCATTGGGCGCAGCGAAGATATTAGCTGACGGGGAAGGGCAGTTGTCATTGCTTGCTGAGAGTGGATTAGACTGGACATGCATCCGGTCACCAGTAATGACCAAAAGTAAACGAACCAACTATCATCTAACAGGGGAGTTAGCGCCGTTGTGGGCAGTGATTCCACGAGCCGCGGTGGTGCAGTGTCTCGTTGACCAAATAGAATCCAATGAGCATCTCAGAGCCGCACCGATTATTCGTTCCGGCACTTAAGATCCCCTGCTATAGTTAACCAATTAGTTAACTGAATAATCCTCCTGTCCCGGGTGGCTGACGCTTATGCTATACTGCGAATCATGGAATCGCCGCTTGATTGGCACAAAGAACATAAAGACCATCTGACCACCGGCGAACGCGCCGCCGACCGTATGCGTAATGGCATGGGCAGCTGGGCCTTTGTACTATCATTCTTGGCGTTTATGGTCGCTTGGGCCATCTTGAATTCTGTCCACGGCATCGAGCATTGGGATAAATTCCCCTTTATCCTCCTGAACCTCTTCCTGTCGATGTTAGCTGGCTTGCAAGGTGCGATCCTGTTGATTGCTGCTAAGCGTCAAGATGCCATCAGCGCAGCCATGGCGAAACATGATTATGATACGAACGTCCGGGCCGAGAAAGAAGTCAAAGAACTGATGGAAATCAATGAACGCCAGCTCAAGCTGATAAACGAACTCGTCACATTACTCAAAGCAGATAAAAAATAACTTCTTAATCGTTGTAAGAATATTAACAGCGTTCTTTCAGGTCATACCGCTATGCTTAGACTATAACTCACGGGAGGAGTCACAGTTATGCAAAGCAAAGAAATGGCCCGCCGCAAGGTTTCAGCCCACAGCCGCACATGGTGGCGTCAATACCTGATGTACTAGTTGCCTGTAGGCTTCAGTGCATTGGCTTTTAAACGCGTATCAGCTTCGGTCAGATGCTGACCGGTCAGACTTCGTGGCCAGAGCTTCTGGCTATGAACGGCCGATATCTCCACCGCATAATACAAGACCTGCGCCTGTAAGTAGACCCAAAATAATAAGCCCAGTGACAATGCAAAGTAGCTGTACAATGCGTCAAGATTTTTGAAAACACGAGCGAGGATATAGCCGCCGGCAAGCTGTAGGACGACCAAACCGATCGCTGCAGTCAAGGCAGTTGTGTGTTTATCACGAACCGGGATGCGACGAGGTAAACTACGTTGCAATATGAAACTAAACAAGCCGAAGAGAATGCCCACATTTATGACCCCGGCCAATAGGTGGGCGCCCACCCCACTAAAGCTAGCAGCCACTGCACCTGTCACGATTGCGGCGGCCGTCAGACCAAGACCACCAGCCAGTACGATAGCGAGGTTCTGCAACGCCGACTGCGGGAAACCGGGCTGCTCGCTCTGCGGAACATGCCAGATAGTATTAACACCGTAGCGGAAAGCCGCTGCCACACCGCGAGTACCGTAGACGAGGAACAAGCTACCGATCACCAATGCCAAGCCACTCTTGTGCAAACTGTGAACGTGGGCTGACAGTTGGTTGCCAATGACCGGGAAATAACTGGCAACAGCGTTGACGACCTTGGCCTGCAGGGCTGGGTGCGAGCCAGCGATAATCTGCGTGAACGTGGTGAGCACCAATAGTAACGGGAATAACGACAGGAAGGCATAGTAGGTGAGCAGCGCCGCTTGGTAGCCCGCCTGATGTTCGCCGTAACGCTTCATAACGGCGTAACTAAAGGCCGTGAAGTGGTGTCTCCGTTGCAGGGTGTCGAGTTTTTGGATGAGTTTTTGGGGGTTCATAGCGAGTGGCCACTTGTCGTACAGTCATTACAGCATACTCTCCCTTGTTTATCCACTGGGCGGCGCAATTTGTAAAAATATTTACAGCTTCCCTCAAGGCATAAGCATAATAATAGCGATTACAAACTAAAAGGAGAGTACTATGTCAAACGACGACGCCGAAGCCCTCATGAACGAATTTGAAAAATGGGATGCCAAACAAGCCAAGCATGAGTTCATAACTCGAATGGAACGTAAGCTCTATCGCAAAGAGCGCGACGGGCGCTCCTAGGCCTTATCTACGAGCTTGGTAATGAAGGATGCCGCCGCCGACTCATCGGCGGCTTTCGACTGACTAAAATCGAATGCGGTGCATCAGATTATCAATAAAATCGTGGCTATAGTCTTCAAACGGTAACTGAACGGATAAAATCGTGAAGATCTGTTCTTCGTCCTCGGGCGCGAAATAAACAGTGGTGATTGGTGCAAATCGCTTCAATGGCATAAATATAATACTGATGAGAGCTCCTTCTGGCACGACCGCATAGGAGCGAAAGCTTGACAGTGGGTATGAGCGACCTGAAATGCTCAGACTACTCTCATCCAGTTGGTAATCAAGCTGCCGTGGCTTCCGGCCCGCGAATGAAGCCATGGCAATACCACCGACCGCAATCACCACGCCCGATATAATTGCGTGAGTCAACAGAGAGAGTAAGCCGGCGATAACGATTGTGACCGCTGCGAGGACTGCATACCACCCTGCCGTCTTGTGGTGGGCGATAAATTCCGAAGCAGTCCACGAAACAGTCCCACCGTCTTGGTGTACCCGGGGCATGTCTTGGTAATCAGCTACATCCGATACACTTGTAGACGGACTAACTTCTGGGGCGACGACTTTCTCGGTAGCTACTGATTGCATGACAGTCACTGTACTGTCTGGCGCGATTGAACTGCCCGGGGCAATCACCACGCCTGGTAGATGAGTCGCTTCTCCGATTGGTGATTGTACCTGTCTATCTGTCTCTGCCATAAGCGCTATTGTACCGCAGGGCGGGGTCGAAGTACACTGGCCTGCCAAGTAAAAAGCATCGACAAATGCCGATGCTTTTTACTTGGCGGAGAGGGAGGGATTCGAACCCTCGCGGGGGATTGCTCCCCCCTAATGATTTAGCAAACCATCCCCTTGAGCCACTTGGGTACCTCTCCGTACGAAGTTGTATTGTAGCGAATAACCCGGTGTTTGACTACACCTGGTGCACTTGGTTGTTTTGGCGGAGAGGGTGGGATTCGAACCCACGGTACCATTGCTGGCACGACGGTTTTCAAGACCGTTTCCATCGACCACTCGGACACCTCTCCATAACAGAGGTCATTATACAAGTTTGCGGTCAATTACCCAAGCAGATTACGGTTGGGCGAAGACGAGCGCTTCAATCTGTCGAGCACCGGCAGCTCGTAAACTGGCGGCTGCGGCCTCGAGAGTAGCGCCAGTGGTCACGACATCGTCGATTAAGATAATGTGTGCACCTTGAACGGCTGCATGCTTATTGACGCGGAAAGCCTGCGTCAACTGTTCCAGCCGTTGCTGGCGATTCGCGCCGACCTGATGGGCTTGATTCAGCCGTGTCAAACAGCTTGCGTAGCGTGCGCCACTCTGACGAGCAACAGCGTGAGCCAGCAAGACTGCCTGATCATAGCCCCGCTGACGAACTCGACTGGTGGCAGTTGGTACTGGAACTACCAGCGTATCAAGCGCTATGCTCTGACCATGGATCATTTGGATTGCCATCACCTTGGCTGTTGCTTGGGCACCAGCGAATTTTAGTTTCCAAACCAGTTCTTTCGCATCTGATCGATAGCTAGCAGCCGCTCGGACTCGCCGAAGAGCGCTGCTGCGGCGGCAAACAGGACATGTCAGATAATCGGTGGTCGGCTGCCGACAGCGATAACAGTGGTCAGGGGTGAGTTCAAGCCGCTCGCAGCAGGCATTACATAGGACTCGACCTTCGGCACCACAACCCAAGCACTCATGAGGCGCCAGAAATGACATAAAGTGATCGAGAAGACTCATGTTGTGTTTAATGTGTTGTAAATAAGTGGCCTAGAAGTTGCGCACTGTTTGCAACCTAAGCTATACTGCTACTAACACAAAAATGCAAGACTCTTACTGCTGAATCCTTAACTAAGTTAAGGATGATGGTGCATTAATCAATTTGGAGGGTAACAACTATGGCGCGACGAAATCGCGACGACGATCTTTTGCTTGAGGAAGATGAACTAACTGCAGCCTTTTTGGGTGACGACGACATGAGCGTTCCAGTCGATGCTAGTCAACCAGCTGCCTCACCAGCCGCTGATGACGAATGGGACGAAGATGAGAACGTACCCGGCCAATTGGCCGTCGATGTCTATGAAACCCGTGAGAAGCTGGTCGTCAAGGCCCGCACCGCTGGTGTCAACAAAAGCGACCTCGATGTCAGCATCTCTGACAACCAGCTGACTATCCGCGGGACGCTGAGCTCTGGCACCGAAGACGGTGTCGAAAACTACTTTCTCCAAGAGTGTTACTGGGGTGAGTTCTCACGAACGATCGCTCTACCGGTACCTGTTAAGGAAGAAGAGATTGAGGCCGTACTCAAAGACGGCGTACTGACCATCAGCTTTGGTAAGCTGCAACAGGACACGATCAAGAAGATTCAAGTCCTCTAGTCACCAAACGTCTTGCTTTAAAAATCCCCTCGTGATGAGGGGATTTTTCTTTGCCGTAGCCTTGTGGGGACTAGGTTAGATTAGTGTTGTCAGCTGTGTGCAACACGAAGCGTACGATGAATTGCGCCAGAGCGACGATTAGTAAACCGACAATGGCATAGATCAACGTGTTCTTCGCACTGGTGATATTGCCACTCTCACCACCAGACGTGATGTATTTGAAACCACCGTAGATAACCATGATGACAGCAACCACACCAACCAAGACCGAGAAGATGTTCACAATCTGCGTTGCGACGCTTCTCAAAGCATCTGTACCGGAGTTAGTAGTACAGTCGGTGTTGCTCGAACCAGTAGCTGCGCTATTGGCCCCATCACATATCTGTGAACTAATGCTGGCGCTAGCGACACCAGCCAGGCTTGGAACTAGGACGGGTGATATGGCGCTAAGGCCTATAATCCCAACGACGACGAATTTTTTAATTTTTTGAATCATGTACGAACCTTTCTTTACTATTTCCTAACTTATATCATATCACCCTGCTACAGGGCAAGCCATACTGTTAGTGGTTAAATATTTCTTATCACAAAATGAACGAGGAACTGGGCAAGAGCAGCTACGGCCAATCCGATAACCGAGTAGCTGAGTGCTGTCTTGGCTTTACCCACTCCCGTAGCATCCCCACCACTCGTAATATACTGGAATCCAGCAATTATTATTGTCACGACGGCTATGATGCCGGCAACAATACTAATCAGAACCACCAGATTATTTGCGATTCGTTGCACTATCGATGTACCCGCAGCTCCGCAGGATGGGGCATTGTCCAATTGGCTTAGACCAGCGCACGCATCAATCTGCGAGCTTGAGGCACTGACTATTGCCATGCCCCCGAAGCTAAAACTGCTGGTGGCAATCAATAGGCTCACGATTGCGACTTTGACGTATTTAAAAGACATCATTAATTACCAATTACTCCTAATGCTATTCTTACTATCATTTGGGCCAAAATAGCTACGGCCACGCCTATCAAGCTATACAGTACACCACTCCGGGCTGAAGCCACTGCGTTGCTATCACCGTTCGCTACCATCATACGAATCGCATTAATAATGATGCCAATCACGGCAGCAATGCCAATCACGAACGACAGTATAGTTATGACGCTTGCAATGATGCCAACGATTGGATTGGTGGTGCTTCCTTCACCGGCATGGATATCTGTACAGATTCCTGGGGTGCCCGAAGCGCTTCCCGCTCCACAACTACCGAATATATCTACCGCTGCTGCGCTACTCATGGCGACTGTAGGTGCGGCTAAGGCAAGCAATAGGCTTACGGTGGTGATTATGCGTTTCATACATTCCCCAAAACGAAAGCGACAATCGCTTCGGCGCCCAGTATTACGACGAGGCCAACAACGGCATTTACCAAAGTACTACGAGCCTTGGCAACTTCTTGAGGATTGCCCTGCGCAGTAATAAACCTTAACCCGGAAATGACAACGACCAGTACCGCAATCGCACCCAGTACAGCCAGTATGATTTGAAGAATTTCGTGGAGCTGAACTGCACCAGCACCAACTTGTGGGAGCCCAGTATCACAGGTGGTACCATCACCACAGTTGGCGTTCCCCGTAACCGCCAAATAAAACATGTTATGGAAAATAAGATTCACGTCACACTCCCGGCTATGAAACCAATCACGATCGCTGCCAAAATTGCTACCACTAAACCAGCGAGCGCGTTCACAATGGTGGTGCGAGCTTTTGCCGTCTTATCAGGTTCTCCTTGACTGGTCATATAGGTGAGCCCCCCATACATCACGAAGCCAACAGCCACCAGCGCCGAGATGCGGAGCATTATCTCAATGATAGCGGCCGCGATGAGCCAAATATCGCTCAGGCTGGAAATCTGGGGGCTACAAAGCCCCCCGACTGTTGTGCTTGGAAGGTAGGAATACCAGGTAGGAAATCCCAGCAAACTTCCCCCAGAACATGAAGCCGCAAAGTGTGAAAGGAGTGAGTAAACCATTACTTTAGGAATCCTGTAGGAATTATATAGTTTAGGATCGCGTATCCAAATATGAAAATAAGTAATGCTACAAGCGTAGAGCGCAGCCTAGTGATAGCCTGAGCAGCAGCCTGTGGGTCGCCGCGGGAAGCTGAATACTGAATCCCACCATATACTATCGACCCGACGATTACCAGACCGACACCGTCGGATAAAACTCGTATAATTGCAAATAACACGTCGGCAATAGGGTTTCCTTTGCCCTTACAGCCGATATTAATACTGGTGTTCACCGAGGATTGCGTGTTGCCGTTCGAATCGATACCACCACCGCAAACGTTACCTCCTTTGACACCCGGAGGAGTGGCAGGCCCCGGTGAGGCTGGCGCGCCCATGTGTGTCGCACAAACTTGCGCGTACGTCTTACCGGTAGGCAACGTTACACTCGTGCCGTCGGGGCAGTCAACTAGTACGGCCGCGCTGGCCAATTGAGGAACAACGAAAAATAAGGTCAATAGCAACAAG
The DNA here is from genome assembly GCA_038230895.1 of Saccharimonadales bacterium (SeqCode). Classification (GTDB taxonomy): domain Bacteria; phylum Patescibacteriota; class Saccharimonadia; order Saccharimonadales; family UBA4665; genus JAJXTN01. Next base: position 31,062 of record JBBRMJ010000006.1, on the reverse strand, counting down.
ATTGAGCAGATAAAGGTTGGAGCTTTGTGTTTTAGTATTAGTGCCATTATCAGAAACTATATTGCTTTTTCAATGTTTTTTCAAGGCTAGGACATGACGCATGTGCTTTGATTGTTGTTGTATGAACAGTGTATTATGGTTGGGTAATATAAGAGAAGTAATAAAAAATAATGCAGATGGGTTATTTTGCGATCCCTTAAATACAAAACTGTTCTGAGTCTTAGCATGGTGTTAACGCTGGTATTCGTCACCGTTGCCACTTTCTTACTGCCGAGCGAGCGAGCGAGCGCCGCGTCCACACCAAAGACGCCAGTGGCTTGGATCGATAACGCCCACACCGCAGCAGTAGATGCTAGCAACAATCCTTACTATCCGCTTGGCTACGCTTGTGCCGTTGGCGCACTGACGCTGACAGACTCAGCAGGGACTGCCATCAGCAGTGACGCTAAACCCGATACAACGGTACAAGTGAGTGTCGAAACCGAAACGGGTAGTCAAATTGCACAGATTTCAATCCCGGGGTGCGTCAACGGTGGGGGCAATGCTGTGCCGTCGCAGTACATCTGGGCAACGAAGTCATCGCCACATTACGTCCTTATCGTTTATACTTCGACTTCCGGCCCGCAATTTGACCCGCAGCAGTGCCCACTCACCGGAAACAATGGTTGTACGGCCACCATTTGGGGGCTCAATGGTAATGGGAGCACGAAGTCACCTTATGCACTCAATGGCTTCAAGATGGCTGTCGACACAAGTAAAGCAACCCTCGCACCAGGAGCAGCAATCCCGACAGGGCCAGGGGGCGGAGCCGCCGCAACGGCGGCCGCACCAGGCTGTGAAGGCAGTGATGCTCTAGGCTGGATTATTTGCCCGGTTATCGATCTACTGGCGAAAGCCATTGATGGGATTTACTCGGTCTTTATTCACCCTCTGCTGGTCACACAGCCTGTCGGTCTAAGTTCTAGTGACGCTATATATAGAATCTGGTCGGGATTCCGCAACTACGGAGATATCTTCCTAATCCTAGCGCTGCTCGTTGTCGTATTCGGCCAATCAATTGGCGGGGGTCTCATCGACGCCTACTCTGCAAAGAAAATACTACCGCGCTTACTTATAGCGGCGGTTCTTATTAATCTTTCGATTTATATAGTAGCGCTGGCCGTCGATGTCTCCAACATCGTTGGCGAAGGTATCCAGACTCTGCTAACGCAGCCTTTCGTCAATACGGGCACTTTTCACCTAACACTGAATGGTGGTTCAACGGCAGTTCTGGGTGTTTCTGGCTTGCTGGCGGGCACGGCAGGAGTTGCGGGTCTATGGGTGGTGATTGCTGGCGGCGCAACATTCATCCTGCCGATGGTGCAGTTTATACTTCTATTTATACTATTGCCCGGAGCCCTAGTCTTCATATCCATCCTTGCAACAATTATAATCAGGCAGGGTTTGATTATATTTCTGCTTGTTGTCTCGCCGGTGGCGTTTGCGTTATATGCTCTGCCAAATACCGAGCAATATTTTAGAAAGTGGTGGGATTTATTGTTTAAAACATTACTGATATACCCGATTATTGCGGTCATATTTAGTATTGCGAATATTATGTCGGTGACGATTTCAGAGGCGGCAAAAAGTCAGATAGGGCTGCTTTCTACCCTGTCGCAGCTGATGGCAATCATAGCTTTAATAATCCCTTTATTCTTGATTCCTTTCGCATTCCGTATCGCAGGCAGTCTGCTTGGCCGTTTCCACGGAGTTGCTACGGGAATCCACAAACGAGGTCAAGATACTCTCAAAGGGAACGTCAACGATGCCAATAGCCTCCGAAACACGACTAGACGAAAGGTTAGCTCCGGCTTTAAAGACGTTCGTGAAATTCGAGGCTCGCAGATGCTTGGATCAAATAACCGGCTTCAGCGTCGTATAGGCAGATCAATAGGTGGAGTCAAGCTAGCCGAAAATCAAGCGAAGAGCAATGCTGAACGCGAACAAGCAATATCGAATATTTGGTCTAACGGCAACGATACCTGGACAAAGGCTTCAACGATTCCAATAAGTGTTCTGGCATCAAGAAGGAGCTCGGGACACCGTTATCGAGATGCGGCGGCGGCCGGAAATACGAGCGGTCGCGAACAATGGGCGGCGGCCGATGGTACATGGCACGACGAAGATCAGATTAAGATGGGGAACAGGGAGTACTTTAATGGTGCCGATAAGCAAGTGAACTACAAGAAGTTGCTTGAGAAAACAGAGCCCTTGGGCACAGAAGCTCAGAACAATGTGATGGAGGATTACTTGGCATGGGCGAACGAGGCAGGGCTTGATGCAGGTACAGCTACTGGACGTTGGCAAGGTATATCAATCCCGCTCAAGGGAATGCGTATCGATATGCGCAGAGCACAAATCGGTGGGACACCGGGCAACCTAACTAGGACAGGGACGAATCATCATGCATTGCTCACAGAATATGCGGGCATGGCAATGCCTGAACAATACAAGGAAACCCCGGGAAGCTTCCAGGCAATCAGAGACTCAATTTTTACCGTCGCCGGCAACCCTCACGCATCGCAGGCAGAAAATGAAGCTGCAGCCCGCGCATATGCAAACCTCGAACAATACGTAAAGGGCACTAGTGGCTCTCCTCAGCAACAAGCCGCAATGTCTCAGCAAGCACTTGCGGCTCAGGCAGCTGGCGCAGGCGGTGGAGCAGCTGCTCAACAATCATATGCATCCTCATCGAGCGCGGCCGCCAAAAACCGAAATGCTGCGCAACAGGCGCTAGCAGATATCGACACTCAAGGTAGACTCAACCCCACACTCGCTCAAGTCATAGCCCAACTCCCTAGAGACATAACATAAACTTATGTCCACATATAAAGTAATCCAGGACATCGAGGCTGAGGACAAAATCCTTGGGCCGCTGACGCTGCGGCAGTTCATCTACGCACTGATCTCGATTTTTTTCCTGTACCTGTCCTATATCGTCTCAGCTAAGGGTGCACCCTTCCTCGTGGTACTTTTCTTGCCGCCGGCCATCTTCACCGGCTTCTTTGCCCTGCCTTTCGGTAAAGACCAGCCGACAGAAGTGTGGGCGATTGCCAAGATACGCTTCTATTTCAAGCCACGGCGGCGGATTTGGGACCAAAGTGGCATCAAGGAGCTGGTTACCATTACCGTTCCAAAGCGGATTGAGCAGGTGCTAACCAATGGCTTGAGCCAGGGCGAGGTAGAGAACCGCTTGAAGGCACTCGCTAACACCATCGATAGTCGCGGCTGGGCAGTTAAAAACGTTAACGTTAATATGTACGCCCAGCCCAGCCAGCTCTCTATAACACCATCGGATCGACTCATTGATCCGAGCAAATTGCCGCAAGAAGTACCAAACTATGATGTTCAGGCATCGGATGACATCTTGGACGAGACAAACAATCCCATCGCGCAGCAGTTTCAGACGCTGATCAACACTTCAGCCCAGACTCACCGACAACAACTGGTGGACCAAATGAACAGTGTCCAAACGGTTGCGCCGACGCCATCATCAACAGCTCCACCATCTGCACCCAACGATTATTGGTTCATGAATCAGGCAACGGCGCCCGCGGATCTACCGCCGAGCCAGACGGTGTTCGACAGTGGTCAAGTGGTTCGACCTGGTGGTGATGACACGGGGGTACCTGCACAGACGGCTACGGCTGACGAAACTGCGCTCGTCGCCCAGTTCAAGGCCCAACATCGGTCGGATCATGTCTACCACTCACATCTGCGCACCATCCAACCGCTGGGTTCAGCGCCACCAGCCGTCATGCCCACAACAGATAGCGGAACAGCACCGGCAGCGGTGACACCACCTCCTAGTCCTGCTATACTATCTTTGGCAAACAACAACGATCTAAACGTGGCAACTCTGGCCCGCGAAGCCTCCAAGGCCAAAAGCCAGGAACTACCACCCGATGAAGAAGTTGTCATTTCACTACGCTAATACGTTCCTTGCTCTGGGGCGACAAAAGCGACAAACAAAAGGTGGGCAAGGCGCGATATGAACCCCTCAGCAGTTAATCAACCGAATCCATATCCTGCAGGGCAGAGTGGCGCGTTGCCGCCACCGCCATATTCCGGACCAGTCGGCCCCGAGCCCGCTTATGCGCCGCCACAGCCAGCACCATTTCAGGCACCTCCACAGCCGGTCACCCCAGCTATAACTGGTCAGCCAGCAGCTGCAGTTCGACCACGAACCAACCCGAATAGCACCCAAAATGCCTTGCAGATCGCCGAGATTCGTGACGGCGTGGTCATTATGAATGATGGCTCTTTCCGTTCGGTGGTCATGGTCAAAAGCGTTAACTTCGATCTGATGAGCCCTCAGGAGCAAGAAGCGGTAGAGTATAGCTATCAGGGTTTCCTCAACTCACTGTACTTCCCAATCCAGATTTTCATCCGTTCCCAAAAAGTAGACCTGCAACCATATATTGAAAAGCTCGATAAAATTAGAACTGAGCACGATAATATGTTGCTGGCATTGCTCATGGAGGATTACATCGGCTACATAGACGCGCTCAGCCAACAGACCAATATCATGGATAAGCGCTTCTATGTCGTTGTGCCGTTCTTCCCCGTAGCCGATGTCACCAAAGCCCTGACCCAGAGCAAGAACTTCTTCAGCGGCATTGCCGGCATCTTCAATACCAAAGAGCAGCACGTCACCATCAATGAGGCCGACCTCGAAAACGCTAAAACTGAGCTTCGCAACCGCGTCCAGTCGGTATTATCTGGTCTGCTACAGGCTGGCATCCAGGGCCTACCACTCGACACCCAAGAACTGATTGAACTGTATTACGACACCTACAACCCCGATACAGCCACTCGGCAACAGCTCAAGAACTTCAACCAATTGACGGCTGACATCATCACCAAGGGCCAGGGAACAGCACCACAGGCACATCTGCAACGGGAGCTACAGTAATGGCGTTTGGCAGGGGTAAACAGCCGGCTATCGACCCCGTAGCCATCGCTCAGGCACAGCAGGCCCGCGAACAGCAGGAGGTTCAATCAGCCTTCCAAAAGGGCATCACCGCGCTTCGCGACTTCATCGCCCCCAGCTCACTGGAATTTAGCAGCACTCACTTCCAGCTTGGTACTCGCTATGCCCGTACCTACTATGTCTACGGCTACCCACGACAGATTTACACTGGTTGGCTCAGTAGCATGGTCAACCTTGATGAAGTCATGGACATGAGCATGTATGTCTATCCAGTCGAAAGCCAGGTGGTGCTCGAGAACTTGCGTAAGAAAGTCACCCAACTGGAAGCGGGCATCCAAATCGACGGTGAAAAAGGCCGTGTCCGTGATCCGGGCAAGCAAGCCGCCATCCTCGATGCCGAAGAAATGCGCGACAAACTACAGGTTGGTGAAGAGCGTTTCTTCCGTTTCGGCCTATACTTCACCATCTACGCCAGTAGCGTCGATGAGCTGGAATTTGTTACCCATAAGGTCGAGTCAATGCTCGGTCAACAACTGGTGTTTAGTAAGCCGGCTACCAGCCAGCAGGAGCAGGGCTTCAATAGCACTGTGCCCCAACTAGTCGATCAGCTACAAATTCGGCGCAACATGAGCACCGGTGCGCTGAGCACGAGTTTCCCGTTCACCAGCGCCGACCTGACCCAAGACAACGGCATCCTCTACGGCATCAATATGCACAACTCTGGCTTGGTCATTTTCGACCGTTTCTCTCTGGAAAATGGCAATTCAGTCGTCTTCGCCAAATCTGGTGCGGGTAAAAGTTTCACCGTCAAACTGGAAGCCCTGCGCAGCATGATGTTCGGCACCGAAATCTTTATCATTGACCCAGAGAATGAGTATCAACGGATGTGTGAAGCTGTTGGTGGCGCCTACGTGCGGCTGAGCCTGAATTCACCAACTCGCATCAACCCCTTTGATCTGCCGAAGGTTGTCGACAACGAAGAGGCCGACAATCCCCTACGATCGAACTTAGTGACCCTCCATGGCCTTCTACGGTTGATGATGGGCGGCGCGCAGACTCAAATGATGGGTGGTAACGCCGCTATGATGCCAGCTCTGGCGCCTTCCGAGGAGGCTGACTTGGACGCCGGGCTGATCGAAACCTACGCCAAGGCCGGTATCACTAACGATCCTCTGACGCATACTGGTCTGCCGCCAACCATTGCCGATCTCTACGACACGCTGCTTCACATGGGCGGGACGGGACCCCAACTGGCTCAACGCTTGCGGAAGTACACCACCGGCACCTTCGCCGGCATCTTCAGTCAACAGAGTAACATCGACATCAATAACCCGCTCGTGGTCTTCAACATTCGTGATCTTGAGGATGAATTGCGACCAGTTGCCATGTACATTGTGCTGAATTACATCTGGAATAAGACCAAAAGCGACCAGAAACGGCGCATTCTCATCGTCGATGAGGCTTGGCAACTGATGAAGTACGAGGACTCGGCCAACTTCCTGTTTAGCCTCGCCAAGCGCGCCCGCAAATATAATCTCGGCATCACCACCATCACCCAGGACGTTGAGGACTTCATGGGCTCACGCATGGGGCGAGCGATTGTCGCTAATGCCTCTATGCAGTTCTTGCTCAAGCAGTCCTCCAGCGCTGTTGACGTCCTGTCAGACGTTTTCAAACTTACCAGCGAGGAGAAGAAGCGGCTGAGCCAATTCCCAGTCGGCCAGGGCCTCTTCTTCGCAGGTCAGAACCACGTCCACATTCAAGTTGTCGCCAGCCCGACCGAGACTGGACTAATCACCACTAACCCGGAGCAGGTGCAGCAGATCAACGCGGCTGCGCAAACTCAGAATCAACCCCAGTCCGGTGAAATCAATCAACCGCAAGGGACTATTGATCTCAGCAATCGGCTCTACCCGGGAAGCCTATAGTTTGGCTACCAGCAAAACTCATAATAAACGTTATATAATATAGTATAGGTGACGTAAAAGTTTAAGACCAGCATGGCTAAACAACAATTCTATCAGCCAAAACGGGGTCGGCAGGACGATGATGAGAGACTGGGATATGACGAGCCCCTCTTATCACCCTCGACCAGTGATCGTTCGCAGCAACTGAGCCAGGATGCTGAGAATACCGTCAACGATATCAACGACGTGCTTGGTGATAATACTGATGCCGGTCTTTTCAACCCGTCTGGTGATAATGAAAGCCTAGAACGTCAAGAGAACGGGGCACCTTCAGCCAATAAAGATGGGGCTAGCAAAACTGAGACACCAGGTGGTTTGGAATCTGCTGAGATGGGAATAGGTGCGGTTTCTGGTGACATAATTGGTAAGGGTTTTAACCCGGAAGCAGGGGTTTCTCGTAGCGCAAAACTACTTTCCACACTCATGAACAACAAGAAGAAGGGCCTTGCGGGCGGCGGTATCGTCGGTGGTGTTATTGGTATATTATTGATTATCTTTTTCAGCCTAATACCCCTAAAGATCGAGAGTATTGTCAGGAGTTTACAGGGTCGCTACTCTGCTTCAGCGGAGAAAGCCGTTGGCGACGAGACCCAGACCCTACTAGAACACTATATCGTGAATAAAGTACTGCCCAGCTACAAAAAGTGCGGTACAACGATTAGTTCCGCCTGTAGGGTGGGGAGCATCAACGGCACTAACCCGGTATCTAACCTTTATAAGTCATGGGGGAATGCCAAAATCGAGAACCGGTTAGCGACAAGGTACGGCATCGAATTTAAATATGACAGTGCTCGTGGCACCTGGCTGCTAAAGGCTCCGGGGTCGTCGGGTAGTGGTGATAGCATTGGTGCCAATGGTGAGAAGCTCGGTGCTGATTTCAGAAGTGCTGATCGGGCCGGCATGCGGAGTGCCGTAAGCGACGCCATGAAAAATGAAACAAAATCAAAGCAACTCTATTACCGATATGTGTCCGGTCGCTTGCTGGAGGAAAAATACGGCATAAAGCGCTGCATTATTTTTTGCGGCACTAGAGACGTGTTTGCCAATGATGTCAAAGCTCAAAAACAAGCCGCTAAGTTGTTTCTCGTTCAACGGGTTATTACACCCCGGAGCCAATCCCTTGGGTTAGTACTTGAGTGTCTTTTTAGTCTTGATAAATGCGCGCCTGAAAAAACTACACCAACAGATGGAACAGAAACGCCTGCAACGCATGGCGCGCCTGAAAATGCTGAATCGGATACTGCTGTCCGTCAGGGGTTACAGAAGTTAGCCGCCGAATATGGTATTGCTGACAGCGAGGCAATGTTTAAACTTTATAATGATATATCTGAAAAAGGATTCCAAAAGTATCTCATCGAAAAGGGCCTCACCTCAATCGGGCTCGAAGGAATAGCGGGTACCGCATCCGATAAGATACCGATCATTGGGTATATTAACCTCGGAGCTCAAATCGTAAATAGCGCAAACAACCTTGGTCCAAATCTTAAAAAGTTGGGCTATGTAACGAACGCTGCTGCTGCAGTAAGTCTATACATGGAGTACCGCACCTATGCCGATGAAATACACACTGGTCACGTCAATGCCACTGAAGTAGGATCCATGGTTAATTCACTGTCTTCAGGGAACTCAGGGAATCCAAACGACCCAGAAATGGGTGGTACGGCATCAGCTGAGGCTACACCACTTTATTCAAGTCTGATAGACGGTAATACAGGGCCAGTTCGGTCTAGCACCTATTTATGCAATGATGGGAACCCCGTGCCAGCTGGAAATAGAGTTTGTGATGAAGAGATGCTTGGTCAGGGAAATAGCGTCGCTGGTGGTATTCATAGCTTTCTAAACCTACCTGGTATTAATATTCTCCCGGCAGTTGCGTCTATTTGGAAGAATACGATAGGTCGTCTTTTTGGCGCCCTCGACTGGGCACTTCGGACCCCAATATCATTTGCCATGTCTAATATTGACAGACTTTGTTCTATCCATATAGATCTGGCTTTGCCGGGATATTGTGAAGCCAAGCTCGTGGCCGCCCAGATCGCCCCAGGCATAATGAACGCGGTAACCCAGTGGTTGATTCCTAACCCCTTCAGCAGCAACATGAGTGGTGGACGTACCTTTGACATGATGGCGGCCGGGGCCGACGTTGCGGGCAATGATGCAGCACATATCTCTCTGGGGGGACAACAATTAACTGATAAACAGGTGGCTGACATAACCAATCAACAAATACAGAGTGAGAAACAGAGCTTTGCTAATCTACCCCTATTCGCTCGACTTTTTAGCACAAATACTCGTTATTCGCTCGTTTCGAAAATAGCCATGGACATTCCGCTCGACTTCCGAAGCTCGACACGCACTTCAATCGCCAATCTATTGGTTAACCCCGTAAGTTTGCTATCTCACACCTTTTCTTCAATGTTGGCAATGCGGGCTGATGCGGCGGCCACGGCACAGCCTGATCCTTTTGGTGTTGTGCAGTACGGGTACCCTGCCGGAACAATCCCTTCCGATCCGGGGGCGTACTGGGACACTAACTGTAGTGATAATGCGGCGCAGGCCTATATGAAGGATAATAGCTGGAATAATGACGCGACAGCTACGATAGACTCGAACACTGGGATGCCAGTCAACAAGAATTCGAACCCCTGCCTGCTCATTAAGGCGACGGTCGGCGTAGCTGGTGGCTTGTTTGATACCAGTTTGTTAAGCCCCGATGATATATCACATGTTAGCAGCAATTAATATGTCGTTCGCCAAGATTCTTACTCGAAAAGGCCTGTATGTTAGTTTCATATTTTTGTCGTTCTGGGCAGGATTTTCCCAAACAACTGAAACGGTATTAGCTGTTGGCTTACCGCAAAGTGAGGTTGAGGCCCTTGTTAGTTACCCTAACTGGGTGGCAGACAATGGCCAGTGCAGCACAGTGGCCACCACACTGGTTGGAAGCGATAACCAGCAGCAGGCGTTTAATTACTTTGTCCAGAAGGGGCTCACCGCAATAGGTTCAGCGGCAGTTCTTGGAAACCTGATGCAAGAATCTCACGTCAACCCCAAAGCGCTCCAATCAAATGGTGTGGGGCACGGCATTGCCCAGTGGAGCCAGCCCGGTCGATGGGATACTCTCCTCAAGTTTGCTAAGAATCGTGGCCAAGACCCATACGCACTAGCGACTCAGCTTGATTTCATGTGGGCGGAGCTAACGGAGTCACAATACACGGACGCACTCGGAGCAGTCAAAAACGCAACAGATATTGCTGCGGCAACAGCTGCTTTTGAGAACGCGTATGAGAAGGCGGGAACTCCACAAATGGATAACCGAATCAATTACGCAAAACAAATTCTGCAACTGTATGCAACTTCTGCGACTAATGTGCCCGTTACGAGCGTCTCAACCTGTAACGCTGGCGCGGTAAACTGCACCACTGCTGCCACGGGTGCCACAGCAACGCTGAGTGTCGTTCGGCAGAATGTCGTCTGTATCGCCCAACAAGAATTGGCAAAATGGACGCCGCCACCAGCCATTCCTCGGCTTGGTTATTTGGTTTACAGTCAGAATAGCTATGAAGAGTGGTGTGCCGACTTTGTTAGTTGGGTTTACGACCAGGCTAAGTACCCTTTAAAGCCCGAACCAGGCTGGCGCCTACCGGCAGTTTCAGAAATAATGTCCCTCGGGCAACAAGGGGGGAAGTTTCATTATCATAGCGAGAGTACATACATCCCACGATTGGGTGATATGGTTATTCATAAGAATGGTGGGTCACACGTCAATCTTGTGGTTGGCGTCCAAGGGAATAGCGTAACCATGATTGGTGGCGACCAAGGCAGCGGACCTTACGGAGGTCATGATAACGCTGCAGTCGTTTCTAAATATACACAGTCCGGGTTTTTTAGCGGTACAATATCAGGATACGTTTCACCAGATTAAGGAGTCCAGTGCAGCAACAAGTAACATCACACATCAGTAGAGTTTCCCGGCGTGACTATCGTCCGCTAATTATTTTAACTTCTGTATTGGTCGTGGGCTATCTGGGCTTTGTTTTTATGCAGTCACTAAAATTCCATGTAATCAGCACGAATCCGAGCATCAAATCAGTCTCAACACTAACCCCGAGCCTAAGCATCGATTTTAGTAAGCCGCTGGCGGCAAGCGGTCTACGGGTTACGATGAGCCCTTCAGGCTTGCGCTCATATAGCGTCGCTGGCAAGAAGATTATTATACTTTTCGATAGTCCCTTGCTCGCCGGGCAAACATACCTATTACGAGTCTCTGCAATTAGTAACACTAGTGGTGGGCATATTGAGCCGCTGACATACCATATAACTCCGCTTAATCTTAACTTTAATCAGCTATCAAAGTCTCAACAAGCAGCTATTCTCAAACAACAGGTTCCTGTGCAGTATAGCCAGAATACTATAACTTTTTCTGGTGACGATCTTCTACAGAGCGCCGGCTTATCCGCTAATCAGTTAAACGAGTTAAAGAGAGCTGTTTTTGATTATTCGGGCGTTATCCATAAACAATTTAAAGCGGCTATAATTTCCCAGGTTGCACTATCCCCGCACGACCCAGAAAGCGCCAGCACTAGCGATAGCGGTACATTTAACATAGCGCTTGATGGCACAACCTATACAGCCCGTATCAACTACTGGGATGTCTCAACTTTACAGCTACAACTTCACAATAATCGGGGCGACTTAGTTTATGATTCTGGCCGGCTCAGCTTAGAGTAGCCCCAATAGCAATAATCTGGCAGCTATCAGTGAAGTGCTGCAACACAATATCGGCATCGGTCGTCGTTATAAACGTCTGGTAATCACGCAGGTGCTCGGTCAGGGCGCGGCGACGGGCGCCATCAAGCTCGCTGAAAACGTCATCAAGCAGCAATAGAGGCGCTTGGTCGCGTAATTGGCTCAGGAGTTTGAGCTCCATCACTTTCAGCGCCAGAACCAGCGTCCGAGCCTCACCGCGTGAGGCAGATTCCTGGGCCAGGTGGCCATCAAACTCTAGTATCAAGTCTTCACGGTGCGGGCCGTTGGCCGTAAAGCCACGTTGCTGGTCAAGCTCGGCGGTAGCCTCTAGTTTCTTGAGTAGTTGTGTCTCGTATTGGTCGGTTGGCCACTGGGCACCGTAGCGTAATGCAACTTTGGTTTTGCTCTGTGATAACTCACGGTACAGCTTGGGCAAACCTTTCTGGAGTTGACCGGCCAGTTCGTCTCGGGCCCGCACCAGTTGCCCGGCCAATTGGCTCAAGCGCACATTCCAAGGGAAGAGCTGGGTTGAGACATCGTGCTGGCTAGAGCGTTTGAGGAGGGCATTGCGCTGCGCTAAAGTTCGTTTGTACTGACGCCGCAAGGCACCATAACCGGGCCGCGTTTGTTCTAGGAGATCGTCAAGGTACTCTCGGCGTCGCTCCGGGCCGCCTGACACCAGTTGGAGATGATTGGGCTCGAATAACACAACTGGTAGCGTATTGGCGGCGGTCAATCGCTGGTAGGCCTTACCATCGAGCTCATAGAGTTTGGCGGGCAGGGCTTCATTGTTTAGTTTAACCGTGCGTTGGCTGTTGTTGGCAAGTCGGGCGTCGAGTCGAGCCCATGGTTTATCAAACGCGATGAGCTCACTATCTTTGGCGCGGTATGAGGTGCCCCGAGCGATAAACAGAATCGCTTCTAAGAGATTGGTTTTACCGCTGGCGTTCGGCCCAACAATAATATTGACGCTGGGGCTAAACTCAAAAGAGTCATCGGCGTAAGAACGAAATTGTTTGAGACGAAGTTCGGCGAGCATGCTTTCATTGTAGGTGATTAGCTCTTGAGCGGCATAATCACGTGTTGGTAATCACTAGTGGTTGGGTCACTGAGCAAAGTAGGCTCCAGTTTGCCGTTGAAGCCAAAGCTAACAGTTTCACCGCCCAACGCATTAAGACCGTCTAACAGATAACGCGAGTTGACGGTGATACTACCGCTGCCCGTGACTTTGGCGTCGGCGCTGGCGGTGTTCTCACCCAATTGCGAAGCCACGGAACGAATACTGAGACTCTGGGCTTTTTCATCAACCTCAATCGTCACGCTGCCGGCACTTTCTCGGGCAAACAGGCTAGAAACCTTCGTGACGTTGACAAGGTCTGCTCGTTTCAGCGTGGCTTCAGTATCGAAGGCTTTGGGAATCAGCTTACGGTAGTCTGGGTATTTACCTTCAACGAGTCGTGTCACCAGTTCCACATCACCGACTTGGAAAAGGATTTGCAGGTCGTCATGCGTGACGTGAATGACTTCATCGTCATCACCGAGTACTCGTAACAGATCCTGTAAAGCTGAAGCAGGGATGAGTAGCTGGACTTCTTCCTTGTTCACACCGAGTTGGCGTTCCGCCAGGCGGTAGCTGTCAGTCGCCGCCATATAGAGTTTGCCACTAATGGTCTGGACTAATACACCGGTTAATACTGGCCTGGTCTCATCACTCGAGGCTGCAAAGACCACCTGTTGCAGGCCTTTCTTGAAAGCTGAGCCAGGGATTGTCCATGATTTGCCAGTTGTGATAGCTGGCATGATAGGGAAGTCATCAGCCACAATGCCATTCACCACTGACTTGTACTGATCGGTGGTGACATGGAGTTTTGTTTCCTCTAATTCAAGGTTAATAATGCCCTCCGGTAAACTACCAACGAAGTCCTGCATCAACCGTGCTGGTACGGTGATAGAGCCTTCTTCACCCACCTTGGCACCGATGTAATGGGTGATAGCAATATCAAGATTGGTGGCCGACAAACTGAGTCGGTTATTACTGGTTTTGATAAGCACGTTCGACAGGATGGGTAGGGTGCCGCGACTATTAGCAACACGGGCAACTGAGCCTAAGGCCCGGTTCAGATTTTCTTGGGTAACTTGTAACTTCATTTATACTCCTGCGTTATTAACAAGTAATAAGTTTATATACTTTGTCGTCGTTATTATAGGACCTGTGGATGATGGGTAGAACTGTCCGTCTAACAGATGGAAATGTTGCTTTTGAGCAGTGGAGAACGGCTGGTACAAATGGCTGATGACAGCGGATAAAACAGCGTACATACCCACAGCCTTGGCATTGGCAGGCAGGTTGATTGTGGGTAAAGGCAGAGCGACGCGGATGTTACCCACCATCTTTCCCCAACTTGTCCGCAGGCGATTACGCATACAAATGCTCCTTAATTTCAGAAATTGCCATGCGCATGGCAGCATCGACCCGCACTTCTTTCTCGATTTTGTCGACTGAGTGGATAGCAGTCGTGTGATCTTTGCGGCCAAGTTCATGGGCAATCTTTGGGAAACTGAGATGCAGCTCACTGCGCAACATATACATGGCGATTTGGCGCGGCACAACGATGTCCTTGTCACGCTTGGGCCCGAGGATATCGTCCATGGGGATTTGGAAGTGCCGAGCGGTGCGCTCGATGATCTGTTTGGCACTCAAGTGCTTTGGTCGGGACTTACTGACACTGAGCAGGCTTGAGGCGATGGCTAAGTTTGGTTCCAAACCACGCATCTCACAGAACGCCAGGAGTTGGTTCAATGCACCTTCAAGCTCACGGATATTGGTCTGCACATTGTTGGCCAGGTATTCAACCACATCTTGGGGGAGTCTGACATCGTGACCTTGCGCCTTGGTCTGGACAATGGCGCAACGGGTTTCAAAATCGGGGTTCTGCATATCGATGCTCATACCACCGACGAAGCGCGACCGCAGACGATCTTCAAGCGTAGCGATGTCCTTGGGCGGCTTATCGGAGCTGATGATGATCTGTTTATTGGCCTGGTGGAGGGCGTTGAAGGTGTGGAAGAACTCCTCTTGCATCTTCTCTTTACCAGCGATGAATTGCACATCATCGACGATTAAAACGTCGGCGGTGCGGTAGAAACCGGCGAAATCAGCGGTTTTGCGGAAGCGCAGCGCATCAACAAATTCCTGAACGAATTGCTCGGTGGAGATATACAGAATCTTGGCGCCTGGCTCGCGGGCAGCGATGACATTACCGACCGCCTGGATTAGGTGCGTTTTGCCGATGCCGACACCACCATATAAGAAGAGTGGGTTGTACTTGGTGCCGGGTGCGGTGGCTACGGCTTGGCAGGCTGCAAAAGCCAGCTCGTTACTAGCACCAACGATGAAGTTGTCGAAAGTATAGCGCTCATTCAGTCCCTGCCGGTAGGAGTGGGCGAGGCTGTTGGCAGAGCCAGGCTTGGAACTCGTAAGTTCATGATCAAGGCCGGAGCGCTCAGTTGGCAATTGGACAGGCTGGTCGACAGGGCGTGGCGCGGAGGGCGCAGAAATTTTATATTCAATGGTCTGAACCTCCACACCATTCTTATGGAGAGTTTCCACCACGAGATCATTATATTTGCGCTCGAGCTGCTGCTTAATAAAGATATTTGGCACGCCAACAACGACATTGCCGCCCGCATGCTTTAGTAGCACGGTATTCTTAAACCAGGTCACGAAATTACCTCTGGAAACTGAGAGTTCAATTTCACCGAGGACTGCCTGCCACAGACCATCTTGCTGCATTCTGTCTACCGCTCCTTATTGTTGACTAAATATACCTGACTTCTCAGAAGTTTTCCACATGTTTCTCGGATAAAGTGGGATGAATTGATAAAATCACTCAGCTTGGGGTGAGTTTATGCACAGATCGTGACCACATCTGTTAATCTGTGGACAATAGTCTTACTTCAGGGGATAACTATCCCAGATTGGAGGGTAAATATTGTCAATTTTACCCCCTTCCGAGACTGTTCAAGGGATCGCACCAGCTTCAGTACGCATCATGGGCCTCAGCAGCGCCAAAAGGGTGCCTCTAGCCATAATTAACAGAGTATGGTAGAGTAGTCCGGTATGCCAAAGCGAACCTACCAACCCAAAAAGCGCAGCCGAGCCAAAGAACACGGCTTCATGCATCGCATGAAAGACCGAGCTGGTCGCGCCGTGCTGAAGCGTCGCCGCAATAAAGGCCGCGCTAAGCTGTCTGCCTAAACCGTTTATCGATTGCTGTTTTTAGTGTATAGATCTGTCGCTTGTGCAACGCGACCCCTATCAACTACCAATCAAAAACGATAAACTAATCCTATGATCAATCGCCTCCATCGTTTTCACGGCTATGGTGGTCTGCGAGCCATGTACCAACGTGGCCAGACCGTTCGCAGCCCACAGCTAAGCCTCAAGTTCCAATATCGTGATAACCAAAGGCCATATCGCCTGGCAGTGGTTGTTAGTCGCAAGGTCAGTAAATCGGCCGTGGTGCGCAATCGGATTCGACGCCGAATCTTCGAAGTCGTCCGGCAGCAGGCCCCCGACTTGCCACTCGGCATCGACCTGATGTTTACTGTGTTCGATGTCGAGCTGGCCAATCTTCCACCGGCTGGTTTAGAAGCTAGCGTTGGTAGTTTGATTCAGAAAGCCTTGCGTCAGCTGGGTCACCCAGGCCACCCAGATCACTCGGCTAACGGAGGCCATGCTATAGTTAAATCCGAAGGGAGCAATTAGCCCATGTTTACGACGCTTATCGTCCAACCAATTTTCAACCTATTAGTGATAGTCTACGCCCTCTTACCCGGCCACAATTTTGGTCTAGCGCTGATCATTTTCACGATTATCATTCGTCTCTTGCTCTGGCCGCTCATCAAGAAGCAGCTGCACCAAGCTCGCGCTATGCGCAAGTTGCAACCTGAACTCAAGAAGATCAAGGCCGCGACGAAAGGCAATCGTCAGAAAGAGTCTCAAATGTTGATGGAGCTCTACAAGGAGCGTGGCATTAACCCCTTTGGCACCTTCCCAATTCTCATCGTCCAACTTATCGTCCTAATCGGTCTGTACAGCGGGTTACGCAGGGTCATTAACGATCCACACAGCTTGGTCAATTTCGCCTACCCCTTCGTCCAAAACCTTAGCTGGATCCACACGCTTTCAGGCAACATTCACCAGTTTGATAACACCCTCCTAGGAGTCGTGAACCTCAACCGCAGCGCGCTGGCTCACGGCGGTATCTACTGGCCAGCTATGGTCATCGTGCTGGGCAGTGCCGTCGCCCAGTATTTTCAAGCCAAGCAGCTCATGCCCTCCAGCCCTGACCAGCGTAGCCTTCGGGCTATCTTGCGTGAGGCTGGACAGGGTAAACAAGCTGACCAAAGCGAAATCAACGGCGCCGTCGGTCGCAGTACCCAGTACTTATTGCCCGTCATGGTTTTCATATTTACCGTCAGCCTGCCTTCAGCTCTCAGCCTCTACTGGCTAACTGGAGGGGTTGTCGCGCTCATCCAACAAGGCATCGTGCTGCGCCGTGACGAAACTGAAATGGAAGCGCTGGCTGATGCTCCGTCCAAGGACCTATCCGCAATCCCTGAGGCCGAACTTGTTACACCTGCCACGAACCCAATGCCAAAAGTCAAAAAACCCTCTTCTAAACCCAAAAAATCATCTAAAAAGAAGAGGAGATGAGCCATGAATCAATCGATGGAAGAGGCAATCCAGTTCGCCAAGAAATATCTGGAAGATTTGCTGTCATTCTTCGGCCTGAACACCGATGTTCACGCGACCAGTGATGACGAAGTAATTCAATTGAATGTTCCCAGCACCCACCTCAATGGTTTTCTCATCGGCCAGCAAGGCGAGAACATGCGCTCACTGCAATACCTGACCAGCACCGCCCTGAAGAATAACGATTTTGAGCATAACCGCATCAATGTCGACATCGCCGAATACAAGAAGCAACGGGCTGATCGTCTCCGTGAACGCGCTGAAGACTGGGTCAAACACGTCCGCGACAGTGGTGAGCCAATGGACCTCGAGCCAATGAACGCTGCCGACCGCCGCATTATTCACCAGCTGGCTGCTGAATATAATCTGACCAGCGAATCAGTCGGTGATGGCCGAGACCGCCACATTGTCCTGAAGGCTACTGGTGATGACACCGCTTCACCGCCAGAAACAACTGACACCGAACACGAAACACCGGCTGAACACGCTTAAGAGTACTTGCATGGCAGCGCCATGAAGCGTACAATTAAAATGTAATACTAAACCGTACTATAGGAGCTCACAATGAGCAGTAAAACTATCTCGGCCTCAGCGTTGAGAACAAATCTGGCTGACGCGCTTGACTCAATTGATGGTAACCAGATCCTGATTGTCACTCGCCGTGGGAAAAAAGAACGGGCGCTGATTGATCTTGATCAACTTGAAGATCTGTTGGCCGCCAGTGACCCAGCCTATCTCCGCAGCATTAAGGAGGCTCGAAGCAGCCAAGCCTACTTTAGTCACGAAGAGGTGTTTGGGGAGCTGTAGTGGCGAGCTTCACGCTGTTTTACAAAAAGCCTGCCGTCAAAGATATACAGGCTTTACCACCCCAGATTCGGCAAAGACTCGGGAAAAAACTTGCGTTTTTTGCTGCTCAAGACGATCCACTCAGTTT
Source organism: Saccharimonadales bacterium (SeqCode) (assembly GCA_038230895.1). Taxonomy (GTDB): domain Bacteria; phylum Patescibacteriota; class Saccharimonadia; order Saccharimonadales; family UBA4665; genus JAJXTN01. The sequence goes on along the minus strand of JBBRMJ010000006.1, from coordinate 12,682 downwards.
CGCAAAGCCACTGACAAAGCCAGCTGATGCGCAATATCGCTTCAGAGTAGGCAGCTATCGAGTGCTATTCGACATCGAGGCCAACCGCATAGTCATTCTTCGAGTCCAGCATAGAAGCGATGTCTACCAGAAGTAACCTGCGAGCTTATTCTCCCAGGACTTGTTTGTAGACGGCGAGGGTCTGTTCAGCTGTACGTTGCCACGAGTAAGTACTGGCCTTTTGCTTTCCAGCAGCAATTAAGCTTTGGCGTAACCCAGAATCAGTCAGCACTTCGTTGATGGCATTTGCCATTGCCGGCACATCTAAAGGGTCGAAGTAATGCGCGGCGTCGCCGTAGATCTCAGGCAAGCAGGTGGCGTTACTGCTGACCACTGGTGCACCGTGCGCCATGGCCTCCAGACCAGGCAAACCGAAGCCCTCGCTCAATGAAGGGAAGACATAGGCGGAGCAATGCTCATACAGCCAGCGCAGTTGTTGGTCGCTGACGAAGTCGGTAAAGACTACATTACGGAGCCTTTTGGTCTGGACGGCTGCTTCGATCCGACGATAGTTATTATCCGTTTTACCAGCCAAAGCCAGTTTCAGGTTGGGGTGCTGGGTTTGTAGTAACGCGAAGGCCTCTATCAGCCGTTCCAAATTCTTGTGTGGTGTCGGACGCCCGACATACATGATGAACTGGTCATGCATCAAGGCATCGACTGGCTCACCATGTTTCGGTATGAAGTCGGCGGCTTCGTAGGTCACCGTGATTCTCTGAGGATTAATGTGTGCAAAATTTGCGACATCAGTTTTGACGTACTCGGTCGGAACAAAGAGAGCCGATGATTTATGAGCTGCCCGCCGAATGACATATTTGTATACTTGTTGTTTCAGCTTGAAAACCACCGGGTTTTTATCGGGGTTCACAAATCGAACAGTGGTTAAATCATGAATCGTCGTCACAACCTTACCTTTGTACCAGATTGGCTGCTGCACCATGCTGAAATGCACGAGATCTGGCTTGAGACCCTCGATCTGCTTTTTTAGTGCTCGCTGTTCATCGATTGTGAATTCTTTGTACGGCGTAGCTAAAGTCGTGAACCGAGGATTGCTTGGCTGCCATCCTGCCACGTCTTGCGGCTTCAGCAACACGACGTAATCATGCGCGGTATCAATCTGCTGCAGATAGTTGAGCAGGCGCTCCACATAGCGCCCGGTGCTGGTGCGTAGTTCGCGGGCATCGATAACGATTTTCATGATGCATTTCGGTGGAAGGTGAGTTTCCACCACACGGCTCGTAATTTTCGCAGCGCATGAGCGTTGGGCGGCAAATCGTGGGTTAGCATGCTCCAGATGTACACGTCAGAGACCTTCTTGCTTGATTGGATCTGTTTGCGCTGTTTATGGGCAGCAAACAACATGTGCGTACCCCTCATATCACCCTTAATGGCTATCCAGCCTTGTTTGCGGGTGAAAGACTTCAAAAAGAAGAGGGTATGAGCGATGGTGAAGCGCCAACCAATACGCCATAAGTAGCGCCGTGGGACATTCTTATACAACAAAACCGGCAGGTTCTTCATGGTCTGATAGGTTGTGAAACCTTTTATCTTATTGCTGGTGGTGCTAATCTCGTGATAGACGATTGATGCGGGAACGAATGACACTTTCCAGCCCGCTAACTGGGCCCGAAAACTGAGATCTACGTCCTCGTAATAGGCGAAGAAGGCCTCATCCAACAATCCGACTTCATCCAACATCGAGACACGGTAGAGACTGGCCGCGCCACTGGCACCAAAGACAACAGTGTTGTTATCGTATTTGGTGATGTCAGTCTCACCCCGGCCACGAGGATACGGTAAGCCCCAATTCGTGTACCAGTCTCCGGTGCTGTCCATAGCTTTTCCGTCAGCGGTTAACACCTTACAGGTCGCGATCCCAACGCCGGGGTTCTTATCCATGAATTCCACCAAATGTTTCAGCCAGTTTTTATCAGCGACAGCGTCATTGTTGAAGGGTGCAGCATAGGTGGTACCGTCGTCGATGGCCCGCTTGAACCCCGGATTGACGCCCCCGGCGTAACCCTTATTGACATTATGTTTTATGAGCTCAACTTCAGGATACTCCGACTCGATATATTCGATTGAGCCGTCCGTAGAGCCGTTCTCCACGACGATGACATGTGGTTTGAGGGTCTGAGCTCGCAAAGAATCCAAACAGGTTTTCAGACCATCTTTTCCATTCCAGTTCGGGACTATCACATATGGGGTTTGCATCGACTTACCGTCTTTCTTCATCTATAATACCCTAATAAATGAAGAGATTTGTGTCTAAACAAAACCGAGCCTTAGTTAGCGAGCTAGTTCGGACAGATTTTAAGCTGCGCTACCAGGGCTCAGCCCTCGGTTACGCCTGGTCGTTACTGCGCCCGTTATTGCTATTTCTGATTCTGTATGTGGTGTTTGTTAAATTCTTGAAAATCGGTAACGGCATACCGCACTATCCCGTATATCTGCTGCTCGGCATCGTTATGTGGAATTTCTTTTTGGAGATGACGGCTCAAGGCCTTGGATCGATTGTTGGTCGAGGTGACCTAATCCGTAAAATCCGTATTCCTCGGTGGATTATCATATTCAGTAGCAGTATCTCGGCACTCATTAATCTCTTTTTAAACTTAGTTGTCATCGCTGTATTCATGCTAATTAATCACGTAGAGCCCATGCGTACGCTACTCTGGTTGCCTCTTATCCTCGCTGAGGTATACATGTTTGCGCTGGGCCTATCATTATTTCTTTCTGCGGCTTTTGTAAAATTCCGTGACGTTAGTTACATATGGGAAGTGATGCTCCAGGCCGGCTTTTACCTGACGCCCATCCTTTACCCCTTATCACTTATTACAAACCTCACATTTCAAAAGATTATACTGTTCAATCCTATGGCACAGGCGATTCAAGATGCACGCTATGCTGCAGTTACTCATCAGACTACGACGGCTCACAGAGTTTTCCAGGGGGGTTGGTACGAGCTCATACCATTTCTAGTTGTCATACTAGTGCTTTTCATTGGCATCAGTTATTTTCGTAAAGAATCTAAATACTTCGCGGAGAACATCTAGCCATGAATGAAGACGTCGCAATCAAGGTTGAGCATGTTAGTAAAGTTTTTAAGCTACCACACGAGAAGACAACTACCCTTAAGAGTGCTGTTGTAAACTTCTACAAGCGAAAACGTTCTTTTGAGAAGCAACAAGCACTTAAGGACATATCATTTGATGTAAAAAAGGGTGAGTTTTTCGGTATTGTCGGGCGCAACGGTAGTGGTAAAAGTACCCTCTTAAAGCTGCTCTCGGGAATATATTCACCAACCCAGGGCTCAATACAAGTCAATGGTAAGCTTACGCCATTTATAGAATTGGGAGTTGGTTTTAACCAAGAACTTTCAGGGAGGGAAAACATTTTCTTAAACGGCGCATTGCTAGGCTTCAGCCGCAAAGAGATGAGTACAATGTATGACGACATAGTTGAGTTTGCAGAATTGAAACGCTTCATGGATCAGAAACTTAAAAACTACTCCTCTGGTATGCAGGTGCGCTTAGCCTTCTCTATTGCCATTCGCGCTAAGAGTGATATTTTGTTACTCGATGAAGTCCTGGCAGTAGGCGATGCGGCCTTTCAGCAAAAGTGCTATAACTATTTTGAAGAACTAAAACAACAAAATAAAACAGTTATCTTTGTATCGCATGATATGAACGCTGTAAGAAGATTCTGTAACAGAGCAGTCTATATCGATAACGGTGATCTTACACATCAAGGTGCTCCTTCAGAGATTGCGGACGTATATCTCGAAGAAAACATGGAGAGCACACGACAGAGCGCAAAGAAGCCAGGGGTACCCGAATTATCTAAAAAACATGTGTTATCAGTCAAGCTACACGAGGGGGCAGAAAGTACCATAGTTGTGCAACTCACTTATGCATCAGAACAAAAAGAAGAGATGTACTTAGGTATCTCGGTTCTAAAAGACGGAATATCAATTGCTGAGATGAATACAATAGATGCAAAGCCATTGATACATGCCGGACGAGCCACATATTATTTAAACGCAAGCCAGTTCAACGGGGGTATGTATTATATAGGGGCCGGACTTTTTAAATTGAGTAATAATGAACTCTTAAGTTTTACGAAGAATAAAGCCCAGTTTATCGTTAAAGGGAGTGACCCAACAAGGGGAGCGGCTTTAAAATTGGAAGACACCTGGGAATATAATTAAATATTATTCGATTGCTTAAGGAGTACACATGGAAACCATCAATGTAACTAAGACGTTCTTGCCACCCCTTGAGGAGTATGAAAGATATGTAGCTCAGATATGGCAGCAAGGTTGGCTGACTAATCAAGGCCCACTCCTTCAGAAACTCGAAGGTAACCTGAAGGAGTATTTGAAAGTGCCAAACTTCCATTTTGTTACAAATGGTACTGTTGCGCTCCAGTTGGCGCTGAGAGCCGTGGGTATTACTGAGGGAGAGGTGATAACTACGCCCTTCTCTTATGTAGCGACGACTTCTTCTATATTGTGGGAGCATTGTAAGCCCATTTTTGTCGATATTAATCCCGAGACCTACTGCATTGATGCCAATAAAATTGAAGCAGCTATCACAAAAGACACAAAAGCGATTATGCCTGTCCATGTTTTTGGGCATCCTTGCGACGTCGAAAAGATAGATATTATTGCTAAAAAACATAAGCTAAAAGTTATATATGATGCCGCACACGCCTTTGGGGTTAGCTACAAAGGCAAGTCATTACTTAGTTACGGGGATGTTTCAGTATGCAGTTTCCATGCGACCAAGCTATTCCACACCATAGAAGGTGGGTGCGTCATCGCCAACAACGATGGTGAACTTAGTAACCGAATAGGGCTTATCAAGCATTTTGGGCAAAGCGGGGATGATCACTACATGTTGGGCATAAACGCCAAAGCATCTGAATTTCAAGCGGCCATGGGCTTATGCAACCTGAATTATATTGATGAGATTATTAGCGAACGCAAAAATGAAGCAGAATTATATGACAAGCTATTAGATACTAGATTTCAAAAGCAAATTATAAATAGTGACACCCAGCATAATTACGCATACTATCCTATAGTGTTTGAGAGTGAGTCGCAGCTTATGCGAACCTTTGCAAAGTTGCGCACTCAGAATATATTTCCAAGGAGATACTTCTACCCTAGTTTGAATAAGCTGACTTATGTGAATGGCAACCCCTGCCCTATATCAGAAGACATTGCTTCAAGGATAGCCTGCCTACCGTTGTACACTGGTTTAAAAATGAAAAATATCGAAAAAATAGCAAGGATTATAAATGGAGCTTAAGCATAAGCTCAAGATAAATCTAGAAAAAATATACTCAAGCAAACTCATCAAAGAAGACATTGTCGTTATAGACTCTGTACTGCCAAACAAAGAGGCGGTAGGGCCGAGGAACTCTGACTTAATTGAGTTTGCCAAAAAGCTATCTAATTTTAGATACTACACAATGTATCCCATGAAACCAGGTAACAAGGCTTGGTATTCCCACACATATGGCATGACGCAAGAACAGTTCAATAAAAAACTTGGAGATTACGAAAAGATGTACCCTGAAACCAGGGGTAAAATAAAATTCCTTTCCAGTAAAAAAAGATATCAAATTAATCTAGCCTACACTTATTTTTTGGCTGAAACTTACACATTGCTTCCATTTTTAGAAAAAAATAAAGTTCCCTTCGTATTCCTGTTGAATCCAGGGGGTGCATTCGGCATCAATAACAAATCATCTGACAAGATGCTCAGTGAAGTTTTATCATCAAAATTTTTTAGAAAAGTTATTGTTAATCAAGAATATTGTCAAGAATATTTAATTGAAAATAAACTTTGCAGTCCGCAAGATATAATTTATGATTTTTCAGGATCCGCACAATTCAAGCAAGCGGATGTGGTAACAAAAAAGTTATATAAGAAGGATAAGCAAACGTTTGACCTATGCTTTGTAGCCGCGAAATATTCCCCGAAAGGAATCGATAAAGGGTATGATCTTTTTATTGCCGCCGCCAAGCAATTAGTAAAACATCTCCCAGACGTAAGATTTCATGTTGTAGGTGGTTTTGATGAGAGTGAAATCAATGTCTCAAAAATAGCTGACAGTATAAAGTTTTATGGCTATTTGTCGCCTCTTGAGCTACCTGATTTTTACGCGAGCATGGATATATACATGTCTCCATCCCGACCTTTTAAACTCTACAAAGGAGGTTTTGATGGCTTCCCACTCTCCGCGGGGGCGATGTATTGCGGGGTTTGTGGTTTTAATACGGATGAGCTACATCTCAACAGAGAGTTTAAAAGTGATGAGCTAGTTATTATTAGGGCTCAAGTAAATGATATTGTAGAGAAGGTAAAGTATTACTATAGCAATCTGGATGAGCTGTATGTGATATCCAGAAAAGGCCAAAAAAGAGCCCAGTTCTTCTATGATATCGAAAAACACATTGATGGAAGGATAAGGCTGTTCAGAAAATTAAGCCAGATTTATAAATAATGAAAAGAATCGCGATAATGCAGCCATATTTTTTACCGTATATAGGTTACTGGCAATTGCTAAACTGTGTTGACGAATTCATAGTCTATGACAATATTGAATTTACGAAGAAGGGATGGTTCAACAGGAATCGGATTCTTGAAGTAGACCATGATCGGCTGTTTACCATACCCATCAAGAAAGATTCAGACTACTTACCGGTCGACAAGCGTTACCTGGGCGGAGACAGCGATAAAGAGATTGCCCGAACACTCCGTATCATTCAGAGTAATTATACAAAAGCGCCCTATTTTGCAGTAGTTTACCCAGTTATCGAAGAGTGCTTCCTGTTCTCCAATAAAAACCTATTCGAATATATTTTTAACTCCGTCAGTGTAATTTGCAGATATCTAGATATCAACACAAAGATAGTCGTTTCTTCACAGGTTCCAATCGACCATTCTTTAAAATCTGAGAAAAAAGTTTTAGCTATATGTAAATCTGAGGATGCTGACGCTTATATTAATCCTATTGGAGGGATGGAGCTGTATGATACGGAAGAATTCAAATCAAATGACATAACCTTAAGATTTATTAAATCAAACGATATATCATACGGGCAATTCAGTAATCAGTTTGTACCCTGGCTTTCTATTATTGATGTCATGATGTTTAACGATAAGAATACAATCAAGCAAATGCTAGAAGAATACGAGCTGGTATGAAAAATATAATTTTTGTTATTGGTGCCAACTCTACTCTTGCCAAAGCGGTGATACCAGTACTTGCCAGGAGAAGTACTATTATCACAGGCGGGAGAAAAGACTGTGATATATATTGCGATATTACCAAAGAAGTAACAGTCCCCACTCCTGTCGATGTTGTGATAAATTTTGCAGCTAATTTTGGAGGAACAAGTGCACAAGAAATCACCAGAGCTGTAGATACAAACGTACTAGGCACCCTAAGAGTGTGTGAGGCAGCAAAAATGGCACATGCGAAACAGGTAATCCTCATTTCTTCTATATTTGCATTACTCGACGAACGAGCCCCCTCTTACTCGAGCTATGCTATTAGCAAAAAGCAAGCTGATGAGCTAGCTAATTTTTATTGCAAACTTCATAACATCCCTCTAGCGATCCTCAGACCATCACGGCTATACGGTGATAACGAAAGTTTTGCCAAGAACCAACCATTTCTATATCAAATTATTGACAAGGCCGAGAAAGGTGAGAATATCTCGATCTATGGCAGGAATGATGCTAGCAGGAATTATCTGCATGTCGCGGACCTTGCCGAAATTATTGATCGGACAATTAAACTGCATGTTGAAGGCGTGTATGGTTGCGTGAACCCCGTCGATGTTACCTATTCACAAATAGCTCGTATTGCCCAAAAAATGTTCAATGCAGGGGGTCAGGTTATCTCGTTGAATGATAAACCGGATATACCAAACGACACTTTTGAAAAGAATCCAGACATCTACAACAAGCTGAATTATTATCCTGCAATAACTATAAAGCAGGGCCTACAAAGAATTAAAAAATTCAGAGAAAAGAGCTTAACATGAAAACTATACTCGTATCGGGGGCTTCAGGAGTGGTCGGCTACGGAATCTTACGAGCCTTGCGCGCAGGTGATACGGAATACACGTTAGTAGGGACTACTATATATAACGATTCGGTGGCGCCAGCATTTTGTGATATTTTTGAACAGGCGCCACTGACAATCGATGAAGGCTATATTGATTGGTTATGTAGGATTATAGACAAACATCACGTCGACATGATTATTCCTGGCATCGAAGGTGACATGATGTCCTGGAACAAAGCAAGGGAGCAACTGGAAGCAACTGGCACCAAGCCTTTATTGAATAATCCGGATTTGATAGAACTATGTTCCGACAAGTGGAACTTTTATGAGAAGCTGCATGAAACTGGCTCCAACCTGACGATCGATTCAAGACTAAGCGGAACTTTCGATGAGTTGAAAAACGCACTTGGATTACCATTTTTACTGAAACCGAGAAAGGGTTTCGCCTCGAAAGGTATCGTCATCATCGACTCCGAAGAGTTATTCTTTCAGCACCAGTCTGATCTGGGCACTTTGGTCATGGCACAGCCAATTGTCGGCAACAACGAAGAGGAATATACTGTGTCTGCGTTTTTTGATAAGGACAGTCAGTTGCTGTGCTTTATGGGACTGAAAAGAAAGTTGTCGAAGGAAGGTTTTACAGAAAAAGCACAGGTTAGTGATCTTGTCGGTGCGAAAGAGGCGATCGAAGAATTGGCACAATTATTGCGACCATTCGGGCCTACCAATTTTCAGTTTCGTGTTCATCAGGGAAATTTAAAACTACTGGAGATTAATCCACGGATCTCATCTGCTACCTCAATTAGAACGGCGTTTGGGTATAATGAGAACGTTATGAGCGTTGAGTATTTCCTGAATAGTAAAGTACCTGCACAGCCAAAAGTAAAAAAAGGCTATGCGGTTAGATATGTAGAGGATCATATATTTTATGATAGCGATACTGTCTGATATACACGGCAACTATGTTGCCTTACAAGAAGTCCTAAAAATTATCGATGCGATGGGTATTACGGATATATACTGCTTAGGTGACACCGTAGGTTATTACTCACAGGTCAACGAAGTATGTGATGAACTGCGCAAACGGGACGTCAAGTCTATCATGGGTAATCATGACTGGTACATGGCCGCCGACAGTTTTTGTGAGCGCTCGCAGACCGTGAATGATGCACTAGTCTACCAGAAGAAAGTGATTAGGGCCGAAAACCGAGCATGGATTAAATCGCTGCCCGTTTTCAGGCAGTTCGGAGAATTATCTATGGTGCATGGCGGTTGGACAGACCCCATTGATGAGTATCTTAAGCCGAGCAAGGAGTATTTTGACAAAGTGGGAGGAAAGTATTTTGCCTCAGGACATACGCATGTGCAAAGACTCGAAGATTATGGTCATAAGCAATACTGTAATCCTGGCTCCGTCGGGCAACCTAGAGACGGTGATAATCGAGCGGCATTCGCAACTTGGGATGGCTCTGAGTTCAAGCTGCATCGCGTCGAGTACGATTATAAAAAAGTTGGTCAATTGATGGAAGAGGCCGGATTTAGCGGCTATTATTACCAACGTCTGGCTAATGGCGCAAAAGATAACGGCTGGTACGATGAGAAAGGCCGGGTTGAGCCTGGTGTTTAAATGGAACAAGCTTGGCAAAGTTTTTGACCCTAGGAATCATACGGGTCTACCTTGGCTGAATGAATATGCCCAGGCTCCCGCCACACTTATCTTTGACGATTTCGTAAGAGTCTATTTTTCCTGCCGGCCAAAAAGAGACGAGAATGGCCAGTTCGTTAGCTACTCAGCTTTCGTTGATCTGGACAGAAAGAATCTGTTCAATATCGTTAATTTGGCCAAAGATCCTATTTTAGGGCTGGGTAAAAAGGGTTGTTTTGATGAATTCGGTACCTATCCCGTATCTGTTATTCGGGCTAACGACGAGCTTTGGGCATATTATGCAGGCTGGACTCGCTGCAGCTCAGTACCTTTCAATACTTCGATAGGCGTTGCGAAAAGTGTCAATAACGGTGTGACATTTGAAAGGCTGGGAGACGGGCCCGTTTTATCCTACTCGCTTGATGAGCCGTTTACACTGAGCGGCCCAAAAATCAGAAAGTTTAATAGCACATTTTATCTATTTTATGTGGCTGGTAAAGCATGGGTTAAAGTGAATGAGCGGCCGGAAATATCGCACAAAATCCGTGTCGCTACGTCAATAGATGGGCTCAACTGGGTGAAACAGCATGAAGATATAATCGCTGATAGTTGGGGTAATAATGAATCGCAGGCCAGTCCGGATGTAATCTTTGCGAACGGCAAGTACCACATGTTCTTTTGTGGGTGGGTACCGGAAACCTTTCGTGATACGAAAAGCAGAAAGATTGGCTACGCCAGCTCGGATGATTTAGTAAACTGGACAAGAAATGATTCCAAGGCAGGTATAGATATTTCTGAAGGGAAAAATTTCGATAACGAAATGGTCGCCTATCCACACGTTTTTGAACTGGACGGGAAGACATATATGCTTTATCTCGGTAATGAGGTTGGCCGCTACGGATTTGGATTGGCGGAACTGGAGGGAGAACTGAAGTAATGAAATGGGAGAAACTAGGGCAAATTTTTAATTTTGAAGAATCCCCCTTCAAAGACCGCTATGTCAGCCATGCTCAATCTCCACAAGCATTAGTGTTAGACGATCGCATAAGAGTCTTTTTCTCTACAAGGGAGATTGACGAACCGGGGAGATTTTTAAGCCATGTACAGTATGTTGATTATGATTTCGAACTCAAGCAGATGATTGACCATTCTAGACATGAAGTCATTGCACTCGGTAAGTTAGGCTGTTTTGATGAGCACGGTATTTTTCCTCTAAGTCCGGTCAGAGTGGGTGAAAAAATATATGGCTACACAAATGGCATTGCCAGAAGAGTATCGGTGGCCGTGGAAACTGGTGTTGGTTATGCTGTTAGTTCAGATGACGGTAAGACCTTTCAAAAAACCGATAATGGCCCAATACTCAGTGCTTCAATTCACGAACCTTTCTTGGTCGGGGATCCATTTGTTAGGTTTTTTGATAACAAGTTCCACATGTTTTATCTGTTTGGGAAAAAGTGGAGCGAATCAACAACTGAACAGATTTCAGAAAGAGTTTACAAAATTGGACACGCTACTTCCGACGACGGTGTGAGCTGGCACAAAACAGGCAAATCAATCATAGAAGATAAGATAGACCAAAATGAATGTCAGGCTTTGCCCACAGTCATCAATATTGAAGGACGCTATCATATGTACTTTTGCTATCGCCATATGGCTGGTTTTAGGACTGCAAAGGACAAGGGTTATCGACTGGGCTACGCCTATTCTGATAATCTGATCGACTGGACGAGGGACGATGAAAACGCTGGCATAGACCTGTCAGATAAAGGCTGGGACTCCAAAATGATGTGTTATCCTAATATTTTTAAGTGTAAAGGCAACGTGTATTTGCTATATAATGGAAATGATTTTGGACGAAACGGATTCGGACTAGCAACACTAATTAAACAAGCGAGCAACTAATGAACCCAAAAAGAAATTATAATGAAGAGTTTGATGATAATGTAGGGCGCAAGTATGCTTATAACTTTGATATCGATGTCATGCACCCTTACATGGTAAAGGCCTTCTCCTCCTTTTTTAAAGAAGGTAACTTGTTGGAGCTGGGAAGCTTCAAGGGAGACGTTACCAAGCGACTTTTACCATATTTTGACGATGTTACCTGCGTCGATGCGTCGGATGTTGCAGCAGCTGAAGCAAAAAAAAAATTTGGCGACAAGATAAAGATGGTCGTCTCCCGCTTTGAGGAGGCCAAGCTGCCACAGAAGTATGATAACATCGTGATGACTCACGTGCTCGAGCACCTCGATGATCCGGTAAAAGTTCTGAAAAGAGTTAATGACGAATGGCTGTCTAATGACGGTAGATTTTTCCTGGTTTGTCCGAACGCTAATGCGCCGTCACGTCAAATCGCGGTAAAAATGGGGATAATCTCTCATAACTCTGCGGTAACTGAGGCTGAAAAAGCCCACGGCCACAGGGTTACCTATACCCTAGACACGCTGGAGCGCGACGCGAGGGCGGCCGGCTTGAACGTCGTTAATCGATCAGGAATCTTTTTCAAAGCACTTGCTAACTTCCAGTGGGATAAATTACTAAAGACAGATATCGTGTCAAAGGAATATCTAGAAGGCTGCTACCAGCTAGGTCAGCAATATCCCGACCTTTGCTCTAGTATCTTTTTACTGTGTGAAAAAGGGTAATATTTGAATGGCCAACCCCTTATTGACGGTCTGCCTAATAACGTATAATCAAGCACAATATATAAAAGAGGCTATTGAGAGTATCCTCAGACAAGAAACTAACTTTGCCTGGGAGTTAATCGTTGCAGACGATTGTTCGACCGACGGAACAAGAGAGATACTCCTAGATTATAAGAAAAATTTCCCTAATCTGATAAAACTACTTTTGCAAAAACAAAATGTTGGACCTGAAACAAACTGGCTAGACCTAATGGCGCAGCCTAAGTCCAAG
>JBBRMJ010000005.1:0-64805 GCA_038230895.1 Saccharimonadales bacterium (SeqCode) | reverse complement strand
GGTTCACGCTTCATTAAGCGCGAAGGTCGTCCGAGTGACGACGCCATCCTCATTGGTCGCTTGATAGATCGTCCGATTCGACCACTGTGGCCGAAGGGTTATCGTCACGAAGTTCAAGGAGTCGCCACCGTACTGAGTATGGATCCAAGCTTCCGTCCAGACATGGTGGCTATGATTGCCATGAGTGCTGCCTTCACGCTGTCAGGCGCGCCATTTGATGGCCCCGTTGCTGGTCTGCGGGTTGGTTTAGTCGATGGTAAGTACACCGCCTTTGCTTCAGCTGAAGAGCTGGACGCCGGCGCGCTTGACCTGGTGGTTGCCGGTAATAAAGACGGTGTCATGATGGTGGAAGCTGGTGCCAGTGAAGTATCTGAGGCCCAGGTGGTTGAAGCGATTGATTACGCTTTCAAGGCCATGCAGCCAGCTATCGCCCTGCAGCAGGAATTAGCCGATAAGGTCGGTGTGACCAAGCAGGAATACGAACTCGACTTACCTGATGAAACGCTACAAAAGACTGTTGATGAATGGCTAGTTGGCAAATTGGGTGAAGACCTGCGCCTGCCATACCCTGAGCGCAACGTCCTGATTCTGCAGCTCAAGAATGATATGCACGCTGCCTTTGCCGAAAAACTCGGTGATGACTACGTCAAGGCCAGCTATGACGAAGCGTTCCAGATGGCTGTCCACAAAGATGTGCGTAAGGGCATTCTCAATGATGGCGTCCGTCCTGATGGCCGCAAATTGGATGAGATTCGTGCCTTGAGCAGTGAAGTTGGCTTATTGCCACGAGCTCACGGCTCCAGTATCTTTACCCGCGGCCTGACTCAAGCTTTCAACATTGTCACCCTGGCACCGTTGAGTTACGTACAACTCGTCGACACCATGGAAAAGGAAGGCGAGCGCCGCTACATCCACCACTATAACGCTCCAGGGTACACCGTCGGTGAGGTGAAGCGCCTTGGTTCACCTGGCCGCCGCGAAATCGGCCACGGCTACCTCGCAGAGCGGGCTCTAACCGCTGTATTGCCATCCGAATCTGAGTTCCCATACATGATTCGCACCGTCACTGAGATCATGAGCCAGAACGGTTCTACTTCGATGGCGGCTACCTGTAGCAGCTGTTTGGCGCTACTAGACGCCGGTGTGCCACTCAAAGCCATGGTCAGTGGTATCGCCATGGGTCTGATGGTCGAAGGCGACAAAGCCATTGTCCTGAGTGACATCGCTGATGCCGAAGACTTTGCTGGTGACATGGACTTCAAGGTCACTGGTACTGAGAAGGGCATCACCGCGCTTCAGATGGACATGAAAGTCCACGGTCTGCCCGTTGCTACGCTGGAAAAAGCCTTGGAACAGGGTAAAATCGGCCGAGCTCACATCCTCGAGCACATGAAAACCACCATTTCCAAGCCAAGCGAAATGAGCCAATATGCTCCTCGTGTTGAGTCAATTCAGATTAACCCGGACAAGATTCGCGAAGTGATTGGTAAGGGTGGTGAGACCATCCAGAAGATTACTGGTGAGACTGGCGCTGACATCGACATCAAGGACGACGGTACCATCATGATTGCCAGTCCGGACAAGAAGTCGATCGACGCTGCTCGTGAATGGATCGAGTCTATCGTGGCTGAGCCAGAAGTCGGCAAAATCTACATGGACGCGCCGGTCATGACCGTCATGGACTTCGGTGCTTTCGTGCAGATCATGCCCGGCAAAGACGGCCTGGTCCATGTCTCTGAAATGAGCGAAGAACGCGTCAATCACCCCGGTGATGTCGTCAAAGAAGGTGACAAAGTCAACGTCAAACTCGTCGGTGTCGATGACCGCGGTCGCCTGCAACTCAGCATGAAAGCCGCCGCCCGCGAACTGGCTGAAAAGAAGAAATAAGAGCTTAAGACATGCCTGAATCAGTACCGCCGCAACCAGATGACACGAGTCGTCCACTGTTGCGGCTCGTCATCCCGGAAGCGGAATTAACAGAATGGCAACATTTCGTACGTACCGGTGTCGATCTACGACCGTTTCTACCACGGATTGTCGTAAGACCAGAAGCTGAATAATATGCTGCCCATGCTTGATACATTTCACAAAACGAAACCCGGCTATCTGCTATTCGCGGTGATTGAGCTGGCCGTCGCCTACGGCTTTGCCAGCCTAGCCATTGACCGTGGCAGCTGGTGGTGGTACGTCTTAACGCTGGTATTCCTGGTCGGCAGCTTGCAGAACCTCGTCAAACTAATCGGAAGTTTCTCCCGTGGCAAACACTAAATCGAATATGCTGCGCCGTACACGATGGCAAATATGTGCGGATCTTGTAGTTTCGCCGGTTGCCAGCCTGCTCGATACCAGTACGGCAACCCGGAGGAAGCCATAACTATGACTGAAGTATTGGTCGCTTCCACAGAATTTATAGCGCCTGTCCCTAGCCAGCTACTAGTCAATGACGAGACTACTCTCGTACGCTACACCCCTGATGACGCGCAGCTGGTATTCGATACGGTCGAGGCTAATAAGGCGTTCTTGCGGGTACATGAAGCTTGGGCTGAAGATTTCCCGCTAGAAGACGCGACACAAGGCGTCAAGGCTATGTCGGCTAACGCCGAAGCAGGCAAGTCAGCCCCATTCAAAATTATGCGTGATGATGTATATGTCGGTTCAATGGGTATGAATAGCCGCCAAGGGACATCGGCTACCATGGGTTACTGGTTGGTGGAAGACGCCCAAGGTAAGGGTATCGCTTCTATGTCAGCCCGTCGCTTACTCAAGTTTGGGTTTGAGGAATGGGGATTAACCGAAGTCAGACTTGAGATTGGTAAACAGAATAGCCGCAGTGAGCAGTTAGCCAAAACTCTCGGTGCGAAGCTAATTGGTCCAAACCCAGACGATGCAACCAAGCTAGTCTGGAGAATCTCTAAATATGAGCAGTAAACAGATGCAACTCGACCACTTGAAGCAACAGATTATTGACAATAAGGTGACGCCGGAGTTGGCGGCCACGGCCACACAGCTGGTGTTTGGGGATGGGAATCCTGATGCTGACTTGGTGTTTGTGGGTGAGGCGCCGGGCAAGAAAGAAGACCTGCAGGGCATACCGTTTGTCGGAGCAGCGGGGAAATTTTTGAACGAAATGCTGGCAATGATTGGCTTAAAAAGAGATGATATATACATCACCAATATCGTGAAGTATCGTCCGCCCAACAATCGTGATCCGTTGCCGGAAGAGAAGAGCGTATTTCTCCCATATTTAGAATCCCAATTAGAGGTAATTCAACCAAAACTTGTGGTAACCCTTGGTCGCCACAGCCTGAATTGCTTCTTGCCGGATTTACAAATTAGCCAAGTACATGGCCAGCCACAGCGATATAAGGGAAGGGTATATTTACCACTATTCCATCCAGCGGCAGCCCTGTACAACGGGGGTTTACGTCAAACATTATTTGACGATTTCGCCCTGATTCCGGCTAACATATAGAAAATTTAAGTATCTCATAACGCATGAAAGGAATTTATGCAACCAACAGATAACAACAATAACAACCGCTCCCCACGGCCTCCCAGAAATAATGGGAATAGTGATGGCGCACCTAAAACCAATAACAATAACTCCCGCGGGGGAGGCGGCTCACGCCGTGGTCCAAAGCCAGGCGGTAACACGCCAGCAATCGTGACCAGTCTGACCACTTCTCGTGGCCAGGCCGTCCGAGCACAACGTCGCTCACAGGCCGATGCCCAGCGCATCGCCAACCAATATCAACCAGCTGATGCTGCCAAACCAGGCCGCGCCAACGTCATTGACGACAGCCCGCGCCTTAAAATCATCGGTCTCGGTGGTATGGATGGTGGTGGATCCAAGAATATGATATTGGTGGAATATGCCAACGATGCCGTCGTCATTGACGCCGGTAACGACCTCGGCGTTGACCTCCCAGGCATCAATTACGGCATAGCTGACACCACCTACCTGGAATCCATCAAGCAGAAACTCCGTGGTTATATCATTACCCACGGCCACCTGGACCACATTGGCGGTTTGCCACACATCGTACCGAAGTTCCCAGCGCCAATTTATGGCAGTAAGTTCACGATTGGCCGTGTCGAAGAAATCTTCGAGAACTTCGGCCTGCCAATGCCCGACGGCTTCGAACTGAAGACTGTCACCATGAATGAAAACACCCATGAACGCCTAAAAGTTGGCGAATTCTTCGTCGAGCTGGTTCGCGTCACGCACTCCATTCCTGGTAGCACCTGTGTCATTTTGGATACGCCAATCGGCCGCATCATTAACACTGGTGACTTCCGCTTTGACCCCAACCCACTCGACCACGAACGTTCCGACATGGAACGTCTGGCTGAGCTCGGTAATGAGGGTGTTCTGGCGCTACTGAGTGAGAGCACCACTGTCGAGCGCATGGGTCGCACGCCATCCGAGAGTACGATTGAGCAAAGCTTCATTGACATTTTGGATCAGGCGCCGGGCCGCATTTTCGTCGGATTATTCTCGACTAATATGAACCGTGTCCAGATGATCATTAACGCCGCTGTCCACCACAATAAGAAAGTGGCGATGGATGGTCGCAGCATGGTCAGTACCCTGGAAATGGCCGTTCGCCATGGTTTCGTACGCGTACCGAAGGGTACTTTCGTACCGATAGCTAATGTCGCCACCATGAAAGACACCGACGTCGTCGTGGTCTGTACTGGTTCACAGGGCGAGCCCAGCTCAGCCCTGCAGCGCATGGCCAGTGGCGAGCACCGCCACGTTAAACTCAAAGAGCAGGACACTGTCATTCTTTCCAGCACACCAATTCCCGAGAGCGGCAATGACTCGCTGATTGGTTCAATGGTTGACGGCCTGACCCGCAAGGGTGTTCACGTCTTCGAGCATCGTAACCACGAACTTGATGGTGTCGGCCCGCTGCACGTGTCCGGTCACGCTAGTCGTGATGAATTCGCTGAAATGATTCAGGTTACCAAGCCCAAGTTCTTCATCCCGATTTACGGTGCCTTCCGCAGCAAGCAACGTCACATTGACCTGGCTATCGAGCAGGGCATTCCTCGCGCCAACACCCTCAATGCAGAGAATGGCGAGATCATCGCGCTTACCATAGACAAAATCGAGTCAGCTGGCGAAGTACCACATGGTACTGTCCTGGTTGACCAGACCGGCGCCATCGTCAACAACATCGTCGTCAAAGACCGCGTCCTATTGGCCGAAGAAGGCCTGGTTGCCGTGGTTCTAACGATCGATAAGAAGTCTGGCAACTTGCTCAGCAGCCCCGACATCATCAGCCGCGGCTTCATCTACATGCGCGATAACGAGGACATCATGAATGGCCTGCGCATCGAACTCAAGCGCGCCGTCCAGCAACGCTTCAAGCGCGTCGACCTCGACCGCTTCAAAGCCGAGCTTAAAGACCACGTCACTCACTACCTATTCGAACACACCCAACGCAGCCCTATAGTCATTCCTGTCGTCAACATCGTATCTGGTGGTGGCGGGGGGGGCGGCGGTAATCCTGGCGCCAAGCCTGATCAGAAGCCGACTGGCAATGACCAGCCGCAACCAGCGCCCAAGACGGCTGAAGAGATGGCGTCTGAGCAGCAGAAACGCTTTCAAGAGATGAGGGCTCGACTTCTGACCCAAGACGCCCGCGTCGATTAAGCCTTTCGGGGCTGGCACATTGCGGCGTTGCGGCCTCTAGTACTCGTTCACCGTACCTTCTGTACGGCTCACTCCGTGCTTCGGCCGCGCCTTGCACTGCACTCAGCCGCGAAACGCTTTGGGTTTGGTGGAAACGTAAGCGGATTGACATTCTGGCAAGTCCGTGCTAATATAGGGAGTATATGAATAACCCATTTGCCAAGAAAGCCCCCAAAATTGTCCCCTTAGATCAGTTAGCTGCCAAGCACCGCGCAGACTATCCTGATGGTCACGCCACTGAACGACCAGGCGACCAAGACCGTTTTAACTATGGTCGAGTCCAGGAAATTATTAATCCGAACCACGCCGCCCACGAAGCATCTGCAGCTGCCTTTGGCAGGCAGTACTCTGGTGAACAAGCCGTGGCACACGCGGTTGAGCCAGTCCAGGCCCGCAACTCACAACTCGAACATTCTCGCTAAAGAAACCACTAGCGCATTGACAAATGATGTAATTTTTGCTATAGTATAGCTATGCCCGAAAACCATGGTCATTTTTCTCCGCTCGATGAAGAAGTCCCAAGCTTGCTTGATTTGCAAGCTCAGGCGCTTCGGGATGATAATGCCCGATTAGCAGCAGTGACTAATGAAGCTTTGACAGTCTTTGTCAGGGGTGTGACCCCACTCGGAACGCCACCAGAACAACAGCGACCTGACGGTACCATTGACTGGGAGGCTGAGCTGCAAGTGGCGCTCGATGACCAGCGTGTATTAACACTTAGACCAAGCAATCTAGTGGATGCCGAAGATCTGAGACAGGCCAACGAACGATTACTGCGCGCCAAACAAACGCTCGATATGGAGCGCGAAGAGTAGACCACATCATCTCTCAAGCGTATAATAAGAACGAGTAACCACATGGCAAAAAAGAAAAAACAAACCAGAAAGAAAAAAGCGGTAGAACTCGAAGTCGAGAAGTCACCGTTTTGGCCGCTAACCGGAGCAATCTTGTTAATCATTGCCGGGGTGCTGCTGTTGCTCGGTGGCTTTGGCACCGGTGGACCGCTGCCAGTGAGTATGTTCAAGGGCGCGTATTGGGCATTGGGCTGGGCTGGTTATATAACACCGCTGGCGCTGGTGTACTGGGGCGTGTATAAGTTCAAAGCCGAAGATCACCAGATCCCGCTTGGCAATTTATTGAGTATGTTGGCCGTGTTGGTGTTCAGCGCCGCCTGGGCTGACACTGCCTTTGCTGGCAAGGACGCGGCGGGGAATTGGTTCGGTGGACATGGCGGCAGTCTTGGTAACGGCGTTGGCAACTTGGCGCTAGGCGCGCTGGATAAATTGCCAGCTAGTTTGGTCTTCTTATTACTATCGATTCTGGCAGTTTTCTTCTCCTTCAGTATTTCGCCCAGAGTGTTGCTGGGCTTGGCTTCGCCATTCCGTCGTTCTAAAAGCGAGGACGAGTCTGATCTGGGCAGCCTGAAAGCTAAAGCCGAAGGTACCGGCTTCCAGCTGAATGAGGGCGTACCAGTGATGCACCATCAGGGTGAGCAGCGGCTGTCATCGCTTAAGAATACGGCTCAGAAATTATCTGGCAGTGAATCACACGAGGCTTTGACGGCGCCCAGCGACCCAGACTGGAAGTTCCCAAGCGTCGAATTATTAAATCAGAAACAGGATAAAGCCGACGCTGGTGACGTCAATGCCAACGCCCAAGCAATTCATGATACGTTTGAGAACTTTAACATTGAAGTCGAGATGGAAGGGGCTAACATCGGGCCGCGGGTGACGCAGTACACTATGAAGCCGCCAGCGGGGGCCAAATTGACCAAGATTACGGCCTTGGCTGATAACTTGGCGCTTGATTTGGCTGCCCATAGTATTCGTATCGAAGCGCCAATTCCAGGGAAGCGGGCGGTTGGTATCGAAGTGCCAAACATCAAGTCTGCCACGGTTCGATTGAGCTCGATTCTGATGTCGCCACCGTGGCAGGAGTCGACCGGCACCTTAGGATTTGCCATTGGTAAGGATATCTCTGGTACGCCCATTGTGGCTGATCTCGCCAAAATGCCGCATCTCCTGGTGGCTGGGCAGACCGGCTCTGGTAAGTCGGTGATGATCAATACCATCTTAACGAGTCTGCTGTACCGAAATTCACCATCAGATTTGAAGCTGATTCTGGTCGACCCAAAGCAAGTCGAACTCAAGCCCTATGATGATATTCCGCATCTGTTAACACCCGTAATTACTGAGCCAGAGAAATGTATTAGCGCTCTCAAATGGGCCGTGGCCGAGATGGAGCGACGCTATAAAGCGCTGGCGGATGTCGGCAAACGCAATATCGCCGAGTATAACGACCTGAAGAAGGAAGAGGGCATGCCTTATATCGTGATCGTGATCGATGAGCTGGCTGACCTGATGATGATGGCGGCGCGCGATGTGGAAGCGCTGGTCGTGCGTATTGCTCAGAAAGCCCGGGCCGTCGGTATTCACTTGGTACTGGCCACCCAGCGGCCGTCGGTCGATGTTATCACCGGTCTGATTAAGGCTAATGTGCCAGCCCGTATTGCTTTCACGACGGCCTCACAGGTGGATTCGCGCACGATTATTGACCAAGTTGGCGCCGAGAAGCTATTGGGTATGGGAGACATGCTGCTACTGACGGCTGATATGCCGAAGCCGAAGCGTGTCCAGGGCGCGCTGATTGGCGACGATGAGACCGTCAAAGTCATGGACTTCATCCGCATGCAACGACCGCCGCAATATGACGACGAAGTGGTCAGTCAACCAGTCCAACTCAACGGTAAGGGCGGTATCGTAGCGGATTATGGCGCCAATGATGCTGACGATGATATGTGGCGTGACGCCGTTCAGGTGGTCATTGAGAACCGCAAAGCCAGCACCAGCCTGCTACAGCGCCGTCTACGCATCGGTTACGGCCGAGCCGCCCGTTTGATCGAGACCATGGAAGAACAGGGCATTGTAGGCCAAGCAGATGGCTCACGGCCCCGTGAAGTCCTCGTCAACTCCGCCGATGAAGTCTTCAATCGTGACGCTAGTGCCGTGAGTGAAGCCGCTGATCTTGAGCCAATCGAAGCTGAAGACGATACGTTCCCCGGGAAGTAATCGCAGATCACAATGGTGTAGATGGTAGTTGAGGAGTTTATAACCGTTCGGTTAGTTGCGATTTCTACCGTATACCGACTACTGTCTACACCTGTTTCCTAGTTTGTGATATTTCGCGCTTGCAAAAGCCATTAATAATTCTTACTATTAGCATAAGAACAAAAACTGCAAAACGGAGAAAACAGCAGTGGCAGAACGACTCATCAGTCCACCGTTCGACACAATCAACGGTCTGCCCGTGACCTCCGAAAGCCCTCGTCCTCGTGACGGGGGCTTTTCAATTGCGCGCGATGGATCACCTATCACTCCGGAATTACGTGCTGAATATAAAGAGCAAGCACACCTGCTCGTAACACCCTCCGAACCCGAAACGGGCGTCCCACTCTTATATCATCCTAAAGGAGCCTCAAAGGACGTTCATCTATTTCCTGATGATGATCACCACCCCGAGCATCCAAGCACGCATAGCTTATTGGTAGGCTACGGTGCGCCCGCGGCACTCAGGCACTCTCGCACGCAGCATATAAACTACTGGCTACATCACAATGATGGCCATGGAACATTCCGAGGCCCCGAATTGCCCACGACAAGTGAGGGTTATTTCCAGCGAATTGTTTACAACGCGGCAGGGTTTATTCCCGAAATGGCTATCTGTTTTAAAGAGCCGGGCAGCTATACCCTAATGCCGTTGTCAACTGATGAGCGGTTACAGCTTTGGAACAAGAAAA
Organism: Saccharimonadales bacterium (SeqCode); assembly: GCA_038230895.1. Lineage (GTDB taxonomy): Bacteria > Patescibacteriota > Saccharimonadia > Saccharimonadales > UBA4665 > JAJXTN01. Next base: position 55,308 of record JBBRMJ010000005.1, on the reverse strand, counting down.
TTGTACATATTGAGCGTCCCGCAGCTGTCCATTCATACTTGAAACAATATCTTTTTGACCAGAAACTGACTACTGTCCGTGAACGAGATATTGACCATTTTATGCACACAACAGACCCAACGGAACGGTGGAAAAAGGCTAAGAATATCCTCGATGCTGCAGCCTTAGAGGCAACTGATGGTATGGGCGAAACATATAAGCGATTCTTCGATCGACTATTACTACCACCGACCAATACATGGCGGGTAGCCAAGTTCGTCGTATCGAGACTGGCCAACCACGAGGGGCAAAAAGCTGTACTTAGCAAAGAGTTGCAATCAACACTTCGTACAAGATACGCTTGACCAACAGGGGTGAGTAGGGTATAATTCTGGGTACTATCAAACTTCAGCTTATGGCCACTTGTGCACATAAGCTGTCCTTGATACAAATCTTGGCGAATTGCGTTGTCAGCTTGCTCCGGTGTCCAGTTCACCGTACCATCGTACGGCTCACTTGACTCCTCGCAGCTTCCTAGCACTTCACTCAAGCTTTGCACCAAGGTAACCGAAGGAAGGAGCATTGTTGATGACGCAGTACGAAATCGCTGTGCTATATCACCCTGACTTGGAAGTCGACCTGAGTAAGGCCGAGGCCCGTGTCACGAAAATTGTCACCGATAACGGTGGTAAGGTGGTGAGCGCCGACAACTGGGGCAAGCGCAAGCTGGCCTACATCATCAAGGGCAATGAACACGCCGTGTACGTTTTTTACACCGTGGAATTACCTGGTGACGGTGTCATGAAGGTCGAATCGACCCTTAACATCACCGACGAAGTCATCCGTTTCCTGATCACCAAGCCAGATCTCAAGGCCGCAGCTAAAGCTGAAGTCCTGAAGGCTGAAAAAGCTGCCAAAGCAGCTGAGCGCGGTGACCGGAGCGACGATGACAAAGAAGACAAAGACGAAGAATAATTAAGTAATTCTTAATTGATTCGTTTTTCATAAGACTCATGCTTGACGAGGGTAAATTGTCGGGCGTAGGGTATAAGTACAATTAATTTCAAGACATATGTCTTATAAGAAGGAGGTGTCATCATGGCACGTAGTCTCAACCAAGTAACATTAATGGGCAATTTAACCCGTGATCCAGAGCTTCGACAGACGCCCACTGGCCAGAATGTAACCAGTTTCAGCCTCGCGCTGAATCGCAGTTACAAAGCGGCTGACGGCGAATGGCAGGAAGCCACCGATTACATTGATATCGTCTGTTGGGGACCACTCGCTGAGCGGGTCTCACAGTACTTAAGCAAGGGTCGACGCTGCCTGGTGCAGGGTCGTTTGCAGAGCCGTAACTGGGAACAGGATGGCGTCAAGCGCAGCAAGGTGGAAGTGCTGGCCAATGACGTGACCTTCCTGGATAGTCGTGGTGAAGGCGGTGAAGGTGGTGGAGGCAGCAATTTCAGCCGCGGTGATGCATCTTCAGATGCTCCATCCGACGCTCCAGCCGGCAAATCAGCCCCCAGCAAGAAGCCCAAGGCCGACGACGTGGTCATCGAAGACATCGGTGACGCGCCAATCAACCTCGACGACATCCCATTCTAAATTCGATAAACGATTCAAGATTCAGGATTTAAGGATGACTAATACTATCAAGTCTTTCCGAGATTTAAGAGTTTGGCAATCCGCAGAGAATCTATGTGTGGATATATATGGGCAGACTGCCCAGTTTCCTAAGCAAGAGATATTTGGCTTAACTTCACAGATGAGACGGGCTGCGGTGTCTGTACCATCAAACATCGCGGAGGGGTTTGGAAGGCGCACCCCGAGAGAGAAGGAGCAATTTTACCACCACTCACTCGGGTCCTTGCTAGAACTTGATACTCAAATCGAGTTAGCATTGAGATTAAAATTCGTTGATCCAAGCGCTTATGAAGCGCTTCGTTCTCAGTTAGAATATTGCAAGGCTATGCTCATTAAACTGCTCAAAGTTAACAGCACGGTTGTCGTTAATCGTTCATCGTAAATCATTAATCGTAAATCCAGAGGAGAGAATAATGGCAAAGATATTTAAACACCGAACTGATGTGGCATATTTCGACTATAAGGACTTCAAGACCTTGCAGCGTTACGTCAACATGTACGGCCAGATCGAATCTCGCAAGAAGAGTGGTCTGACCGAGAGTCAGCAACGTCGTTTGAGCACCGCAATCAAGCGCGCTCGACACATTGCGCTGCTTCCATTTGTGTCCAATAATTAAACAGGCGATGTAAACGAGGGTAATGTGTGGCAACAGTTCCGTATAAGGCATCGAAAGCTTGGCATTTTGGCCACACGCTGGCGGATGAAATCCGTGGCTTGTCGGAACATATGGTCGCGGCGGGCGAGACTGATTTAGCCAAGCGAATGTTGCGGGCAGCTGCCAGCATTCATAAGCATCTGGCTGACAGCTATCGCCAAGCAGTCGAAACTGATAGGGAACATTGTTACCAATTAGCCCACGATGCTGCCAGCGAGCTGGAAGCCCACTTGTCGATGTTGGCCGAGCTGGAAATCGTCAACAGCAAGACGATGAAGCGCTGGCGGCGACAGGCCGAGACCATTTCAGAGCAATTAGCCGGTTTGTTGCCACAGGCGCAGCCAGCCATCGTAACCGAAGCAATTACAGAGGAGGACACGCAGAATCATGGCACTATCAATAACCGAGCTGAAGAAGGGAACGCTGTTCGTCCTAGACGGCCAGCCGTTCCGCGTCGTCGATTACAACCAGAAAGTGATGGGGCGCGGCGGATCAATCGTAAACGTCCGGATAAAAAGCCTGCTCGACGGCAAAGTCCTCGAGAAAACATTCAAGGGTAACGAACAGCTCGATCGAGCCGACGTCACTAATCAAACCGTTCAGTACCTCTACAATGACGGTACCAACTTCTTCTTCATGAATGGCGATACCTTTGCTCAGTTCGAAGTTTCCGCTGACTTGGTTGGTGATGGCGCCGGCTACATGAAAGAGGGCGATAATGTTTCATTGCAGTTCTTCGATGACCGCCCGATCAATGTCGAATTGCCCAAGAACGTGCCATTGCAGGTGACCTACAGCGAAGACGCCGTCAAAGGTGACACCAGCTCGTCGATCACCAAAGAAGCCACCCTGGAAACCGGCATTACTATCCGTGTCCCAGCCTTTATCAAACAAGGTGACCTCATCTCCGTCGACACCACCACCGGTGCCTACCGCGAACGGGTAAAAGGTTAGTTTTTCAATTGGTAGCTGGACGCGTGATAGAATCGAATCAGAAAGCAAAGAGACGGATATATTATGGTAAAACCTGGCATTGAGCTTAGGTGGGGAGAGGGCTTTGAAAGTCCTCAAAAGCGAGCCACGATCCGCTCGTTATTGGAGACATCGGTTGAACTTACGCGTGATGGCCTCACGGAATTTCAGATCGGCTTAACAGACCGAAAACGGGTTGTCATCCATAATTTGAATCGGCCAAGCTGTTTAGCAGAAACGCCCACGCCCAAAACAATCCATTTATATTTGCGTCCATACTTAATGGCTGAAACAGAGATAAATAGCTTTCGTATTAGTGGCATTCTTTTTCATGAGCTCGTGCATAGTGTGCGGATGGAAACGTATCAACCTAATTCCAGTCTCGAATTTGCGGCCACTGAAGGTTTAGCATACGTGGCCGATAGAAAATTCTCAGATTCACTCTATTCTATGTTTGATAGACCGAAGTATGGTATTGGGTTGGTTGGTCGTGTTGCAATGATGCCGGAAATAATACGCAGACAGTATCGCCGGGATTTCATAAAAGCAGCAACGCCCGATGAGGGAACAAGTAATGACGTTTATAAGGAATGGATTTTAGACGGAATTCCAAAATTCCCACTCGGTAAAGGTGTAGTTGTCGGGATTGATGCTGTCAGCAAACACATTCAAGCCGGTCGTGAGATTGCTGATTTAATCGATCTGCCGACCAATGAGGTCTTGGCTGTGGCTTAGGCTACAATAGTCAACACTATGAGTAAACAACGGCTTGATCAGAAGCTAACGAAATTGGGGTTGTTGGCGACGCGCAGTCAGGCGGAGAGTTATATTAAGCTGGGGCAGGTGATTGTTAATGGCAAGGCGGTCACGAAGCCGGGATACATGGCAAAGGACGATGATGTCATCATGCTGACAACGACTGAACAATATGTTAGTCGGGCGGGGTTGAAGCTGGCCTCGGTGGCTCAGGCTTTATCACTGGATTTTGAAGGGAAGACGGTACTGGATGTCGGTAGTAGCACCGGTGGTTTCACTGATTATGCGTTGCGGCATGGGGCCAAAAAGGTGATTGCTGTCGAAGTCGGCACCGATCAGTTGCATCCCAGCCTGCACGGTCATCCTCAGATTGAATTGCACGAAAAAACTGATATTCGAGACTTCAAAAGTGATACCAAGTTTGATATTGCGGTGGCCGACGTGTCGTTTATTTCGTTGCGTGACATTTTGCCAAGTATTGCCAAACTCAGTACCACCCAGACCCAGATCGTGGTCATGGTGAAGCCGCAATTTGAAGCTGGGCATAGTAGCTTGAAGCACAAAGGCGTTATCAAGAATGACAGCATGCGACGCGACATTCTGAAAGCGTTTGAGCAGTGGGCGCTACAGACGTTTCGGGTTATTAATAAAGCGGATTCTGACATTGCCGGTGCCAAGGGCAATCGCGAGCGATTTTACCTGCTGCGAACTACCCAATCCAGATAGGCTCGCCTTAAGCGGAATGCTACACTTGTAGCATGTATTTTGCCTCGAGAATGCAGGCTGGGCGCATGCTCGGCGTGCAGTTAGCTAAGAAGTATCGCTATGAGAACTGCGCTGTGGTGGCGCTCAATGATGGCGGTGTCATGGTTGGCGCTCAGATTGCCAGCCAATTGCACTGTGTGTTGATGATGTTGCTGACCAGCGAAATCAAATTACCCCTGGAGCCAGACGCTATTGCCGGTATCACGCCCAGCGGTGCCATGGCCTACAACCATCGTTATTCGCCAGGTGAAATAGACGAAATGGTCAGTGAGTACTATGGCTTGATCGAGCAGGAAAAGATGACTAGTATGCACGAAATGAACCGCTTGGTGGGGCGGGGCGGGGTGATGGAGCGGAAACTGCTGAAAGGCCACAATGTCATCATTGTCTCCGATGGGCTGAAGACTGGCTTTCCACTTGATCTGATTGCTGAGTATTTGAAGCCGATCTCCATTGAGAAATTGGTGGTTGCGACACCACTGGCCAGCGTGCAGGCCGTCGACCGCATGCATATCGTCTGTGATGATTTGTATTGTCTGAGTGTGGTTGAGGATTATATCTCGACTGAGCATTATTACGATACGCAGGATGTTCCTGACCACGATACTGCGATTAAGACTATTGAGCACATTATCGCCCAGTGGCGCTAGCCTAAAACACCGCTGGCTGGCACATTTCGGGCAAAACATTCCAGTCCGCACTCACCGTACCTTAGTACGGCTCGCTTGCGGGCTTCGTGTTTTATCCCAAACTGCACCAACCACCGATGTTTTATGGGGTGGTCTGGCCTACAATTATTACAGATTACAGATTACAGATTACAGATTACAGATTACAGATTACAGATTACAGATTACAGATTACAGATTACTCTGTGCTAGGCCAGATACTTCTGCAGGGCGGGGATGTCTATGAGGAGGATGAGGGTTTGCTTGTTCAGGAGGAGGCCTTTGCGCTCTAAGGCTGATAGCTCACGGCTGGTCGTTTCGCGGGTGGCGTTGACTGAGCTGGCGATGTCTTGGTGACGAAGCGGTACTTCTATAAGCAATCCTTCGGCGGTTTCTTTGCCAAAACGCTGGCTCATGGTCAGCAGGAACGAGATGATACGTTCGCGAACCGTCCGATATTCAAGATTCAGGATGCGCTCGCTGTGCAAGCGGTACATCTCTAGGGTCATGTCTAATATCGGTGCCAAAGCCTCAGGTTTCTTCTCGATGAACTTTAGAAATGTGTCACGACTAATTTGCCAGGTGGTAGTCGGTGCCAGAGCTTGATAGATTACGTGGCGTTCCTGGCCGGTAATGCCCCAGATGAGGGGGAAGAGTTCGCCCTCCTTGCGGATAATCAGGAGGTTCTCTTCATCGTACTTGGTGATGTCGTAAGCCTTGACTAATCCCTGATGGATATAAAAAATGCCCGGCGGTGATTCGCCGGGCCTGATGATAAAATCACCCTTACGGTACGTCTGTTTGACGCCGCGCTTACTGAATAGATCCACGAACTCGGCCATTTCCTTGAGAGTGGCTAACATATGTTTATTATGTGAACTTTTATATTAAAAGTCAAATAAAAAACATAGGCGATTGATGAGCACTGTTAGGCGGGCCTGAGTTTGTGATGAAAATCTCACATAATAAGTGAGCATTTTCACGGTTTGCACAGTTAAAACAGTTTATGATGGAGTTGTAACACCAAGGAGGGATGTGATGGTAAGCCTGAAATCGGTCCATGACCAACTGAAGCGACTGCATTTCAATGTTCGAGCTTGGGGTAAGGCGGAAGTCGCTGAGTTACCAAAGATTCTGTTGGATGACGAAGAGATTTACGAAGCCGTCAATGGAATCTATGAAGGTGGCTTCGCGCTACTGGTGGCCACCAATTTCCGCGTGCTGTTGATTGACAAAAAGCCACTCAACTATCTGACCGTTGAAGACCTGCGCTTCGACATGATTAACGAAATTGATTACAGCCACCGCATGATGGGCGCTCAAATTGTTGTTAGTACTGGCTCCAAGACGATGCGCTTCCGCAGCTACAACCAGCCACGACTGCGAAAACTGATTGGACACGTTCAGCACTGTATGGCCGATGCCAAACAGAGCCAGTCTAAGCATCAGCAAGGCCAGAACGATCACCTAGAACAGATCAATCAACAGCTGCAGGCCTACCTGATTGCCCAGTATCTTAGCCAGCAGGAATTAAGCAAACAATTGCAGCAAGCGCAGTTGCAGGGTGCTCAGCTGCCCGCCCAACCGCAGGTAATTCAACCCAATGCCGAATTATCGGATTACCTGTTCGCCCAAAGCTTGCTCCGTCAGCACGAACAGCAGATTGGCGCAGCAATCCCCACCGAAACTACCCCCGCGACCACTGCTAGCACAGCGCAGCCACTGCCTGTTGCCCCCAGCACACCCCAAAACCAGCCCGCTAGCCCACAACTAGCCGAGCTTTACGCTGATGGTATGGAGGAAGTTTTTGGTAAGCATCCGGTATCGACGCCGCAAGCCTCGAGCCAACCAATGCCTCAGGCTTCGGCTGCCACCGGCCACCACAGCCTGGAGATTAATGCTTTTCGCATCGCTTATTCCAAATTGCCCATGGCCCTGCGCAACCGCAACTTTAGCCGACCAATAGCTCGGGTGACCAGTGCCGCAGCAGCACCACTGACTGCCACACCAACCCAGATTGCCAACTCGCCTGGTGCCTAAGCCTACTTACTGACGTTAAACCGAAATTCCACAATATCATCTGGCCGCATAACATAGGTTTTGCCTTCGGTGCGGACTTTGCCGACAGCTTTAGCTGCGGGTAGGGAACCGGCCGTGATTAAATCGGCGTAGGCCACAATTTCGGCCGCAATGAAGCCCCGTTCAAAATCACCGTGAATCACCCCAGCCGCTTGTGGGGCAGTGGCACCGACGGGAATTGTCCAGGCCCGTACTTCCTGCACGCCAGCCGTCATATAACTCTGCAAACCAAGCGTTTTGTAGGCGGCGTGGATGAGTTGCAATAGTCCGGATTCTGACTGCCCATAACTTTCCAGCAGCTCAGCAGCATCACTCACGTCCAGATCTTTCAATTCGCTTTCCAATTTGGCGCAAACAAAGAGGGCTTGTGATGGGGTCACCATTTCGCGCAGTGTTTGCTGCTTAGTTGTGTCACTCAGCCCGGCTTCATCGAGGTTGAACAAGTAAATCACCGGCTTCATCGTCAGTAGTTGCAAATCGGCGATGTGCTCCTGCTCAATATCATCATATTGCCATAACGGTTGGCCATCATCGAGACGCGTTTGTATCTGTTGATAGGTCGTTACAATCGGCTGCAATTTTGGATTGGCGCGCGCTTCTTTCTCCATTTTGGGCAGCCGTTTGGATAGCGTTTGTAGGTCAGCCAGTACCAGCTCAGTGTTGATAACACCAATATCTTTGCTCGGATCGTGGGCGTCATCGACGTGAATAACATTGTCGTCGTCAAAGGCCCGCACGACTTGGACGATGGCATTGGTCGTCCGGATGTGGCTCAGGAATTGATTACCCAAACCTTCGCCCTCGCTGGCTCCCGCCACTAGCCCAGCAATATCCACAAACGTCACCGTCGCCGGCACGATTTTCTCGGTGTGATACAGCTCGCCCAGCTTGCCCAAACGCTCATCTGGCACCGGCACGATCCCGGTATTCGGCTCAATCGTCGCAAACGGGTAATTTGCCGCCAGAATATTACTGCCCGTCAGGGCATTAAACAGGGTAGACTTCCCAACATTCGGCAAACCAACAATCCCAATTGATAGACTCATGTCCTCATTCTAACAGATAAAAGCTGTATTATTTACGCCGAACATTGTAAATTATGCAAAAACATGCTAATGTTTATATAAGTTACTAAAAAACAAGAATAGTCATATGCATCAAGAAGCAGCACCTAGAGCTTTAAACGAAACAGCTGGCGGGCAACCGTATCAGCCAGCTGAAGCTGTGGCTGTTAACCCGGCTCAGCTCGGTGGAAACACCGTTGTCAGTGGTCCCCTCAGAATTCGATTTGAGACCTTCGAGGATGCCCAAAAGACCGAGAAGCAACTATCACCAGCCTTTATTGATGGCTGTCTGACAGATAGTCTTTACGTTGGCGGCGAAAAAGTGGGCATTAAAGGCTATTTGGATAAGGTTCAGGCGACTGAAAAGGACATAGCTGTTATCGCTGACCCAGAGCAAATTGCTGGCATATATCTTGCTACCACCGATATGCTAGCTCGAAATCTTAAAGTACGTGTTGCCCGGAATCCAGATGCCGTTAAGGACGCGGCTCGAAAAATACAAATAAAGGATGCCAAAAATGCATACTTGGCAAAGCTAGCTGCCGAGAGTGGGCAGGCGGCTGATGGTATCGTTAATTGGTGCACCGGCAAGTCAGAACGTTTCGACTTTCCCGTTAAGGAATTGGAATACCAGGGCTTTGAAATCGATGGCAAAGATCCGCTTGATAACGGCGAAGTGGCCGCCGTCGATTTTAGAACAAACTTCAGGATACAGCGTCAAGATAATGGAACTTTTATCATGGGCTACTCCGATGCTCGGGTTGAACAAAAAATGCGGAAGCAGGACGAAGTACTCGCTAAGCGTATCTACTTAAACCCTGATGCGCTAGCGACGCCCCAAATGTTCGAGCAAGTCTTATTGGCTGCCAACGAGGCTGGCATGTCAATTCAGCTCAAGATGCTACAACGCGCGCCTGAGTTAGCAATGTTGCATGGCAGGCAAAGAAAGGGCACGGCTGCCGATAGTTTACGAGGTGATGGTATCGTCATTTATGCTGCTGATAAGGATGCGAATGATGTGTTAAAACTCGTGCTGACCGTTGCAAAAGATAATCCGGATGTGCTTATAGGTCGTGAGACATCTCGCATCCCACAAAAAATCGCGGAAGGCATTGCGGTTGGTGATGAGCCAATACAGATGCCAGGGACCTCATTGACTTCACATCGGGAGCTAATTTTTGGCCATGTAACTAGTAAGATTGCGGCTTCCGGGCTGACGGGCCAAGCCGCACGAGACGCATTCAAGCGCGGTTTCGCCACTATCTCTAAGCTTAACGGCGTAAATCCGCATAACACCGCCTTCAATCTATGATTTGCCGCCAAGATATTACTGCATGTCAAAGCATTAAATAGAGTAGCCTTGCTATCATTCGGCAGACCAACAATCCCTATCGATTGACGCATGCCGACTATCTTAACAGAGGTGGTCGTGAAATTTCAGGAAAAATTTGTTTGCGTGACTTTCTGTAAACGCTTAAGCTTGAGTTAAAGGGTGGCTACATGCAACCAATTATTGAACTGAAGGGCGTGACCAAAACCTATCATCTCGGTGGAGAGGCATTGAATGCGCTTGATAATGTCTCATTTAGAGTTAATCCGGGGGAATTTATTGCTATCACGGGACCGTCGGGGTCGGGTAAATCGACGCTGGCCAATATCATCGGCGGGCTGGATCATCCGAATGATGGTTCGGTCATGGTTGATGGCAACCAGCTGACGCACACCCATGATAGTAAGCTGTCAGTCTACCGCAACCAGCACATCGGCTTCGTCTTCCAGTCGTTTAATCTGCAGGGGACCAATACAGCGTTGGAAAACGTTATGCTGCCACTGGTATTTGCCCGGATGAAGAATAAAGACCGCAAAGCCCGCGCTAAGGAGTGCTTGGAGGCTGTTGGGCTGGGTGATCGGCTGAAGCACAAGCCGAGCCAACTGTCCGGTGGTCAACGCCAACGAGTGGCGATTGCCCGCGCCCTGGCCGGCAAGCCGAAGATTATCATTGCTGATGAGCCAACCGGCAATCTGGATTCGGCCAAAGGTGAGGAAATCATGAAGTTATTACACGATCTGAACAAAGAGGGCATTACGCTACTCATTATTACGCATGATATGAGCGTGGCTCGTCAGGCTGGTCGGATTGTCGAAATTCGTGACGGCAAAATAACCGAGAAGCGGGGCTAAATCATGCGATTGACAGATTACATCCGCCTGGCTTTCCGCAATATCCGCCGCCAGAAATTGCGCAGCGCTTTGACGATTTTCGCTGTCGTTATCGGCGCCGCCAGCGTGACAATTATGTTAGCCTTGGTGACGGGTGCGAAAGGCTTTTTCCTCAGCCAAGTCGAGGCAAATGGGGCGCTGCAACAGGTTGCGATTTCATCCAAGACCGATATCACCAGCTTTAGCGAGGCCCAATATAGCGGCCAGAACTGCGACAGCTGTGTCAAACTAACCGACGCCTTTGTTGAAAAAATCAAAGCCATACCGCATATCGTTGGCGTGGCCCGGGTGGTGAATCAAGGCCAGCTGCAAGCTATCACCTACGGTAACAAGAAGTTGAGTACCCAACAGACTGTCGCCTATGATGCCAACGGTATCATCAATAACACCGTACTTGCTGGGCGCGATATTGCCGCAAGCGATACTGACGGCGTTATCACCATAACTTCAGACTACGCTGACAAGTTTGGGTTTAAGAACAATTATCAGGCGCTGATTGGTAAGGAAGTGCAGCTGCAAACCCAAAACTACTACACCGGTGTCGGCGCTGATGTGCAGAAGCCGCCACAATGTAATGGGCCTTGTGACAACAACAATCAACACACCCAAAAACCGACGATGTTGACTGCAAAAATCGTCGGTATTGTTGATACTGCCACCAATTCGGCGACGATTCGGGTGCCACTGGAGTGGATGCGAGGCATGCAGGAAAATCGTATGTATCAGCAAACAGCGGCTGACCAGGCTGCTCAGCAGGCCGAGTGTCGAAACACTCGTAACTCCTGCAACCCGACGCCACACTTCACGCTGGTGACCATGGACAATCTATCCACCAATGGTTACGGTAGCCTGATTGCCAAAGTCGATAGTAGCAAGAATGCCGCTCCAGTCGCCGCCCAAATCCGCAAGCTGGGAGTGGGCGCCCAAGATGCCGAAGCCTCGATCAAGCAGCAGCTCACGATATTTAACATCCTCGGCCTGGTCTTAGGTGGTATTGGCGGTATCGCGCTGGCTGTGGCAGCCATTGGCGTCGTGAATACCATGATTATGGCTATCCTCGAAAGAACCCGCGAGATCGGTGTTATGCGCGCCGTGGGGGCCAAACGCTCAGCCGTTCGCACGCTGTTCACCTTTGAAGCCTCAATGCTCGGCTTCTCGGGCGGGGTAGTCGGCGTCGGTGTTGGTTTCGGGCTCACGAAAGTTGCCAATGTCTTCGTGAATAAACAATTGGCGAGCCAGAGCGTCAAAGCCCATGATATTATCGGCTTACCGATCTGGTTGATATTGACTGTCATCGGTATTGCGACGCTTATCGGCCTGCTGGCCGGCCTCTACCCAGCCTCCCGCGCCGCCAAACTCGAACCTGTCGAAGCATTACGCTACGAATAGCTAATCACGCTCGAGACTGAAGTTTATATACTTGCTAAATTAGCAAAATTATGCTAATGTTTATACAGAGTATAAAACAAAACATGACAGAACAATTACCGACACCGAATCAACTATCCAAACCGGATTTGCTCAACCCAGATTTCGTCACGACTTTAGGCGAGGCCCCTGTGGCAATCGCTCAAGCCTTACATCCTAACGGATTAGCGCTACAGTCAACACTACAAGGGAATGCCGAGACACTCCATCCATTACCATTTATTCCAGCGACTGCTATTGGCCATAATTTGCGGTACCCAGAAGGCCCGAATACTTCAGTACGGGTAGAAAACGCACGTTTCCCTATAAGTCGCATTGTCGGCATACAAGGTTTTGACAGTTGGGCAGGGCGGGGGCGATCGGCTTCTGGCGGCATTATTGGTAACGGCGGCTATTCCAGCCTGACCGGTATTCAGCATTACGCAGGTCTGGCGCCAAAACCGGACTATCAACCAGCACTGTCACTCTTCAAGGATGCTGATGGCGAAGTCTGGGGTTATTTGGAAATTGATGGGGCGCATCGTACTACCGGTGCAAAGTTGCGGGGTGACACTGAGCTGCAATGTAGTGTTGGTACGGACGACTACGATCGGTTACCACAGCTCGACTGGAGTGTTGCTGAGGAGGTAGGCATACAAAGCAAAGTTCGTAGTAGTTTTATCGGTCGAACGCTCCTGAAGCGACAGGCCAGAAAATTGGCAGCGGACAGCGAGGCGTTTGATGTTGAGACTGCTGCCAGAAGAGAAGATCTCAATAACAGGATGATCGGTGGTTCGGGCTACTTCTAAGATCAGGCTGCAGGTGCAACGGTAGGTTGTATCAGCTTTCACATTGGTGTCGGGCGGGCTGTCGGGGTTGACGCACCGGGCATTAACAGATTAACTATAGGTAATGATCAAATAGGAGACTGGCATGATGCAAGGACTTGGGGAATTTATTGTCAAACGGCGCTGGTGGGTGCTCTTCGTCTGGCTGGTGGCAGCGATTGTGATTGTTGGCTTGTCCCCGAAACTCAGTAGCATTGAGAATGATAATCAGAATAAGTTCTTACCAACATCCTACGAGTCGATACGCGCTGATAAAATTGCTAGCAAATTCTCGGCGCATACTGACGCGGCAATCGATACGATTGTCTTCACGGGCAAAGATGGCGGTGTCTTGTCCGCCGAACAGCAGCAGACGGCAAACCAGATTGTTACGGCCCTGGGCGCCAAGGATTTGTCGGCGGTCGCGAGCACAAGTTATGACAAGGAACACGAGCTGGCACCGAACAAAAAAGTGCAGCTAGCCTCGGTTACCTACAAGACCAATGGTCAAGATACCAAGACAATTAACTCTGTGAAAGACGTTCGAAACGCATTGAATAGCTTGACGAAGGGGACCACTGTCAAAGCGGTGTTAACGGGAGCTGAAGCCATCAGTTTCGATACGAAGGATGCTTCGAATCGGGCGTTGAAAATCGTCAGTATCGGCACCTTGCTGTTGGTGCTATTCTTGCCGGCCTTCATATTCCGGAGTCCGCTCGCGGGGCTTTTACCCCTGATTGCCGTCAGTATTGTCTATACAATCGCAAGCTCGCTGATAGCTGACGCCGGTCACTTATTTAACTTCAGTGTCAGTCAACAATTGAGCATCTTGTTTACGGTAGTATTATTCGGAATTGGCACGGATTACATCCTGTTCTTGTTATTTAGATATCGTGAAAAGTTGCGCAGTGGTGACCACACGAAGGGGGCAGTAGCTTTCGCGCTTAGTCACGCGGGGGAGGCGATTTTCTCGGCTGCTCTCGTGGTTTTAACTTCATTCGCGGCCTTATTCTTCGCAAAATTCGGCATATTCTCGTCACTGGCACCCGGCCTGGTGATCTGTGTGGCGGTAATGATGTTGGCGGCGCTCACATTGGTGCCGGCGCTACTGGCTATCATTGGCGAGAAAGTTTTCTGGCCGAGTAAAGCTTGGATGGTTAAGGCTGAGAAACCAACTATTTCTAAAAAGATTGGCGGCCTTATTGCTCGTCGACCAGGCGCGGTCGTGGCAGCTGTCATTGTCGGATTATTAATATTGTCTGCCTTTGCGCTGAATTTCAAGGGTGATTTCAGCTCCTTCAGTCAACCACCCAAGAACACGCCATCGGGTGATGGCTACCATCTGCTAGTCGCTGCCTTCCCAGCCGGCACACTCAGCCCGTCACAGGTCTATGTCAGTAGCACGACGCCGATGACCGCTGTCGAATTGCAGCCATTAATTGATAAATTGAAAACCACCAAGGGCGTATCCGAGGTGTTCCCAGCTGAGCTAAAGGCTGATGGCAAGGCGGCGATGATCGGCGTAATCCTCAAGAATGATTCGTTCAGTGCCACGGCAATTAACAATATGAGCGGACCGATTCGGACGGCTGCTCACTCGTTCGATACCGCCAATAGGCAAGTGCTTGTTGGTGGTGCGACCTCAGCTATCGCTGATGTGCAAGCTGTCACCAATCGTGACCTCAGTGTCTTGTTCCCCATAGCCGCGTTGTTTATTTTCGTCATTTTGGCGGTGTTATTGCGTAGCCTCGTGGCGCCACTACTACTGTTGCTCTGTGTGAGCTTGGGCTATGTGGCGACACTTGGTAGCGCTACGCTGATTTTCCAAACGGTCGGTGGCGCAAGTGGCCTGATCTCCTTCATTCCGCTGTTCATGTACATCTTCGTGGTGGCCATTGGTACTGATTACAATATCTTGACGATTACGCGTCTACGTGAAGAGGTTCGGCTTGGCAATAAACCACGTTTGGCGGCTGATTTGACCGTTGAGCATAGTAGCGCCACTGTGGCAGCCGCTGGGCTGATCCTGGCCTCGACTTTTGGTTCATTGACCCTGGGTGGCATTAGCTTCTTGACGCAAATGGGTGCGGCCATCGCTATCGGTGTGTCTTTGTCAGCCTTTGTCATCGCACCGTTCCTGATTCCTAGCCTGTCGGCTCTCCTTGGTTACACCATTTGGTGGCCCAGCCATCGGCCTACCAAACAGAAGCGCTAGGGCTTAATATATAAAGTATAGCGTCACCAGAAAAAGCCTGCTACTATACTAGTAATAAGTGACGGGAGACGATAGCGTGGCACAACAAAAGACCGCAACTAATCATTGGCTGATATTAATTCTGCTGGCGCTGGCCCAGTTCATGGTGGTGCTTGACGTCTCGATCGTCAATGTGGCGCTGCCGTCGATTCAAAAGACCTTTGGCATGAGTAATACCAGCTTGCAATGGATTGTCACCATGTACACCCTGACCTTCGGTGGCTTATTGCTGCTTGGTGGCCGTGCCGCTGACTTATTTGGTCGCCGCCGTTTGTTCCTCATTGGTGTTGTCCTGTTCACTTTGGCATCACTGGCCGATGGCCTCGCGCAGAGCGGGGGAATGCTCATCCTCTTCCGGGGTATTCAAGGTTTGGCGGGCGCGATCATGTCGCCAGCGGCGTTATCCATTGTCTTAGTGACGTATCGGGAAGGGCATGAACGGAATGTGGCCTTGTCGGTCTGGGGCGCTGTTGCTGCCGGTGGTGCAGCCGTTGGTGTCTTGCTGGGCGGTATCTTAACGCAGTATCTGGATTGGCGCTGGAACTTCTTCGTGAACGTGCCAGTGGGTATTGGCGTTTTCATCGTCGCAATGCGTATTTTGGATCGTCACGAGAGCACCGTTGAGCACAATAACCTCGATTTACCCGGTGCCATTTTGGCGACCGGTGGCTTAATGACCTTGGTCTACGCACTCGTGAAAGCACCGACCAGTGGCTGGCTATCGAGCAAGTCACTGACGCTGTTTGCTATCGCTTTCGCCGCGCTGGTTGGTTTCATCGTCAATGAAGGCCGGGCCAAGCACCCGCTGATGCCATTGCACATTTTCAAGATTCGTAATCTATCAGGCGCCAATGGTGTCATGCTGTGTATGGCGGCTGGGCTGTTTGCTGTTTTCTTCTTCACGACGCTATATTTGCAGTTGATTCTTGGCTACACCCCAGTCCACACTGGCTTTAGCTTCTTGGTAGTACCGGTTGCCATCGCCATCACGGCCACGAATGTGCCACGAGTCATCCAGAAAATTGGCTACCGCCCAATCCTGATTGTTGCACCACTCCTACTGTCTGTTGGCCTATTCTGGCTGTCACATATCCCTGTGCATGGTACGTTCTGGGGCAATGTCGCCCCCGGTATGATCATCATGGCCTTTGGAATGGGCGCCACGTTTGTGAGCGCAACAATTGCTGCCACATCAGGCGTCCCGCATCACGAGTCTGGCGTGGCTTCCGGCATCTTGAACACTTCACAACAGATTGGTGGAGCAATCGGCCTGGCTGTGTTAACCGGTATTGCGACCTCGACGACTGCAGCCTACATTAGCAATTTACACTTGCAGGGTGCGCCTGCTCACGATGTGCTAGCTGCTGCCACCGTACATGGCTTCCAGCGTGGCTACCTGATTGCCTCCAGCTTTGGAATCGTTGCCTCGCTTGTCGCAGCGTTCGTCATTCGCCAGAAAAAGGGTGAAGTCATCGCTATGGATCCTGCGAGTATGGCCGGCGCCTAAGCAGGGAAGACCTGCGCCGCCACCCACTAAGAACTTTCGGTCTTTCACTCTGACGCCGATAATGCTTTAATTAAAGCAGAAGCGGAATACGAATTGATGGCTGGTGCGAAAAAATCCCCCCAAAATGATACTAAACCGGTAGTTGTAAGTCAGACAGAGATGACAGTCTCGCCGACACAAAGCCGCAGTTTTCGCCGTGTAGGCGTATGGCTGGCTGTGGCAGGCATTGTACTATTGGCCATCATCGGTGCTGTAGTCCTCTCCACGAACCGTACCACACCAAAATTAGTGGCCGCACATGCCTGTAGCGACAGCTTTATTGTCCAACGTGCCAACCCAGCACTACAGCAAAGTGACACGAATGTCATCACAGCTCTTGCTAAATTAGTCCAGACCAAAAGCAACTATGACAAGGACCCCAACTGTTTGTACATTGTAACTCTGTACTACGGTGTAATTGCTGATAAAAGTAATACGAAGGCAAGCTTCACTAAGCTAAAGACTATCTACGATCCAAAAGTTGGCTTTAGTCCAGCTTTCTCACCCAAGGCGGAGTTAAGTATTCTGGAAGGTTATGTACAGTCTGTGGATAATACGACAGGCGGTGTCACCAGTACAGTGGAGTCGCAATTATGAATTTTAGAAGCAGAAGCAGTTATCGACCTATAACAATCTTTGCCCTCAGTCTTGTTCTGACACTTGCAGTAGGCTTGTTTGCCCATATGCCCTCCACGCTCGCGGCCGCCAAGTCAGCAGCATTTTTGAACGGAAACATCCCCTCATATCCGGTCTTGGGGACTGGCAATGCCAGTGGCCGAGTAGTTTTTTGGGAGAATAATTGCACCACCAACTTAAACGCATCACGCGCTACGGGAGGTACCCCCCGAACTGTCGTTAACCGGGCCGCTTATAGTGATAATGTTTGGCTGAGTCAATCCGGCGATCCAAATAACAATAGTAGTACCACTGTTCCAGCCGGTACTACATCGATTAATATGCAGGTGAATGAATTGCTCTTCTTGTGTGCAATCGTTACGCTGCCAGCTTCGCAAACGGATGTACCAAGTGCTGCCAATCAGGTGACCGCAGTGAACTATCCAAACGATCGAGGGCCTGTACCTGACATTGCCGGTGCGCCATATGATCCCGATCAGGCATCACGCTATGAACACGTCTCACAAATCCAGTCTGCGACGGTCATCTTAGGCGGTGGTTCAATAGCTCCTGGCACTGCTGGCAAGTTGTTGCAGTACACACGCGATCTTTCCAGTCGCTATTGGCCGGCTAATGCAGTGCCGTTTGTCTATGACACGGCCTCGCCACTGGCTCCAGGTCCTCATAACATTACGGTGCGTGTCTTTTATAAGTACATAAATACCTACCATAATTATGCGGGGCAGTCTGGTGCTCTCAGCTTGTGTACGCCTAATGGCGGGGGAAACAGTATACCTCGCAACCCCCCATTTAACTTTACCCCGTGTGCCCAGGTGTTCAGTGACTATACTTTTTCTTTCACCGTGTTGCCAGCTCCCCCCGTCTGCGCGGGCGGGGCATCCCAGGCTGAGCCTTTATTGCAACCTGGTGAGACCTCTCCGGTATCGATAACCTTCCCAATATCACCATCGGTGACAATTGATAGCGTTGTTGACTCTGCCGGAAACCCTGCAAATATCGGTATTGCTCCTGGAACGACGATTAATTTTGCTTCACCTCAAGCTTCCTATACCTTCACCGCCACCGGACCGGCGGGCAGCGCTCAGGCATATACTATTAAATGGCATGTGCCACCCAATGTTGCGAGTGGGCAATGTAGCGGCGGAGTCAGTGTGGTGGCTCTTCCGTACTTCAAAGCGTACGGCCAAAGTGTGCTGACGGGCGGTGAATTCAAATCTCTTGGCAGCTGTAACGGTGGTGGAGAACTCGCCGGCTGGTTCAATAACCAGTCCGCAGCTAATGGTTATGGCGCGAGTGCACAGTTGAGTGCCCTGGCTCTGGTGCGCATCGTTGGTTTTGCGAGTGCTCAAACAGTAGCTTCGCGTAGCCCGACCGCACTGACATTTGCGAATACGGTTAATATTGGCGGCCCTAATGCACATAGCCCAGATCTCGGAGGCTTGTTTGATAACAACCCAGGTAATTATAGCCACTGCTTGACCGAGCCATCACCAAAACTACCGACGACCAATATCCCGACTCTTATAACAGTAGATTCTACCTGGGACGGGAGCTACGCAAATACCAATGGTAAAAGCTTGACAATCCAAAGTGGCTCAATCGGACTGGGAAAGAATGTTTCTCTATTCGTTGGTGATGCTGACGTTTATATCAATGGCAACATTACCTACACCCCGGGAGGTTGGGCCTTGAAGAAAATCCCATCATTTGTCTTAGTCACCACCGGCAATATCTATATTAGCCCCAATGTTACCGAGTTGGATGGACTCTTTGTTGCGCGTAATGTGGGCGCAGTGGGTGATGCGGGACAAATATTTACCTGTGCCAATCAAACCGCCGGTGTTGATACTCCTGTCTCAGACGTAAACCTGTACACTGATTGCAATAAACAGTTAACGGTCTACGGCACTTTTGTCGCTGACCAAATCAATCTGATGCGCACATACGGAACGCTACGGGATGAAGCGACCGGACCAAGCGTCGCCTGTCTAAACAATGGTGGCCGTAGCTCAACCCGTACCACTTGTGCTGCCGAAGTCTTTGACTTCAGTCCTGAGATGTATCTGTCCAATCCGGCGGTCTACCAACCGGCCAACGGCGCCACCCAGTACGATACGATTAACAGTTTACCGCCGGTATTGTGATAAAATAACCATGAAAAGCATAATAGAAAGACATAGTTAGCAAAAATGGGTGGGCACCAACAATCCAGTCTTATAGCCGTCAATAGCACGTTACCGGCTGGCTCAGTACATCTGCTTACCGGTAGTGCTTATGCTATAATCGGGGCTAGATTATGAGTTCAACATTTAGCCTCTTCAGTGGCACTGCAGACTTCTTCGGCTTGGATATCGGTACCACGGCTATTCGTTTGGTGGAGCTTCATGGGAGCATCCCGACCAAAACGCTGGTCAAATATGCCTATGTTCCGCTAGATGGCAATCTGGCGATGAGTGATTCCAAGGCTGATCAGCAGAAACTGGCACAAGTTGTCGCTCAATTGGTATCCCAAGCGAGGGTAACGACCCGTAACGTGGCCGTTGGCATTCCCTCAGGGCGGGTATTTACGACTGTGGCAGACGTCGATCGGCTACCGGCTGGGGAGATGGCGCAGGCCATTCAATTTCAAGCTGATTCTCTGATACCCACACCTTTAGCTGAGTCAAAAATCGACTGGGCATTGCTCGGTGATTCACCAGCTGATAAGACCAAACAGGAAATTTTGCTCAGCAGTGTCCCTAATGCCTTTGTCGAATCACGTCTCGATATGCTGGAATCAATCGGTTTGAATGTCATAGCTTTTGAACCTGATAACTTGGCAGTCGCTCGAGCATTGGTATCACCGCAAACCCCGGCTCCACAATTGATCCTCGACGTTGGCCGCCGTTCGACAGACCTCGTAGTGGTTCTCAATGACGTGCCGCACCTGACTCGTTCAATACCGACTGGTGTGGAGGCAGTCATCCGCTCCGCTATGCAGAACTTGAATATCGACGAGAAGCAAGCTGAGCAGTTCGTTTTCAAATTTGGTCTCAGCAAAGATAAGCTAGAAGGGCAGGTGCATCAGGCAATAATGGGTACGGTAGATCTGCTGACTTCGGAGATTGAGAAGTCCATAAAATTCTTCCAAAGTCGCTATACTGCCAGCCAAATTGACCGAGTAATTGTTACCGGTGGTGCCTCAGTCATCCCTGAATTCCCATTGCACTTGGCCAATAAATTTGGCTTGAACGTTGAAATTGGTAATGCCTGGCGGAATGTTACCTTTAGCCGGGATCGTCAAAATGAGCTACTGGCTATATCTAACCAGTTCGGCGTTGCGGTCGGATTGGCGGAGCGCAGCGAATGATCCAGTTTAATCTCCTACCAGATGTCAAATTAGACTACATCAAAGCCCAGCGATCACGACGCCTGGTGGTTGTAGTGTCAGTTGTCGTCAGCTTGGCTTCGGTGGCTTTGTTGATACTACTTCTCAGTGTTTCAGCCCTGCAAAACAGGCATCTCAGTGACCTCAGTACCGATATCACCAACAAGTCAGCCACGCTGCAGGGTAAACCTGATATCAACACGATATTGACCGTCCAAAATCAATTGGAACGTCTGACGGAATTGCATAATGGCAAGCCTGCTACAACTCGTTTATTCGCTGACTTTAACAACCTGACTCCAGCTACGGTCAGTATCAGTAGTCTCGACATTAAATATATCGATGACACGATAACCGTTACCGGCACTTCTGACGCGCTGAGTAGCGTCAACAAATACGTTGACACGCTGAAACTGACAACCTATACCGCTGACAGCGCTTCGACGCCAACCACTGCTTTCAGCAATGTGGTACTCAGCAGTTTTGCCCTAAATTCCAGCAGCAAGGATGCTACCCAAAAGGCTAGCTATACGATTACACTGGGCTTTGATAAGACTATCTTTGATATTACCAAGAGCGTGGCGCTCTCAGTACCGACTGTTGTTACGCGTGCGCAGCTGCAGAATCCAAGTGATTTATTTAAATCAACGGGAGTAACTAAATAATCATGGCACGCCCAGAAATCTCGACTAAACGATTAGCCATCAGTAAGGCCAATGCTCAAATTGTCGGCATAGTCGGCGCTGCTTCATTTGTAACGGTCTTCTGTTTGTTTGCGGCTACTTCCGTCTGGGGTCAGAACCAGTACCTCACACGACTGACCAAGGCCAAAACTACGGCCAACAACCAACTGCAACACAACATAACAGCGTACGCTCAGCTGGCTAACTACTATCAAAAGTTCAATACCGCCAGCACGAATGCCATCGGTGGCAACCCGACTGGCAGCGGTGATAATGATGGTAACAATAGCAAGATTATTCTCGACGCATTACCGAGCAGCTATGACTTCCCAGCACTGGCTTCTAGCCTAGAGAAAATCTTGACTGAGAGAAATTTCACCATCAGCAGCATTACTGGTAGTGATGATCAAGTGGCCCAGCAAACAAATCTTTCCAGCCCTAAGCCCGAGCCGGTACCCATACCATTTAGTTTCACCGTGACCAGCGCCAATTATGATTCAATTCAGAAGTTGGTGGCCACACTCCAAAGCTCGATCCGTCCTATCCAGATTGACTCGATCAGCCTGTCCGGGGCTGTCAATAACATGCAGATGGTTGTCGAAGCCCACACCTACTACCAGCCTGGTAAAAACCTAACTATATCAAAGCAGGTAGTGAAGTGAAAAGTAAAGATATCGTCCTCATTTCAGTTATCGTATTCATAAGCGCCTTAATGTCATTCTTTATTAGCAAAACTATTTTTGCTTCACCAAAGAACCGCCAACAACAAGTAGAAGTCATCCAGCCTATTACCGCGGACTTTCCCGAGCCCGATAATCGCTACTTTAATACCTCAGCCTTCGATCCAACCAAGCCTATCTCAGTTGGACAGAACAGTAACACCAACCCATTCAATTCGACCACTCAATAAGGGGGCAGAGATGCTCAAATCTATAACTGCAAATTCCAGCGCAGCGCTCCGAGCGGGCTTGAGGCAGGTCTAGATGAGTGTCCTCTCAGCAGTGAGTGAGCAGCAAATTCAAGACGCCCTGGTTCAAGGGGGCATGCTCACAGCTGATAAACTCACCGAAGTCAAAGCAGCCGCTAGCAAAGCCGAGCAACCGCTTATCAGCTATTTGGTTAAACAGAATCTTATTACCGATGAACAATTGACCAAAGCGAATGCGACGATTACCAAAGTTCCATACGTCAATCTCCAAAATGCTAAGATTAACCCCGATATTTTACAGTTGCTGCCACAGGACGTTGCCGAGCGCTATATGGCGGTGCCACTCGGTGAAATGCAGCACCGCCTTGTGGTGGCTATGCTCGACGCTGACAATGTTCAAGCCGTCGACTTTCTGAGCAATAAGATTGGCCGGTCGTTGAAAGTTTATGTCGCCAGTGAGACGGGCATTCGACAAGTCCTCAAGCAGTATACGACGACCCTGGATGCCAAGATGAATGACGTGTTCCAGATAGATGTTGGGCAAATTGGTCAGGTGGGTGAAATTGCTGTCTCTGACAATACTGACACTAAAAAGGACAAAAAGGGCAGTGAGATTAAAACCTTGGTTGAAGATTCTCCGATTAGTAAGGCGTTGTCAGCCATCTTAGAATTTGCCGTACATAATCGGGCGAGTGATGTGCACATCGAGCCGATGGAAAAGGAGCTGAAAGTACGCTGTCGAGTTGACGGTGTTTTACGCGAAATAATGCGATTACCGAAGAACACTGAAGCGGCCCTAATTTCACGTATCAAAATCTTATCGAATTTGAAAATTGATGAACACCGGACACCACAGGACGGTCAATTTACCGTTATGGTCGATGGGAGGGGAGTAGACTTGCGTATTGCCATCGCTCCAATTGTCTGGGGTGAGCAGGTAGTTATTCGTCTCCTTGATAAGACGGGCACCTCCTTCAAGCTGGAGGATATGGGTTATGCCGGTCGAGCCTTGCGTACGATCCGTAAGGGCCTTGAACGACCAAATGGCATGATCCTGACCAGTGGACCAACCGGGTCAGGTAAGTCGACGTCCCTCTACGCCCTAATCCAGGAGATTAAAAACGACGCCATCAATATAGTGACTCTCGAAGATCCAGTCGAGTACAAAATGGATGGCATCAATCAGATACAAGTTAACGCCGATGTCGGTCTGACCTTTGCTACTGGTTTGCGCAGTATCCTGCGTCAGGACCCTGATGTGGTCATGGTGGGTGAGATTCGAGACAAGGAGACCGCCCAGCTGGCTGTACAAGCCGCATTGACTGGCCACTTGGTGTTTAGTACTCTGCATACCAACAGCGCCGCCGGAATCTTGCCACGGCTCTTGGAAATGGGCATTGAACCATTCTTGATTGCCAGCACAGTCCATACCGTGATTGGCCAGCGTCTAGTACGCAAAATTGCCGATAATGGCAAAGAAACCTACGAATCATCGTCTGTGGAAACCGAAGCCGTCAAGCAGGCCCTCGGCAAACTCCTGCCGATAGCGGATGACAAGATTGAGAGTGTAGCTAAAGATCTTGGCTATGAAAACTTGCCCTTAGCGAACCAAACCGCTTATACTTTATCTAAGGGCACGGATAATCCCGACTCGCCTGGCGGCTATAAGGGCCGTATCGGCTTGTACGAGGTGTTCGATGTGACGGAACCAATACAGGCATTAATTATGAAACAAGCAACCAGCACCGAGATTGAAAAGGCAGCCCAAGCAGAGGGCATGATTACCATGCGCCAAGACGGCTATCTGAAAGCGCTGGATGGCCGGACGACGTTGGCTGAAGTCAATCGAGTCGCCGCGGAAGGCAACGCATGAGTAGCGGTAGGAAGTTGACTGTCTACATGGTCGAAGGCCAACAATCGCTTTTAGGGCTGAGCCTTCAACGTGTGACTAATGAAAGGGTGGAATATGCAGGCACAACCAAGAATTGAGATTTTACTCGATGAAGTAATCAAAAAGAAAGCTTCGGACTTGCACATTCAAGTCGGTTTGCCACCGATGTTACGTGTAGACGGCGCGCTGCTGCCGGTCAATGGCGCCGATGTCTTGGATGAGGAGGCGATTGAAGCGCTTATTTTCGCCATTCTCGATGAAGACCAGAAACAAATCCTGCTGAAAGACAAAGAATTTGATTTCAGTTTCGCCTACGGTGATCTGGGACGTTTCCGGGTCAATGCTTTTCATGAACGGGGTAACATGGCCGCCGCACTTCGGCTTATTCCTAACGAAATTCTGACATCTGAACAGCTCGGTTTGCCAGAAGTTGTCAAGAAATTTGCTGATTTCCCCCGTGGTTTGGTGCTGATAACTGGCCCAACAGGTTCTGGAAAGTCCACCACGCTGGCGTCGCTAGTGCACAAAATCAATGTTGAGAAAGCTGTGCATATCGTGACTATCGAAGATCCGATTGAGTTTATGCACAAATCGATTAAATCAGTTATCGTCCAGCGTGAAGTCCATTATGATACCTATTCGTTCAGTGCTGCACTGCGCAGTGCGCTACGCGAGGACCCGGATGTGGTGCTGGTCGGTGAGATGCGTGACCTAGAGACTATTGCCAGCGCCATTACCATCGCCGAAACCGGTCACTTGGTGTTTGCGACCTTGCACACGAACAACGCTGCCCAGAGTATTGACCGCATGATTGACGTTTTTCCACCACATCAGCAACCGCAGATTCGTGCCCAGCTTTCAAACATCCTGATGTCCATCACTTCACAGCGCCTGGTGCCCGCCATCGGTGGTGGTCGCATTGTTGCCGCAGAAATTCTGGTAGCTACACCGGCCGTTCGTAACATCATTCGAGAAGGCAAGAGTCACCAGCTGGAAGCCGTGATTCAGACTGGTTCTGAGTTCGGAATGCAGTCCATGGACAAAACACTGGCCAGCCTAATCCACGCAGGCCGCATCACGTATGAGGAAGCGCGGAATGTGGCAGTTGACCTCGATGAATTAGATCGGTTGATGAGAAATTAAATGCTAAGTTTTAAGTACGAAGCCCGCAATGCTGCCACTGGCCAAAAAGTAAAGGCCCAGGTTCAAGCCGATAACGAACAGGGAGCTATAAAGTTAATTCGTGATCAGGGATTGACGCCTCTGTCGATTCAAGTTGAGAAAACTAGTAGTGGATTCCGTTTCAGTCGCATTAAGACGAAGGACAAGGTGCTCTTCAGCCGCCAACTTTCAACCCTAATTAATGCCGGTTTACCATTAGTCCAATCATTACGCAGTGTTGCTGAACAGACTACCAATAAACCACTGAAGGCTATCATCAACCAGGTTATTTCCGATGTTGAGGCCGGGACAACCTTCAGCGCTTCATTAGCCAAGCATCCGGACGTTTTTAACCGGGTCTACGTCAGTCTAATCGCGGCCGCGGAAGCCTCCGGTACCCTGGACAAAGGTCTGGAGCGGTTGGCAGACCAGCAGGAGAAGGATGCCGACATCATTGCGAAAGTCCGAGGAGCCATGATCTATCCACTGATCGTGCTACTGGTGATGACTGGTGTCGTCGGCTTCATGATCATTAAGGTTTTGCCACAAATTCAGAATATCTATGCTGGTCTCGATGGCGTTAGTTTGCCGCTGATTACTCGGATACTGCTCTTTGTCTCCCAATTTGTCACTCATTTCTGGTGGCTGGTGCTCATACTACTGGTCCTGATGGTCGTTTTCGGTTCGCGCTGGGCACGTACGTTTGGTGGTCGCTCAGTCATCGATAAGGTTAAGATGAAAGCCTGGCCAATTGGTTCTTTATTTATGAAAATGTATATGGCCCGTTTCGCGAGGACAGGAACAACCCTAGTTGCAAGCGGTGTGCCCTTGATACAGGTTCTAGAGATCACTGCCGAGGCTGTCGACAACGTGCATATTGCCAAATCATTACACAACGCCATCGAGAAAGTTAAGGGAGGCAAAGCCTTATCTGACTCAATCGCCGGAGACCCTAATTTCTTGGTATTGGTACCGAATATGCTGCATATCGGTGAACAATCCGGTGCTTTGGAGACGATGCTCGCCAAGGTTGCCGATTATTACGAAAAAGAAGTCGATAATGAGATCAAAAGTATTAGTACGATTATTGAGCCAGTCATGATGGTGATTATGGGCGTTATCGCCTTGATTATCGTGGCTGCTATCCTGCTGCCTATCTATGGCCTAGTGAACCAAGCCGGATTTACGGGAACGGGCTGAGCAGACAGCCATGAAGTGGTACTCACACGGTGACGAGCCAACCAATGCTGTCGAACACAGCTTAAATACGACTAACAATAATGCGGGCTTCACGATTATCGAAGTGATCATAGTCTTGGCTATCGCCGGGGTAATCCTTGGCTTAGTATTTGGAGCACTGCCAGTATTCGAGCGCAATGGTCGGAATGGACAGCGTAAACAAGACATCGGTGCCATTTTGGATGGTGTCTCACGCTATGAATTAAACAATTCGGCACAGTTCCCATCCAGTGCAGGTGTACTAAATAGCCTCAATCTGACATATTACACTGCGGCAACCGACGTGACGTTTCATGACTTGAATAAGTCACCGCAGGGTCCGGCTGCTAGCGTCGACGCCGTCGATATCTATGATTACCAACGCTGTGTCCCGGACAGTCCGGGTTTGTCTACGAGCACCGGTGCTGATTACACCGATATAGTGGCTATTTACGCCATTGAGTCTGTTGGTGGAATTTCACCTCAATGCCGACAACTGTAAACGGGGTGGGGATAACTGGATGATTTACTTGCATTTTCATCGCCCAGTGTCTATTATCAAACCATAAGCACTAAATAATTACGCACGCAAAGGGGGCATTTGCAATGCTTAACAGATTACAGAAAATTAAATCAGAACAATCAAACAAGGGCTTCACTATCATCGAAGTTATGATTGTGTTGGCGATTGCCGGCCTAATCATCTTAATTGTGTTGCTAGCCGTACCGGCTTTGCAGCGAAACGCTCGAAACACGGCAATCAAGAACGACGCATCAGCCATTGCTGGCGCAGTTACGGAATTTCTATCAAATAATGATGGACAAGCACCAACAGCTGGTGGATCTGCCCAAGCAGGTGCAGTAGTAACTATAAATAACGCAAATGGTACTGCTGCAACAGCAAAAGTCCAAGGTAATACAGTTGTAACATTTGTAAGTGCCGCTGCCGCTCAAACACCAGTAGCAGGCGGAATTATTGTTGACTACGGCTACAAATGCCCAGCCACTGGTGGCGCCGCTACAGCAGTAACGCCGGTCGCTAATAGCCGAGGTACAGTAGTTATATACGCTGTGGAAACGACTGGGGCTAACTCAGCAAAGTGCATTGACTCTTAATCAGTAGAGTGCAATAAGTTGATTAATAAACAGGCTCTCAGGGGCCTGTTTATTTTTGTATGATACCATTATGCTCATGATTATCGTCGTTCTTGTGGTTTTTGGAGTCTGCCTCGGTAGCTTTGTAAACGCTCTTGTCTGGAGGCTGCATGAGCAGGCAGCTGAACAGGGGAAGAAGCGACCGAATCAACAACGGCTTAGAGATTTATCCATAAGCCGTGGACGGTCGATGTGTCCTCATTGTCAGCATGAATTAAGTACTACAGATCTTATACCGGTATTTAGTTGGTTGTGGTTACATGGCAAGTGCCGCTATTGCCAGCAACCTATATCAGCCCAATATCCCATCGTAGAATTAGCCACAGGCTTGATATTTATAGTTTCTTACGTGTGGTGGCCGAAGGTATTTATGGCTGACGGTATACGATATACGGTGGTGGCACAATTCATCATTTGGCTGGCACTGCTCGTTGGCTTCATGGCACTAACGGTGTACGACCTCAAGTGGATGTTACTCCCGAACCGCCTCGTTTACCCGATCACAGCCTTAGGCATACTATTTGCGGGTCTTGGCGCAACCATGGCCGAAAGGCCAGTTACAACTCTCCTCAACGTCGCAGTAGCTGTCTTAATCGGCGGGGGCATCTTCTATGTGTTATTTCAACTTTCAGCCGGTAAATGGATCGGTGGCGGTGACGTCAAATTGGGCTGGTTACTGGGATTACTCGCGGGCACCCCTGGCAGAAGTCTCTTGCTGCTGTTCATTGCGGCTTTGGCAGGGAGCTTTGTATCATTGCCGTTATTGTTAGCTGGACGTCTAAAACGGCAAGCAGTCATACCATTTGGTCCATTTTTGATTATGGCTAGTATCATCGTCCAATTGTACGGCAGTAGTATCCTAAATTGGTACCAACGACTTGTCGGTGTGTAATCTGTTATCAGTCATAACGCTTGTGCTATACTGATGATATTATGAACGGTGGCAAAAACAGACAGCCGCTCGGCTATACGATTGTGGAGGTAATGATTGTATTGGCCATCTCTGGCCTTATGTTCGTGTTGGCGGCTGGTTTCATTTCAGGGAAACAGGCGCAGACCTCTTTCAGCGCTGGCTCCAACGAATTTCGGGCAGCTGTTCAGTCGGTGGCCAACGAGGTAGTAAGCGGGCAATATAGTGATGTTGATTTCGGGTGCACTGTCACCGGCATGGGCGCCACAGCCGTGATCACCATTGCGGATACAGGGAGTGCAGGGAAAAATAAGAACTCCGACTGCGTGTTTATCGGCAAATTACTGCGATTCAATGACGGTGGGACTTCCAAATACGCTGTCTACCCGTTAGCTGCCAGCCGCGCTACTACGACGCTCGCTGACACCATGGCTATAATTTCCAGTGTGCCACCGGCCAAAGTCACACTCACCAGACACCTCCTGGTGCCACAGAATCTGGATGTTACGAAGCTGACAGTTACCGATGATAGCGGGGCGACAGTTGATGCCCATGCTGTTGGTTTTGCCCAAAGCATTCCGGGAATCGACAGTGATGGCAACTATATTTCAGGCGGCCAATCGGTCAAGCTGTACTACACGCTCACAGCTCCGGCTGTCGCGACCAGATTAGCGTTGGTGCACGCCAAAACAGTAGTAATCTGTGTGTCGGACGGCTCGCGCCTCGCTGAAGTTAGAATCGGTGACACAACGAATGGTGGCAGTGAAGTGAACGTCAATATAACGGTGGTGAACTCATGCTGACGAGACTCCGGAGCAGGAGAGACGCTGGCGATACAATAGTGGAAGTGCTTGTTGTGCTGGCTGTTCTCGGACTAGCCCTCGGCATTTCCTACGCGACTGCCAGCCGCAGCCTGCGTTCCACCACCGGTGCTCAGGAAAATTCACGAGCCACGGCCTTACTGCAGGCACAGATTGAAGCTTTACGATATTTGGCGCCGACCCCTGCTCCTGCTTCTGGGCAAGATATTTTCGGGCAATCTGGACTATTCTGCATTGATACTCAGGCATTGACGGTCGATAGTACTTTTGGCGGTTCGCTCAATACCGACCTGATTCATAACCCGGGTGACATTTATCCTGCCATTTGTGAACAGGACGCTCCATTTCATATCGCTATCTCAAAGGCAGATAGTGGAACGGGCGCCGTCTTCACATTGAAAGCTACTTGGGACGATATCCATGGCAATGGACTGGACACGGTGACCCTCAGCTACAGGTTGTACCATGACTAAACGCTCAGAAGCTGGCTTCACGATCATTGAGCTATTGATCGCTATGACGGTGTTGGCTACCATGCTCGTAATCGTCACCTTGGCGATGACGAGCATCGGGAATTTATATTACAAAGGCGTTAATGCCTCACGGGTTCAAGATGACACACGGACGATCGCTAATCAGCTGAGCCAGGACGTTCAGCTCAGTAACGGTGTTTCCACTGGTTCGACTACCAGCGGTGGCTACACAATCTTATCGCTTTGTACCAGCACGGTACGTTACAGCTATATCGTCGGTGTCCAAATCGGCAGTAGCGGGGTGGCGCATGCTCTGTGGCGTGACAACAATCCCAACTCGGCCACCTGCAGCCCGGTCAACATCACCACCACGAACCCTGTCGGCTCAACGGGCGGGGTAGAACTGATTGCCCCACACTCACGATTGACAGACTTAAGCGTTAGTGATGGCTCGCCGGTAAACCCAGGCTTGTTCACCATTGATGTGGCAGTTGCTTACGGCGATGATGACTTACTGAACCTGGTACCGGGGACAATTAATAGCACCTGCAAGGGCCAGATCGGTGATCAATTCTGTGCTACCAGTAGCATTACGACCACGGTTGTGCAGCGATTGAGGGGGAGCAATTGAGGAGTATACTGATTATGATTACCTTTATGAGCGACAGTAAGAAGCAGGGACGAGCCATGCAAGAGCACCAGCAGAAGTCAGCACAGAATGACGAAGATGGGTTTGCTTCGCTCGTTATCGGGTTAGTCCTGGTCTTAGTCCTGGCCCTACTAACTGTTGGCTTCGCCCAATTAACTCGTCACGAGCAAAAGCAAGCACTGAATAGCCAATTAGCTAGTCAGGCTTATTATGCCGCCGAAAGTGGCATCAATGACGCGGTGCAGGCCTTAAAAGCGGGAACTGCGATACCTAATGCTAATACCAACACCTGTGTTCCGTTGCCATTACCTGGGACTACCAGTGCCGTTATCAACGCCGCAGTTGGGGCAGAGTACAGCTGTGTTATCGTCAACACCGAAACCAAGGTTCTTGAGAAAACAGTCGATCCGAACACTGCTTGGACAGTAGTCTCTGATACATCGAGTTCGCCTGACAGCGTTACAGTGTCATGGCAAAGTCTTGACGGGCAAACTGCCAGCTGCCCGGCAGCTAAATTTAGTCCTGAAGACGTCTGGAATGCGGCTAATTGCCCGGCAGTTCTGCAGTTTTCGATGACGCCTTTGGGTAGCGGCGTAGATCGTAATAGCTTAATAACTAATACGTTTACAGCCTATCTTTTCCCCTCGAACACCGGTGGGAGCACCACCTATAGCACTGCCGTTGCCAATCAAGCGCAGATAGTTGGTGGCAACTGTACGGGGGCAGGATTATGCAGCGTAACAGTGACTACGCCAGGAGTCAGCGGGCCATTCCTATTCCATATTTTTGATACCTACGATGTTTCAGATATCAAAATTTCGGCGGAGAGAGGTAGCTCACCGATCACCTTTAATGGCGGACAAGCGGTGATCGACGTTACCGGCAAAGCACGAAATGTCCTAAAACGTCTTTCAGTTCGGGTCGCGCTCGACAATAATCAAGACATTGTTGACTACACCATCGAAGCACAGAACGTATGCAAGCGATTGGTTACACAGCTCAATAACACCACGTATGATGACCCCTATGGTTTGTCGAGCCCCACTAACCCTTGCAAGTTTAGCGTTGCTTCACCAAATGGCGATGCTGCGATTGGCTCGCCAGGCAAACCATGTGCACCAAATTGTGTCGGCCCTGGCGGTGTAGGGGCACCTCCAGGTGGTAGCTATGTCTTCACACGTGGCTTCAGAAATAACTCTGTAAATAATTCACCCGTGGTGAGCTGTGTCTGGGACTGGGGCGACGGCACCACCTCAACCACTGCCTGTCAACTCGGAGAGACTATAGAGCACACCTATAAGGACCCAGGTAACTTGCCAGCGTATCCATTAGGTTGCAAAACCATAAAAGAGACAGTTGTCCTCACCCTGACATTACAGAATGGTTCGAAACCAACTACGACTAATTTCCCTCGTATGCCTGAGTGCTTCTAACCTAGTGGTTGTCAGCAGTCTTGCCATGGAACTTCTCATGCACCGCTCGTAGATGTGGATCAGTCACATGTGTATATATTTGTGTCGTCGCGATATTACTGTGGCCGAGCATGGCCTGGACGCTGCGCAGGTCGGCGCCGTTCATGAGTAGATCGGTGGCGAACGAGTGCCTGAGTGTGTGTGGGCTGACGTGTTTGGTGATGCCGGCCAGCAGGGCATAGCGGGCCACTAAGCGCTGCACGCTGCGCGCTGTCAGCCGGTGGAAATTACCTGATAGATCGACTTTTTTGCTGCCACTGTAGCGCACAAACAGGGGTCGGGCTGTATCTTGGCGCTTATCCAAATATTGCTGCACCCATGTCGCCGCGGCCTCGCTGATGAAGATTGGCCGGTCTTTCTGGCCCTTACCACGCACCATGAATTCTCGCCGTTTGAGATTGATGTGATCACGGTCCAAGCCTGTCAGCTCACTGACACGCAGGCCTGAGCTAAACAGTAACTCCAGAATTGCTCGGTCTCGCAGGCCAGCCAAACTTGAGACATCTGGCTGTTGGAATACTCGTTCCAGCTCATCTTCGTTCAAGAAGGTGACTTGTTTACGCTTGGTGCGAGATAATTCAATCTTGTCAGCCGTCAGGGCAGGGATGTCGCGTTTCGCGCAGAATTTGAGGAAGCTGCGTAGGGCGATAAGGTGGTAATTCTGAGTCGCCTTGCCCAGTTCATCGGAGGTATTCGTGCCCAAGCGGTTCAACCACAGCCGCCACTTACGGATGAGTTCGGCATCGATGTCGGTGATTTTGATATCGCCAGCGAAATCGACAAGACGAGTCAGATAATGGTCATAATTCTGAATCGTTTTCTGGGACCGGTTCTGCTCGATCTCCAGATACTCTAAAAAGTCAGTCTTGGCTTTGGCAAATAACATAAGCCTATTGTAGCATTGTGCGACATGGGGCAGGATGGTGTAGACAGTAGACAGTAGACAGTAGACAGTAGACAGTAGACAGTAGACAGTAGAATGTAGTTTTGGTTTCGGGCTGGTGATTTCTACAGTCTACGTACTACTGTCTACATTTGCGTTAGCCTCAAGCCCCCCATATCTGTTAAAATAGCTATAAGCTAAATAGGATACCTACGCATATGGAACAAACCCTCATTATTCTCAAGCCTGATGCACTGCAGCGGGGCATAGTCGGCGAAATTATTACTCGATTCGAACATGTCGGCTTAAAAATTGTCGCCGCCAAAATTATTCAACCCAGCGAAGAACATTATTTTGCTCATTACGAAACCATCGGCAAAATGATTTCTCGTCGTGGCCAACAAGCCTTCGACGTCACTCTGGCTTTTATGCAAGAAGGACCCGTCATGGCCATGGTGCTGGAAGGTATTGAAGCCGTCTCCCAAGTCCGCAAAATGGTCGGCACCACTGAGCCCAAGAGTGCTGAACCCGGCACCGTCCGCGGTGATTACTCCCACATCAGCTTTGACTACGCCAACAATCTCGGCGTATCTATCCCGAACTTGATTCATGCCTCCGGTGACGCTGCTGATGCTAAGCAAGAAATCGCCCACTGGTTCAAGCCAGAAGAGATTTTCGAATACGCTACCGTCCACGACAAGTACACCCAAGCCAGGCCCGCCAAGAAGTAGGCGAGTGACTCACTCCGCGAATCCGTATACAATCTAGACGGGTCCCCGTAGTTCAATGGATAAAATAACTCCGTCCTAAGGAGAAGCTAGAGGTTCGAGTCCTCTCGGGGGCACCAAAACTATTTGAAGTGGTAAAATGTAGCTATGGCTACCGCCAAACAAACACCGCATCCTGATAAAAACCCAACCTCTGGGGTTGTGACGCATCATAAGTATTTCGCTGATCAGTTCGATGACGAGGAAGTACTCTTTGTATTTCGCAAACACCCGGTAGTGATGCGAAAAGGTCTCGTATTGGGGCTGTTGGGGCCATTGGTGGGGATAATCCCGGCAGCGATTAACCCAAATCTTGGTTTCGGCATCTTCTTCGGTGGGCTGGCAGCAGGCTTCCTCTTGGGACTGTTGATATTCGCTCCAAGTTGGATCGGTTGGCATTTCAGCATTTTTATCATTACCGATCAGCGTTTTATTCAGATTACACAGAAAGGGTTATTTCATCGAGCGGTGGCTGATTTGGGTTTGTCGCAGATTCAGTCAGTCAATTATGAGGTGTCGGGCTTGCAGGAAACCCTGCTGGGATTTGGTACAATGAAGATGCAGACATATGTTGGAGACCTGGTGATACACGACGTACATCATCCGGCCAAAATTCAGAAGAAGCTCCTCCATATACTGCGTGACGAAGGAATTAATATCAGTTCATATCCGGCGAATGCCTCGACGCAAACCCCGAACCAAACGCATGAAGAATCCGACACTGAAGAAACTGAAGCCTAGATTGCCAAAAGTTCCCAAAGCCCTCAAGCGCCCCAAAGCGGCTGAGGAGCGGGTAACGGAGGCCTTATCTGGTGTGCCACGAATTACCAATGAGACGGTGGCTGAACACCGTGAAGCGGTGCTGAGTGGCGCTCGGAAGTACATTTATCCATTACAGCACTCCAAGCATCGTGTGGTGCGGACCTCACTCATACTGTTGACGCTCGTTGTGGTTGCCTTTTTCAGTTATTGCGGTGTGTCACTCTATAAACTGCAATCCACCACTGGCTTCATGTACGGCGTCACGAAAGTTATTCCATTCCCGGTGGCCAAAGCTGGTCCATCGTGGGTCAGCTACGAGTCATATCTGTTCGAATTACGGCGTAATATGCATTATTACCAGACCCAGCAGGCGGCTGAGTTCAATGGTCGGGACAAAGCGCTGCTGCGTAAGCTGAAACAGCAGGCCTTGGCCCAGGTTATTCAAGCTGCGTATGTCAAACAATTGGCCTCCAAGAACCATGTCTCAGTCACTGATCGGCAGGTCAGTGATCAAGTGGCCTTGGTGCGTAGTCAAAATCGACTGGGGAATAGCCAACGGGTTTTCAATGACGTACTCAATCAGTTCTGGGGCTGGAATGAAACAGATTTCAAGCGTGAGCTGAAACAGCAGCTGCTACAGCAAGCCGTGGTTGCCAAACTCGATAGCTCAACTACCGATCGCGCTCAAGTAGCGCTCAGGCAGTTGCTGACTGGAACGGCGTTTAATATCGTCGCAACTCAACTGTCGGAAGACGTCACCACCAAGACCAACGGCGGTCAGTACGCGGCAGCAATCACGCCAAATGATGCCAACCTCGCACCAGCTATTACGGCGGAATTATTCAAATTACAGCCAGGCCAAACCTCTGGTATTGTTAACAGTGGTTACGACCTCGATATTCTCAAAGTGATTGATGGCACGGCCACGAGCGTCCATGCCGCCCATATACAATTCATTTTCCAGCTGATTACTGTCTACACCGGCCCACTACAAGCCAAACACCCACCCCATAGCTATATCCGAATCTAAGTGAGTTGATTCCGGTTGCGCGCGTGAATGTTGCTGGTCAACCCACTAGCACGGGGCAGCTACGGGCTGTAATTGAGTACGGTGTTGGCGAAAGCATTGTAATGCTGCTGAACGACTGGGTCGAGAGTGCCGTTAGAATCATAGCCGACTCGGTGGTCGCCTAAGGAGCCCATAGAATCGAAAGGCAGATACATTTTGATTCGAGGATAGGTGTTCGCACGCACTGCGGCAGCCGCATCGTCCCAAAATGTGTAGAGCTGAGCGTTCGTCTTTCCGTAAGGGCCAGTCTCATTTATTCCCCAAGTTTTCGAGAGGTAGTTATGTGTAGTGTCACTATTTTGGCTTAAGAAATTGTAAAACCGGCTCATCATAGTGTTCCACGTGCCGGATCCTGAGGAGTAGGGATCCCAGTTTATCCAGTCGACATAACTATTCCCAGGCCACATCTGCGGTACCAGACAGTCCCAACCAGAGAAACTCATGTAATTCATGACCCACACCACGTTGTTCACGCCCTTAGCGTCAAAACGGGCGCGGACATTGTGCCACATGTTAACGTAATCAGTTGGACTGCCGGAAGCGGCACCACTTGCATTCCCAGTACAGTTACCGCTCGATACATCATTCTCTGGTTCGTGATACAGCGTTAAGAATATTTTATGCGGTGCAACGGTTTTGATACTGTCAGCCATCTGGTCGATCGTGGCATTCACTGATGCATTGCCACCTCCCGCATCGGCCCAGACAGCGGCTGGCTTCCAGTTCTGCATGACGTAGGTATTTGCACGATTTATAAAGTACTGTGCCGTCGTGTTCAAGCTGTTTGACCCAACAGGATTATAAACATGGAGTACATCAAGCTGCCGACCCAGGCGCTGTTCGTGATATAGCAACTGGCTTTTGGTATCCGAAGCAACCTGAGGATATTTATTAGCTGATGCGCCCATCCAAGGTCGACAACTATTCACAAGCGTGGCAGAGATTGATACTGCACAAGCTGCTGGCGGTGGTGGGGAGACCGGTGCGGTACCAAACTGAATGCTGCTGCCAGATGAGGCGGTGGCATCGTTGTTCTTGGTGGCAGGTGGTGTAACTGTACCAGTCTCGAGCTCAACAGGGACGGTCGGAGTGGCAGCATGCGAGACTATCAGCCAGGATGTTCCGAGGCCAGCAAAGATGATTACAAAAAGTAGCACGGCACTGGATTCGCCTAGTTTGGTCAGTAATATCTCGCGTTTGAGTTTTTCCATAGGTGTTAGCGTCTTGCAAAAGTCCTATTCTGTGTCTCTAGGGTATCACGCAGTAGCGACAGAGGAAAGGTGGACCCTTCGCTCGCTTAGACCAGGAGAGATAAGCGTTGGTTTAAGATTGCCAAGACAATAGTGCGGGTATGCCGGCGGCTAAGTTTCGTTCGGCGCTGATAGGCGGCCCATTGTTCGAAGAGCAGGGAACCATAGGGCGGTACACCAGCCAGCGCAGCGAACACAAACTTTCCACGGGACCAGCGCAGGCTGGTATAGGTAGCCAATAACACCCCAAAATAGATCAGAAATATGGTGCCGTGTATCTGTCCAGCGATTGGTACGGCATAGGCATGCCCCGGCCATTTAAAATGTCGAATCGCCACTCCAATAATAAGTAATGTCCAGCCCACAGCCTCATTTAGTGCCGCGATTCGGTACAATCCCCAAGCCTCAGCTTCGCTAAATGGCCGAATCGCTTCAAGCCGATCAAGTAGTACCAATTTCACCTTATCATTGTACCAAGTTCAGCTCTCCCTGTGCGGTATACACAAAAGAGAATATTCCCAATATTTCGAGCTATCTGACTAGTGCCAGAAGGTGACAGCCAACCATAAAACGATACTCACGATGACTATCCCTATACTGGCGATTTGTTGCCAACGTGGTTCAACGATGTGCGTTTGAAAGCGCGAATTAGGCTGCTGTTTTTTCATTTTTGATGAATTGGTCGAATCTTGACGGCTGTGCCGTAAGCGGCAACCTCGTTCATGGTTGTTCCGATATCACCGGTGTCGAAACGCATAGCAATGATAGCGGCCCGTTCGCTAACGCTCACGCTTCGCCGCTTCAGATTGCTGGAGACTTGTTATGAAAAATGAGCCATCATAAGATGACTCATTTTTCATGGCGGGCTCGACCGGATTTGAACCGGCGATCTCCTCCGTGACAGGGAGGCGTGATAACCACTTCACTACGAGCCCTTACTTGCGGTTATATCATGAAATACAGGGGTAATCATAGCAATTATCTCTGTAAAACGCAACCTGGTGCGGGTAGAGAGAATCGAACTCTCGTCTCAGCCTTGGGAAGGCTACATAATAGCCACTATACGATACCCGCTCGTCCAAAACTATGGAGCCACCTCGGGGATTCGAACCCCGGACCCCCGCTTTACGAAAGCGGTGCTCTAGCCAGCTGAGCTAAGGCGGCGTAATCAACGCCAATTACCGAAGTATTATAGCAAACTAGTCAGGACGAGTGCGGGGGATTCAATCTCGAGTTATAGATGGTACAATGGAAGCTAATCGTATGACCATCTCCAAGAAGTATTTCCACGACCATTTAGTGCTCCTGCTGTTGAGTACTAATATTTTTCTGACGATAGCCGGCACGGTTTTCATCCTGATTCGATTGGGTACCAGCCATGGCAATGGCTATATCGTGCAGTATCGACCATCGTTGGGCTTCAGCGCGTACAAGAACGGTACGGTTACTGGTTTGCTGAGTTTCATTAGCTTTGCTTGGTTGGTGCTGGCGACCCATATTATGTTGAGTTTACGGGCGTACCACATTCATCGCCAGTTGGCGGTGGCTATTCTGGCACTTGGCGTGCTATTGCTGCTATTGACGATTATCATCGGTAACGCACTCCTCTTACTGCGCTAATCATGACCGATATTGAGATCCCACTCGAGAAGGATCGGCATGGCCAGTATCGCTTCTTTGAGATTCTACCCGGTGCGCTGAGCTGGCTGATTCTCTGCCTGCCAGTGCTGTTAAGTTTTGTAAATATCACCATTCAGAATATCCAAGTGAATCTGGCCGTAGTGTTCATCTTGGCTTATTTACTGATTTTCTTCGTGAGGGGCATTGCCGTTGATATCCGAGCTTTGGCTGGTTATCGGATTATGAAGGAGCATATGGCGCTCGATTGGACTGGTCTGGTGGCCGATCTAGAAGCTGGTGAAGTGACTGAGTTGGCGATGACACGCCCCAAATG
This sequence comes from Saccharimonadales bacterium (SeqCode), assembly GCA_038230895.1. Taxonomy (GTDB): domain Bacteria; phylum Patescibacteriota; class Saccharimonadia; order Saccharimonadales; family UBA4665; genus JAJXTN01. The sequence goes on along the minus strand of JBBRMJ010000005.1, from coordinate 16,422 downwards.
GCATCATCTCAATTTGACGCGTTTACATCGTCGAAAAGTCCATTTTCGCCCCAGTGAACTCGTGCACGCAGTTATCATTGCCACCGTCAATGAGTCGCGGGAAGTACTGGAACCGACGATTCAATCAGTGGTCAATGCCGATTTCGACACCAGCCAGATGATTCTGGTCATCGCCTATGAGGGCCGGGCCGGGGAAGTCGCCGAGGCTCGAGTCCATGAGCTACTCAATCTGTACAAACATCATTTTCGCCACGCTATGGCCGTCAAACACCCGGAGAATATGCCGAATGAGGTGATCGGCAAGGGCGGTAACGTCACCTTCGCCGGTCGCGAACTGCAGCGATATCTTGAGCGGGCGAAGATTGAACCTCGGACGGTGATTGTCACGACTCTGGACGCTGATAATCGTCCCGACCCCCGTTATTTCGCTTCATTAACCTATGCCTTCTGTGTCGTACCCAACCCGCTCCGGGCCTCATTTCAGCCATTGCCCATGTTCACCAATAACATTTGGGATGCCCCGGCGCCGATGCGCGTTATCGCCACCGGTAACAACTTCTTCTATATAGTCCTGACGCAGCGACCTCACTTGGAGCGCAATTTCTCGGCCCATGCCCAGAGCATGCAAGCCTTGATTGAGATGGATTTCTGGAGTGTTCGCACCATCGTCGAAGATGGTCACCACTTCTGGCGCAGTTATTTCCGTTACGATGGTGATTACCGCGTCTACCCCCTGAGTATCCCGATCTATCAGGATGCGGTGCTGGCCAAAGGTTACCGCAAAACACTGAAAGCCCAGTTCATCCAACTCCGCCGCTGGACCTATGGTGCATCTGATGTGGCTTACATCGCCAATCAGGGTTTTCACAGGCGCAGCAAAGCTCCCAAACTCGATGTCTTGGCCAAATTACTCCGTACCCTAGAAGGCCATGTCAGCTGGGCTGTGGGTGCGCCACTCATCACCTTTGCCGCCTTCGTACCGGCGTTCTTGCATCCGCAGAGCTATGCTGCCATCGAGTTACCAGTGTTCGTCAGCCATGTGCAGCGCGTCGGCTTGCTCGGCCTCTTCGCTTCGCTCTATGTCAGCATGCGCACTTTGCCACCTCGTCCGGCCCGCTATCGTCGTCACCGATCGCTGTTCATGTGGCTGCAATGGGTGTATCTACCCATCACCACCATCTGTTACGGCTCCACAGCCGCCCTTTACTCGCAAACTCGTCTGATGTTTGGTAAGTACATCCGCAAATTCGATGTCACCGAAAAGGCCACCATCGACGCCAGTGGCAACACTACGACCTCTGATAGTGATAATTAAGACGTTCTTGACACTGTCATCCCAGCGCAGGCTGGAATCTAAACCAATACAAGCGCTGAGAAGCGCACCCACTGCTTATTAATCCAAAAATAGCAGTACTAACGACTGATAGACCGGTTTGGTTCCCAGCCTGCGCTGGGATGACAAAGCTTTAACTTCGGTGGAAGGCTTGGTAGTGGACGCTAGCGGCTTTGTCGAAGCGGTTGAGGGCCACTTGGCAGACCTGAATAATTGTTCGACTGGATAAAGTGCCGTCTTCGACGCTGCTCCGAAGCTTCTTGATTATTGTTTCAGTTAGGGCGGCAGCGTCGTTCAGTGCGTTAAGGCGGTGCTGAAGGCTTCTATGCAGGCTCAGCAGCAGCTTATCGCGGCTAAATGGGGTCATCTGTCCACTTTTGGCTGTAACAGCCCAGGATGCGGCATAATCCGCTATCTCAGCCGTCGTGAAGACCGCGTGGCATTTCAGGCAGCGCCGGCGTCGCCAGACTTGATTCGACCGCAACTGGGGTCGGGAATTGATAATCTGGGTTTTTTGCCCACATTGTATGCAAACCATGACTACATATTGTCATAACGCTGTTCAAAAAGCGAGTGTAAAACCCATACAAAACCGTGTAAAACTCGTTCAAGACGGCATTTCTGGTGATTTGTGAGAAGTTACAGGGGTAACTGGATTGTGCGACCCGCGGCTGAGGGGGTACTACTTGCTTGAAGGGCCGCTGGTGCGCAGTCTACGAATGCGATTGTTGGCTGGTTTGACGGAGATCAGCTCTTCGTAGAACAGGTGAAAGGCATCTAAGGCGCTAGCTGTACTAATACCAAAACTTCCTAATTAACCGAATCATAGTACCAAGGATAAACATGCCAGTCAATACTATGGGATAAATGCTAGTGCTTATTAACAGAGGTCATATTAAGAGAAATGCCCCAACATATAGTCGAGGCAATTGTGTGGAATACTTATAAAATTTGGTGGGCGATAAAGGATTCGAACCCAGAACAGCCCAGTGGGCTGTTGCTGTCGACACGAACGAAGTGTGCCTCAAAGAACGGTAAATACTGATTCTGACCGAAGTTGTAAAAATTTGGTGGGCGATAAAGGATTCGAACCTTTCACCTCCACAACGTCAATGTGGCGCTCTAGCCAAATGAGCTAATCGCCCAAATCCTACCCCTCAGATTATACCGGTAGTCATCTATTAATTGAAGCCCTTCCTGAGATATTACGACTTAACGTCAGGTAGGGTATAAAGCAAACTGAGTTATCCCCATGTGGGAATGTAGGAAATACAGCATAAATAGGCTAGCCTTATAATACTAACCTTGCTATAGTAGTCAGTCGAGGCGAAGTTTTGTCGAGAATGTTTTATCCCGCCGGGAAGCGGGGAAGACGGAGAAAGGATCGAATGGATTGCGAGACCATTTGATCCTTTTTCTTTGTTTGTGGGCGCAACGCACTGTTTGGCACATTTTGGGCATCAACCTGCGCTCCGATCCTCACGTACCTTAAGTACGCTGTGCTTCGGTGCTCGATTTCCATCCCAAACTGCACACAAACAGAGCGTTGCTGAGTACTGTCATGCCTTTTTAGTCGACAATCGGGAGGTCGTACAATGCTGGCTGACTTTAAAAGCGGCTTGATAGGTGTTATGCTGGAAATGAGCGATGACGTGGTCTCACCAACCATCGAGCTCCGTAGGTGTGGCGACGACTGACGAAACGACAAGTCGCAAGAGTAAAAGTCTAGGTGGAACCTCCTGAGAAGCAGGACCCGGACGCTTGAGAGTTAAGTACATTGCGAGAGTACTGAACCTTGAGCGTCTTTTCTTATATATAAGGAGTTATCATGGCAGAGCAAGACGATCAACTATACGCGATGCGGCATTCATTGGCGCACATCTTGGCCACGGCCGTGCAACACCTCTGGCCAGAGGCTAAATTCGGCGTGGGACCAGTGGTCGACAGTGGCTTTTATTATGATATTGACCTCGGTCCAGAGGTGAAGATCTCTGAGGAGGACTTCCCGAAGATTGAGGCCGAAATGGCTAAGGTTATCGAGAGTAATCTACCGTTTGAGCGCTTTGAAAAGCCGATTGATGAAGCTATCCAATGGGCCCAGGAGGCCAAGCAGCCCTATAAAGAAGAGTTATTGAATGACCTGAAACGCTCTGGCACCACCGTGGCTAAGGATTTGAACGCCGCTGAGCTGGGCACGGTCGCTGACGGTGATGGCGCTGTCGAGAATGTCTCATTCTATAAGGATGGTGACTTTACTGACCTCTGTCGGGGGCCGCATGTTGAGTCGACCGGCAAAGTTGGTGCCTTCAAACTGCACCGGGTCAGTGGGGCGTATTGGCGGGGGAATGAGAAGAACGCCCAGATGCAGCGTATTTACGGCTTAGCGTTCGCGAACCCCAAATATTTACGCATCCACTTGGACATGCTGGAGGAGGCCAAGAAGCGGGATCACCGCAAACTGGGACAGGAGCTAGACCTGTTCGTCCTATCGGATATGGTTGGCTCAGGGTTGCCAATGTTTACACCACGCGGGACAATCTTGCGCGACGAGGTTGCTAACTTTTCTAATCTGTTACGGCAGCGTTCTGGTTTCCAGAAAGTCTGGACACCCCACATTACCAAGAAAGATCTCTATGAGGCCAGCGGACACTGGGCGAAGTTTGGCGATGAGCTCTTTCTGGTCAAAAGTCAGGAGACCAGTGACGAACTGGTCATGAAGCCTATGAATTGTCCACACCACACTCGGATTTATGCTTCACAGCCGAGATCTTACCGTGATTTGCCGGTGCGCTATCTGGAGACGACCACTGATTATCGTGATGAGAAGACTGGTGAACTCGGTGGCTTGAGCCGCGTCAGGGCACTGACCCAAGACGATAGCCACGTTTTCTGCCGTAATGACCAGATTGAGCAGGAGATTAATATCTTATTGGCGGCTGCTAACGAGCTATACGCCACGGTTGGTATGGATCTGCGAGTGCGATTATCGTATCGCGATGACACTGACGCCTATCTGGGGTCGCCAGAGCTATGGGCGAGTGCTCAGGAGCAGCTGAAGAATGCCGTGATTGCGAATAACCTGAACTACTTTGAGCAGACCGGTGAAGCCGCCTTCTACGGGCCTAAAATCGATTTTATGGTGACCGATGCCATCGGCCGTGAGCACCAATTAGCTACCGTCCAATTAGACTTCGTGCAGCCGGAACGTTTTGGCTTGGAGTACATTGCCGAGGATGGGTCCAAGCAGCAACCGGTGATGATTCATTGTGCCCTGCTGGGATCGATCGAGCGCTTTTTGTCAGTCTATATCGAGCACACCGCCGGTAAGTTCCCGGTCTGGGTCGCACCAGAGCAAATCCGTCTCATCTCTGTTAATCAGGAAGAAGCGACCGTCAAATTCGCTGATGAAGTGGCATGGAAGGCCACTGCTTTGGGCCTGCGACTGACGATAGACAATACTAATGAATCGGTTGGCAAGAAAATCCGGGCCGCCGAGATCGCCAAGGTCCCCTACACCATTGTGGTCGGCGAAAAAGAGATCAGTGGCGGGGAAGTGGTACCGCGAATCCGCAAAGATATGACGGTCCAGCCCGAATCACAAGCAATTGGCATCGACGAGTTCCTGAAAACCGTTGCTCACGAAGCCACCAGTCGCGTCCAAAAGACCTCGCTGCAAGGGTAAATATGCGCAGCGCTGAGAGCTTATTTAAGGAGCGGGTGGAGGCGGTGGTGAAGCAGATTCCCAAGGGGAGGGTGATGACTTATGGGCAGTTGGCGGCACTGTGCGGGAATGCCCGGGCGGCCAGGATTGTCGGGGGTATCGCGCACTTTGGTGATCCGAAATTGCCGTGGCAACGGGTGGTGAACAAGCAGGGCGGGCTGGCCAGTGGTTATCCCGGTGGCTGGTCGGGACACGCCCAGGTATTGCAAGCTGAAGGGGTAAAGGTTAATGAAGATTATAAAGTCGACGTTGCGAAGTTATTGTGGTGGCCGGAAGGACATCCTCCCTCAGATCCACAATTGAGGCTGCTGGATGACTAATCCACCACTGTTAGTGATCGTTGGCGAGACGGCTTCGGGTAAATCAGCGTTGGCCTTAAAACTAGCTCAAAAGCTTGATGGTGAATTGATCTGTGCTGACAGCTGGACGGTACGGCGGGAGGTGAATATTGGCACGGCCAAGCCGACGGCTGCAGAATTAGCGCTGGTCCGACACCATGTATTGGATGTGGCCGGGCCGGATGAGGATTTCACCGCCGCAGTGTTTAAACGATTGGCTAATGAGGCTATAGATGAGGTTACTAAGAGAGGTAAATTACCTATTCTCGTCGGTGGAACCGGCTTATATATCGACGGGGTGATTTATGATTTTGGCTTCTTGGCTGAGGGCGACCGGGCTGAGCGGGAAGTGTTTAATGGTATGACTAATGGGCAGTTGCTCGAGGCTATCGCGGAGCGGGGGATCGAACTTGGTGACATCGACACCGGCAATAAACGCCGGTTAATTCGATTAATTGAAACGAACGGCGCTCAACCAACCAGACAAAACCTACGACCGAATACCGTAATAATCGGCTTAAAGGTTGAGCGTGATACTCTGCATAAACGTATAGAACAACGCGTCGATGCCATGCTGGCAGCTGGCCTCGAAGCTGAGGTTGCGGGTTTGGCCGAGCGTTATGGCTGGGACTGTGAAGCATTGAAGGGTGTGGGCTACGCCCAGTGGAAAGGGCACTTTTTGGATACGCAAAGTCATGAGAAAACCCGAGCTAAAATCATCAAGGCGACCCAGGATTTAGCAAAGCGGCAGCGGACCTGGTTTAAGCGGAATAAAAGTATTCATTGGTTCGATACCCCTGTTAATTCGACAAATGCTGCTGAGTTTGTCACAACATCTTTGGACAAATAGATTTGGCTTTGAGTCATTGCTTGTTACAATGGAAGCATGATTGAGCAACTCTTTGGGTCCAAAACACGTGTGAAGCTTTTACAGCTCTTCTATAGCAATACCAACCGTTCATTTTACGTTCGAGAGATTACGCGGAAGATCGATGAGCAGATTAACTCAGTGCGACGTGAACTCAGCAATTTACTCAGCATCGGCATCATCACGTCCGAGAACACCAACAACCGACTGTATTATGAAGTCAATCAAAAGTACGAGTACTACACGCCACTGCAGGAAATTTTTGGTGGTGGCATTAAGAAGACTATCTCCAAGAAAACGACGGCAGTGACTGACGACGGGGAACCAGTTGAGCATGATTTGAAAGCCGTGGGTCACATTGACCTGGCAGTGTATACAGGACAGTTTACTCGTGACGAGACTGCCGGTGTTGATTTGTTCATCGTCGGGGAGGTCAATACCAACGCGCTCCAGAAATATGTCGAGGTTCTCGAGGCCAAAGAGAACAAAAGTATCCGTTACACGGTGATGAGTTTGCCTGATTTTCAATACCGCCAACAGATACGAGACCGCTTTGCGGTGTCGATCGCCCAGGCGAAGAAGCAGGTTTTAGTTGATTTACATAACTTGTTAGAAGAAGAGTAGGGAGTTCGAGATGGATGTGCAATTCTACGGTGCTAACTGTGTGGCAGTGACCTATAAGGGCCAGCGGGTGATAATCGACGATAACCTGGCTGAATTGGGTGCCAAGGGTATCTTGAAGGCCGATGACGTTGCCTTATTCACCTCTCGCCACGCTGCCGGCAACCCAGCCCGCCTAACGCTTGATGGGCCTGGCGAGTATGAAGTCAGTGATATTTCCATGGTCGGTTTGGCTGCCCAGGCGCATATTGATGAAAAGGGTGTGAAGCACGCGACACTCTTCAAGCTCGTCGCCGGTGACTTTAGTGTCTTGATCACCGGGCATATCTACCCGCAATTGAGTGAGAGCGAGCTCGAGGACATCGGTGTTGTCGACGTGATGGTCGTGCCCGTTGGAGGCAATGGCTACACAGTTGACCCTGTTGGCGCCCTCAAACTAATCAAGGATGTCGAACCCAAGTTGGTCGTACCCACACACTATGCTGATAAAGCCTTCAATTTCCCTGTACCGCAGCAGACTTTAGCCGACGCCCTCAAAGAACTTGGCATGGAGCCCAAGGAAACTGTTGCCAAGCTCCGCCTCAAGCCTGGTGAGCTTAGCGACGTCACACAGCTGGTCATTCTCGAAAAGTCTTAAAAAGAAGTGCCCGAGAGCGCTTCATATCTTTTGGTTGAGTCACCAGCTTAAGCTGGATCAGGAAAGTGTATTTACTTGACTGGAACAGGGGTCATCAGACCCTTTTTCTTGAGGGTGCGGATAGCTTGCGTGCTGAGTTTCATGGTGACTTTTTTGCCGTCGACCATGAAAGTCTTGGTCTGAAGATTAGGCTTCCAGACTTTCTTGGTGTGGCGCTGCGAGAAGCTGACATTGCTGCCATACTGCTTGCCTTTGCCGGTGAGTTCACATTTCTGCATATCGTATCCTTATTGGCCAGTCATCCCAGCGTAGGCTGGGACCCAAACCTTTATTTCGTGTTCCTTGAGGAGCATTCCATTTCAATCTGTTATTGTAGCGATTTTGGCCGTCAAAGTCAACACTGCAATGGTATAATTAACGCCAATGACAGATTCCATCAACCTGACCTACATCATCGTCGTCATCGTTTCCATTATCGTGTCGCTCGTCATTCACGAATTTATGCACGCGTATGTCGGGCATCTTTTAGGTGATAGTACGGCGCAGGAACAGGGAAGATTGACGCTCAATCCGCTCAAACATGTTGATCCCTTCATGACGGTCATCTTACCGATCATCACGATACTGATTTTCCATGCGCCGATTCTGGCCGCCAAGCCGGTGCCATTCAATCCGGATCGGGTGAAGTTCGATGAATTTGGTGCAGCCATGATTGCCGCCGCTGGCCCATTTTCTAATCTGTTACTGGCAATTATCGGTGGCGTGCTAGTCAATCATGTCTTGCCCGGGCAGACCTTCTGGAGCGACGCCTTTACTGTCTTCACCGAATTGAACGTGGCATTGTTTGTCTTCAACTTGCTACCCATCCCACCGCTGGATGGTTCACGCGTACTCTATGCCGTCGCACCGGAGCCACTCCAGGAAGTGATGCGAACCATTGAACCTTACGGCCTATTCGTGATCTTTGCGTTGGTCCTGAGCGCTGGTCTGGGTGGTTTCCTACTCAGTCTCAACCAGTCGGTTTTGAATCTTTTGCCATAAGCGCTGCCAGGACGATATACTAAGAGAGTCGGGTAGAGCGTCAAACCTCCCCGCCGGGCGAATGATTATCTGATACTAATCATTAGGGAGCTCAACAAGCCGTTGACCGTGGTCAGCAGATGAGAGCACCCACCTGGGATCCCTCAGGTGATCAAACCCGGTACCCGACACCAAGTAAAAAGTCCAAGCCGAAACTTGGACTTTTTATATGGTCGGGGTGACAGGACTTGAACCTGCGACCTCACGGCCCCCAGCCGTACGCGCTACCAACTGCGCTACACCCCGTCGTCTAAACGCACACTCCACTCTCGTAATCGAACAGGGGTTATTATAACAGATGAGTCCGTATCTAATTACGGTCGTGTTAAGATGGTAGGCATGTGGCAAGAAACTAAACACGGGCTATATAAACAGTTCAATTTCGAAAATTTTAAGCAGGCCTGGGCTTTCATGGTCAAAGTGGCCGATCTGGCTGAAACTATGCAACACCACCCGCGTTGGGAGAATGAGTGGAGTGTGGTGCAGATTTGGCTGATTACCCATGAATCAGGCAGTAATATCACCGACAAGGATCATCAGATGTCTGAGGCGATTGATGGACTATACAGCGGTAGCGGCCAATCTCAGGAAAAGGATCCTGCCCAGCCACCACAAATTGATAATGTAAAAGTTTTCGCTGATGGTGGGTCTCGTGGCAACCCCGGGCCTAGCGCCAGCGGCTTCGTCGTCTTGAATATGGAAGACACGGTGCTGGTAGACAAGGGCGTCTATCTCGGCGTGACTACCAACAATCAGGCTGAGTACACGGCCCTGAAATTAGCACTCGAAGAGTGCAAAAAGATGAGCGTAAAAGACGTTGAAGTCTATATGGATAGTTTGCTGGTCGTGAATCAGATGAAGGGAATTTTCAAGATACGGAATCGTGATTTGTGGCCGATTCACCAAGCGATCGTTGATTTGGTTAAAGGCTTTCACAAGGTCAGTTTCAGTCATGTACCCAGAGAGTTCAATAAGCTTGCTGATGCCGCCGTCAATCGGGCGCTGGACGAGCACCAAGCCTACAACCCAACTCAAGCTCCGACTCCCGAACCCTTGTCCTGAGCGGTCTGTAGCTGGAGACATCATCTCATCTTAGTAGACTCAATCGATTATCTTCTTTAACTCCTTACTTTGTGCCGACAAAGTAAGACAAAGCTCGCCAGCCGCACGTCGTACATACTATCTCAAACAACCTCCACTATGCGGCCAAACGACTCGCCTACGCTCAGACAGAGTTTGGCCGTCCTGACGTTCCCGGCTGTTTGCGATAATCTGTACTTCTCAGTCTGGCTGGGGCGCAAGCTGCAGATCATGGACAAACATTAACAGGGGTGGTATACTGCAAATGGTTGGATTATCGGCTGATCGCGTGGGCATCTTCTGCCGAGCGAGGAGGTGGCGTGTATGTTCGTCAAACGAGACGAGCCCGCAACCACCGACTATCGCTCAGCAAAAGATGTCCACGAGGAAAGTCCGGGCAGCATAGGGAAATGGCAGTCGCTAACGGCGACCGAGGGTAACCTTAGGGAAAGTGCCACAGAAACGAAACTACCATGACGTTAAACTCATGGAAAAGGTGAAACGAGTGGGGTAAAAGCCCACAATTTATATCGGTGACGATATAGAATGGTAAACCCTGCCTGCTGCAAGGAGATGGATGCTTTCGAGCCTAAAGCTCAAAGCTTCCCGCTAAGTGTTCATCATAAGACCCGCTTGAGTCTGCCGGCAACGGCAAACCTAGATAGATGATCAGCTCCCGCAAGGGAACAGAACCCGGCTTACAGATAGTCCAACCATATTAAAAGCTCCTCCTTAGCAGAGGAGCTTTTAATTTTACAATGACTAGCTTATTTATTTCTCGGTAGCTTTGACGACGGCGGTGAAGGCGGTTGGCTCGTTGACGGCCAGTTCGGAGAGGATCTTGCGGTCAATCGTGATGTTGGCGGCCTTGAGGGCGGCAATCAGTTTGCTGTAGGTGGTGCCATTCAGGCGGGCAGCAGCGTTGATGCGGGTGTTCCAAGTCTCACGGAAGGTTCGCTTCCGGTTGCGGCGGTCGCGAGTTGCGAACTGCAGTGACTTGGTGATGGCCTGACGGCCGCGTTTAATACTGACACGGTTTGGGTGGCTAAAGCCCTTGGTGGCTTTGCGGATTTTATTGTGACGCTTGTGGGCGGCGACGCCTCGTTTGACTCTCATGATTGACTCCTTAATTGGTTTGGTTCCCAGCCTGCGCTGGGATGACAAAATTGATTATGCTCCTAAATTCTTCTTGATAGTGCGGGCCATACGGCCAGTGCGGGTACTCAGGCCAGTCAGGGCGCGCTTGCGGCTGCCGCTTTTCTTGCCCAGGAAGTGGTTCATGTTGGGGTGACCCACACGAACTTTACCGTTCTTGCTGAGTTTGACGCGGTCTTTGGTACCGCTGTGGGTTTTAAGCTTTGGCATCTGTTGTCTCCTTCGGCGCTTCTGCTGCTACCGTTCCTTCGCTGACTGGTTTGGCGGGCTTCTTGGCACCGCTACTTCTGATCACGAAACTTAATTGTTTACCAGCCAATTGTGGCTGTTGGTCGACTACTATTGTATCACCGAAGTCTTCGATAACCCTTTGGGCGATCTTGAAACCGATTTCCTTGTGGGCTTGCTCTCGGCCGCGGTAGAAAAGGGTAATCTTCACTTTGTGGCCATTCTCCAAGAATTTGGTAACTTTACCCATCTTGATCGCGAGGTCATGATCACCGATCTTGAGCCCGAAGCGCATCTGTTTCAGCTCCGCAACTTTGACCAAACGGCGGTTTTTCTGCTGCTGCTTGGTCTTCTGGTAATTGTACTTACCCCAGTCGACAATCTTGCAAACTGGTGGATTGGCATCCGGTGAAATTTCCACCAGGTCGAGCTCACGCTCGCGAGCCAAGTCCAAGGCTTCCTGTCGACTGAGCAGGCCAAGCTGCTTACCGTCCTCATCGATAACCCGTAATTGTGACGCCCGAATTTGTTCATTCAGGCGAGTGTATTTAGCGATTACTGGCTCCCGTTACTTATTGGTTTTAACGTGAGACCATTCTAACAGATACAGCGCCAGAGGTCAAACGCTTCTGGAACGCCAACAGTAAACACTTGTGCTTGCAATCTGCCAAATTATAGATAAAGATGCCCGTATGAGTATTGAACAAGAGCCCGGGATACTTGAGATTCATACCTCCTTTGCTAGTACAGAATTTGGCAAAATATTGGCTGGCCGGATTCGCTACGAGAAGTATCGGCCAGACGGTGTTACCAATGATCGCTGGAGAGAGTTGCTCGGAGCGGACGTTAATAATCTAAGTCACCTTACACTTACGTACGGGTTAACACGTAGTTTCGTGCGACGCCTCAGAACTTCTCAAGCCGAGTTGCTGAATCCTCACGAAGAGACTGTGCTGCAAACGGCTGCTTTGATACACGATTGGGCTGAAGCGATTGTTGGTGATGTGTCATTTGGAGACAAGACGACGGATGACGACGCCGTCGAGAGGGCTAGTTTTGAAGCCAATCTGGCAAAATTCTACAGTGGTAACGCAACTGAACTGATAGACGAAGCCAGGCAAGATATTATTTTTGATCATACTAGTAAGCTGGGTAAGATGTTTAATGCCATTGAACGTGTCGGATATCTGAGAACAGCTTTACGGGCCAGTGCTTATCTGGAGTCTGGCACAGCTCCGGGTTTTGAGAACAGCTTTTTGTGGATCACCGCCGACGTGCTAAGCAATCAGATCCCCGCACTAGTTACTTACGCAGTTGACTATACACCGGTCAGCGAATATCTGGTGCACCAAGAGCCCTTAGTTAGTAATGCTTTCGATCGGGTAAATGATAGTCCTTCGGTTTTCGAGAACTACCGGGAAACACAACTCACGAAATTAGCTCAGTTCGATCAAGCCGAAGCCGTCTGGCGAAACTACTTGTTTCCTGGCTAGCTTTCTTTGTAGCTTTGGCCGCGGTAGGCCAGGGCTTCGCTGATGTGGGCGCTGGTGATCGGGCTTGATGATTCCAGATCAGCGATGGTGCGGGCGACTTTGACGCAGCGCATATAGGCCCGAGCGGAGATGTTGAGGCGGGCAGCCGCAGTATTTAACAGAGATATTGCTTCGCCGTCGAGGAGGCCGAACTTTTTGATGTCGGCATTTGTCATGGCGGCATTCAATTTATCACTGCGTTTATAGCGTTTGGCTTGAAGTTTACGGGCTTTATTTATCCGCTGGCGCACGATGTCATCAGCCTTGGCGTCAGCGCTTTGCGTCAGTAGCTTGTCGTGTTTAACTTCATGGACATCACTGAAGAGGTCGATGCGGTCCAGAATCGGCCCGGAGAGCTTCTGACGGTAGCGTACTATCTGATGTGGCAGGCAACGACAGGTGCCGGTGGTACCAAAATAGCCGCAAGGGCAGGGGTTAGCGGTAGCGACCAATATAAAGTTCGCCGGATATTCAGCCGTATCCTTGGCCCGAGCGATACTGATAACGCGGTCTTCTAGCGGCTGTCTGAGGGCTTCCAGCGTTGCTCGCCCGAACTCAGGTAACTCATCGAAGAATAAGACGCCACAATGCGCCAGGCTAATCTCTCCAGGCCGAAGACTTAGGCCACCACCAATCACCGCCACGTGGCTAGCACTATGATGTGGGGATCTGAATGGCCGCTGGCTGATAATCTTCTCATAATCGTGACTGGCCAGGCTATGCAGGTGCGTGACCTGCAAGACCTCTTCTCGGCTCAGTGGTGGTAATACCGAGGGCAGGGCTTTGGCTAACATGCTTTTACCTGTACCTGGTGGTCCACTAAAGAAGAGATTATGACCACCGGCAGCGGCGATCTCCAAGGCACGTTTGGCTTGTTGTTGACCGACTACTTCGCTGAGCTGAACTTCGGCAGTCGCAATAGTTGATGGTAAATCATAGCGACCCTCGCCAGTCATGATGGGCTGCAAAACGATTATCTTATTAAGATAGCCGTACACCTGGTGGAGATGTTCGATAGGAATAATCTCCACACCTGGTACTAATTGTGCCTGTTCGAAATTGGCTTGGGGTATATAGAAGCGCGTGATGCCTCGAGCCCGGCCAGCCAGCAATTTGCCGATGATGCCGCGCACCGCTCGGGTACTCCCATCAAGTCCCAACTCGCCGATAAAGGCTTGGTGCTTATCAAAGCTAGGTGGAACCTGTTCGCTGGCCATCAAGATACTGGTGGCAATTGCCAGATCAAAACTACTATCAACTTTCGGAAGATCAGCTGGCGCGAGATTGATGGTAATCCGTTTGCGTGGCATGACGAGTTTGCTATCGGCAAACGCGCCCCGGATTCTATCCTTCGCTTCGCCAACTGCCTTATTGGCAAACCCTACGATGATAATATTCGGCAGATTGTTAGACAAGTGACATTCAATGTCGATGACAATCCCACCAGCACCGCTACTGATAATACTTTGAACAGTCGCACCCATAATACCTCATTCTCTACTGCGACTCGGCCACCAGCAGCTGCGACAAAGTAAAACACCTTGTCCCGGGAAAGACAAGGTGTTTTAAGAATGATTTAAGATGTTTGTTTGCTTTTTGATTTTAAGGTTTTGGTCTCATGTTTTTCATGGAACAACGGCTTGCGAGAAGCCGTTGTTACAAGTCGTTTTTGTTTTTGAGTACTTAATTTACTCAAGTACTAGCCCTATCTTATAAAATACCCAGATAACCGTCAATAACATTTATGGTTAAAACAGCATAAACCTGTGTATAACTCCTGCTGACGGCTAGAAATCCACCAACTGGATACTTTATTTATGGCTATCGTATGGGCAATTCTGGATGCTTCAGGCAGCGGATTTGGGCCACGTATTGTAAGTCTGAGCTCGATCCAGCCACTCCGGCATTACGGTTTAGTACATTAGCTGACAGCCAGGAGTAACAAGTCCATGTGGCTCGCCAAGTCGAATGTCGTACAATTCTCAAACTTATTCTGGCCTTAATAGGGTCCTTGGCTCGGCTTTACTACCAAGACGCTGCCAGCCAATCCGCTGCGCTATTTGCAACCAATTAGCCGAAATAACACCTTAGGAGGCCTCATATGCAAGCGTAAGAGGATTGACTTATAGGGGCCTTCATGCTAGATTAGGGAACGTAAGCCACAAAAACAAAAACCTACAATTTAGATCGTTATAGCGACCTTCCGTCGTCATAACGGGTTAGGAAGCCCTCGTGGGGGCGAGATTTCAGGCACCCGCCGGAGATCAGCTTACAAACTACGGAGGAATCCGTCCGACGCTCTGTTTGGCCCTCAAGGCCATCGGAGCGGTCAGTCAGCTGCGGGCGACAAGCGCTACAATAGTTTATTTATATGAGCGGATTTGTCGCCCCAGCACCATTTTATCTCTGTTAATGCCATCAGATCTTTGCCGATGGTAACCCAAGAAGCCTCACACATGCATGCAATACAACCACGAAACCACAGCCTAGAAGTTGCAGACAGTCGTCTGTGTGGGTTGAGGGCATCACCGTATCAATCAATCAGGCAGCCGGTTCGACACCGACCGTGGCAGGCGGTCTGGCCAAGGCTCAACAGGAGTATTTTGTGATATGAGGCGGCTGTTATCAGTGCTTGTTCGGAGTCAATTATGGCTCATTTTTGGCCTCATAGTACTGGATGGAGTCTTTTTCACCAGAACTGACCCCCATAAAGTGGCGTCGGTGACCCTAATTATTGGTTTTCTGCTGCTTACGTTAACACTCTACCTCTGTATTAAGCGGGTATTAGCCTTCGCGAAGCTCTACGGATTACCGTTTAGCCGCCATGAGCGGCGGATTGCATTGTTCGGAACAGGGGTCATATGTGGCCTGATCGGTCTGCAATCGATGGGTGAATTGACTTTGCGTGATCTGTTAGTGGTCGGACCACTGGCAGTGATGTTGTATCTGTACTTGTCGTATGGGCGAGTGCACATGCATTCTTCATAGCGACCACTGATTCAGCGGAATAATTTAGCATGCGCTCTGAATGCCAACAGTCTGTATAATAAGAGCATGGATCCATCATCAAATGAACGTACTGGGCTTAATTTGCCTTCGCCTATGAATGAGCAGGCGCCGGTTCAGCCGGACAATGCTGAGACGCCAAAAACTCTGCCAGAAGCCACCCCGATTGCGAGCGAAAAGGCACCAGCTCATAGCCAGCCAGCAGCAGCGATGCCAGCCCCATTGCCACTACCAGCCGCTGCCGGAGCAGGGCAATTTGCTGCGACAAACGATGTTTCAAATACTACGCAATTATCCTTACCAGCTGTTGCTGATGACTCGGATTTGATCGAAAAAGAGTGGGTCAATAAAGCGAAACAGATTGTTGAGCATAACAGGGATGACCCGTATAAGCAAAGTAAAGAGATAACAGTGTTCAAGGCCGATTATATGAAAAAGCGATATAACAAGACAATCAAGCTAAGCGAGTAGTAAAAATGTCAGCGATTATTATCATTCTAATCGTTCTACTATTCTTAGGTTTGATAGTAGCACCTATCATATTTTTGCAAACGCGTCGTATTTTTCGTGAACAAAAAAACTATGAGCGAGCGCTCAAAATTGTGCCGCTGCTCATCCATTTACCACCCATCAGCGACGACATTGAAGTTGGTGGTCGCGACGTCCGTGACGTGACGGAAGAGACCATTAGCAAGGCCCAAGTTATCTACAATATTATTGCCACGACAATCCAAAAAGGCTTCAAGCCGAACTTTTATGGGCAGCGGCATTTTGGGTTTGAGATCGTCGGGTCGCAGGGCTTTGTCAATTTCTATGCGGCGGT
>JBBRMJ010000004.1:0-67838 GCA_038230895.1 Saccharimonadales bacterium (SeqCode) | reverse complement strand
TGGAAGATAAACCCCCGGCGTTTACAGAGGCTGACGATGGTTTCGAGAGACGGAGTTGCGGGTGTTGCCATTTACCCTATTGTAACAGATGGCTTGGGGACTTTAGTTAGCGACTGATACTGGCTTCTTGGCAACTGGTATCATTCTTCGACTGCGGGCATAGACAAACCAGCCAGGTCCACTTGCGAGGACAAAGGTTGCCGTGCCTCCAGCCACTAATGCTCGGTTCTTGGCATCATCTGACAAATCTTTTGTATCGTCATTGTACGCCGCTAAACTTGGACGTTCGTGAACAAAGTCTGTTGGCGACCCAGAGTTAGTGCCACTCAATGGTTTACCGTCAGCCTGGACCGGGGGGAAGAATCGCATGAGATCGGCGCAAACGGTTGGAACTTCACGCATAGTGCCCTGTCGAGGTCCAAGCTCTGCTGCAGTTGCGCAATCCTGAACATGTTGCTTTGTTGCAGCTTCCTGATCACCCGGATAGAAAGATATAACTTCCCCCAAAGCGAGCACAGCTATGAGCGCTGCACCAGCGCCCAATACTCGAGCTCTTGGCTCAGTCATGACCTCTAAATTCATCATATAAATATTATTATACTACTTAATATGATATTAGCAAGGTAACTTAATTATCGCCACTTACTAGCTTCCGGTCGTAACCCTATCTTGTCTAGCAGGTTTGTTTGGAACATCGCCGCCCCGGGATCGAATCCAGCTGACACCACCAATAATCGCAAAGGCTACAATTAGGCCAGCACCGCTTGATGTCGCTAATTTATTTTCTTTATCGCGGGTTTCGGCTGAGCCGCGGTTGTCGTCATTCAACTTCTGAGGCGATACTAGGCTCTCTGTAAATATTAGGTCATGACCGCCAAGCTTATTTATCGAAGCGGGTCCAGACACGACCGAAGTAGCCGGCTCAAGTTCAGGACAATCCCTATCAAAGGCTTTCGCATCCCAATTCGGAGCCTCATCCAAGTTTACACAATGGTCGAGATGAAGTACGTTAATCTGCCCACGAACATCTTGGAAAGCGTTCGCGCCTAAATACACCAACGCCCCAGTTGATAAGCCGGCGGTTGTTAGGACTGCTTTTTCAATCATTGTTGCCATTCGAACTACCTTACTGATGGTATGCTTTGCGCATAACTTTCATCCCTTAAAACTATTATTTTCTGACTATATAACTATTCATCAGCAATTGCAATAAGGGGGACAGGTCGAGGAGAAGATTATCGGTTCCCTGCACATGCGCAAGAGTGGCTGGCGAATTGTCGCTGAATAGGAGGCGGAGCAGCTTGATGTGTTCGGCCCCGAACAGCGCGTCCGGTCGGACACTGAAGGCCACGGCTTCGATGTCGAAGTCGTACGCTGCGGTCGCGACCAGCGGTTTGCCGGTAGCATCAGTCCGTAAGTTAGGCGTATGACCCCCGAGGCGTAGTAGTTGCGCTTGGAACCACAGTTGAATGAGTGGTAATGGTATGATGGCAACATCAAGTGCCGCAAATCCGGCTTGTAACAGATTGAAATAATCAACTTCCGGCTCGTCTTCGGTAGCTTTGTGGAGTACTTTGATGAGTTCATAGCCCAATTGCACGCGCTCGATGTCGCGAATTATATTGCCATAATGCGTCTTCAAACGGGCGGAAATCATCGTGCCAATCTCCCCCTTCCCCTGCACGAACATAATGTCACTGACACTAAATAATTCGATGCCGCCGGCCAGCTTACTCTTAATTTTCCGCACGCCGCGGGCCATCAGGCGTAATTTGCCATAATCTGGCGTCAGCAACGTCACAATCCGGTCGGCCTCACCGAAATCAGTCCGAGAGAGCACGATGGCAGTGGTCAGCAGTTGGTTCACGCGGCCGTCACGCCTCGTTGGACGCATCGATCAACAGTCGTCAGTAGTTCCGCTAAAGTCGTACCAGGTTTGTAGAGATAGTGTTGGACGCCCAACTCTTCAACCAGCAGCTGACGGCTACCATTGAACTCGAGCGGTGGCACTTGGGTCAGTACGATCACCGGTATGGTCTGCCATTCCGGGTAGGAACGAAATTCGTAGAGGAATTCGATACCTGAATGATCTATTAATTGTAATTCCAGGACGACGACGTCTGGCTTGATGGCATCGGCAGCGAAGATTGCAGATTGAGCGCTCGAGCACATGAGGACCTGGTGTTTGGCAGTCTCCAGAGATTGACGATAGGTGTCAGCCAGCAGACGGTCGGGTTCGATGAGCAAAATATTGGCCATGACTTAGACTATTTGGAGTTGATGATTGGGTTGGAGCACGGTGCCCAGGCCGTAGAGGCGGTGGTGACGCGAGACTTGCAGTTTCAAACGCATGGCGTCGAGGATGGCATCGGCCACGAAGATACCAGCGGCGCTACCGTAACTGAGGCTGGCGAGGGGCTGGCGAGCCTTGCCCTGCAGGGCCCGGCCACGCCGTAGCGCTTCACTACTAAGGTGTTGGGTGTCGGCGTAGAGGCCAGCAACAATACCGTAACGACAACGGTGTGTTGCTAAATGAAGCTTGAGCTGGGGGCTGTCGAGGGCTGGTAAAGCTTCAATGAGCGAAGTACCAAGGCTAACGAGAGCGGCTTGCAGGCCCTGTCGATGAGCCATAACGGGGCCGAAACGACCAGCGATGTTGAGCTCGAGTCCCACTCCATAGCGCTTCGCCAGACTGTCTAATTGCTGGCCTGTGTCATACAACACCGAAGCGATGGACACTGGTTCGATGTCGAGTTGTTGGTGGTCGAGGCTGAGACGGACGCCAAGCACATAATTATCAAGCAATTGCAGGGCGTTATCGGCTGTGGCTTGAATACTGGCAGCATCAGTCTGACCAGTTAATTGGCCATGTTCGGCTTGGCGGGCAATCTGTAAGAGGGGTAATTTGAGCTGTTCGGTGACACTCAGTAATAATTGCTGCGACAAAGCTGCAGATGGATCGGCGGCGGACGTCATAGCTCTCCCGGTAACCCTCACGTAGTAATACTGTCAGTATAGTCCTAAACTGACGCCATGCGTAGTGGTGTTGTTCGTTATACGTTCTGCGGTTGGCGCTACGGCGAGAAACTAGTGTTGGGCAGTATACTGGTATTGAAGTCACTGAGGAACTGATTGCCTTCGGTCCATATCTCAAGCGTCTTATCTCTGAGCGGCAAGACTACCATCGTACCGGTTTTGTTGCCAACTAGTGTGCCGGTGATCTCAACGCCGACGGCGCTTGGCACTTTCGGTAAGGCGAAGGGCGTCACCACCTGTTTACCGCTCTGTTGTTGATTGGCAATCGCCTGCAATACTTGGCTATACGCCTGGGACAAGACCTGAATCCGCAGCGCGAACACTGAGGCCTGCCCGGTGATGGCTGGTACGGCATTGGGCGCAAAATAGCCATCGACTGGCGCGCTACCATTGCCAGTGTCATCGACATAGGCACTCCAGGTTTTAGGATAATTCACGACAATACTGCCATAGGCTTGTGGGCCATGATACGGTCTGAGCGGTAACTTCTCAGCGGCAGCAAACGCAACGTCCTTAGCGCTTCCCTCCTGCTGTTTAGCTACCACGACTGCAGCGGCGATTTTGCTGTCAACATTGGTCTTGTAATCTTGCTTGCCGGCAT
Organism: Saccharimonadales bacterium (SeqCode); assembly: GCA_038230895.1. GTDB lineage: Bacteria > Patescibacteriota > Saccharimonadia > Saccharimonadales > UBA4665 > JAJXTN01. The sequence continues at coordinate 64,201 of JBBRMJ010000004.1, read as the reverse complement.
AGGCCCAAAATCCGAAGATGAGGCTGAAGATGAGCAGTGTAGCGAGGCCCACCACCACCAGTATAATCGTGACGCCCCCATCTTGGTTATGCTTGATCATATGGCTCATGGTACACAATTACCCGTCAAGATTCAATAAACACCCCTGTATTAACGATAACGGTAGAGGTACACACCGGCGACTTGCTTGGTAATTTTCCGCCCTGGCACATCGAAAGCGAAACTGATCAATTTGACTGGTTTGCTAACAGTCTGCGTAATCCGCTGGTCCAGTTTGGTCATATACCGTGGCAGCAGAAAGACAAAAATTGCATCAGTGGCTGGCCAATCCCGACGCCAAAAATTGCCCCACACTACTCTGACCTGGCGACGATACCGTCGAGTGCGGGCCCACGCGATGAGCGCCAAAATCGGATTGAGCTCGTAGCCGACAACGTGAATCCCTTGTCTTGCAGCCGCAATCAATACTTTACCGTCACCGCAGCCCAGTTCCAGCAAGGTCTGGCCCGGCTGCAAATCAGCCAGTTTCAGTGCGGCCACCACTTGGGGCGATAAGGTCGGCAAATAAGGTGCACCGACCAGTACAACTAAGACAAAACAACTGAGCACGATCACGCCCAGCAGCGCCAACCACATCATGTGCTAGTTTTGAATTTCGCCTGGAGCTTTTTGACGCTGTTCTCGGCAGTTTTCAGATAGGTTTCGAGTGCTGCTATGACTTCTAGCCCTCGCTCATGGTGTTTGAGCGCCGCATCAATATCCAAATCTTCGCGCTGCAATTCCAACAGAATCTTGTCTAATTCCTGACTCAAATTTTGATATTTATCGCTGGCTTTAGCTGTCATGGTTGCTCCTTGCCGACCGTGGCTGTAAATCGCCCGTCGGCTACTTGTATGTTTACTATAGCACCGCTGGGCAGCGCCCGGGCCTGTCGTATAACTTTGCCTTGCCCATCCCGAACGATGGCATAACCCCGGCGTAGAATAATCTCCGGGCTCAAAGCGGTTAATAGTTGTTGCTGGCTGCGCAGCCGCTCAGTCGCCAGCTGCAACCGCTGCCGGACTGAGCGTCGAAGCTCAACTTTGGCCAGCTGCAACGCTTCGCCCGCCAGCCGTAAGCGTCGCTGATTGGCTGTGGCCAGAACATCGGCCGCTTCACGAAATTGCCGTAATACATAGGCTCGATCAGGCACTAATAATTCAGCAGCATTGCTGGGCGTGCTGGCCCGCTGATCAGCCGCCAATTCGGCCAGCGACAGATCAATTTCATGCCCAATCGCCACCATCGTCGGCACCCGGCTAGCCGCCACCGCCCGGGTCACCTGTTCACTGCTGAAAGCCGCCAAATCTTCGGCGCTGCCACCACCCCGGATCAGGACTAACACTTCTGGTGGGGTGGCTTGGGCGTTGAATTGTTCGATAGCTTGGCTAATCTGCCCTGGCGCTGGTTCACCCTGTACCTGAACATCGATCAACTCGATATCCACTCCCTGCCAGCGAGCATTTAGAATCTTGATAAAATCGGCATAGGCTGCCGACTGGGCTGAAGTTATCAGGCCAATACGCTGCGGTGGGTATGGTAAAGCTCGCTTCCGCGATGGATCAAACAGCCCTTCAGCGGTTAATTTGGCTTGCAACAGATCAGCGGCCCGTCGAATACTGCCCTCCCCAGCCGGTAAGATACTGAGTACATTGACGCTAAAGCCATAGAGATTATGCAGCCGCGGCTGGCCCCGAACTTTCAGTAACATGCCCTCTTCCAGCGGTCCCGGTAGTTGGTACACGGTGCCGAAGAATTTTACGCTCGCCTCGTCATCCTTCAGATCAAAATATACCCAACGATTTTTACTCACCCGAAAATTGGCTAATTCACCGGTGATGCTGACGCTCGGATAGGCAAATTCAAGCGTCTGATTGAGCAGCGCTACGAAGTCGCTGACACTCAGCTCAATGACTTCAGTTGGCTCCATCATCAACCTTGACTGGTTTGGCGGTCGTCAGATTCTGGTGATACAGATAATACCCCGGCGGCAATTGAATGAGGGTATTCAGCACGCGGTACATCACCGTCACCGGCAAACTAATGGCAGCTGCAACGCCAGTACTGGCCAAAACGGCCGTCATCAGCGCTTCATAAATACCGATGCCACCTGGCAAGACAGATACCAGCCCGGCAAAATTAGCAATCGCATACGCCAAGATGACAGCCCCGATATTAATATAATGTCCAAATGCGATGTAAACCACATATAAAGCACCGACTTCGGTGGCGTTCATCAGGAGCGCATAGAAAAACGGCGCTTTTAATTCACCACGGCGAGTCCGCAGCCTGGCATAACTGTCATGAAAATCATCGAAAACCTTACTAACGCGCTCGATACTGACGGCTTCTGGCTGCTTGGGCCGAATGATCTGGATCAAACGATTAACACCGCGAGTCGTAGTGCTCGTAAAATTATTGATTCGCTGTTTACTGCCGACGATATAGACAAAGCCCACCGTACCCACCACCAACAACGTTGATAATGAGCCAGCAACCAAAATCGTCAGATTATTGGCATGTCCGCGGACTGCCAGGCTCAAGAGTCCAAAAACAATCAGCACTTCAAATGACAGAAACGTCATGGCCAACTTCATGATCTGGATGAACGTCGCTTTTCCAGCACTGATCTCATCACCATCGCGCAAACGCACCCCGAAATACGAGATGCCGGTCACGCCACCACTGGGAAAGACATGATTGACGAAATTCAGCTCCAGCGCCATTTTATACAGAAATTTATACGGCAAGCTGTTGCCGACTATCCCAAATAACCGCTGATACAAGCGAGCTTGGGCATGATAATTCAGCAACTCGATCGGAATCAGTAACAATATTGCCCAAGCATTCACATGCCGCAAATTATCGAGCGTCGTCGCCAACTGCCCCCGAATCGCATACACCAAAAACGCCAAAGCCCCTAAGGTCACCAGATTTAATATCAGTTTCCAGTTGCGCATGAGGAAGTTCTTTTGAGCCATTGCTATCCATTATAGCGGACGAAACGCCACTGAGGTTCGCATCGCTATAGAAACTAGTTCAGGATGATACCGTAAGCCGTTATACTAGAGCTATGCAAAGCGTGATGATTTTAGGACGGCAGCCGGAGCTGGGTTTGGCCGAGTTGGAAAGTTTGTATGGCAGCAAGGCCGTGCAACCGATCGGTGAGCAAGCGGCGATTGTTGATGTTGACCCCTGTTTGCTAGCCTTCGACCGCCTCGGCGGCTCAGTGAAATTTTGTAAATTATTAACGATCCTCGACACGACTGACTGGCGCAAAATTGAAGCTTTCTTGCGCGAAGTGGCGCCTGGCCACTCCCAGACCATGCCCGAAGGCAAGATGCGCCTCGGCCTCAGCGTCATCAGCATGGGCGTTAATCTCAAACAATTACAAATCACCGGCCTCAACCTCAAGAAAATCATCCGTAAAACCGGCCGCTCCGTCCGCCTGGTCCCCAACGCCGCCCCAGAATTAAACAGCGCTCAAGTCATGCACAATCAGCTCACCGGCCCCACCGGTTGGGAACTAGTTTTCATTCGTGACAATGACCGGACCATCATCGCCCAAACCGTCAAAGTTCAAGATATTGCCGCCTACACCCGCCGCGACCGCGAACGCCCCAAGCGCGACAGCCGCGTTGGCATGCTCCCACCCAAATTAGCCCAGATCATCATCAATCTCGCCACCGGCCCCCTGCCAGAAGACACCCTGAAATCAATCTGCGACATCCCCGCCGACCAAGCCATTCCCCTGCCCCTCCTCGGCCAAACCATCCTCGATCCCTTCTGTGGCAGTGGCGTCATTCTCCAGGAAGCCGCCCTGATGGGCTATCACGGCTATGGCAGCGACCTCGAACCCCGCATGGTCGACTACGCCCAGAAAAACCTCGCTTGGCTGGGTCAGCATGAGCGCCTCGCCCCGGCCTGCTGCCGCGTCGAGCCCGGTGATGCCACCAACCACAGTTGGACTACACCGATTGATTTCGTCGCCAGTGAAACCTACCTGGGCCGCCCCTTCACCGAGCGTCCCTCGGCCGCTATTCAGGCCGAAACCGTCAGCGACTGCAATCTGATTATCAAGAAATTCCTCAAGCACATCCACGGCCAACTCCAGCCCGGCACCCGCCTCTGCCTCGCCATCCCCAGCTGGCAAATCGCGCCTGGCGAATTTAAAGGCCTACCCCTGGTTGACCAGATCGACGATTTGGGCTATAATCAGGTCAGTTTTGAGCATAGCGGGAATGGACCATTACTCTATTTTCGCGACGACCAGATCGTCGCCCGCCAACTCCTGACACTACAACGAAAGTAGATTTACGATTTAAGATTTACGATTAATGACTCACCATCGTAAATCTTAAATCGTAAATCATTAATCAAGGCTCCCTATATGTCACACGTAAAAGCGGGTGGTACCGCCAAAAATACCAGAGATAGTCCCGGACAACGCCTCGGCGTCAAGCTTTTTGGTGGCGAAAAAGTCAAAGTCGGCCAAGTCATCGTCCGTCAAGTCGGTGAATCCAAGCGCGCTGGCGTGGGCACCAAACTTAGCCGCAACTACACCATCCACGCCGCCCGAGACGGCGTCGTCACCTTCGAAACCCAAAAAGTCCGCCGCTTCACCGGCAAAACCGTCCGCCGCACCACTGTTAGCGTTCAGTAGCCGAATTTATCTGGTCTTCTGAGCTTTGTATTTCTTTATAGGTGCTAAATTGGCCAAGAATGGCGCAGTATCAGTATAGGAACTATTAATCTGGTTTCTTAGTGACTGTGGTATACCTGTAGCCTGCGCGGTATATTCAACTGGTTTAGAGGTTAATATGCCCGAGTATATTAGGTCTTTGTCTGTTCCAAACGATGTGGTTTCATTTTTCGCAATTCGTACCCTATCAATCCAAACCCGGCTATTTTTATCTTGCCCAATATGCCACTCAATGCCTGATTTAACATACACTTCGCGAGTTATCGCTCCTAGTATGGGATGGGTATCAGTTTCGGTTCGTAGGGGGTCACCTGAAAAATCAGGCATTATGTCGCTCTGCTCGAGCGCTTCATTCAACACGGCCACATAGTTCATTAAGTCAGCGCTGCTGTCGAGGTGTGTTCTCAAGTTCTCCGTTGAGAGTGACCCTGCTGGTAGTATGCTAAGGAGGCTTGCTACACGCTTATCTGATATGGAATATACGTCATGTTCAGCCTCAAAATCTATTAATAACGCCTCTGCGTGGGCTGAGTCATGCATGAAGTCCTCACCTCGTGCAAGTGGCAAGCCAACAGGACCGGTCACTGCATCAAGCAGTTTACTCGAAAATTCAGGATTTAATTGTGTATCTTGTGTGTACTGGGCATGGCTGCTTAATTCAGCTCCCTTCATGAGCCTCTTTTTTCCTTGATCGATTTCGTATCCCTGTGAGCTTCGCCAGCCGCCTTCAGATACGGAACGATAAACCAGAAACTGACGGGTTCTACCTTTTTTATCACTTGAGTTCACTACATATATATCTCCGCGACCATCGGTTGGGATGGCGGCCTCGACTTTATATGTAAAATTGTTAACCGAAAATTCTGGGCTAGGAACAACTACGGCTTCATTTGCGGCTAAGTGTCCCAGATGACGGCCAAGCTTAACGCTATGGGCGTTGCTTACCGTCTCGGACGAAAGTATCAGACTCGTACCATTTGTTGCTTTCAGATCCGTGAGATTCAAGATGCCTTCGTTAATGCTGGCACTAAAATGATGGCGAGAAACCTTTTTATCGCTTAGCCCAAGTCGACCGGCCCCACGTTCTTCACGACCAAAATTAACCGTTCCTGCAGCTGCCGATAAATCTAGAAATTTAATTTTTATAGCCTGGTCTGTGACTTGTGCTTGATCATCATAATCCGCTGCGGTGAACGCAACGCGATTAGGGTTTACATTCCCCTGCACATCTTTTTCGACATATATTTTTATTGGCACCCCACCGGCGTTAATAATGCCAGCTAGTCCCGTATTTTCATCTAGCAATGGTAGCCTAACAAGGTCAAGCTGAGCTGGTGATTGGCTTAAGTCGTGTACGCTCAATCGATTAGGGCTGAGTACTTCCGGTCGAGCATTTACTCCACCTAATTCAAAAGTTTGTGGCTGGAGATTGGGGACCGTGACAGGATATTGATTGTGCTGAGACATGTTTTTTTCAATTTAACTCTTGTAATATTAGCATAAGTTGTATGAAAAGTCAATAAGAGGTTGTTATCTGGTAAATAAAAAGCCCGGGTTGGGGCTTTCGAATTACGAAGAACCGGCGTCTAAGAACGGCTTAGGCTTGGCCGAGGTGGTGGCGGATGCGGTCGATGACGTCGGCGATGACGACTTGAGATTTGACGAGGTAATCGTCGACACCGAGGGATTCGGCACGCTCTTTGTCGCTGTCTTGGCTGAGAGCGGTGAGCATGATGATCTTGAGATTAGCGGTTTCGGGGGTGTTGCGCAGGATGTCGAGGACGTCGAAACCACTGACTTTGGGCATCATGACGTCGAGGAGGACGAGATCGGGGTGATAACTGAGGGCTGAGGCCAGGGCGTCTTCCCCGTTGGCCACGCGGCGGACGTCAAAGCCTTCGGCTTGGAGACGAGTGACGTAGACATTGGCGAGGGCGTCGTCGTCTTCCACGAGAAGAATACGTTTGGCGTGATTGCCCGGTGCGTCGGGTGTGGGGCCAGTCATGGCTGCTGGAGCGGCAGGAACGGCTGGTGTGGCGACGCCAGGGGCAATTGGAGCTGGGGGTACGGGCAGCGGTGCTGAATCAGGGGCGACGGGCGCAGCAGGTTCTGGCATCGGTGGTGCAACAGGAGTTGGCATGGGCAGAGGCATCGGTGCTGGGGCCTGAGGTTCTGGTGGTGTCAGAGGTGCTGGTGATGGTATTTGTGTTGGATCCATACTGCTCATGGTACTGTATTCAGACGTAATGCTCAAGAGCATTGGGCTGCAAGTGTAGACGGTAGACAGTAGACGGTAGGTGCAACCTCTACTGTCTACTCGCTACAGTCTACATTTCTGGTCTAGAGGAGGGCGCGGATGAAGCCGTCGAACATCGGGTGTGGACGATTTGGACGAGATTTGAACTCGGGATGGAACTGACTGGCAACCAAGAATGGGTGGTCGATGCCTTCAATGATTTCCACCAGGTTATTCTCGGTGTTGATGCCGGTGGCTTTTATGCCCCATTTCTCGTACTTGTCGCGGTAGTCGTTATTGCATTCGCCACGGTGACGATGGCGCTCGACGATATTGGTGGCACCGTAGAGTTTGGCCGCCAGGCTGCCCTTTTCGAGCTGACAATCATAATTACCGAGGCGCATGGTGCCGCCGGTCATGTGCTTGCCTTTTTGGTCGGCCATGGTGTTGATGACGATGTTTTTGCTGTCAGGATTCAGCTCGAAAGTAGTAGCGTCCTTGAGGCCGGCATTGCGAGCAGCGGCAATAACGGCCATTTGTAAACCGAGACAGAGCCCGAGGTATGGCACTTTGTGTTCGAGGGCATATTGTGCAGATTTAATCTTGCCTTCCAGGCCGCGCTGGCCGAAGCCACCGGGCACCACAATACCGTCGTATTCCTTCAGTGTTTCAGCTATGTCGCCTTTGGCTGTATCGAGTTTGGCAGCATCAATCCAGGTAATGTCGACAGCGCAATCATTGTGCCAGGCGGCGGACTTGAGTGCTTCGAACACAGACATGTAAGTGTCAGTGTTGTCCATGTACTTCGCCACGAAACCAACCCGAACCGTACGCTTATGCTCAGCCGTAGCTCGCTCAACAACCGCTCGCCACTCTTTGAGATGGGGCTTGGAAACTTTCAATGATAATTGCTGAGCAATAACATCGGCGATTCCGGTGTCTTCCAGCGTCAGCGGCACTTGATAAATACTCGCGGCATTCGGAAGTAATGCGATGGCTTTTTCAGACACACCACTGAATAAGCTCAGTTTCTGTTTGACGCCGTCATGGGCCACCGCTTCGCTACGGCCAACCAGGATGTCTGGCGAAATACCCAAGCCACGCAGTTCGCGGACGGAATTCTGGGCGGGCTTGGTCTTAGTCTCGTTGCTCGCTCCCAGATATGGCAAGTAGACGACATGGACGTAGCAACAATTCTCCAGGCCAACTTTGACACCCAGTTCGCGAATGGCTTCGATGAAGGATAACGATTCATAATCGCCGACCGTACCGCCGATTTCGACTATGTGGACGTCATAGCCCTTGCCCGCTTCGATAATGTGGTCTTGAATGGAACCGGTCAGGTGCGGGATGATTTGGACATCGTCGCCTTCAAATTTACCAGCGCGTTCGTCCTGGATTAATTTCAGGAGCACTCGCCCGCTCATCAGGCTGCTTTCACGCGTTAATTCTTCGTCGATAAAGCGTTCATAGTGACCGAGGTCGAGATCGGTCTCAGCACCGTCTTTGGTAACAAAGCACTCGCCGTGTTCACGCGGGTTCAGTAGGCCGGCGTCGACGTTCAGATAAGGATCACATTTCTGAAGATTGACCTTCAGGCCACGAGCTTTTAAGAGGTTGCCGATGGAGGCGGCGGTGATGCCCTTGCCGAGTCCGGAAAGCACGCCACCTGTCACAAATACATACTTAGTCGGCTTGTTTGCCACGCCTGCACACACCTCTCTTATTTCTCATCTATCCTACCCTATTCGCACGCTGTTTGGCAAGCCAAAGGCCATAGAATCATTGTTTTTGATATACAAGCGAGGACTCTATTCCGATATCTGGGCTGATGTAGATTCAGTCTCCGCCTGTTCGCCAAAATAGCGCTTTAAGTCGGCTATATTATGTTCGATGGTGGTAATGAAGAGGCCCTCGCCCACCGTGAGGTCGTAGGGTGCTGCGATACGTTTCAGCGCAGTCGATACCCGATCGATCGCTTCGAGCTCTTCAGGTGTGAAAATTGTTCGTGGCCTTTGGTGGTTTTCTTGTGACATGCCCTAAGGTTACAGTCCAGCGGTGATTTTGCAAACCCTTGGAAATCGCGCGCCTCGCAATTCCCAACATCTAGGCAAACCCTATTTATTGAGGTAGGCTTGGGCGGCTTGGAGCTGGGTGTCGGTGCCAGCTTTGGCGTCGGCGTCGGAGATAGTGACAGTTTTATCAGGGGTGATGCCGAGATGGTTGATGTTCTTGCCGTTGGGGCGGAACCAGCTGGCGATAGTAACTTTTAGCTGTGAGCCATCATTGAAGTTAACCAGTTGCTGGACGACACCCTTACCGTAACTTTTCTGACCGATGACGTAGGCGGCGTTATTATCGTGTAAGGCACCAGTGGTGATTTCAGAAGCTGAAGCACTGCCAGCATCGATCAAGATAACCGTGGGGATGCCAGACAATTCGTCACCACCCAGTGAGTTATAGCTCTGGACGACGGTAGTGCCTCGCTTCTCTTGCAGAACGAGCTTGCCTTGAGGCAACCATAGACTGGAAACATGCACGGCAGCGTCGAGCAAGCCACCTGGATCCTCGCGTAGGTCGAGCACGATGCCTTTGACGTTCTTGGCCTTAAAGTCATCGGCTGCCTTCTGTGCCAAATCAACGGTGTCATTGGCAAAGGTACTGATCTGTAAGTAGCCAATATTACCGTCCAGGATCTTAGTCTTGACGCTGGGCAGCGTGATATCGTCGCGAGTGATGGTCAGACTCAACGCTTGCTTGTGGTCTCGCACAATTTGTAAGGTGACTTTTGTGCCCTTATTGCCCCGAATCCTGGAAACAGCCGTGTCGACCGACATGCCAGTGGTGGTCGTGCCGTTAATGCTGGCGATAAGGTCTAAGGGCTTGATTCCGGCTTTGTCGGCTGGCAAACCTGCAATCGGTGAGATAACTTCCAGATTACCTTCACTGTCTTGCCCCAATTGGGCACCAATGCCACTGAAGGAGTTATTCAGCTGCTTATTGAAGTCATTGGCCTCTTTGGCGGTGAAATAGACGGTATACGGGTCATTGGTGGCAGTCGCCAGGCCATGCTTGAGGCCATCTTGCAGCTGCCCTGCGCTCAATTTGCCGTCATAATTGTCCTTCAGCGACTGGTAGACGGTGTTCACACTTGCATAATCAAGATTTGCTGGCAAGCCACTGACACTTTTAAAATGGTGACCACCGAGTACGATCCGCCCATTGCCAATGCCTACACCAAGAAAGAAAATCACGGCCACCATGACTAGGCTCGTGAACCGAGACAGCCACTTGTGTCGGCTGAACGCCTGGTTCAACCTGCTAAATCTTCGTTTTAATCCCATTACTAACCATTATAGCAATTTGCGAAGTGCTTATGAAACATCTCTGTAATAAATCTCTCACTACACGGACATCACCGCTTTATAGAGTGTCAATCAATTACCTCTTTTAACTCCTTACTTTGTACCGACAAAGTAAGACAAAACTCGCCAGACGCACGTCGTACATACTTGTCAAAATCGGCTCCACTATCCGACCAAACGACTCGCCTACGGCTCAGACAGAGTTTGGCCGGCCTGACGTTCTCACCGATTTTGACAAATCTGGGCTCCTTCAGTATGGCTGGAAGCGCCAATCGCAAAGCGCAGGTTCATAATTTTTACGGTGAGGTACCTGGGCGTTTGCTCGAGTGCAGTGCAAGGCGACGGCGAAGCGCGGACGGAATCGTACTATCGGTACGATGAGGAGCACTGCAGCCGGCAACGCCGCAATGTGCCGAGCAAATGTCCAGCTTAGAAGTGAAGGAAGACTAAGCCGGTGGTGTAGCGCCAACCTTCGGAATACTGACCATTGAGCTGCTGATTGTACTGCTGGATGTAGATTTGATTGCCATTCACGGCTTCAACGTACATGGCGTGACCATAGAAACCGGCAGTACTGATGGCGATGGAGCCAGGTGTAGGGTTACTGTCAACGGTGATGCCGGCGGCCCGAGCATCTGATGGCCACTGGTTGGCATTGCCAACCCCGCCCCACCAAGGCATGTCACGGCTATTACGACCGGCTAAGTAGTCCTGGTGGACCTTGAAGGCTGTGTAACTGACACACTCGCGGTTGTACATACCCCAACTATCAACCAGGCTATCCTGGTAGGCGTTAGCCCAGGCGTTGGGGTAGCCGCCGTTGCCGGGGTCACCCTTGAAGTCACCGATGTTGTAGCGGTTGTTGGCAATAATCTGCTGGCGACGGAGTTCGGTCATCTGAGCGGCATTGCTGTTGATGGTCTGGTTATAAGCATTCTGCTGGCCTTCGTTATAGCTCAGGAGTTGGCTTTGCTTGGCCTGAGCGGCGCCAAGTTGGTCGTTTTGGCTTTTCTCTGAAGTAACCAGGGTATCAACCTCGCCCTTTTTGATTTTCGACTCTTGCTGTAAATTGGCTATCTGAATAATGGTGGCGTTCAACTGGTTCTGGACTTTTTGGAGGGATTCCTGCTTGTCGACATAATCGCTCAGGTTCTTGCTGGTTGCGAGTTGTTCGATGGTCGAGGTCTGGCCGTCGAGATACATGGCCTTGATCGTGGCACCCATCTGCTGACGCTTCATATCAATCTGTTGTTGTTCAGAAGCAATCTCTTGCTCGAGCTGAGCTTGGAGGGCGGTATTGGCCGCAATTTGAGCTTGGACAGCATAAATTTGGGCTTGGAGTTGAGCAATGACAGCCTGGAAACTGCCAGCCTGGCTTTCGAGCCCATTCAATAAGCCCTGCACCGAGCTATTTTGGCTGCGTAGGGCGTTGATCTGTTCATCGTACTGATCAGCGTGAACCTTGACGATTGCCGTTCCGGCAACGGCTACGGCTAACAAGACAAGCAACAGTGCGCGCAGGCTATACAATGATGAGGAGATAAATCGGTTTTTTTGTTTTGGCATAGTTTTGTTTTTGATTATGCTAGTCCTTATTATATCACATCGTTTCAAGTCCTTATACTCCTCTCTTCGCCAGAGGCGAGCAAACAACGGTTAATAAATATAATCGTTGTTTGTGATTGTTTGACCTTGGGTAGGACCTTCAGGGATGGCGCAATGTGATGCGGAAGTTGAAGCCCGCAAACGAGCCGTACTAAAGGTACGGTGAGTACGGCCTGGAGACGCGCGCCCGCATTGTACCGTTCTGTGAAGGTCCCGGTTTATTTTGTCTTGAATTTGAGGTAGCGGCGGGTCGCAATCGTGGCAGAAGCCGCTCCTAGTACTATACCAATCGCCAGCTGCAAGGTCAAAAGCTGGAAAAAGTGTTGATCGAAATAATTATTTGCGTAATTTATGTCTAAGAGGCCGAGACTGCTTGCCTGGAGCGCGCTACTACTGGCCACAAATGCCGCATTAATGATTAGCACTGACGTGACTGCCGACAAGATGCCATAAATCGTGCTCTCAACCACGAACGGACCACGAATATAGTTGGTGCTGGCCCCCAACAGTCGCATGATCTGGATTTCGTCCCGGCGGTTAAAGATGGCCATTTGGATGGTATTGAAAATGATTAGTGCGCAGATAGCGGCAAAGACCACAACCGTGAAAACACCGATTTCTCTGAGGACATTGGTGGCATGCGTAATCTTATCGATGGCAGCTTTACGGTCGCCACTATAGCTGGGTTCGTCAGATTGTAAGGCAGCGACGTCGGTCTTACTGAGAAAGTCTTTGATGTCTGAAATCTTGTTCAGGTCGATTGGCTTGACCAAGATGGTGGCTGGTAATGGGTTGGCCGTGGCATCGATGGCCGTGAGCAGCGCCTGGTTGCCAGCATTCTGGGCCTTGTATTGCTTGAGGGCGTCATCCTTGGTCAGAAACTTGACGCTTTTGACATTGGGCAATGCCTTGATATCACGCAGTATCTGATCGGTCTGGCTCGGCGTGTCAGAGTCCTTAAGATACACCGAGATATCAATTTTGTTGGTGATCTGGGCGATGGTATTGATGAACGTGGCATTAGTCACTAATGAAAACAGCACAATTGTCAGGGTGACCACCATCACCGCCATAGCGGCAATTGCCAGGGTGATATTGCGCATGAAATTAACGACGCCAGTGTGAATGATGCGCAAGAACGTCGTGTAGCGTCGTCTCATAATGCCTTAAGCCTTATAACCTGCATTGGCTCGGTCACTGGTCACCTTGCCGCCCTCGAAGGTGATGACGCGGCGTTTCAATTTATTCACAATTTCTTGATTGTGCGTGGTGAGCAGAACGGTCGTGCCATAGCGATTAATCTTCTCGAGAACGGTGATGACATCCCAGGCATGCTTGGGATCGAGGTTTCCGGTCGGCTCGTCGGCTATCAGGATTCGCGGTTGGCGAACAATCGCTCGCGCAATCGCGACGCGCTGCCGTTCACCACCGGATAGTTCTAGCGGCATCCGCTTCTCTTTACCTTTCAAGTTCACGATATCAAGGACTTTGGGCACCGTATGACGGATTTCACGGTTGCTAACACCGACGATTTCCAGAGCAAATGCCACATTCTCATAAACGTTCTTATTCGGTAATAATTTGAAGTCCTGGAAAACGACCCCGATCTTGCGTCGTAGCAGCGGAATGTCTTTGTCTTTCAATTTATCGTAATCGATGCCACCGATAATAATTTTGCCACTGGTCGGGCGCTCTTCTCGTGTCAATAAACGGAGTAAGGTAGTCTTGCCGGCACCACTCTGCCCTACCACAATCACGAATTCCTTTGGCTCAACATGAATGCTGATACGGTCTAGGGCCGGTCCCAGACTGCGGCTGTAAGTTTTGGTTACCCGGTCAAGCAGAATCATTACCTAATAGTTTACCATAACCGCCCTGTCGGAGCTGTCGGGTAGCTACTCGTCGCTGAGCGTGTGTTCTAAGTAGGCGTTGATGAGTGGGTCCAGGTCGCCATCCAAAACTTTATCGGGGTCTGAGGTTTCGTAGCGACTGCGCAAGTCTTTGACCTGTTTGTATGGGTGCAGGACATAGCTGCGGATTTGGTTGCCCCACTCCGCAGATTGGTTCGGGCCTTTGAGTTCACTCAGTTGGTCACGGTGCTGCTCCAGTTGCAGTTGTGCGAGACGGGACCGGAGAATAGTCATGGCGGTTTCTCGGTTTTGTAATTGGCTGCGTTCATTCTGGATGGCGATGGTCAGGCCAGTCGGTAGATGCGTGATGCGCACGGCTGAGTCAGTCGTATTGACGCTCTGTCCACCTTTGCCACCACTCCGATAGACATCAATTTTCAAGTCTTTTTCATCAATGGCTAGCTCATCGGGCCGATCAAGTTTCGGCATAATCTCGACTTTGGCAAAGCTGGTTTGTCGCAAATTATCGGCATTGAACGGGCTGAGACGTACCAGGCGGTGTACACCATGCTCACCCTTCAATTTACCAAACGCGAAAGCACCCTCGACCTCCAGCGTGACGCTCTTCAGGCCGGCTTCATCGCCGGCAGATTCGTCTACAACCGTCACCGCCCATCTGTTATTTTCAAAATATCGACTGTACATTCTGAATAACATTTGTGCCCAATCTTGTGCATCAGTGCCACCGGCTCCGGCATGTATGCTGATGATGGCATCGTGATCGTCATAAGGTCCACCAAACTTCAGCTCGGCTTTGAGATCGGCAAATTGCTGGTCAGCAGTGCTCAGTTGCTGTTGTAATTCAGCCGCCAGGCTGGCATCATCTGCCGCCGACAGCTCAATGACTTCCTCAAGCGTCGCAGCCAGTTCACGCCATGGTTTGATGCGGCTTTCCAGCTTGGCGATTTGTTTCATAATGGCCTGGGCGTGATCAGAATCGTTCCAAAAATCAGCTGCGCTACTTTCAGCTTGCAGTGCGGCGAGCTTGGTCTCCAGCTGCGCTGTTTGCAAACGCTCCATTGCAGCCTGAACTGCCGACTGTAATTGTCTAGCTTGCTCGTCCATGGACAGCCACCTTGGGTTTGGCTACGACCAGCTCACGGCCGACCCACAATGGAGCCAGCTGGGCGCGCAGTTCACTGGCGAACACTTCGCCGCAATTGCCAAGCACTCCAAAGCCCCAGACGTTCTCGGCGAACATGGCTCGAGTGATGTCGATAATTTGTTGCTTGGTGATGGCTCGAATCCGCTCCGGCACCTGGTAATAATTGTCGATAACTTCGTCGAAGAAATAACGGCCCGAATAACCTGAGGCGGTACCACCGACTGTCTGAGCACTGCGCTGGAAACGCCCGAGTGCATACTGCTTGGTAGCCTCTATCTCTTCTTGCGAAATCTCCCCTGCCAGCACATTAGTTAGCTCGTCAACGATGATCTGCAGTAAAGCGGCGGCATTCTTGTCTGATACCTGAGCCCCAAACCACCAATTACTGGCGTCGCGGGTTTGGGCCAGCCCAGAGTTCATGCCATACACCAAACCACGCTCACGAGCGGTACCCAGAATCTTAGAATACAAAGTCTCAGTCAACAAGGTGTTCACGAGGTTGAGTGCGTCGGTCTCCGGATCATCGAGTCTTGCCTTTTTAAATGTATCGATATAAAAATACAAGTTTTCGACCGTGTCATTAGGCACGTACACCGGCTGTGCCAGTCGGCGAGGTCGCTCGTGTGGCAAGGCGAAACGTTTACCGCTTCGTGGCAGATCAATATCCTCGAGTAGCTTCCCGATGGTATCCTGACGAGCCTTCACAAGATTACCGGCAACGACGAATCGCATATTGGCGGCGTGGTGCGTCCGGGCATAATGTGCCCGCACATCAGCGACCGTGACATTGTCCATGATTTCCAGACGTTCAGCATCGGTTTTGGCGATGAGCCCTAATTCTCGGCGCATTTCTAGGCTGAGACGGCGGAAATGGTTATTGCTGCGAGCAGCCATCTCCTCCTGGACATTACCAAACTCGGCGGCAAATTCATCTTCCAGAAATAACGGTTTAGTGATGGCGATCAGTAACAGGCCAAGCACCCGATCCCATTCAAAATCAGCACACTCGGCTTCGTAGGTGATGTCATAGACTCCGGTGGTGGCGTTACTATACGCACCATTTTTCTCAAGTTCTGCCTGGAAATCGCGGGCACGTGGGATTAGCTCATTCGCTCCGAGTAGCACATGCTCCATCAAATGGGGCACTTCCCACTTTTCAGGCTCAACGAGATATTCGCCAGCGCGAAAATTGATATCAAATGTCATGACTGAGGCGTCAGGAATATGGATCAGTAGACCTTTCGCGCCGTTTTTGAGAGTGATTTCAGTGACAGTGTGCTTCATATCAGAATGGGGTCAGGGTTTCGGGGGTTGGGTATCGGCTTGTGACCCAGCCGATACCCAAAAGCCCGATAGCCGCGCTTAGCGCTTCCTCCGTTTACCAGCAGTTTTACGTTTGCGTTCGGTTTTTCGAGCTTTCTTACGGACAGTGGCCTGACTTTTCTTGGCTTCATGCGTGGCCTGTTTGTCGGCGAAGTCATTGGCTTCAAATTCTGTCTCGGCCGTCGTGATTTGCGATGCGTTTTCGATAGAACCGCGTGCGGCACGCGTTAACTCTGTTTCAGTTGCTCGGTTAAGCTCATCCTCGCTAATCGGTTCAGCGTGGAAAAGTGCCCGAAGTACGTCGTGTCGTAATGACAACTGCATATCTTCGAAGAGTAACTGCCCACGGCGGCGGTATTCGACGAGCGGGTCTTGCTGTCCGACGCTCATCCAGTGGATACCTTCACGCAAGTGGTCCATGTTCTCAAGGTGCTGCATCCAGAGGTTATCCAGAACCTGAAGATAGATGTCACGCTCAACTTTGCGCATAATCTCTTTCGTAAAAGCTACTTCCCGGCTCGCGTAAAGCTCCTGGGCTGCAGTCTTCAGAACTGCCGCAAACTTACTCGCGTCGCTGTCAAATAAGCGATCAAGTGTGGCCTCGTCGAAGGGGAATAATTCACGCAGGGCGTCTTCAAATTGGTCAGTGGTTGCTAGTGGTGAGGTCGCCAACGCTTGCACTTCGTCTTCGACGAAAATCTTGAGACGTTTGCTAATGTCGTTGGAGCGCAGAATTTCGCGGCGCATGGCATACACAGCTTTACGGTGCCGGTTCATAACGTCATCATATTGCACGACGCTTTTCCGCTGATCAAAGTGGTAGCCTTCAACTTTTTTCTGGGCACCCTCCAGGCTTTTGGAAATTAGACGATTTTCGATCGGCGTATCATCATCTGCGCTTAAACGATTCATAATATTACCGATGCGATCGCCACCGAAAATACGCATCAAATCGTCTTCGGTACTCACAAAGAACTGCGTAACGCCCGGGTCACCCTGTCGACCAGCACGTCCTCGCAACTGGTTATCGATACGGCGTGATTCATGTCGCTCGCTACCGAGCACGAACAGTCCGCCCAGCTCTTTGATGCCTTCACCGAGCACAATATCAGTACCACGACCAGCAATGTTAGTAGCCAGGGTGACCGCACCCTTTTCACCAGCCTGGGCCACAATCTTGGCTTCACGTTCATTATTCTTGGCGTTCAAAACTTGGTGCGGTATGCCTTGCTTGTTGAGTAGATTGCCCAGGGCTTCGTTCTTCTCAATTGAGACAGTACCAATCAGCACTGGCTGACCTTTGATATGCAGGGCTTTGACTTCACGGGCGATAGCCTTGAACTTGGTTTTCTCGTTCCGGTAAATACGGTCAGTACGATCCTCTCGAGCGATCACGCGGTTCGATGGGATCTCAACTACATCGAGTTTGTAAATCTGGTGGAATTCTTCAGCCTCGGTCAACGCCGTTCCGGTCATGCCGCCTAGTTTTTCATACAGTCGGAAGTAATTCTGGAAGGAGATAGTTGCCAGCGTCATGCTTTCCTGCTGGACTTCGACACCTTCTTTGGCCTCAATGGCCTGGTGCAAGCCCTCATTGTAGCGACGTCCAGCCAGCAAACGACCGGTGAATTCGTCGACAATCACGACTTCACCCTCTTTAGTAACCACGTAATCCTTATCACGAGTAAATAGTGCATGAGCACGCAAAGCTTGCTGCAAATGATAGATGGTACGAATATTCTCGCTACCGTAGAGGTTGTCGATGCCGAGGATTTTCTCGATCTTCTCGACACCCGCATCAGTCAGGATAACGGTTTTACGCTTTTCATCAGTCTCGAAGTGCTTGTCTTTGGATAACTGGCGAACAACTTTTGAGAATTGGGCATAGGCATTGCCGCTGGTAACACTTGGCGCGCTAATAATCAGTGGCGTTCGGGCTTCATCAACCAGAATCGAGTCAACTTCGTCAACAATGGCATAATGCAGATCGCGCTGTCGTAATTGATCTTCTTCGCGGACCATATTGTCACGCAAGTAATCAAAACCATACTCGTTGTTGGTGCCATAGGTGACATCGGCGGCGTAGGCTTCCTGACGAGTACAAGGTTTGAGGTGTCGGAAACGCTCATCTTCATGATCAGTGTTCGTGAAGTCGATATCATAGACAAAACTGTGATCACCGATAATTACCCCCGTTGTCAGGCCAAGGAATGAATAGACTTGGGCCATCCAGCCGGCGTCACGCTGCGCCAGATAATCGTTCACTGTTACGACGTGAACACCTTTTTCAGTCAGGGCGTTGAGGTAAACCGGTGCCGTAGCAACCAGCGTTTTGCCTTCTCCAGTTTTCATTTCGGCGACATTGCCTTCATGCAGCACCATGCCACCGATCAGTTGCACATCGAAATGTCGTTGGCCAAGCGTCCGGGTAGCGGCCTCACGCACCACAGCGAAAGCATCAGGCGCAATGGCATCGAGTGACTCTTTTTTGAGTCGCTTCTTTAGAACATCGGTCTGTTCTTTGAGCTCTTTATCGCTCATTTTCTTATACTTATCAGCCTTGTCATTGACCAATTTGACACGCTTACGCAACCGCTTAACAGTTCTGGCCTGTGGGTCACCCAAAATTTTCTTAAATATAATATTCATACTCGGCGGTACGTCTCCCTGACTACGTGGACAAAAGTATCTAAGCTATTATAGCCACTTTTACAGATAAAAGCGACTGTAATAATTAGAACGGTTTGCTGATAATTCAGGCTGACTTGCGGCGCAGACGGGCAAAGAGGTGGCGATGAGTTTTGCCGTTTTGACGAAGATCTTTATACTTCTTGAGCTGCTGTTTCAATTTAGCCTCAACGATATCGACTGCTGCGAACATATTGAGTGCGCTTTCTTGGACGGTAATGGTCTGCTGCGGCAGACGAAGTACTACCTCACAGCTGCAGTTTGTATTATTATTGCCCTTCCCTTCTTTGAGGAAGACTTCGCCATGGGCACTCAGACGACTGTGCTTTGATACATATTTATCGAGACCACCGATTTTCTTGGTGATATATTTGCGAAGGTTGTCGTCAATCTTGTAATGCACGCCCTGGATTTCAAATTTTTGTAGCATTTCTGCCTCCTTTGGGTGTTAATTGACGAGCTGGTCTACTTCTATTATACGCCCCAAAGACTAGCAGCATGAGAGAAATTCTTATATTCAGGCTTTAGTTTCGTGGGAGCACAGCGAAGCGAGTCGCCATGGCTTGGGCATTGCCGGCAAAGTAGCCGGTGTCACCTGGTATGTATGCGGTTGACTCAGCGAATAATTGCGATGATTCAGCAATCACGTCAGCCAAGGTGCCTTTAAACGCTGGGTTCATGTCACCAGAGACCATACGGTGTTGAATTTTCGATAAACTGTTACTCTCCGGTTGCCAGTCGCTATCATTGATACCGCTTACTGCAGCCAGCCCATCTCCAACCTTGAGTAAATTGGCCCAACGTCCCTTCAAAGTCTCGGGTAAACCCTGTAAGTCAAAATCTCCTCGAGTATAAACAGCGGGGTTTCGCATCGTTATTTCGGCGTCGCGGATAAACTTTCGCATATCAGCGTCACCTTCGGTGTGGCGTAAAGCTTCAGCCCATAATGCACCGGCTACGGCTTGCTGGTCAGCAACATGCTCGGGGCTGACTCGATTTGGCTGACTTGCTGCGTGCGAAGATTCGGCTGACATAACAGGATTATAGCATAAGCTTGTTATAGAGTCAATAAACTCCTGCCGTTATATCTGTTTGCGGCCGCCAAGATACGGTTGCAGTACCCCTGGAACACGAACTTTGCCATCGGCCGTTTGGTAGTTCTCGATTATGGCGATCATGGTGCGGCCCATGGCGAACGCCGTGGCATCGTTGGTGTGGATGAGTTGCGTACCCTCATCTTTGCGAACCCGAGTTTTCAAGCGACGCGATTGATAGTCAGTCATATAATCAGCGGTGTGCGTTTCGCGGTATTTATCCTGCCCGGGCAGCCAGGCTTCCAGATCGACGCCACGGGCATTGGGCTTGCCAATATCGGCGGTGCACTTCATGAGTATGTGATACGGAATGCCCAGCTGCTGCATCAGGTATTCCTGAATCGCGACGAGCAATAAGTGCTCTTCGCGGCTGGTTTCCGGCGTGCTAAAAACTTCCATTTCTAGCTTGTCGAATTGGTGCATGCGCAATATACCTTCGGTATCCTTGCCATACGTCCCCGCTTCCTGACGAAAACTCGTGGAATAGCCCAGGTAGCGCAGTGGCAACTGCTTCTCGTCAAGAATCTCACCAGCGTACATGCTGCCCAAGGTGTGTTCAGCACTGCCAATCAGCCATAAGTTGTCATCGTCACCGTCAATATGATAGCGATCTTCGCGCGGTTCCAGACGATCCATCTGATCGTACATGTCTTCACGAATCATGACTGGTGGCAGAATTGGTACAAAGGCCGTCGGCTTCAAATTCAGATTATTATCACTGATGAGTTTGGCGATGAGTGTTTCGTCACCGAGGCTATTCATGGTGAATTGAATCAGCGCGAACTGCAATTGAACGAGCTCGCCCTTTAGATAGGCAAACCGGCTGCCGGTGACTTTGGCGGCACGCTCTTTATCAATCCAATCGCGGGCTTCACCGATTTCCCAGTGGCTCTTAGGCGCGAAATCAAAACTTGGCTTGTCGCCCCAAACCTTAACTTCGACATTTTCGTCCTCACTAGCACCGACCGGCACGTCGTCTTCCGGCAAGTTAGGCACCGTCTTCAATAATTTCAGATATTCGTCTTCAATCCCACTCAACGTCTGGCTCAAACTTTGCTGGCGCTCACGCAGCTCCTTGCCTTCAGCAATCTGTTCGTCGGTCGGTTTACCTTGCTTCAACTGATCTGATAATTGGTTACGCTGCTGGTTCAGCTTCTCGACTTCCTGCCCCACTTTAATCCGGTTTTTGTCGACTTCGAGCAGTTTCTCAATATTAACCACATACCCCTTCTGCCGCGACTTTTCCGCCACCAGCTCCGGGTTATCTCGAATAAACTGAATATCTAGCATGGTTCCAGTATAGCAAGCCTTAACTTGGTGCTTGCAATGAACTACATCAAACTCGTGTTATAGACGTAGCTAACACGCAAAAATGTACGTTCGCCGTCTACTACGGCTCGAGGCGACCGATGAAAGGTCGTGATATTCGCCATTGCAATTTCGCCTACAGCCAGGGCACGTGGTGGCACTGGCAACGAGTACTGTCGTATGTCGCGCTCCCT
Organism: Saccharimonadales bacterium (SeqCode); assembly: GCA_038230895.1. Lineage (GTDB taxonomy): Bacteria > Patescibacteriota > Saccharimonadia > Saccharimonadales > UBA4665 > JAJXTN01. Next base: position 42,632 of record JBBRMJ010000004.1, on the reverse strand, counting down.
GGTTGGAGACTCAAATTCAAAAAACTCAGTTGGTAGATTGCTGCTTACCACATAGATATGGCGCCATTCATTACGACTGCCGTCACGATGCGCGGCTTTCTCAAGAAGTGGTGTGCTGTCACGTTGGGCTGTTCCGGCAATCAGTGGCCTCTGGTCAATGCTAACACCAACACTCTCAAAGCGAGCCCAAGGGTAGTGAGTGTGCTCGGATGCTGCTATAAGGCCAATGGCTTCGCTGAATTGCTGAAATTTCTCAGGTAACTCATAGCTAACTGTTGGCATCTGCGAATAGTTCGGCTGCTCACCCAATGGAAAATCAAAGTTTTCTGCTTTGCCATCATCAAAACTAATCGGTCGCGAGAACGTTAGTAAATCCTCTATACTGCCGACCGACACCATGGCATCGGATGGTTGGCTATAATCTCCATTGAACAGGGCGCGTTCATGCGCACGCAAGGTTTCAACTTGAGCACTATCAGTTTTAGGTATTAAGAACTGAACTTCAGACATATTCAGTTATATACTATAACTGTTTAGTGACTTATAATCAAATATGTTAAGTATTGGTCTTGATTGCGCGCAGCGTTAGCTCGGTACGGCTTTTGGCATAGCTGCAGAAATCGCAGGGGCCGCCCATGGCGGCATCACCGACTGGGGGCATGGTGTCGTTTTCTAGGCAAGCTTTCATTTTCTTGAGGGTTGGGGTTACCCAGCTATCTTCGCCGCTGTATGGGATGACCTTGGTGCGAAATTCTAGGTGATCATTGAAGGCGTCGGCGTCGAGGCGGCCGTTGGTGTAGACGAAGTAGCCGGTGTTGTTGACTGGGAAGCCGTTCTGGCGCAGTAGCCATTGGTAGACTTCCATTTGGCGCTTGTAGCTCATCTGCCAATCGGAGTCGATATTAACTTCGGTGGCTTTGGCGGTGGCCTTATAATCAACGACGATCAATTCCCCGTCACCATTGACCCAGACATCGTCAACGGCGCCGGTGACCAACAAGTTGGAATCAGGCTCAGTGAACTGCACGCCGGTGAAGTTATAGCGCCAGGTATCCAGGTCAACGTGTTTATACGGGATGGCTTTGATCTGATTATCGGTCATGAGGGGATGTGGCTTGCCAGCGGCGCGGTAAGTATCAAACTCTTTCTTGAATAATTCATCGATGGCGCTGTTAATGCGAAATGGTGGGCCGGACGGTCGTTTGATCTTCAAGCGGGCATCCAACCAGAAACAGCGTGGACACTGGGTAAACAGTTCGACTTTAGACCGACTGACTTTGAAAGCTGCGGTTTGACCAGGTGTATATGGCGCAGTGCGCATTCGTGTGTATGCCATGTCGACTATTGTAACAGCGTGCGAAGCGAAATCTACACTTCCTCGAGGAGTTGGAGTAGCTGCAATGGCGTGCTGACTACCTCAGATGGTCGAGCAGCTCGCAGCTCCGCGGTCTTGGCGAAGCCCCAATCAACGGCGATAATTCGAAGTTTGGTGGCCTTGGCGCCGACCACATCCCTGACTTCGTCACCAATACAGATACAGTGACTCGGCTGTAAGTGGTGCTTTTTGAGTAATCTGCGCAGCGCCAGCCTTTTGTTATACAAAAAAACCCGGGCCTTGATATCGACGAAATAATTCTCAACACCGTTATTACGCAGGAAATCACGGATATTATCACGGCTATTACTGCTTACGATGAATAACTCATGTCCTTCACCATGCAGCTTGTTGATAACGTCAATCATGCCCTCAAACGGCCTGTATTGACCGATGTGTGGGTGAAGTTCCCTCGGTGCCTGGAGATACAGTCTAGCCAGCCGCCACCGTGGGTGGCCAAGATGCCGCGCAAGTTGTACCAAGGTCATGCCGTGCAAGTCGCGACGCTCCACTTGGCTGAGTGGCGGAAGCTGGGCCTCTTTGACCAAATAATCTTGAAAGTACTCTAGCGTGTCGGCGATGGTGCCATCAAAATCAAAAATTATCGCGCTCATGCCTCTAGTGTACCGGATTGAGCCACGAGTGTGGCTACGCTATTGGCGCGTAATCAACGTGACACATGCCTCGACCAGTACGTTCGGCGAATTTCTGGTGGTAGTCTTCGGCTTCGTAGAATGGACCGGCAGCACTGATTTCAGTGACAATCGGCTGGCTATAATCGGGCTGGGCAGCCTGCTTACCAGCCTCAGCTTGCTGCTTTTGCTCGTCATCGAAGTAGAAAATAGCCGAACGGTAGCTATCCCCGACATCGGGTCCCTGACGGTTGAGTTGGGTTGGGTCGTGGAGGTGAAAGAATTGCTTGAGTAGTGTTTCATAGCTGACTTTGTCTGGGTCAAACTCCAGCAGCACTGCTTCGGCGTGGCCGGTGGTATGGGTACAGACTGCTTCGTATGATGGGTTTTCGGTATGACCGCCGCTGTAGCCAACTGTGGTTTTAGTCACACCTGGTATTTGATCGAAATAGAACTGTACACCCCAGAAGCAACCTGCAGCAAAGATGGCTTTAGTCATGATTTAGTCTACTACCTGTATGTCGCGCCAAAAGGCAACGTAATTGGCGAAGTCTTTTTTGACGACGTCGATCGAGCCAGGCTTGGGTTCAGGATAGCTGAAGGCCACATCTTTGCTCCAGCTGTCCCCTTGCCCAACATCAAAGTACTGGCAAACACCCTTCCAAGGACAGGTGTACGGTGTGTCACTTTTGCGCAAAAAATCCTGATTGACACTGCTCGGTGGGAAATACCATTTTTGCTCGATGTAGATTAAGTCATCCTTATCGGCTTCAGCGATAACTTGGTCGTTCCATAGTGCTTTCATGTCAATACCTCCATTATGAATCTACGACCATTATCTCACGTTCTACCCGCTTACGGCTACGGTGGCGTGCATAATGTTGCAAATTCTACGTAATGAGCATACATTGATAACTATAAATAAGGAGTTCGAGAATGAGTGCTCTGCAACCATTAGAAACCAGTTTAAATGACCTGTTCGTCAAAAAAGCCCCACCGCTACCGGATAACGGTAAAAAAGCTCTCGTGCAATACCTACCAATTATCAATCTGATATTTGGGGTTATTAGCCTGTTACTAGCCTATGGCCTCTACAACTCGGCTCACTTGGTGAATAACGCCGCCGCCTACGTCAACAACCTCAGCCAATACTATGGAGGTCAGAAAGTCGTCACCGATCACTTCACGTTCGTGGTTTGGCTTGCTATCGCCATGCTTGCCGTCGAGGGCGTGCTCTACGTTTTGGCTTACTCTCCATTGAAGGCTCACAAAAAGTCCGGCTGGGACCTAACCTTCTATGCGCTCATCGTGAATGTGGTCTATGGTATCGTCGCCGCTTTCACCTATTACGGAGGTGTTGGTCGTCTGTTTGGCGCCCTCATTACTTCGGTCGTTGGTGGTTACTTGCTATTCCAGATACGAGCCAGTTACATGAAAGCACCGGCAGACGCTGCTGCCCCAAAAGCCTAGTTCTCTAATTGGCTAATGCGTTCGTGATCGAGTCCATAATAGTGACCGATTTCGTGCCACAACGTGTGCCGAATCTCCTCTTGGAGTTCGGCTTCCGCGTTCGCTCGTCTTGATAATGGCCCTTTAAATAAAGTGATTTTGTCCGGCAGCGTCCGCGGCATACCCTGGCGTTGACTCAGTGGGATTCCCTCATACAAACCCAGTAGAGTCTGGTCGTGTCGTAAACGAAGTTGTTCTCGCTGTTCCGGAGTCGGCTCTTCCTCATACAATATCGCCACATTAGCAATATTCTTGGCATGATCACCGGGCAGCGAACTCAACGCCTGGTTAATTAAATGCTGAAAGGTTTCGTCATCAAGTTCAATCATTTGTTAGGCAGCTTCGATACAGGCCTCGATGGCTAATATGGGAATTTGAAAGGTAAGGATTCTAAATACCTGACTATCGTGCGAATTGACGCCCAGAACTTCTGAATCCTTAAAATTCAGCACCAGCGAGTCAACAGGAACGTCTTGATCGAGCATGTAGCCGAAAGATGCCAGCGTGCCGACTAATATAAATTCTTGGGTAAACAATTGCCGATCGGAAGATGGCGCATTAGGATGTTTGGTGAAAGTCTGAGCAGTTGTGACGTAGAACTGCTTTTCCAACAAATCGAAGGCAGGCATTAACTCAATTCCCTGACGCACCCGTCTAATCTTCAAATCCGGGTCGTCCATCTGATCGACCACCATTTGAAGACCACGTAAATCATCAATCACGCTGTTACCAGTACTTATTGGTTCCAAATCACCATACATGTTTGTTTCTCCCCTCAGTAATTCCTTACTTTAGCACTCGGTACGATTTTGTAAAGTCTAGTCTTCTAGTCGGAGGCGCAAGATCAACCAGTCGCGAGGGAGGAGGCTGAGGAACCAGCCGGCGCGGGGGCCGGAGTCCTTGCCAATCAGGAGGTGATAGAGAACGGTAAATAACTCCTTGGGGGACAGGCCACTGCTGTCTTTCAGCGCGTAAATGGCTTCATGGAAGTAGCCACCATCGGCATCGGCTGGCGCCGCCTCGACTGTGGCAGCCAAATCAGTAAAGAATTTTCGCTCCACATCTGTAAATTCGTCTGATTGTACGGTTTGGCGTAACTCAAATTTGACCTCATCGGGGGCGTGCTTCTGCAGCCACGCGTCGATGAAACGCAGCTCGGCTTTAATGATCTCACCGTCTTGCTTCACGACGTCAGCATATTCAGTCCGGCCAATAATCTCCAACGTCCGGTCCTGGTCTTTGAGCGCCGCTTGATAACTGGCGACCAAGTGTGAAAACGGCACCCGACTCACAGTCGGCTGTTCAACACCGTAAATACAGAGGTCAATCAGCTGTTGTTCCTGGTCGGTTTTATCAGACTTAGCCAATAACTCACCGAAATCATCTATCAGGCGGATCAATGTCTCGCCATCATCGAAAAACAATTGCTTGTCAGGCGCAGAACGGAGAATAAAGTACCACAGCACTTCTGCTGGCAGGACTTCGAGTAATTCGCTGAGGGTAATGGTTTCACCTGCGCTCTTACTCATTTTCTTGGTTTCGCCACTCCGGTTGATGAAGTGATATGGCACAGGCAGAGGCGCTTGACCGCCAAAAACATCTTTGACGATGACTTCACCAGTGTCGTAAGAGCCGCCCTTGGTGGCATGGTCTCGGCCGAAAGGCTCAGCGTTGACACCAAGCAGCCACCACCGAGCTGGCCAGTCGATACGCCAATTCAGCTTCACTTCTCCGCTCGCATAACTTACTATTCGTTCCTGGCCGTCACCATCACGAAAAACCAGGGTTTTGGCGTCACGATTGAGGCTGACAAACGGTCGATTTTTCAGATAACCATCTTCAATCACCTGAATCGGCGACCAATTGTCATCAACTTTATGACCAGATATATTTTCTAGAATCGTTTTGACTGCTTCGACCTTATCGAGTGTGATCTCGATAGCCTCAACGAAAAAGCCAGCTCGATATTTCTCATGAGCCCGGACAACTTCGGCTTGCAGATGTAATTCACTACTCGCGGCCAGCAAATCTTGCAGATAATAATCGGCGTAGGATTGATCTGAGCCGTCTGGGGCCGGAATATCGCAAAGCGGCTTGCCCAAATATTGCTTGAAGTCCTCTGGCACGCCCACTGGCACTTTACGAATCAGATCGAGATCATCAACCACGTGAATATGGCGGGCTGTGCCACCGCGACGACGAACTTCGCGGGCAATTGCCTCAGCGGTCAAAACCTCTCGCAAGGTGCCAAGGTGATACTTACCAGACGGCGATACGCCCGAAGACACCACAATTTCGGCATCTGAGTGACGCCGTTCTAGTTCATCAACAATTTTGTTCAACCACTGCATATAGGGCTCAGTATACTGAAGTTCTCATCTGTGAGCCAATGAAAATCTAGGAAATGTCGACGATTTTGTAGGTACTGCTGTCGGTTGGAGTGACGATTTCGACAGATTCGCCCTCTTTTTTGCCGAGTAAGGCCTGGCCGATGGGAGATTCGTCGCTAATCTTGCCGTTCAAGGGGTCAGCTTCAACGGTGCCAACGACCTGGAACTCTTTGGTCTTGCCGTCGCCTTTGAGTTTAACGGTGGAGCCAAGCTGGACTTTGCTATCACCATGGGGCTTCTGGATGATTTCGACGCTCTGTAGGATGTTCTCAATCTCGGAGACTCGGTTCTCACTGTTCTCTTGGTCGGCCCGAGCTGACTGATACTCGGCGTTCTCTGACAAATCACCGAGTTCACGGGCAGTGCGAATAGCATCAGCCAAAGCAGAGCGTCTGCTAATCAGTACCGCGAGCTCCGCCGTCAACTCGTCAACGCCGCTCTGTGTAAGTCGAAAATGTTTCTTCATAATCAGTCTCCTTCCCCTACCCTCGCTTTAGTCTCGCTGGGTTGCTAACTTCTCTGCCACCAGAATGTTGCCTATAGTATAGCAACCACTAGGCCGTAACGCCTAGCGTTTTGAGTACTTCATCTAACTTCACCATTTGGGCGGTATCAGCTTGTCTAGCTTTCAGCTCATAACTGTCGGCTGCAACAGTTTTCTCACTGATAACGATGCGGTACGGTATACCGAGCAAATCAGCGTCAGCGAACTTCTCACCAGCCCGCATATCACGGTCGTCATACAGTACTAGGACCCCGGCCGTCGTCAGGCGATCATAGAGCTCATCGGCCTGTTTGACCACAGCAGGCTGGTCACCGAGACGAGCTAGATAAACCTTGGCTGGCGCTACATTTTCCGGCCAAACCAGACCCTTGTCATCGGCAAAATGCTCAGCGATCAGACCCATCAGACGACTCGGACCGATGCCGTACGAGCCCATGAACACTGGTTGTGAGCCACCGGCTTCAGCGTTATATGTCAAATCTAATGCCTCAGAGAACTTGGTGCCAAGTGTGAAAATATTACCGACTTCGACGGCCGTCTGTTCGACCAATTCATCTCTGTTAATACCGAGATCAGCCAGCACCTCATCCGTGAAAACTTCCTTGTTAATGGCCAGCTTTTTAGCCTCATGAACGTAGATAGTATCTTCCCCAACGGGGCTGAGTGTCTGGAACTCGTGGCTGTATTTGCTGAAGCTGCCGCCGCTGGCAAACGTCTTGTAAGTAATGTCACCCAGGCCAAGCCGCTCAAAAACTTTGTGATAGGCTTCGATGATTTTTTCGTAAAAGGCTTCGTGCTGCGCCTGATCGGTACTGAAGGAATACAAATCCTTCATCAAGAATTCGCGGCCGCGCATCAACCCACTCTTGGAACGGAGTTCATTGCGGAATTTGATCTGGAACTGATAAGGAAAGGCTGGCAAGTCTTTGTAGCTATCGATGAAGCGTTTCATCATGGCCGTCAAAGGCTCCTCATGCGTCGGAGCCAGACCGAGTTCGGTACCATTGGCCAGCTTGGTGCGGAACCAGACGTCAACGACCTCATCGCTCCAGCGACCAGAGGTTTCCCAGACTTCCTTGCCTTGCAGCGCCGTCAGGCTGATTTCCTGGCCACCGATAGCATTCATTTCTTCCCGAATAATCTGGACGATGTTATCCAGCACGATTTTACCCAACGGTAAGTAGGCGTAGACGCCAGCCATCTCCTTGTTGATGAAGCCAGCCTGAATCAGCAGCTGGGCGTTCTTGGCCGTTTCGTCGGCCGGAACGTTACGACTGGTCTTGGTAAATAGCTGTGATAGTCTCATAGAACCTACCTTATGCCTTCCATACGTTAAGTGAAAGGCGCGCTAGTGAGTGCCACGTTTCAGAATTTGTGAGGATGCGTACCGGTGGGTACGCTGACGAACAAAGCTGGGACGTGGCGCCGCTAGCGAGGCTTGAAGCTGGATGGGAGGCATAAGGTAGGTTCATAACTTCTTAAATTGTACCCTAATGTACCTGCAGCACAAATAAGAACAGGAAGGCGATGCCGTTCTTGATACCATGCACCGTGATGCTCGACCACAGACTGCCAGTGCGCTCACGCAAATAAATTAGTACCACGCTGAGTATGAAGGTGTCCAGCGCTGCTATATATAGCGGTCCAGCTGCCCCGCCCTCCGGTAAGTGGGCACTGGCAAAAATAAGACTGGTCACCACGACAGCCATGAGTTTTGGAAAACCCTTGCGCAAACTACTGTATAACAAACCGCGAACCATGATTTCCTCTGTTAGTGGCGGTAGTATGGCGAGGCTAATGAACGTCAGGATCAGGCTGGCGGCACCCTGTACGTCTGTAAAACCAATATTTTGCTGCTGATTTACATTGAGAGCTGGTATCAAAGCACTAATAATTGGAATACTACAGAGGTAGATGACATAGTAGACCACGGCTCCACCCAGGCCATAACCGAGATCCCGCCAGCGGGGCTTGACCAGGCCGAGAACTCGAAAATTGAGCTTGTAGCGTCGGAGGAACATATATATAGCTGCCAGCGTAAAGGCTTCGGCCAGCACGATGTAACAGAATTGGGCAAAGATAGAATGACTCAGCCAATCATTGGCCTGGACGCTGTTCCAATGATGAAGCGCTGTATATATCGTCAGCAACAGTCCGCCGAAAAACTGTGAACTGTAGTAGATGAACACCACGAATAGCACACCGACGAACGGTCTCCACGGCACGCTCGGTATAGACGCAGCCTTGGCGGTAGTTGTCTCTGATGGAGCGGCGGGGGGTGCCGACTTAGAAGAAGCGGCGGACATCGACAAAGGTTATAACAATGATAAGGCCGATGAGCACCATGAAACCAGTGGCATTAATCATTTCTTCTCGCCGCGGGCTCAGTGGCCGCTTGATAGCTCGCGTGAATAGCGTAATCCAGAGCCGTCCCCCGTCCAGTGCCGGAATCGGAAGAATGTTCATGATGGCTAAGGTCAGTGAAATGATGGCGATGATCAACAGCATGTACTGATAGCCGAGTAGGCTGCCATTCTTGAGAATCACGAAAATACCAACCGGCCCAGACACCTGGGAGGCCGCGGTGGTCTGACCATGCTGTCGTGCCGTCGTGTTGCCAGTGACTGTACCAGCAATCAAACCGCCAAGGCCAGCGAGGGCATGGCCTAAGCCCTGGAAGGTCAAGGCAGTAATCTGAGCGCTGAGCCCGACAGCCACGATTGGCGCCGTTCGCCAGCTGGAGCGTTGAACTACGAGTTCAATCGGATCAATTCCCAAGTAGTAACGTGGTGTTTTGGTCTTTTGAGAGGCTTCGACGATTGCTTGCGTCAACAGCGTTGCTCGTGTTCGATTCTCGTGGCCTTCACGGATGTAAAAGATATTGACTGTCTTGCCGGCAAATGATTTGGTGATGGCTGGCAGCTCCTTCGAACTGGAAATTGCCACTGGGCTGTATCCCGGCAAGGCGATGGCCGTGATCTCGTCCTGGGACTTCAGGCCGGCCTTGGCAGCCTGTGAACCAGGCTCAACTACCGAGATTAGCACACGGCTGCTAACTAACTGTGTGTTACTTTTGACAGTGTATTGGTTATCAATTAACTTCGGTATACCGATAGCCGCTAAGATAGTCAGCAGCACTAGGGCTACCAGTAGATTCATCACCACTCCGGCCGCCATGATCTTGGACTTCACCCATAATGACGCCGCCCCAAAACTACCCTTCTCAGTATCACTGTCGTGTTCACCTTTAAGCTTAACGAAACCACCTAGTGGCAATGCATTGATGGTGAAATTCCAACCATTCTTCATCTTGCGCTTATACAGGCGCGGCGGAAAGAATATACCAAACTCTTCAACTTCAACGCCATTGCGACGAGCCACAATAAAGTGCCCAAACTCGTGAATAACGACTAAGCCTATAAATAGGATGAGCCCAATGATTAACAAGAATATTCCCATGTGAGTTTTATTATAACGGCATTGGAGCTTAGACGATAGAGCTAGGAGCTTAGAGTTTGGATTTTAGCGCGCGGATCAGAGCGGTTAGCATTTTGGCTATTATTTCGGCATCGGTGAGTAGCCTAGCAGTATCGATTTTGTATACGCGTTTGATGATTATTAATTGGGTCTGGACTTCGGCGGTGGAAGCAAGCGCCATACCGCTAAATTGGATTGTTTCACGCCGGTTTAGTCGCTTCTGTCCTTCAGCAATATTTGAAGGAATAGACACTACAGCACGTCGAAGCTGATCTGTAATAGAGTACTTTTCTTCAGGAGGTAGGAGCCTGGTGATTGTGTACACATCAACCACTAAATCCATGGATTTTTGCCAAACATGCAAATTTTGGAAACTGAGTGTCGTCACTCTCTTACAATGACATCTACCTATTAATCAATTCTTAAATAATACCCAGATTCATAATGCACATCTAAGCTCCAAGCTCTATCATCCAAGCTCCACTAAACGGTCATTATCTCGGATTCTTTGACTTTGGCGGCGGCTTCAACATCGGCGCGAGCCTTGTTCATGGCGTCTTCGACTTGAGTGCTGAGGCGCTTGGCTTCATCCTCACCGAGGACTTTATTCTTCTTGGCTTCATCAAATGCGTCCATGGCTTCGTGGCGTACACCGCGCAGGCTCACCATACAATCTTCTTGCTTCTGACCGACTTGTTTGGCTAATTCTCGGCGGCGTTCCTCAGTTAGTGACGGCACTGGTACACGAACAACGCGCCCGTCATCAGATGGGTTAAGGCCTAGGGCTGGGTTATTGCGTATGGCCGTACTAATCGCTTGAATGTTACTGGGGTCAAAGGGAGTGATCTGGATCAATTGGGCTTCTGGCGCCGTCACATTGGCCACTTGATTCAAAGGCATTGGCGTACCGTAAGCTTCGACCATGACGCCGTCTAACATACTGGCACTTGCCCGGCCAGTCCGTAGGCCATTCAGAGAGGTTTTGAAGTGATCGATGGCTTGACTAAACTTGGTCTGCGTATCACTGACTACTTGATTTGGACTCATGCAACTCCTCTATATGTGTTTCATTGTAGTCTCGAGCCGACGAAAATAGAAGGCTTTGTCTTAGACGACTTCGCCCAGAGCCAGGCGGCTGAAGCGACGGACGATGACGTTTTCATTCATCAGGGCAGCGTTGGCTTTGACATGATCAGCGACGGTGATGTCAGGATTTTTGACAAAGGGTTGATCGAGCAAACAGCGCTCAGCGAAGTACTTCTGGACTTGCCCACCGACAATTTTGGTGATCATATCAGCTGGTTTGCCATCGGCCTTGGCCTTGTCAGCAAACTCAGATTCAACTTTCTGCTTGTCAGCAGCCGGCACTTCGTCGCTACTGACATATTCAGGATTAGTAGCGGCAATGTGCATAGCCAAATCTTTCACCAGCGCTTGGAAAATCTCACCACGGGCTACGAAATCTGTCTCACAGTTCACTTCTACCAGCACGCCGATCCGGCCATCATGGTTGTAACTGCCGATGACACCTTCTCGAGCTTCGCGTTCACCACGCTTCTCGGCCTTCGTTAGGCCTTTTTTGCGCATGGCGGCCAGGGCTTTGTCGAAATCACCTTTTGACTCTTCCAGAGCGGCTTTAGCGTCAGTCAGACCGACGCCAGTTAAATCTTTCAATCGTTTTACTTCTGCGATATCAATGGCCATGATTTACTCCTCTTCTTCGGCTTCTGCCTTCTTGGCTTCGGTTTTCGTTTCGGTTTTTAGGGCTGCAGCCTTTGGCTTGACCTCAGTTTCCAGGGCTGCAGCCTTGGGCTTAGCGCTTACTTTGGGTGCGGCAGCAACATCAGCCTTGTCTTCTGGTTTCTTAGCCTTGGCTTTGCCGGTTTCAATAGCCGCTTTGACGTAATCAGCCATCAATTGGATGGTCTTAATGGCGTCATCATTGGCTGGAATCGGGTAGGTCACCTGGCTGGGGTCAGCATTGGTATCGACCAAGGCGACGATGGGTAATTTCAGCTTGTTGGCTTCGCGGACGGCGTTGACGTCAGCCACGATGTCGACGATGAAGACGGCACCAGGCTTGGCGTTCAGTTCTTTGATGCCGCCGTAGATGATGTTCATGGCGTCGATTTCCTCTTGGAAACGCTGGACTTCGAGCTTGTTGTACTTGTTAGCGAGCTCACCGTTTTCCATACGGTTCTCGAGGTCTTTGACGTGCTTGATGCGACCGCCAATGGTGTTCCAGTTGGTCAGCATGCCACCGAGCCAACGCTCAGTTACGAAAGGCATGTTGGTATCGAGAGCCAGTTGCTTAATGATGTCCTGGGCCTGGCGCTTGGTGCCGACCACGAGGATCTGCTTGCCTTCGCTGGCCGTCTTGGTCAAGAATGCCAGAGCTTCTTCGAGCGCGGTGACCGTCTTGGTCAAATCAATAATGTGGGTACCGCCACGCTTGGAGTGGATATATGGTGCCATTTTGGGGTGCCAACGCTCCGTTTTGTGACCGAAGTGCGCGCCCGCCGCTAATAAATCTTTAATGTCTACATCAGTAGCCATAGTGTGGTCCTTTCTCTTCGATTGGGAGCTCATTCGGGCCTACACGGCTTGCGAACAAGAGGATTTAACCCCAACCTGTTTAATTAGTTACTCAGGCATTGTAACAGATGAGCCGGCAGCTGGCAACAGCTCATCAGCATGCGCAAAGGCAATTGCACCGGCCAAAATGATTAATTGTTGATCGTGGGTATATACATTGTGACTTAACTAGTTCAACACTGGGATCAGTTGGTATATAGAACATGCCGTCGGTGCCCACACTGCAGCTCCCAACGGGGTTGGTCTCCAAGGTTACTCCAAATTCTCGTTCAATCTGACTATAGACGAGGTAGTCTATCAGTTAGCGGTGCTTTTTAGCGGTCATCTCTCTTTTGTCGCGTGAATAACCAACGTCCAAGGCCACCTGTCGCATTATGGTTGTCGTGAGATCGTTAAGCCTTGCATCAGCTACTTCCCTCATTGGCCAACGAGCGTCAATTACGACCCCCAGTCGGGTGCGATCATTTAATCTTTTCGACCATACGCTCGCGGTAATCTTTTGATCAGATTCGGATATATTAATGTTGCGATTAACCGCATCGAAAAAATTGATCACTTGCTCATTTAATCGTCCGCGTTCACCCCAATCCAGACGGCCAATTCGTCGAGTTTGGATGACAATTCTCTGGGTATCCTCCCGCCCCGGCCTAATTTCAATGGGCGATCGACTGGCTGCTTTCTTGGAAGTCGGCACTGTGATTTCATTGAGATCAACCAGGCGATCGAAAACAGCTTTTGGCAAATCAACGTACGGCATGGCCAACTTAGGTACAGAAGCCTCAATGCCATAATTTATACGTTGCGTCATCCTTAGATATTGAGAGTCGTTGGCTCGAAATGCAAGCGACAGCGGTTTGCGGACTGCCTTGACCAAAGGCTAACAGATGTGTATACTGGTGCTTTGATATGAAAAAGAGTTTGCACCCTACCAATTACCGTCCTGTTGTCTTCGAAGACCTGAACAATGGTTTTCGCTTTTTGACGCGCTCCACGGTTGATGCCGAAGATACCACCAAGTGGGAAGACGGCAACGAATATCCACTGGTCAAACTGCACATCACCGCTGCTTCACACCCTTTCTTCACCGGTGAAGAGCGCATTCTGGACATCGAAGGTCGTGTCGACAAGTTCAAAGCCCGAGCCGCCGCTGGTGCTGCCGCCAAAGACAAGCGCGCTGCTGCCGCTTCCAAGGAAGCCAAGCGCCACGAAGCTCGTATCGCCAAGGCTGAAGCCAAAGCCGAGAACTCCAAACCAGTTAAAGCTTAGCTTTTTCTTAAACTCCTTGATAATGCGTAATCTCAAAGTTATATTATCTCTCTGAAGTACGGTTAACGGGTGTCGGGGATAGGGTATTGGGGATCTTGGGCAACAAGTTAAGCTCACATAAGGATTTGCGAGTTTGGCAGCTGTCGCGAGTGGTCGTGATGGAAACATACAAATTATGTCACGAACTACCACGTGATGAGCTATACGGACTCGCAAGTCAGATGAAACGTGCGGCAGTGTCCGTACCCAGCAATATTGCAGAAGGATATCATCGCAATAACAGAGGTGAATATTTACAGTTTCTGGGTATTTCAAGCGGCTCTGCTGCGGAGCTTGAGACACAGCTATTACTGACGCAAGATCTTTTTAAAATTGACGTTCAGACTACGTTGATTAAAATATCCGACGTTCAGAAAATGCTTGGGAGTCTACTGAGAAGTTTACGCGCTTAGCAGCCACCCTTTACCCGAAACCCGAAACCCTATACCCTTAAATCATATGGATCACAAAGAACAATCGATACGCGACGAACTAACCGGCCTGGACGCCCAGCTCCAGGACCCAGATATTTATAGTGACAAAAATTTTCCCAAATTGGCCAAGCGCCGCTCGGAAGTTGCGTCACTGGTTTTGCTGTTCGATGAAAAGCGGAAGCTACTGAGTGATAAAGCCGAGGCCGAGGAGCTCAAGAGCAGTGGCGATAGTGAGCTGCAACAGATGGTACAAGCTGAGTTGGAAGATTTGGACACAAAAATTAAAACCAATGATGAGGCGCTGATTTTAGAGCTGACGCCACAGGATCCAAACAACGAACGTGACGTCATTATTGAAATCCGAGCCGCCGCTGGTGGTGATGAGTCAAGCCTCTTTGCCGGCGAACTATACCGCATGTACGCCCGCTGGGCCGAGCTGCATAATTATAAAATTGAGCTACTCAGCGAATCGCCCAACGAAGTTGGAGGTTTCAAAGAAATCATCTTTGGCCTACACGGTGTTGATGCTTACAAGAACCTCAAGTTTGAAGCTGGTGTCCACCGCGTTCAGCGTGTGCCTGTCACCGAGAGCCAGGGCCGAATTCATACCTCGACTACCACCGTTGCCGTCTTGCCTGAGGCTGAAGAGTCAGATATCGAGATTAATCCGAACGATTTGCGTATTGACGTCTACCGCAGTGGCGGTCACGGTGGCCAATCCGTAAACACCACCGACTCAGCCGTCCGCATCACCCACCTGCCCTCTGGCTTAGTCGTTTCCAACCAAGATGAAAAATCGCAAATCAAAAACAAGGCCAAAGCCATGAGCGTGCTGCGTTCCCGCCTGTTACAGCAGAAAATCGACGCCGAAATGCAGGAACAATCCGATGCCCGCAAGAAGTTAATCGGCTCCGGCGACCGCTCTGAGAAAATCCGCACCTACAACTTCCCGCAGGACCGCATCACCGACCACCGTATTGGTTACTCCCGCTCCAACATCCCCGCTGCCCTCGCTGGCGATATCGACGACCTCATCCAACACCTGCAAGACGCCGAACACGAACTACTGTCGAACGAAGATTAAATGACAGTTTCGAAATGGCTACATCTGGCCACAAAGTTACTTGAGACTGCTAAGATTGGCACGGCACGCTTGGATGCGCTGGTGTTACTGGAAGATTGTTCAGGCAAAGACCGGGCGTGGCTGCTCGCGAATCCGGACTATGAATTGCCTGCTGACGTGGACGCGAAACTAACTAAATTGCTCAGCCGACGGGCGCGACATGAGCCACTAAGTTACATTAGGGGGTTCACCGAATTCTACGGCCGCAAATTTGTCGTCAATGCTGCCGTATTGGAGCCCCGGCCGGAATCAGAGACCATGATCGAGCTATTGAAGCAGTTGATCCAAAGCCCAACCAAAGGTCCCAAAACAGCTCAAACCGGCCCTGAAGACGGCAGCGGCTGGCATATCGCGGATGTGGGCACTGGCAGTGGCGTGCTGGGCATTACAGCCAAGTTAGAGCTGCCGGAGGCCGAAATTGGCCTATTGGAGATCGATAGCAAGGCGCTCAAAGTCGCTAAAACCAATGTAGATTTATTTACAATATATGTGACACTAAAAAAAAGTGATTTATTATCAGCTGCTGGCGCGAAATACGACATCCTGCTATGCAACCTGCCCTACGTGCCCGAGAATTATCGTCTCAACCGGGCTGCTACGCTTGAACCACCGATTGCTATCTTTGGGGGACCAGACGGCCTCGATATTTATCGGAAGCTCTTCAAGCAGTTGAAAATCGTTGGTCAAAAGCCGTTGTATATTTTGACAGAGTCATTTCCTGACCAACATGGGCTTCTGGAACAGATCGCTGCAGCTGCGGGCTATCAACAGTTACAAGAAGATGACTTCATACAAGTCTTTACGCCTGCTGACTAGTTTTGCTGTATTGGAGGCCAAGGACAGTCATTCTAGGCTAATCATGTTGAATAATCGTCGGTGTGGTTTACTGCCTTTAAGAACTTGTGATGCCCAAGTTTTGCCGCATGGGTCCTGAAACCAGTTCAGGACGACATGTTTTTCGTACACATTTTGCAACAAGCAGGCTCACGTGATGACAGGCGTACACAAAAATTACAAACGTACTCTGGCTGAAACGCCAGCTGCTGAGTGCAGTTTGGGATGAAAAGCGAGCACCGTAGCGCAGCGTACTTTAGGTACGCGAGCAGCGGAGCGCAGCTGTTCGCCCGAAATGTGCCAGCAGGTCGCGTTTAATTAGTAGGCATCGTGCCGAGTGTGACGCTGACATGCAAGGTTTGACCGTTACGAAGCACGGACAGGCTCACTTGGTCACCGACCTGGTGTTGATCGAGCAGACTTGTTAGGCTATGTGTTTGATCGATACCTTTACCATCAAGTTGCGTAATGATGTCGCTGTTCTGTAGCCCAGCAGCTGCGGCTGGTCCGCCGGCGATCACTGACGATATATTTGGATCTGCACTCGGAGCAATGAAAGCGCCATTATTGACACTGAGACCATACTGATTGGCCACATCGGCGGTCAGCGGAATGTAACGGACGCCGAGATACGGTCGGCTAAATTTCCCGGTTTTCAAGACTTGGTCAATCAGGCCTTTGAGATCATTGAGGGGAATGGCGAAGCCGATGTTTTGAGAATTACCGGCGATGGCAGTATTGATGCCAATCACCTGCCCATTCAAGTTGACGAGTGGGCCACCGGAGTTACCCTCGTTAATAGCGGCATCTGTTTGCAAGAGATCATCGAGGTTTTCGGTGGAATTACTCGTCAAGCTATTGCCAGAGCCGGCTTGGACGCTGCGCCCGTACCCAGAGATAATGCCGCTGGTAACGGTGTTCTGGAATTGGCCGAGGGCATTGCCAATGGCGACGACAGCATCACCGACTTGGACTTTTGAGGAATCGCCAACCGCTGCTGGTGTCAGATGGTGGCCCTTAGCATCCTTTATCTTCAAAAAAGCCACGTCCAAGCTGTCATTGGCGCTGGTCCGACCAAGCACAGTGACATCCTTCAGCTCACTGCCATCACTGAGGGTGACGCTGACATTGGTAGTACCTTCTGGTACGACGTGACGATTCGTGACAATGATACCGCTCTCACTCAATATGATACCGGTGCCAGCCGCTTGCTCATTGGTCGGCTGCGTGAACCCAAACGGACTAAAGATATCTTGACTATTGGCCGCAGCAGTAATGTTGACGTTGACGCTAACCACACTGGGGCCGACGGTCTTGGCAATTTGATTGATGAGCTGGCTCTGGCTGGTCACAATTCGTTTCTGGTTGCTCAAACTACCATTCAAATTACTGGTCTGATTGCCGTGCTGCTCTAGCCAAGCACCACCGAAGCCTGCAACCAATGCAATGACGAGGAAAACGGCCGCCAGTAGTCCGAAGTACCAATGGTTACCGCTCCCATTTCGCCAGGCAGCGAAGTCGGGGCGTGACAATGTTGGTACCGTAAAGCTGACCGTTTTTGGAGCTCGGTGCGATTTGCTAGACACCGTATGGGCCTTCACAGCCTTGATATCTGCCGACGTATCAGTTGTTTTCACCTCTTCCCCCTTGATTGCATGCACATTAAGTTTTATACGATGTTCCTCACAGGCTTTCAACCTGTGGCCTCTAGGTCACAAACGAGTGCTAGATGACCTTATCACCCCACCAGCCCGAGAAGACTAGCACTACCAGCACAATGGCTAGCATGATGAAGATGAATTGGCGGCGGACGCCCTTGCTGAGCTTATCCTTGTGGTCCAAATAATAGAGCACCGCCATACCATACCCCAATGTCGACAACAGGAGGGTTGGCTGAGCCACCGTGTGGTAGAACAACAGCCAGTGGCTGAGCAACCAGGCCAGTGCAGCCCCGAAGTATCCCCAGAAATAGGCCAACATCCGGGCGTAAGGCTCGTCGAAGCCATCCAGGAAGTGCCGAGCGGCCAAGAAACAGATCATGCCGCTCACGACAGTTAAGCCATAGATGGGGCCATTGGACCACACCAGATACAGGGCTGATAGGCCACAAAGCTGCCCAACAAAGGCCTGTAATGAGGTCATAAACAGCCCTGAACCAGGCTTGAGGAAGATCAGCCAACCAGCATAGAGTATCGCCCAGACTAACTGCAGCCACAAACTGCCGCTATGGCTCATGAAAAGAACTATGGACAGCCCGACCATCAAATCAACAGCATTGGCGCGAACATTTGCTGGCCAGAAGCGCGGTCGGACCGCGAACATCCGCCACTTACTTAATACAATCATGCTGAGGGCAAGCTGAACAAAATCGAGTCGCACTAAAATGAAGACCACTGCTGGCAAGATGATTAGCAGTGCCAGGTGAAACAGGTGTGAAAAGCCGGTGGCCGGCTTAAATTTTTGGAGTAATAGCCTCATCACTGCCTATAATGATAACAAAGTCGGCGCCATTTGGTTGAATTGTTGTGTCCGGCAAGCCAGTGACCGCCGTCACATTGAAGCGCTGCTCCAGATAGTGGGCAGTATATTTCGCCTTACCATGGCTCAAATCTACCAGCGTGGTGTGAGCCCAGCCACTGGTGGGTGCGGTAGCTGTGTTTACGACATTATAGCCATAGGCTTTCAGCTGAGCAGCGACGGTCGTCGCCACACCTGGCGTTGGCGTGCCATTCAGGACGGCTACTTTCGCGTTTTCCTTAATAATATAGCCATCCTGTAACTGTGTTCGAATAAAGGCCTGAATCGGGCCGTAATTGAATAAGCCGGCCGTTGGTAGGTCGATGGACTGGCCATTCATAGGACCAGTGGTGATGAAGTGATTTGGTGCATCCGATAGTCCGACTGAGTTAACTTTGGTATCGCCAATCCCCTTGACGATACTGTAGAGGCGGGTCGCGTCATTCAACGACAGATCGGTGCTCACATTATTACCAAAGGCACTCAGCAAGCCCGAGATTTTGAGTGGGTTACTCAGCGTGCCCAGACTATCAACTTTGCCCTTCAGGGCCACGAGCACGCTCCGCTGACGCTGTGATCGTGCAAAATCGCTCGTGGTCTCACGTGAACGGACATAGGTCAGCGCTGTCGCGCCATCAAAGTTCTGAATTCCAGCCTTAGCCAATACCGAACTATTATGGTTTTCCCACGCCATGGTTGGATCGACTAAATCAGTCGGCACGTCAACGGTTACGCCATTGACGGTGTCGACCGCCTGACGAAAGGCCTGAAAATCAACCAGCAAATTGTAGCTGATGGGCACACCGACCACACTCTCTACGACTTGGTCGATCTCATTGAAACCAGCCTGAATAGCTTGTGGGTTCGTGCTGCCAGGCGTAACTTTGCCAAGGTACTTGAACTCACCGGTTTCCCAGGCGGCATTAATCTTCATAGCCCCTTGGTTCGGCACATCCACCCAGAGATCACGTGGGATGCTGAGTAAGGTTGAAGTATGGTTAACTGGGTCGATACTTGCGAGTAGGAGTGTGTCTGTGAGATCAGGTGCGTCGTGATTGCCACCACCACGACCGAGGAGCAGTACATTGATACGGCCATCACCTTCGCCTTTTAACAGATTGGGGTTTACATTGACTGTCAGTGCCGCTGCGGTGGTTGCGCCGCCCTTGAAGACTTTGTGTAATTTAATGTAACCCTGCGAGAATAGGACGCCGCCACCAATCATAACCAAGATAATGGCTGCGACGGTCCCGCGGAGGAGCCATGAGCGGACGACAGCCAAGCCGGATGCGCCAACCTTGGGTTGCGATTGTTTGAACTGGCTTGGGCCACCAGGCAAGCCCATATCAATATCCGGTACGACTGTTGCCTGCTGCGGAACTGGATCATAGGCAGCGCTATCATCGTGCATAATGGCTATTTTTAAAGCCGCCCTCGGGGCTGGGCGCTTGCGAGGTAATGGCAGGATGTCATTCGAGCTAGCCTGCACAGTCGGCAGCTCAGGGGTTGGCTCAACCGCCGGTGTCAGGCTGTTTTGTAGACGTGTTGCCACTGCCCCTGGCACAATATCGGAAAATCCAGGGTTGGCTGTTTGCGGTTGGCGCCGTGTTTGTATTTCACGCCGTTTGTATCGGGACGTATCCATCACTAATCCTACCAAGTATAACTGCTCATGGCTATGGCGTAAACCCCCTTAAAGACCTACGGAGCATGATGGATACCCGCCTCTTATGCTATAGTATGACTCTGTATGAACAATGATATTTTACCGGCACCCGTCGACACAACAACCCCGACTACATCAGTCAAATCAGCGCCCGGCACCGCTTTGCCGAGCACTCCGCCCCAGCCGATTGGCACCGGCGGTCTCACGCCAGTTACCAAAGTTACTTCAAATGCCCCCAGCCACAGTGCGGGACGGGAGTTTCTGTCATTTATTGGCATCCTCGTTACGGCCTTATTGATTGCCCTGCTCATGATTGGCTTTATTTTCCGCTCCTATCAGGTTGACGGCCCGAGCATGGAAAGCACGCTCCAGAACGCCGACAAGCTCATTATCTGGAAAGTACCACGTACTTGGGCCAGTATCACGCACCGCTCATATATTCCGAATCGTGGTGATGTGATTGTCTTCAGCGAGAGTGGCCTCAGCCAATTCGGTCAGACAGACACCAAGCAACTTATCAAGCGTGTCATAGGCCTACCCGGCGACCGCGTGGTCGTGAGTAATGGCGTGTATACCATCTATAACGCAGCCCACCCCCAGGGTTTCGACCCGGACAGGACCCTCGCTTATGGCAAGAACATCCCCACCACCTCTGGCGACGTTGACGTCAAGCTCGGCTCACACCAGCTGTTTGTATCCGGTGATAACCGCCCCGACTCACTCGATTCACGGGCCTTTGGACCGATCGAAGCCAATCAAATTGTCGGCAAGCTCGTGCTCCGTGTCTTCCCGATTGGCAACGCCCAAGTTTTCTAGGTTATAGGTTATAGGTTATAGGTTATAGGTTATAGGTTATAGGTTATAGGTTATAGCCAGTTTAATCGCTGAGTCTACGAACTGCTACTAAACCTACAGCCTACTATTACCTACTCGCTATAGGCCAGCATTTGGATCTGTTGGCTTGATGACCGTTGGTATGCCTGCCAAGTCGATGTCAGTATGGCCGCCGCCATCACCACTGTAGCCACCGCCACCTTGGATGCGATGACTTAACCAGTAGCGTAGGCCAGCGAGTGCCAGGCCAAATAGTACGATGACACTAATCAGGATGATGATGAGGCGATTGCCGTGTTTGGCAGCTCCCGCTGTCTTGGCCTTAATGGTTACCAGCTGCGATTGCTGCGAGGTGCTGCCATCCAGATAATAGGTACGCTGTGTCAGGTTATACGTGCCTGGCTTCAGGCGAGTGGTATCCAGAGCGAATGGCGCTTTCAAGACGGTCTGGATCAGTGTATCACCGCTATAAAATTCAACTTTAGATATCTGGTCAATCTTCGTACTGTCAGTAACATTTGAGGAATCAAGTGTCAACAACGAGCCATCGGTGACGGTGCCATTGTCACCAGCGTTAGATATCGTTTGACCGGTGGTAGCCTTAACTGTATTGCCCCCGCTACCGCCCGTGCCGCCCGTTGAGGCTGGCGGTGGAGGTGGTGGTGGCTGATTGGCAACCGTCACCGAAACTGACTTGCTCGCGGTGGTGCCTGCACTATTCTTGCAAGTTAATGTATAGCTGGCTGAGGCGGTTAAGCTCGATGTGGTCCAACTGCCGTTGCCATCAGTACTGCTGAGTGGACTCACAGCCAAATCACAACCGCCACTCACGACATTCGTCGTCTGCCAACTCAGAGTACTTGTCAGACCGTAGGCGATGCTGTTCGGGTCGGCCACAAAACTATTGATGACCGGGTTAGCTGGAGGCGGTGGTACCGCCAGAACCGTTACTTTAACACCACTACTTTTCGTACTCCCTGCGCTATTGCTGCAGGTCACTGTGTACGTTGTAGTTGCTGTTGGAGAAAGTGATTTAGAACTCGTTGTACCGTTTGCGAGGTAATTACCAGGATTGAGCGTACAACTGCTGGAACCAGATGAAGACCAGTTTAGTTGAACACTACTGCCAATCTGGATACTGGTTTTGTCAGCCGTCAGGATGACGTTGGTTGGGGCAACAGTTGGTTGATTGACCGTGACGGATGCGGTCTTACTGACAGTAGTGCCGGCACTATTCTTACATGTAAGTGTGTAATTTGTTGTCCCGGGTGAGCTGAAAACGAGCGTCTGCCAGACCGTATTAGTGGTGTTCTGGGGGCCACCAGGGTTTACTGTGCAATTCACCGTGTTAGTGCTTGACCAAGTGAGTGTCGTGTTCTGACCAACAGTGATAGTGGCTGGATTAGTCGTGAAACTAGTAATAGTTGGCCCTGGTGGTGGTGGTGTTACATTTGAGACGGTATACGCCACGCTACTGGTTTTGGAGTTACCGGCCGCATCGTACGCCGTAGCAACGATGGTATGTGAGCCATTAGCCACTGCCGCTGTGTTCCAGCTGGTATTCCAACTACCCGCATTCGATACATCACTTATCACATTAGTGCTATCCCAGACAGTTTTAACCCTAGTAACCTTCACATTGTCAGTGGCAGTAATAGCTATCGACACTGTGCTGCTTATGGTTGACCCGCTGCTTGGGTTGGTAATCGAGATATTGGGTGGTGTCGGGTCAGTATTGGGATTGATGACCGGGTTTATGAAGGCCGAATTCTGAGCCCAGTTTGTGTTGAAGGTATTCTGTTCAGTCTGGTCCAAGGCACTAGCGTTGCTGTATTGTATACGACTATCATTACTGCCGATACTGTCCCAAACTGTCCATAATTTTATCTTACTATAGGTCCCGGCTTGAAGCGCTTTGCCCCCATCAACGTATAACTGATATACGGCACTCTGGGTCGTCTGCCAGGAGCCCCATTCTCCGATTCCCCAGGGGTGATTATTAAAGTCATGTGCCGCGTCACTGTTGGTACCTAACCAATCATAGAAACGGCTCGTACCAGACGCAAAGGTTTCAGCATTGCTGTAATAATGATCCCACATTACCCAGTCGACGAGGCTATTACCGGGCCATAATTCTTTTTGCATACAGTCCCACTTCGTGCCACTCATGTAAATGATTGCCCATTCGACATTGGTCACACCTAGAGCACTAAATCGATTGCGCACATTGGCCCACATTGCGCGGTACTGAGCCGGCGTACCAGTCGTACCGACATACGCGAAGTTAGATGGACAACCAGCCGCGCCACCCGAAACATCATTGTTTGGTTCATGCCACAGGGCTAGGATAATTTTCTTCGGCGCCACTGCCTTAATGCTATTCGCCATGTTATCAATATTAGTATTTACCGCGGCGCTAGAACCGTCGGCGGTCGACCAGCCACCACTGGTGGGTTTGTAGTTCAACAACAGATACGTGTTGGGTCGATTGATATAATACAGCTCGTCGGAAGTGAGCGTGGCCCCTGCCGTTGCGAATTCGTGAGCAAAGTCGACTTGGGTACCGGTACGGGTTTCGTAATCGGTCGTCCTCGCTTTGAGCCCACTTGCAACACCAGGATACTTATTAGATGAGTCACCTTGCCAGGGACGACACGGGTTAACTAAGCGTGCATCAGGTGTACAGTTAGTGGCCGCTGAGGTTCGTAAATTATTGCTGTTCTTGTGCGGCGTAGCGAAAATCAGGAATTCGCCGGTGATAGCCGCCACAATCAGGACCAACACCACCAGACCTTTAGCCTGGTTCCCTCTGTAAAATGCCGCCAACTTACTCATATATATGTATTACTGCTACCCTCAGCTGTTAGACACTATGATACAACCATAAGCGTACCATATCAACCGCTTCGTAGACCTAGCCAATTTGTCCGATGATACGCTCTAAATCGCCGTCATCACGAAAGCCAATTTCCAGCACACCACCCTTGGCTGTACGGCGAACTCGGACTGCCGTGTGCAAGTGTTTGCCCAATTTCTTCGTCATCGGCGTTTCAGTGACCACCCGTTGTTTGGCTTGGCGATGATCTTTGGCACCTGCCTTAACACTCAATACGTACCGCTCAGCTTCACGCACACTCCAACCCAACTTAATAATGGCATTTAACAGATGGGCCATCTGGTCCGGGTTTGCTTTCAACGCCAATATAGACCGGGCATGGCCTTCAGTAATCTGCTGGGCTTCCAAGGCTTTGCGTGCGGCTTCCGGTAATTGCAATAAACGCACGATATTATTGACAGTCGATGGTGCTTTACCCAATCGCTTAGATATCAAATCATAAGATATGGAGAACTGATCATGCCAACGCTCAATACTAATGGCTTGTTCGAGGGGTGATAAATCAACTCGCTGGACATTCTCGATGAGGGCTATTTCCAATTGCTCCAATTGCTTACTACTGCGAACAATCGCCGGTACTTGCTTGAGACCAGCCAATTGCGCCGCCCGCCAGCGTCGCTCACCAGCTATGAGGGTGTAAACCCCGGCCTTCGCCGGCATCACCACCAAGGGCTGTACAATTCCATAATGCTTAATCGACGCTGCCAGCTCCTGTAACGTAGCTTCATCGAAGTGATGCCGCGGCTGATAGGGGTTTGCCTGCAAGGTACCGACATCGATTTTCTCAATCCGATCGTCGCTACTCACTAGCAGCGCCGCCTTATTAAAATCCGGTGCCAACAGCGACTCAAACCCTCTGCCAAGTCCTCTTTTTGTTGTTCCTGCCATAGACCTCACTATAGCATAAGGACCACCCCATTCCCAGATGACCAAGCTCGTTAACATTGCTATTCCAATCTGCTTATGTCACTCTAGAATCATGCCTGAACGGCTGAGCGCACGTCCACAGAGGGTTGAGTTATCACCGCAACAAACGGAGTTAGTTGAATATGCCCAACTGCTACTCACATTGCCTCATGCTGATAAGAAACGACCATTTTTTACAAGTCGACCGACGACAGTCCTCGAGAAAATTCAGCGAGTCGCACAGTTCATAATCAATCCAGAAGCCACAGCCAACGAAACATCCGACGATCTACTCCGAAGGAGCACCCACCAAGTTGACCTAACGAGATACACCCTCGGCCCGAATGCCCACCTAGAACAGAGACGAACGAAAAATCTCAAGACCGGTGAGACTCATGAAGTTCTGTGCATCAACACCACAGCGCCACAGAAAGGGCCCGTCAGCCCGATTGCCTTCTCACACGCCCAAACGCTACAGTCGAGCCTTGCAGAATCTCACGACCTACTTACGCTCATCAACGATCCTGACGAAATTGCTAGACTCTACGAAATGCTCAATCAAGGCTTCGGTTTCAGCAATTCGACCATACTATCGCCAGCTAAACCATGACAGAAACCATCGTCAGTATCTGTAACCCCGGTCTTTGAGAGTTTGCTCTCGAAGCGGGGGCCTAGGCCAGCCGTTCCCGGACTTCTTTGGCGAGAGACTTATAGGCTCGAGCGCCCTTACTCCAGTGATCATGTTCAAAAATCGTCCGGCCATAACTCGGCGCTTCGGCCAAGCGCACATTGCGGGGGATGATGGTCTTAAATAAATTGTCACCGAAGTAATTCTTGACCTCTTGCTCCACCTGTTCACTGAGTGAATTGCGCTTATCAAACATCGTGAGGGCAATGCCCAGCAATTCCAGATTCGGATTGGTACTCTGCTTGACGGCCTGGATCGTGTTGAGCAGCTGACTTAAGCCTTCCAGCGCATAATATTCGGCTTGGACGGGAATCATGACATAATGAGCGGCCGTTAAGGCATTAATCGTCAAAAGACCCAATGAAGGCGGACAATCAATAAGAATGTATTCATAGGTGGCTGATGCCAAAGCTTTGGTCAACGCGAACTCGCGTTCTGCAGCATTTACCAGTTCAACCTCCGCGCCAGCCAAATTAGCGTTCGCCGGCAGGACGTATAATTGTGCGACATTGGTTTCTGAGACCGTCCGGGCTAGTTGGACGTCGCCGCGTAATACGTCGTACGTTGTATGATTGGCGGAATCTTTGGGAATTCCCAGCCCGCTGGTAGCATTACCTTGTGGATCGAGGTCGACCAGCAAGACTTTGGCTTTGGCTGAGGCTAACTGGGCAGCCACGTTAATGGCGGTGGTTGTTTTGCCCACACCACCTTTCTGATTAACGACTGCGATGATTTTTTGTGTCATATATAATGCCTCGCTCTCAGTATACCACCCCAGCCTCCTCCCCTCTTCGAGGCCAAATAACAGATGACTAGCCATTTAATACTAGCCGCCTAGATTACCACGCTCACCCCTGTCCGAGATTCGTCATCTCAGCGCAGGCTGGGACCCATACCAATAATGAGCGCTGCTATGCTGCCATACATGAGTAATACGGAAAAGAGCGCCTATCGGCGCCTATATAGGTTTAGATCCCAGCCTGCGCTGGGATGACGAGCTAACAGAGGTCAGCATCGATGTAATTGAAAAGACGAGAAGTGAACGCTCCGGATGGGGCGGTCAAACAAGAGAGGTTGTGAGGCTTCTAGGACTGAGGCATAGCTTAGCAGCTGTTATACCACGTTGAATGATGGATCACTATAGATCATCTTTCTTATTTGTTCTTGGCGTTGGCGTTCGACACGTGACAATTGCTTGAGTAAGCGATCATCTTGCTTCTTTTTGAGCGGTTTCATGCCCATCCCTTTTGTTTTATGGCCAAAACGAACACAGCTATTCCCGAAGAGCGATGTATTTTGACCTGTTTTTGCATTATTTTTGTTTTGATCCGTTTTTGTTTGGGAGGATCTACTGGGTATTCTACTCCGCTTATGTTAGGCATGTAAAGGAGATTTTTGTCACGTTCACCCAAAATGTTGTTCAGCTGGCAAACCCTGAACATTTTAGTGTGCGACCTGCCCTGCCCCACCGAAGTTAATGAGCTACTTGAGGTTGTTGATGTAGGTCGTGTAGTCGGCGGTAGAGTGCGTAAAGCTGCTTTGGATGAAGACCAGTAAGCTGTTTACAGACAGTACGAGCATTTGAGCGTTTGATTTGGTGCTGGTGAACATGTACACCTTGCCGTAATGAGTTGCAAAGGTGGTTTTGGCACCTAAGCTCTGGGCAGCGCTGCTGACAGCTTCTTGCGAGGTATTGAATTTGGCTGGAATGGGCTGTTGACTGACGATCAGCGGCACATTACCTAAGGTATCCTGGTAACTATAGGTGTTACGGGAGCCGTCGAAAGTAGTTTTGCCAGCCTCGCCCGCTGCTAAACCGGCCTTATCTTTTGGAGCGACGGGCGCGAAGGTCGGCTGAGCGAGGTTCGTCGCTAATTTCTGCGCTTGGGTGAGCTTGGGCTGTGACGAATGGCGCAGGAAATGCATGCTTACCAGTGTGCCAGTCAGTAGCACTGCAACGACAGCGGTGGCGATACCAGCTCTTATAGCAATTTTGCGATACGGCCAGGCTGGCAGACGCGGTTTGGGGAGACTAATATTGCTGGGCAGGCTAATCTGGACCGAGATAGTCGGGGCTGGCAAGGCCTCGGCTGCCGTAACATCAGTGGAGGCTACTAGAGTTGGCTGACTGTCTTCAGGATTTATAGCGTCGAGCCAGCCACCGGTATCGGGCTTCGAAAGGTCGATGGCGGCTTCGGGCGGCATACTGGCCGACTCATGAACTGGACGAGGTGCTACGGGCACTCTGGCTGCCTCTACGGGGGCATCAGCGACTACTATGGGTGTGGGCACGGGTGTTGGTGTTGGAGTTGGCGTTGGCGCTGCCGCGGGAGTTGGCGTGGTGGGCGCTGGTTGACGCAGTTCCCCAAGCTCATCACGAACTGGGGCTGGTCGTCGGACCGGCGCATTGTAATCTGTTCGACGCTTAAACCTATTAGTATCCATGTGTTTGTTTCACGCTTTCAGTACTATTTTACCGAATAATGTCAATATTGGCTATGGTTATCCTCACGCCGTCTGCCTCACTGCCCTTATGGGTGGGCGTCGAGGGATTGGTGGGTTTGGTCTTGGAAGATACCGCCGTTACGCAGGCGAGTGTTGCCGGAGGGGGCGTAGTAGAAGCTGTAGGACACAATGGCTGGTGGACTGATGTTGACATCGGCAAAAGCGAAGGAATTAGTTTGGTCGATGTCGAAGGTTAGCTGCCAGTAGCGGGACACGCCCTGGTTGACGCTGGAGCCGTCGATAGCGGTGATGACAAATGGATTAGGGCCGAAGTTAAGCGGCGTGACGATGGTGCTGGCACCGAAGGCGTTCGTCGCAATGCGACTAGAGTTATAGGTCAGGCGCCAGTTCTCAATATCTACGGTGTTTACTGCTGCATTGCTGCCATTAATAACAAACTTCCACGGCGTGGCGTCGCCCACCATATCGATATAGCGCGTGAAGATACTACGAATAGCCTGTGACTGCTCCCCTGCATACGATGTTGTGGTGACGTTGCTGGTTGTCGTGTTAGCGCTACAATCATTGCCACCAACGACATAGTAATAGCCATTATAATAGGCAACTCCTGAACCCATGCGCGCCGTAAAGCTGGTGGCCACACCTTCCTGCCAGTAGCCTAGTGTACCGTCGGTATTGACTGAGGCAACATTTTGGGTGCCTAGACAGCTGGTGCTAGCGGTACCAGTGGCACCGCCTAAAACATAGATATAGCCATTGGCAGCATAGGCTGACATTTGCCGCTCCTTGTATGGCAGATCGTTGGTATAGGCCCAGGTGGCGGTGATATTACCGCTCGAAGCAATCTGTGCAAACTGCGTATCTGATAAGTAGTTGGTCCCGTCAAAACCACCGATAACATAGAGGTATCCACCCACCGCCACCGCCGCGTGATAGCTTCGACTCGTCGTAAAGCTCGTCGTAGTGGCCGTCCAGGCGCTAGTAATATCGCCCCCACTCGGCAACGAAGGGCTGTAGTACACGGTGGTCGAGGTCGAACCACCAACAGCATAGATACGATTATTCCAAGTGCTGCAGCTCAGCCCACCTTTAATGGCTAATAGCTTACCGGTAGCGCTACCAGCGTTGACGGCTGCCCATGTGCCGCTACCCCACGATGAGCCCGAAGCAGTACTATAATAGACATCACTTTGGGCGGTACCACCGCTGGTAACTCCGCCCATATAATAAAGCGTGCCGTTGAGCTGAACCATACATCCATATCCCCTGAGGGCACTCGACGGGAAGCTCGGCCCAGCCGTCCACGTTCCAATCGAGCCATCTGGATTGATCGCCGCAAAACTGCTACTACCAACAGCCGTCGTACAAGTGGTCGTACCAATGGTGTAAACGCTGCAACCGCCTGCTTGATAGAGATAGCCATTGTAGGCGACAGCTGAGTTTCCAGACACTCCGGTTGGGATGGCGTTCCCACTGTTGGCATTGGCCCGATTGCCAGAATTGGTAGCGTTGTATATCTGGAAGTATTCCGTAGCGTTGGTGCGAGCCGTACACGTCGTCGGCGGGTTACCCGCGGTACAACCTCCGACAGTATAAACGTTGCCGTCAGCGAAGGCACTAGCCGTGTCCCATTTGGCCGTAAAGGCTGTGGTCGACACCGTAAAATCACTAGAAACATTGCCAGTGGACGGATTAATCTTACCAATACTAATATTACCGACTGGTGCAAGGTTTAGACCGTCGTGCCCGGCGAACACGTACAAATAGCCGTTTGAGGCATAGGCGGAGCTACGTCGAATTGGGTGATCAGGTGATGTGCCAACATTAAATTTACCAGTCGTCGTTGTCCAGGATGCAACTGTCAAAGCACTAGGGTCGAGTTTGCCATAAGTACAAAACTGCGTATAGGCTTGGCCAGCATCTGTACCGCCGCATAAGTAGATGTAGCCATAGTAATAAGCCAACCCGAACGCTGCGTCTGAGAAGTTGGCGGCGGCTGAAAGAGCTGTCGTCGTACCGGCATTTGTTATGGTTGTTCCGCTGAAGGTGTATTTCGTCACTGCCGTACGATAGGTACTACAGCCGAAAGATCCAGCGGTGGCGACACACCCCCCAATGACAATAAACGTGCCTTTAATATACATGGCACCGGCGGCATAGACCGTAGCTGCTAAGTTGCCCGTAGAGGCTGTCCACGCACCAGGCAAGGCACCGGTCGAGGCACTTGGTGTCACAATCCACGCTTTATTTGAGGGTGCCGAGTCGTTATAGCCACCGAAACCATAGAGGCTGCCGTTTGCGGCCACCAATGCCATTTCGGCAATACCGCTGGTAGCACCCGTACCGTTGATGGTATTGGCGGCGTTGTTACTCCAGGAACCAAGGGTTCCATCTGACGCGATCTGGGCGTAATATGTCTGGTTCGTAACACTGGGGCTACCAGACTGACAGTCGTTCGTCGTACAACCCCCGACCACATACAAGTAGCCATTTAGCACGGCAGCTGTCGCCCCGAACACCGAGAGTGGGTAATTTGTCGTGGTTTTGAGCACACTTGCCTGCCCTGCTGATGCTATCGTTCCGTATTGTGTGGTGGCTACCGGTGCTGCACTACACGAGATAGCTCCAGCCGACATCGCTAAACAGCCGGCCACGTTATAAACCGTGCCACGCCATACCACCTCCGTTGACCCTACCCTGGCTGCCGTTAAGCTTGTCGTAGTAGCCCATTGCCCTAAGCTGCCGTCAGCGTTGATTTGCGCCAGCTGAGTGTCGCTCTGGACCGTCGTACAAGTTTGGCTCCCATTTATCGCCGAGCAGCCCCCTGACAAATATATATAGCCGTTTTTAATCACCGAGAAGATGGCGCCAAGGTTCTCTCGAGCAGTAGTAAACGTATTGGTCGAAGCCCAGTTACTGCTCCCGTTATAAATTGTTCCGTCAGTATTGAGTGGGTTGTAAAGCACGGTGTTGGTCAGGGTGCCAGGGCTGCCACTGAGCATGCCACCGACGACGTAGAGGTAGCCGTTATAGGCCTGTAGGTCGTTTCCATACCGCGCCGCCGGCAGCGCCGGGGTTGTGCCACTTGTCCAGGTAAGTGTTCCGTCTGGGTTTACCACGGCGTAACTGACGTCAGTGGTTCCGGTACCGGTGGCCGAGCCTGTCTTGCCACCAGCGATATAGATTTTGCCGCCGTAGGCCGTAGCACCAAAGCTACAGCGCGCGGTCGCCGGGGCGTTAGTCGTGGCCCAGTTACCCAAGACACCGTTAACTTGCACCGAGGCATAGTAGACTGTGGATGAAAGGGTGCCGCAGGTGGTGTCAGTTGTCGAACCGCCGATAGCATAGAGAAATCCATGGTAACCAATCAACTGGAAACGTGATAATCCGCCTGCTGGCAGACCACTATGGTTACCCGCCGCCCAGCTTCCGAAAACCGACGGGCTAGCGGTGCTAATGCTGGCATACTCCACAGCGTTGGCGTTTGTACCGGCTAAGTTGGTAGTTGAAGCAGAGGTAGCGGCCCCGCCGACCACATAGACGTTGCCATTGTAGGCGGTCGCACCGGCGAGGAATCGACCCTGCCCCAAAGTGGTTGTCGCTGTCCACGTGCCCGTCGTACCACCCGTCAAAGCCCCACGCGTAATCTGGTTGTTGGTGGCGTCAAAGTCAGCGTTTGATTCAATACTGGTGTTGCGGTAGAACTCGTTGGTGGTGGAAATCTGAACCGTTGGGTCGATGCTGAGCGGGTAGTTGGCTGACTTCATGTTCGTGGCAACGATTGTCAAGATATCGCCCTTGAGCTGATAGACGACGTGGGCCTTCCCTACCCGATCGCCCGAGGCATGGACGGTTGGTGGAGGAATGGTGAACAACCAGGTATCTTTGACGGCGTTCTGACGAGCTTTCGCCAGTAACTTGGCGTCTTTGTCAGTGCTCGTGCTGACATTATCTAGGGGGAGGTTGCTCCCATAGATGGCCAATGAGCCATCGGCCAACAGCTTAGCGGCATAATCGTTTCCCAGTCCCAACTTATACTTCAATTTCAGCGTGTCGCCCATCTCGTGCCGAAGCAAAATATCTTCTTTAACACCAACGGCATTCGTCGTGTAAATCAGCGCACCGCTGCCGCCGTAAATTGGGTATTGTATCTGGTTACTGGACTGCTTGGCATACAGGGCTTTCACTTGCGGTGTAATAGTAAAGCTGTCACTGGTAACTGGATCATTGATGGTGACACCTTTAGTGAGGTCGTCGTGCAGCGTAGCCTTGATCTGGGCACCCCCTTGGTGGAATTGCCCACCGGCGAGTCCATCAGCCTGATAATTCGTGTTAAAGCTATAACTCTGCTCTTTCAGATCATGCTTTAGGACAGCTCCCATGCTTTCATTGGCCTGAGAAATTACCGCTTTATCAGCCCCATCGAGTGCGTAAGCATCAGATGACCAGCGATTGCTGAAGTACGGCAGCAGGACATTAGCCAGAACCACAGCGACAACCACCAGTACACTGATACGGAAGACTGTGCGTTTCGGCCCCTTACGCTGTAAGTAATCTCGTTTTAGGTTGCGGAACCAGCGGCCAATCCCCTTTGGGAAACGAAAACTCAGTCGAATGGTGATACGTGGGGCCGCGTGAGTACTAGCCGCTGGCGCTACTCTGCTGGGGCTGGCCGGCTGCGGTCGATTCTCAGCCACAGGCGTAGCCGATCGCGAGGGGCGAACGACGGGTCGGTGCTGGCGCCAGACTGGTTCCATCTCTGTTTTTTGTTTGGTCTTTATTATTTACTGCTAATGCTATTATTTTAGCACAGATTGGCAACAGGGGCTGAAATCGAACTGAAACGACTACTGTCTTCCCAACCAAAAACGCAGCCCTGATCAGAGGCTGCGTTTTTGGTCATAACAGGGCTTTATTGAGGTAGCCGTATAATGCTACTTGTCCCCGTTAATCTTCCCGATTTTTGTGAGAATGCTGGGCACCCGTGAGTGCCTCGCCTTCCCTTCCCGTTTTGTTTTTCCCGTTCCCGTAAATAAATGTTTCCCGTGTTTTTGTTTTGGCCGAACCGTGCACTACCTTATGGTGGCGCGCGGTTCGGACGAGAGCTGTTAGAGAGTTTCATATTATTGTCCCTTTGAGATGAAGCTTAAGTTACTGACATAGGCGCTGGAGCTGTTGGTGGCCGAGACGTCGATCTTGAACAGTACGATGGTGTTGGCCGCCAATGTACAGCCACTCGGAGTAATGCTGACTGATTGCCAGGTGTTGGCCGAGGTTGTCACCTGGGTGTTGGTGGCACAGGCCACACCGCTGGCGTCATATAGGCTGTAGCGAACACCGTTCTGCAGGCCACTACCGGTACCTGGGGTGGTGACATCGGTACTGCGAGCGGTCAGGGTGATCGGGTTGCTGACGTCGATGCTCTTGTAGGTGGCTGGCAGCTGGTAACGGATGTAAATGCTGTAGCTCTGGGTGGTTGGCTGAATGGTGTTCCAGCTGTAGTAGTTGAAAGTCTGACCGGGAGAACACAGGCCGGTGTTAATGGACAAGGCACCGACGTTACCACAGAGGTCAGAAGTCAGTGTACCGATACCGGTACCATCCAAGACTGCACCAGTGTATTCAGGGATCAGGTTAACGGACACATCCGGTGAGGCACCACAGTAACCCCAACCGGAGGCTTCGTAACACTGCATCTTGCCAAGGGTGGTGTCGTAGTACATCGAGCCGAGAAGGTTATTACTTGGGGTCGTACCAGTGGTTGGTTTACCGGCGAAGCTGTCAGCAGTGAGGAGGGTTAGGCCCTGGCCAGCTACACCACCGATACGAACTTGGTTGACCGTGAGGGCATTACCAGTGACCTGTTGGAGGACGCTGACGTTATCAACGAAGAAGGTGCGGCCGGTGGTGGTCTCGTAGATGGCCAGGGCGTTGCTGGCGGTGAAGGTGTTGCTGGAGCCGGTGGTGAAGTAACAGTTGATCTTCGTGAATGAGGTCGTGATTGACATCGTCGTTCCACAGTTGTTGACGGCGCCGGTGCCAGCATCAATGGTTGTACCGTTGTACAGGATAGCAGCTGCGAGGTCAGAGGCGCCGACATTACCCTTGATGCTGAAGCTAATCAGGTAGGTGGTGCTCTGTGATAGTGTGGTGCTCAAGACGTTCTTAACACCGGAGTTAACTGCAGTGGTGACAGCCTTGGCACTGGCTACGCCGCTGACAAATTCACCGGCGGTGGTGTCACGGCTGACAGTGGAAGTACCGAAGCCGGCAGCTGGCCAGTTAGTGGTGTAAGAGGCACTGGTTTCTGAGCCACCGTTGACGGCCTTGTTAGAGCTGGCACCGGTGGTATCAACAGTTAACGATTCGGCGCCGTCGACATTTTGCACGTCAAAGGTTGTAGTGCCGTTGGTGGTAGCTTGCGCCGAGATACCAGCGGTGTACGCGACCAGGCTGGCTACTTGACCTTGGATGGTGACCTTGTTGGCGGCATTGGCAGCCTTACTACCAATCACCGCGATCTGAGCACTGGTAGCGTCAGTGGTGTCATTGATGTGAATGGTGCTCGCAGTGGTGGCCGTACCGACGCTGCCGATGTTGACGGTGGTGGCGTTGGTGGCGATGGTGACGGTACCGCCAGCGCTGGCGCTGTCCAGGCTGGCCGTACCGGTACCGATGGCTTGGAGGGTCAAAGCAGTGTTGGTACCACCACTTTGCAGCGTTAGGGCGCCGTTGGCGTTCAATACCGTGGTTGTACCAAAGCTCAACGTACCAGAACCGGATTGGACAGTTAGCAAATTCGCGGCGCTCGTCGAGACAGTGTTGGCGCCGTAGAACGTTAGGGCACCAGCGCTCGTGAAGCCAGAAATGGCCGTACCACTACTGTTCTGGAGGTCTAACAGATCACCAGTTTGGCTACCGATGGCGCGCACGGCAGCGGTGACAGTGTTAGTAGCATCACCGGATTGGATGTAGAAGTTAGCCGTCTGAACGGTGGCAGCTGATGGCTTGTTGTTCTGAATGTAATTGTTAGAGCCACCATCCATACCGGCGAAGGTCCAGATCGTGCCATTGTAGAACAGTGTACCAGTGGAGCTGAAGCCGAAGGTAGTGCCACCGATGCTGAACGTCTGCGTGGTACTGATGTTGCTAATGTAGATGATACGACCGATGGTGTTGTTGGTCGGTGTCGGGATGGTGTAAGTACGGCCGGAAGCGGCAGGGTTAATGCTGAATGAGGAGTAGACGTCAACGGTAGCAGCAGCTGTACCAATCGCGCCGGCAGCTAAGTTACCGAGGGCGTCAGTCGCATCGAATGTAGCACCGTTGTTCGTCAAGACGCCAACACCGGCGGCGGAGCCTTGGGTAATGCTAGAACTGCCGGTTAAGGCTTGGGTGACGGTCAAGAGTCCAACGTTGGTGGTGGTAACACCGGTGCGACCGATGCTGATAGAACCGGCGGCGGTGCTACCGATGGTGATGGCGCCACCAGTCGTTGTGCCAGTACCGGCGTCAACCGTTAGGGAGCCGCCGGTGGAGCTGGTACCAGTTTGGTTACCGGCTTTGACGGTCAAAGCCGCACCAGTACCACTGTTGTTTGATGCTGAGCCTGGCTGAATCGTAATACCGGTGGACGTAGCACCAGCTAAGGTCGTAATGTCAGTAGTTTGGCCACCAGCCAGTGTCAGAACACCGGCGGTAGACAGGTCAAAGTTGGTGCCGTCAACGGCGACGGTGCCACCGTTTTGACCAATAACAATCGTGCCGCCAGTGCTATTACCGAGCAGAATGTTCTGGGAAACAGCGGTCGTACCCAGCTTGATGGTACCAGTGGAGCCGACAGTCAAGTTCAAGCCATTGGTAGAGCCAGCTGTAATGTTGGTGGTGTCAGCGCTGACGCTGCTGGAGCCGATGTTGACGGTCTGGGTACCGGCCGTAGAGTTCGCAATGTTGACTGTTGACTGGATGGCGAAGTTATTAAGCGTAGTCTGACCGATGTTGATGGAGTTGGCGCGCGTTGTGGCACCGAGGCCAATGTTACCGAAGGTCGTCGCAGCACCACCGGCATCGATGTTGACATTGCCTGAGGAGCCATTGGTGGAAGAACCACTACGGAAGGTGATATCACCAGTGCTTGGTGTGCCCGTACCAGTGGCGTCACCACTGCGGATGATGAAGTTCTGGGTATTGGTGCTAGCCACCGCAGTAGATTGCGTGCCGACTTGGCCATTGAGGGTGTCGACGGTGAAGAGAGTCGTCCCGGCTAAGTTCTTGACGCTGAAGGTGTTGGTTTGGTTGGTAACAGCTTGAATTGTCGTTGCGCCGGTGGCAGAGGCGACGGTCAGGACATCAACACCACTTTTCTGTAGTTCTAAGATGTTGCCGCTACCACTGGCGTTCTTGTTGATGAAGATCGATGGGTTAGCGGTGGCATCGACTTGAGCAGCGGTTGGGGAGAATAGGACATAACCGGTACCTGCAGCAGTACAAGCGCCAGCAGCGGTGGTACAGATGGTGTAGGTGCCAGTTGAGACGGTGCGGTCGAAGTTGTAGACGATGTCACCAGCCGCTTGGGTACCGGTAAAGCCGACAGTGGTCTTATTGGTGCCATTACCGGAGACAACGGTCACGGTGTTGCCCTGTAGTGCGAGCGTTGGCGGCGTACCAGTCAATTTACCAACAGTAATCGTCGAGGAGTTCGTGGTGCCGATGAGGACACTACCGGTGGTGCCATTAGTCGATGAACCGCTATCGATGGTGATGCTGCCTGAACCGCTCGTGCCGCCAGTACCGCTAGCGTTACCAGACAGGATGGAAATGGCGCTGGAAGCCGTTGAAGCGACCGCAGTGTTCGGAGTATTAATGGTGACGCCACCAAAGCCTTGCAGGGTCAGGCTACCAGCGGTGGTGCTGAGCGTGCTCGCAGCGCCAGCGGTGATGTTGACGGCAGCGGCTGAGGTTTCGGTGATGGCACCCAAGCTGAGGATACCAATTGATGGGGTGTTGGTAATGTTACCGATGTTAATGGCACCATTACCAGAACCGGTACCGATGTTGGTAGTGAAGCCGCCAGTGGCAGCGTTAATGAAGCTGTTGGCGCCCGAGATGTTGATGCCACCGATGCCTTGGATCAAGCCGGTGCCGGAGTCAACGCCGACAGCAGTGACTGCACCAGCGTTGGTGACGTTGAAGTTGGCGCTGTTGATGAGCTTGGTGTAGGTACCGGTGCCACCGACGGCGAAGTTGATGCCATTGGTTACGGTTTGGCCATTGGCGCTGGTAACGGTCAGGCCGTTCGTCAGCGTACCTGTCGTGCTCGTGATGTTGACGCCGTTTGTGGTGGTACCACCGGCGGCGTTGCGGTTGATCGAGATACCGTTGGCTTGGGTACCGGAACCGTTGGTCAGGTTGACATCGACGCCATCGGTACCAGTCGCGCCACCTTGGTTGAAGACAGCGGCTGGGGCGGCAGTACCGGACGTCGCGGTGACGGTTAAGGCAGTGGCGCTACCGGTAGCGGTCAGAGCCTCATTGTTACCAGTGATGACACCGGCAGCACTGACCGTGAATAGCGACGTGCCATTCGCACGTAGGTCGATGAGGTTGCCACTGACACCAGCAGTAGTATTGTTGGCGAAGATCAGCGCTTCACCCGCTGATGGGTTGGCTGAGGCAACAACCTTGAGACTGGAGGCAGAACCAGCGTTGGTCAATTGCAAGACACCGCCGGCAGCGTTGGTTTGCTGCAAGCCAAGTAAGTAGCCCGCCGTGCTCGCAATAGAGGTGTCCTGGGCGTTCTTGGCGATGTAGCTACCACCGGTAGCAGGCGCGTAGCCAGCACAGACAGTGGCGGTAGTCGCACAGATGGTGTAGGTGCCGGCTGGGGCTGTTCGGTCAAAGTTGTAGGTCTGTGAAGCTGTCGGCGCGCCCGCAAAACCAGCCGTCGTGGTGAAACCACCACCGGTGGCCGTTAAGGTCGTGGAAGCATTACCCTGTAGCGTCAGTTGCGTGCCAGTCGCACCGACCGTACCAGTTGCACCACCGAAGGTTAGCTGGGTGCTGCTCAAGGTGTTGCTGTTGTAAGTGCCGGCAGTCAGAGCACCAGCATTACTGACGCTGAAGTTGGCAGCGCTGATCAAGTTGGTGTAGGTGCCGGTGCCACCGACAGCAAAATTGATACCGCTGGCGATGGTTTGACCATTCGCGCTCGTGATGGCTAGGCCATTGGTCAGCGTACCAGCAGTGCTCGTGATGTTGATGCCGTTGGTGGTGGTGCCACCACCGCCGTTACGGTTGAAGAGCAGCCCATTGGCTTGGGTTGTCGCCGTGTTGGTACTGTTGATTTGGACGGTGTCGGCTGTACTGGTGTTGTTGGCCTGGTTGAAGATGGCGGCAACGGCCGAGGTACCGGTGTTGGTGCCATTGACAGTTAAGCCAACAATACCGGTGGTAGCAGGCTGGACAGCGTTGGAACCTGTGCTGGTGTTGGCCGTAGGGAC
This sequence comes from Saccharimonadales bacterium (SeqCode), assembly GCA_038230895.1. Lineage (GTDB taxonomy): Bacteria > Patescibacteriota > Saccharimonadia > Saccharimonadales > UBA4665 > JAJXTN01. Next base: position 3,981 of record JBBRMJ010000004.1, on the reverse strand, counting down.
TTGCAGCAAGTATGAACCGCTGGCTGGCGTTAACTGAACTGTACCGCTAGCGTCTGGGAAGACGATGCTGCGAGCTGCGGTAGGCGCAGTAAAGCTCAACGTCGTCGTGTTCGCACCACTCGTGACAGTAATGGTCGAGGCTGAGCTGCCCTGGAGTGTTAATTGTTGTGTCGTGGCACCGATGGTAGAAGCGGCACCAGGTGTCAGGTTGATGGCTGCACCACTGATGAGGGTGATGGCGCCAGCACTACCACTACCGATGTTAACTGCACCCGTAGCCACACCTGTATTGATGTTGGTGTTGGAGCTGCCACCAGCGTTGAGATTAACATTGGCACCAGAGACCGTTAGGCCAGCCGTACCTTGGATGATACCAGCACCACTGTTCAGGCCAACGGCAGTCAATGAACCAGTGGCAGTCACCTTGAGTAAGCTGGTACCGGCGTTCTGGAAGTTGATGAAGTCAGCTGTTGAGCCAGCACCAGCGGCTGGAGCGTTCAGACCGAGATAAGTACCACCTGTTGTCACCGTGGCGTTGCCGGAGGCAATAGCGTTAGGACCAAATTGAACCAATGAGCTGCTAGCACCACCAGCACCAGCTAATGGTGTGCCGGTGATAGCCAGGGCGTTGGCGCCGGTATTGCTGGCGGTCAGCAATTGACTTACCGTAAAGGCACCAGCGTTAGTAGTGGTAATGCCGCTGTGGCCGAGGGCGATACTCGTCGCATTGTTGTTACCAAGGTTAAGGACGGCGTTGGTATCAAACGTCAAGTTGCCACTGGTAGTCGTGAAGCTCGAGGCGGCACTGCCGGTCAGCGTGATAGCACCGCCACTGATGGTAGCTCCAGCGCTACCGGCCAGCAAGCTACTAAAGGTCTTGGCGCCACCGATGGTTTGGGTACCGGCGGTGATCAGACCAGGGTTGCTACCATCTGCAGCGTCGAGGTTCAAGGTCGTACCAGTGATAGTTGCACCGTTGGCTGATGGTGCACCAACTGCACCGATGGTGTTGACGCCGGAACCACCGCTGGCAGCCGTGCTACCAGTGACGCGCCACAGGTTGGCAGCTGAATCGTAGACCAGGCTAATCGATGAGCCAGACGTTAAGTTGATATCAGCACCAGTACCGGTGCTAATGCGGTTGGCGGCGATACTGCCGACGTTGGCATTACTCAAGGTAGCGGTTGTGCTGCCAGCGTTGACGATGGTCAGTAAGCGGCCATCTGTACCATTCGCGAAACCGGTAATAGTCTGAGCTGAGGCGCCAGTCAGGCGGTACAGCGTGGCAGTACCGAGGTTAACATCATTGGTGGTACCGACCGTGTTGTAGTCACTTCCCTTTTGGAAGGCCACGCTACCACCATTGGTGACAATCAGGCCACCACTCAAGGTGGTAACACCGGTCACGCCCAAGGTGCTGCTGAAACTACCGGCCTGAACAACCGTTAAGGTGCCGTTAACAGTGGTCAGCACACCGCTGCGGCCAACACTCAGGCTGGTGGCGTTGGTATTACCTAAGTTCAATGCTGTCGCCGCATCAACGGTTAATGCACCGGTGGTTGTGGTGAAGCTGGAGGCGGCGTTGCCGGTGAGGGCAATCGCGCCACCACCGACGGTGGCGCCAGCGTTACCGGTCAGAAGTTGGGTGACGGTCAAAGGACCATTGCTGGTAGTGGTGATGCCAGTGCGGCTCAGACTGACTGAGGTTGCGTTAGTCGTGCCGAGATTGAGCACGGCATTGGCGTCGAGGCTTAAGTTACCATTGCTGGTAGTAAAGCTCGACGCGCTGTTACCGGTGAGGGCAATCGCACCGCCGCCAATGGTGGCGCCATTGTTGCCAGTGAGTAATTGTGTGACCGTTAAGGCGCCGTTATTTGTAGTCGTGATGCCGCTGTGGCCCAGGCTAACAGAGGTGGCATTGGTATTGCCGAGATTCAGGGCGGTAGCCGCATCGACAGTCAGGGCACCAGTGGTGGTGGTGAAGGTGGAGGCGGCATTACCGGTCAAGGCGATGGCACCGCCGCCAGCCGTCAGGCCACCGCTCAGCGTGGTCAAGCCGGTAACACCCAGGGTGCTCGTAAAGCTACCGGCTTGGGTGACGGTGAGGGCGCCGTTGTTGGTGGTGGTAACACCGGTGCGGCCAAGACTAACGGATGTAGCGGCTGTAGTACCGAGGTTAAGTACGGCATTGGCGTCGACGGTTAAGTTACCACTGCTGGTGGTGAAGGTGGAGGCGGCATTACCGGTCAAAGTGATCGCGCCACCGTTGATAGTAGCACCGGCTGCACCAGTTAGGAGCTGGTTGAAGGTCTTTGCACCACCGATGCTTTGAGCACCGGCAGTGATGAGACCAGGGTTGCTACCGTCGGCCGCATCAAGGTTCAAGGTAGTACCGGTGATGGTAGCGCCATTGGCGGAAGGTGAGCCGACAGTACCGACCGTGTTAACGCCTGCTCCGCCTGTGGCCGCTGTGCTACCGGTGACGCGCCAGAGGGAGGCGCCAGAATCGTAAACCAAGCTAATTGAAGCGCCTGCGGTTAGAGAAATATCACTGCCAGTACCAGTGCTAATGCGATTGGCAGCAGTGCTACTGACATTGGCGTTACTTATAGTAGCGGTCGTCGAGCCAGCATTCACGATCGTTAGTAGGCGGCCATCAGCCCCTCCAGCAAAACCGGTAATCGTCTGAGCTGAAGCACCGGTCAAGCGGAACAAGGCGCCGGTGCCAAGACTGACGTCGTTCGTAGTACCGACGATGCTATAATCAGCACCCTTCTGGAAGGCAACATTACCACCGTTGGTGACGGTAAGGCCACCACTTAAAGTAGTCAGGCCCGTAACATTCAACGTGCTATTAAAGCTGCCCGCTTGCGTGACCGTGAGCGAACCGTTGTTGGTAGTCGTAACACCGCTGTGACCGATGCTGATTGCTGTGGCGTTGACAGTACCAACACTCAAGGTGCTGGCAGAATCGAAGCTCAACGTACCGGTGGTGGTCGAGAAGCTCGAATTAGTATTACCCGTCAAAGATACGGCGCCACCGCTAATCGTCGCACCTGCGTTCCCAGTTAAGAGTTGGCTGACCGTCAAGGCACCGTTGTTGGTGGTAGTGACACCGCTTCGGCCGAGGCTGACAGAGGTGGCATTGGTGTTACCAAGGTTGAGTGCTGCAGCGGCGTCAAAGGTCAGAGCTCCGACGCTAGTGGTGAAGCTGGAGGCCGCGTTGCCGGTCAGCGCAATCGCACCACCACCGATGGTGGCACCGGAGTTGCCAGTTAACAGTTGGCTGACCGTCAAGGCACCGTTGTTGGTGGTAGTGACACCGCTTCGGCCGAGGCTGACAGAGGTGGCATTGGTGTTACCAAGGTTGAGTGCTGCAGCGGCGTCAAAGGTCAGAGCTCCGACGGTTGTCGTAAAGCTGGAAGCGGCGTTGCCAGTTAATGAGATGGCACCACCATTAATCGTGGCCCCTGCACTGCCTGTCAATAAGGTACTAAAGGTCTTGGCGCCACCGATAGTTTGGGTGCCGGCGGTGATTAGACCAGGGTTGCTACCATCGGCCGCATCGAGATTCAAGGTCGTACCGGTGATAGTTGCGCCGTTAGCAGAAGGTGCGCCGACTGCACCAATAGTGTTGACCCCCGCCCCGCCGGTTGAAGCGGTGCTGCCAGTGACACGCCAGAGCGAGGCGCCAGAATCGTAGACCAAGGTAATCGATGAACCCGTCGTCAGACTCACGTCAGCGCCAGTACCAGTACTGATCTGATTAGCAGCTGTTGAGCTACCGTTGAGGTTACGTAAGGTAGCGGTGGTAGAGCCGGCATTAATGATGGTCAGGAAACGGCCATCGGCACCGCCAGCGAAGCCAGTGATGGTTTGGGCAGAAGCACCAGTCAATCGGAAGAGCTCACCAGTACCAAGACTGACGTCATTCGTACTTCCAGCAGTGGCGTAATCTGTACCCTTTTGGAAGGCAACATT
>JBBRMJ010000003.1:0-86780 GCA_038230895.1 Saccharimonadales bacterium (SeqCode) | reverse complement strand
TCGCTGATCTGATGGCTGAAGTTCGAGACTATTGGCAGCATTGGCTCAACGACAGTGATGTTGAGGTTCCAGACTTTAAGCAACGCAGTTTGCAGCACAGTCTGTTAGTTATCAAAGCGCACTGTGACGAACGAGGCTCAGTCTTGGCCAGCGGCGACTCCAGTATTTTCAATTATGGACGTGATTACTACTGTTATTGCTGGCCGCGGGATGCCGCCTATGCTCTATGGCCACTCATTCGGCTGGGGCATTACGACGAAGCCAAGCAATTCTTCGAATTTGCCCGCGACACCATGCATCCCGATGGTTATCTTATGCATAAATACCAACCCGACCGAGCGATTGGCAGCACCTGGCACCCCCTGATTCATGGCCGAAATAAAGAGCTAGCCATCCAAGAAGACGAAACCGCCAGTGTTATCTTCATGATTGGTGAATTCTATGAGTCAAGTCAGGACAAAATGTTCGTGCAGAACCTGTTTCACAGCTTCGTGACACCTTGTGCCGACTTCCTTTGCAAGTTCATCGACGAACAAACAGGGCTGCCACACGCCAGTTATGACCTCTGGGAGGAGAAGTTCCTGACGTCGACTTATACGGTGTGTGCGGTCATAGCAGGGCTGGAGACCGCTTCGCGACTAGCTGAAACTTTGGACGCACCGGATGATGCTATTCGCTGGACACACGCGGCCGATGGCATTCGTGCCAATCTCGATAAGCTGTACCATGCTGATGGTTACTTCGTAAAGGGCTTTCTGATGCAGGAGGATGGCCAACTGGTCTATGACAACACTATCGACATTTCCAGCCTGTATGGCCCCTATATGTACGCTAGCCTGGCGATGAGCGATGAACGTCTGATCAATACGGCGAGACAAGTTGAAGCTAAGCTGGTAAATACAACCCCAAGCGGTGGCGTGTTGCGCTACGAAAATGATAATTACTTCCTCACCAAGAAACAATATAAGGGCAACCCGTGGGTCGTTTGCAGCCTTTGGCTCGCACAATACTATGCAACAGCTGGCAATGCTGAGGCAGCTCACAAGCTACTAGACTGGTCTATCACCCGTGAGCAACCTAGTGGTGTTTTGAGTGAGCAGTATGATCCAGAAACCGGCGCGTCTCTTGGAGTTACCCCGCTGGTATGGAGCCATGCCGAGATGGTGAATACGCTACTTGATTTAGCTAAGACCCCTGCTCCAGCAGAACCAACTACTTAACGCTTTGGGGCTTCGTTGCGACCGAGTGATTTCTTGGTCTCGGTGAACGTGACGTGACGACGTAGTTTGGGGCTATATTTCTTGAGACTGAGCTTATCAGGTGTGTTCATGGTGTTTTTAGTCGTGTAATAGATGCGCTCGCCGCTCTCTTCAGAGACCATACCAATTATCTTGCGCTTATCACCTTTTGCCATGAGTTCACTACCTTTAATGCTTAATTACTTCTATCTTAACAGATGTGGAGCAGATTGTAAACAGATACAAAAATACCGGTCGATCAAACCGGTATTTTCGTTTTTCTCCTTGCAAGAAGGACATGTAGTTGTAATTCTTTTGGTTTTACTTCTACTACGCTCATGGTAATCAAGTGTTATGACTTTGTCAACACCCACTTCATACTTTTCCACAACGAGCTCAGCAGCTCTATCGGGAACTAAAAACACCCCTGAGGGGTGTTTTGTTGTGCTCGCTAGGATGATGATCCTTGCTTGTCGGCACATAACTATAATAAGTCAGACTGCTTAAGCCTTACTGTAAGTATTCTTACTTTTTGATTATATGTCGTACTAGGAAGTATCAAATGGAGCCACGACAGGGACTTGAACCCTGGACCTCATCCTTACCATGGATGCGCTCTACCACTGAGCTATCGCGGCGTAACTTACTCCGTAGATTGTACCAAATACTGCCTCTGACTCATAGACCACGTCCCTATAGGAGGCAATTCATTGCTTGGCTTACATCTCGATAGCCACTCAGCGTTAGACTATTCTCCAGAACAATCATAAACGGCGTTCTCTCTAATCTCAATGCGTTTTTGTTCGTAAACCACCTACAACATCGCGGAGCAACTTTATTCCGCCGAAACCAATGATTAATCCAATTACTACCGCTAATGCTGAATCAATCAAATAGAACCCGCCCATTATTAGTATGATAGCGCCGCCTACTGCAACAGCGGCCGATGATACACCATCAACGCGGTATCTAGTAGCACTGACCGCATGTGCAGGTCTTCTTTCCCAGCGTCACGCCCTAGAATAACGGCACTCAGTACCATAGATAGAGTCGCAATAACACTGACAATCAGCACTGGTAAGCCATGTATCTGTGGTGTGTTACTTGTTAAGCGGTGTATACCTTCGTATATAACGACTGTAGTAACAACGAGTAAGGCTAGCGCATTGATAAGTGCAACGTAAGTGGTGGCCTTCGGGTGCCCGTGAGGTCGTTTAGTAATCTGAATGGCGATAATGCCCAATAGTATGGCAGTGGAATCGGCTGTATAGTCGGCGCCCGCGGCTAAAACGCCAAGGGGATGCGAAGCTAGGCCTGCAACTACCAGGCCCGTTATCATTACTACATTTATGCTCAATATGAGCCCAAGACGCTTTTGCTGAGTCATGACATTACCAAACACAACATATCATGAAAATTATCAATATGAAATTTACTGACTCGCAAGATGTTTCATCAAATATTAGAACGAAATTCCGTGGTGCAGGGTGAAGGATTCGAACCTTCGAAGGCGAAGCCAGCAGATTTACAGTCTGCCCTCGTTGACCGCTTGAGTAACCCTGCAAGGTAATCATTTGTTACTTGGAGCCGACGGAGGCATATTGTCCATTGGACAAATATGTAGACTCCAGCGAAGCGTCCATTAACCTGTCTGTATTTTGGAGCCGACAGAGGGAGTCGAACCCACGACCCGCTGTTTACAAAACAGCCGCTCTGGCCACTGAGCTATGTCGGCATCTAAATAACAGATGATAGTGTAACAAAACAGGGGTTAAACTACAACCCGGCGAGGGCGAAGCATGCGCTTGGCGCGGCCAGCGGGTACGACGAGTTTCTTGAGGCGGTCGGCTATCAAATCAGCTTCTGCTTGCATGCCATGGTTCATATAGGCTTTGAATAGAAGATTGTACGTTTCTTTGTTGGGCTCTAGGTCGGCCGCTTTCTCAAGTTCCTGGAACATCAGTTTGTCATTTCCGAGTTTCTCTTGGACTTTGGCGTAGGCAACGTGACGAGCAGCCAGATTATCCTCTAGTTTGAGTGCTTGTTCAAAGGCTACCGAGGCTTTCTCGTAGTTCTCTGTCTCATAATAGATGAGGCCGAGATTGTGCAGACTTGACGGTGTCGCTTCAATACTGGAGGCAATCTCAAAACAGTCGATGGCATCACGAAACTCTTTTTGTTTTGCATAGAGAATCCCGAGGCGATTGTAGGCTGCAGCGTTCTTTTCATCGATTTTCAGGATGGTGAGTAAGGCCTTTTCGGCGCGCAGGAAACGATTTTCACGCATACCCTGGTGGGCGATATCCCAAAGTTTACCTAAGCGATCACCAACACGACGCGATACTTCAGCGAATTCGTCGTCATGAATATGGCCACTCCGGTATGCGAGAACAGCAAATACGGCAATAATCAGCAATTCATACATTTATGTACTCATTTTAGCATAGCTCTACAGATGTAGCATGAGGTTAGTCAGCACTAGTTTCGGCTGGGCACTTTGCAACAGCAGCTCCTGCGCCTCATAACTCGCCGTCATAATCGATCGCCAGCGCTGAGCGGCCGCAGCTTGCGTTGTCTGCAGGCTAATATGCGCCATCTGTTGCAGTATGAACAAAGTATTGAGAGCCAGTATTCGATCGCGAGCCAGTTCATCGACATGCGCTAGGCGTTCAAAGGTAGTTTGACCAAGCAATTCCCTGGCCTTGATAGTAGCTGGACGCAGAGGATGCTCGGCATCAGCTAATATTGCTTCAGCCAGACCAGGTAGCCCACCACTGAGTAATAGTGCTTGCTGGGTCTCCTGTGCGACATATGTATTGTTAAAGAATGTCTGGAGCGCCTGCAGCTCCGGCCGATTGATCTTGATTTGTGGTGATCGGGAGCGAATAGTCGGCAGTAACGCCTGTTCGTGGGCACTAGTCAGGATGAATACGGTACCCGTTGGAGGCTCTTCCAGGGTCTTGAGAAAAGCGTTCTGGGCTTCGTTGGTCAACAACTGCGCATCCTCTATGATAACCACGCGGTGAATTGCCTTGTGGCTGGGCACTCTCAAACTGAGGAAATGTTCCAACTCGCGAATTGTCTCTATCCCCAGCGCTTTACCATCTGACGGTACAATCATCCTGACATAGGCCTGAGTGAGGACTTTATCAATGGGAATAGCAAGTAACTGACTGGTCAGCTGTAGTGCCAAGCTATGCTTACCACTCCCGGTTGGGCCAACGAGCGTTAATGCATGGCTCGGTTTTGCCAGATATTGAGATATCTGGCGTTCAGTGGAAGGATGAAGCAGCAAGCCGTTCATGTTTTCATTAATTGATCGAATTCGCTGGGGACAGGGGCGGTGAAGACTTTTCGTAATCGATTGGGCAGGGTTATCTCCAAACTTTTGGCGTGCAGATAGAGCCGCTCGCCTTCTAGTCCTCCATAAAAGGTGTCTCCGACGATTGGATGACCAACTTCGTTCAGGTGAACCCGCAATTGATGGGTGCGACCGGTGGTAGGCTTCAGCTCCAACAGACTGAGGTCGCCAGTAGAAGCTATGACCGTATATTCGGTGAGTGCTGGTTTGCCATTACTGCCAACCCGAAAGGTTTGAGGCTTCTTTGGATTACGCTCGATAGGCATTTCAATAACGGCATGCTGAGGGTCTAAGCTTCCCTGTACTATAGCTTGGTAAATCTTTTTGACATTGCGCTTAGCGAACTGCTTCTGCAGCCAGCTCGATGCTTCTGAGGTCTTGGCAGCGATCATCACGCCACTGGTACCGCGATCAAGCCGATGAACGATCCCTGCCCTATCACCTTCAATCCCCCGCAACCGTTGCTGCAACCAGCTAGCAACTGTAGCCTCAGGGTTGAAGGCACCTTTGCTGTGGCTGAGGATTCCGGCTGGTTTACAGATTACAACGCAATCTTCGTCTTCGTACAGCACTTCGAGCTCGATCTCTGGTATGACCTCTTTCTCAGCCATACGGTAATCAATCTCTATCTCGTCGCTGGGACGTATCTTGTAGCCAGCTTTTGTGATCACTTCGCCGTTAACCCGGACGATGCCATTAGTAATCAGTTTGCTAACATAGGCGCGGCTGAGCTCAGGGAGCTTACCGGTCACATATTGATCGAGACGTTCCGCTCGTGAAATCTCCAGATTACTCATAAGCTATGCTCTCAGACCAACAGCCTGCTGTACCTTATATAACCGCTGGTTCGCCACATCACTCATCAACAATTCGCTGGCCTCGAGTTTGTGGATGATCTCAACGTCATTCACCGTAGCTAATTTGGACTGAAAATCGGTCAAAAAGGCACTCACCTTTTCAGCAACCGCTGTTTTCAGCGGTCCGTACTGGTTCTGTCCGATAAACTCATCAGGATTACCACCAAGCAATTTCAAGATGTCTAACAGATTAGAGATGCCAGGACGTTGACTATAATCATATTGAACTTCACCTAAACTGTCAGTTTCGGCGCTCATGATCTTCTTTGTTGCTGCTTCTGGACTATCTGTTAGGAAGATAACGCCTTTGCCGGTCTCGTCACTCTTACTCATCTTCTTGGTTGGGTTAGACAAATCTCGAATTCTCAACCCCTGGTCTTTACCGAAAAATTCATGCTGTTCTTTCACTGGTTTCGGCACCACGAATAGATCGGCATTGAACTTGGCATTCATTCGCTCGCAAATATCACGGGTAAACTCTAGGTGTTGGGTTTGGTCATCGCCGACGGGCACGTATTCACCGTTATACAGTAGAATGTCTGCCGCCATCAACACCGGGTAATTGAACAGACCGACACTGGTACGATCATCTGTCAAACCATCACCCTTATCTTTGAACTGGGTCATGCGACTCATCTCACCAAAGCCGGTAAAGCAATCAAGAATCCAAGTGAGCTCAGAATGAGCGGATATGTAGCTTTGGCGGTAGACGTAGACGTCCTCATTATCCAAAGGCAATCCAGCCGCCACGAAGACACGCAAGTTCTGCATGATTTGTGCTTGTAACTGGGTGTGGTCAATCGGTGTCGTGAAACTATGTAAGTCGGGCACGAATAGATTGATCTGGTAATCGCCAGCTCTTTGGGTGGCTAAATCTACCAGGGGCAATAAAGCACCCAGGTAGTTACCAATATGCAGGTCATTATTGGCTCGCAAGCCCGTCAAAATCACCGGTTTAGTCATTGGTTTCATTATACCTTACCTCACGAAGTATGGGTTATGCTCTCGGCCGATATTCGTTGAAGGCTGAGTTACTGGTGGCAACTCAGTTACTCCGTCAGAGGCTATCACTGCCTCGTGTGCGACTACACCTATGCCATATTGACGAGCAATTTCACGAAGCGGCCGATTATCTTCATGAGTCATTACTGGAATGGCTTGCAACGCTTCTCTTATTTGTTTATCTGACATCTCACTCATCCTAGTTCTCCTTAAGATATTAAAAAACCGCCTTGGTGGCGATTTCTTCAATGTCTTTGGTGCTTGGAGTTTTAGGCAAACGCACAGAACAAACCGCCACGGGATGTGTTGGTAAACCAATACTGGCTGTTCTGCTCAAATTTCATGACAGTATAGTACTAGTAATCTAATAGTTTTGCAAATGGACGAAATGGCACAGATGCACCCATGCTGCAACCACCACGAACATTGCCATAGGTTTTGCCGTACATATCATTAACTTGATGTAACAGCGCTACCATTAAGCCTTGTGTGACATATTCATCGTCACTCGCACGCTCGCCAGTTTCATCTCTGGTGCGTAGCTCGTCTGTATAAGCTGGAATCCTACGATCAAGCAGTGCTCCAAGCCGGCCTAGATCAAAAGCTTTCATAGCATCGTGATCATGTAAAAAATCTACCAATTCAGCATTTGTGGGTTCAGGTACTTGTTCGCCGCCGTTTTCAATAATCATAATCGTGATTCCTTTTGATTGACTACACTATACAACTATTGCAAGCTAATGTCTAGCGCTTGGTGAACTGGCGTTGTTTGCGGGCGCCCTTGAGACCGAACTTCTTGCGTTCGCGTTCACGAGAGTCACGGCTGAGGAGATCGGCTCGCTTGAGGGTAGACTTGAGGTCAGGGGTCATGAGAACGAGACATTTAGCAATACCGAGACGAATAGCTTCGATCTGACCTTCGTGACCACCACCAGAGACGACGACGGTGACATCGTACTTACCGACTAAGTCCAGGGCTACAAATGGCTCCTGGAGCTTGGCTAACAGATACTTGCTGTCTGCGTAGAATTCTGCGGCAGTTTTGCCATTGACGATGATACCACCTTTGCCGCCCATGAGGCGTACGCGAGCAGTAGCGCTTTTGCGGCGACCAAGTGCGTAGAAATATGTATCTTTGGCCATTATTTGCTTTCCTTAAATGAAATTGCTGTAGGTTGCTGGGCTTGGTGCTGGTGTTCAGAATCTGCGTAGATCTTCAAGCGAGCTAAGCGACCGTCACGCAGCTTGTTAACGGGTAACATACCGCGAATGGCGTGTTCGAGGGCAAAGGTTGGGTCTTTGACCATTTTATCAGCCAAGCTAGTCTCGGTGAGACCACCTGGGTAATTACTGTGCTTGTAATAGATCTTCTTAGAGGTCTTCTTACCAGTTACTACCGTCTGAGCGGCATTGATAATAACGACGAAATCACCGCAATCGATATGCTTGGTGAACTGGGGCTTATTTTTGCCAGTCAACAGTGTTGCGACATGGGTTGATAGCCGGCCAAGTGGCAGCTCACTGGCGTCAACCAGATACCAAACACGGGTTACGTCAGTTGGCTTGGCGCTGTAAGTTTTCATTACTTGGTCTCCTTGGTTGGGGCCTTGGCTTTAGGGGCTGGCTTCTTGGCCGGAGCTTTCTTGGTAACAGGCTTAGCTGCAGCTTTAACGACAGGCTTCGTGGTAGTAGCGGCTGCTTTGACGGGAGCAGCAACTGGTGCGGCCTTGAGGTCATCAACAAAGCTGACGCGGGCCATTTGGGCGTTATCACCACGGCGCATGCCAGTTTTCTCGATACGTAGGTGGCCGCTACTACGAGCTCCGAGTTTGGGAGCGATTTCGTCTACCAGCTTGTGGGCGCTGGCAATCGTCTGCAACTCGCTGATGATTTGGCGACGGTTGTGTAGATCACCCTTTTTGGCTTTGGTGATCAGCTTTTCAACGTAAGGCAGCACTTCTTTGGCCTTTGGGAGGGTCGTTTCAATTGACTCGTACTTAACCAACGAATCAGCAAGGCCCTTAATAAGAGCGTTGCGCTGATCACGCTCGCGGTTGAATTTGCGACCTTTGTATCCGTGGCGATGCATCTTAGAGCTCCAACTCCGCCAGTTTTTCTTTGACTTCGTCTAGAGCTTTGCTACCGAAACCTTTGAGGTCACGGAGCTCGGCATCGTTCAGAGCGAATAGATCGCGGATAGTGTGAATGTCATTGTTTATCAGGGCATTTGTGGTGCGAGCGGATAGATTAAGGTCTTCAATGGAAGTGTTGAGCGCAGTTGGCTCGTCACCGAGGATATCACCACCGAACTCAGAATCTTGGCCATTTCCACCTTCTGTAGCGGTTTCTGCGACGATAACACGAGTCTTACCTGCTAACGCGGTGTATTGATTGACCAGAATTGCGGCGGCTTCTTCAAAGGCGTCCTGAGGTGTGATTGAACCATCTGTATCAACTGTGAGCAGTAACTTGTCGAGGTCAGTTGCTTGGCCGACACGGGTCTTTTCAACCTTGTATCGAACGCGCAGGACTGGGCTAAAGATAGAATCGACAGCGATCATATCACTGGCTTTCTTGGCGGTACCTTCTTCGATGGTGCGGTAACCGCGGCCAACTTCGATAGCCAAGTCGACAACGAGTTTGCCCTTGGCGTCATCGATAGTTGCAATCACGTGCTCTGGGTTGACGATTTCTACGTCAGCGTTGGTCTGGATGTCCTTGGCTGTCACAACACCCTTCCCAGTTTTGGTAATGCGCAGGTTCTGGATTTCGTTGCCGTAAACACGGAAGCGTACGCCCTTCAAGTTGAGCATGATGTCGACGACATCTTCCTTAACACCAGCAACTGCGGTGAATTCGTGAGTAATGCCTTCGATCTTGAAAGCGGTGACAGCCGCACCAGAAATGCTGGATAGCAGGACGCGGCGTAGGCTGTTGCCCAGGGTCATGCCGTAACCACTGTGTAGTGGCTCGACGACAAAGGTCGCACTGGTGGTGCTGTGTTCGTCAACGTTGACGAGACCTGGGGTATGAATAGTATTTGACATGCTGCTTCCTCCGTTAGCGTGAGTAGTATTCTACGATTAGTTGTTCATTGATATCGATTTCAGCGTCTTCACGTGTCGGTAATCCGGTAACGGTTACTTCTACCTTCTTACGGTTGGCTTTTAACCAGCTGGGTACATCAGCTGGAGCTGGACTGGTATCGTCCAATTTCTTGAAATACTCAGTTTGAGCACTGTGGGGACGGATGACAAGGGTATCGCCAGGCTTGAGGCGAATCGATGGGATGTCGACGCGGACGCCATTCAACAGAAAGTGACCATGGGACATAAGCTGACGTGAAGCGCGGCGGCTTGGGGCAAATCCAGCGCGGTAGACAACGTTATCGGCGCGCTGTTCAAGCAATTGCAGCAATACTGCGCCTGATTGGCCTTGTTTGCGAGAGGCTTCTTTCATAAGATTGCTAAATTGGCGCTCCAGGAGACCGTATAAGCGCTTAACCTTCTGCTTCTCACGAAGTTGTAGTGAGTACTGACTAATGTTGGCCCGGCGGCCACGGTTCTGAACGCCTTGTCCAGGCTTGCTGGCACGCTTGACGAGCGCTTTGTGGGCCTTCGGGTGCAGTGCATAGCCCTCACGGCGGCTCATTTTGACAATTGATTGCGTATCTCGTGCCATACTAAATCCTTCTCGCCTTTGGTGGTCGAACGCCACCATGTGGCACACCAGTTACGTCTTTGATACCTTCTACGTAGATGTCCAGGCCAGTTAAGGCGCGGACGGCAGCATCACGACCCAAGCCAATACCTTTGATAAAGACTTCGGCTCGGCTAAAACCATATGACTGCTTGGCTACTTGGCCGGCGCGCTCGGCGGCCACTTGGGCGGCGTAAGCGGTACCTTTTTTGGAACCACGGAAGCCACAAGCACCGGCACTGCTCGTAGCCAGGACGTTACCGCTGGTGTCGGTGAATGTGATGATCGTATTATTAAAGGTTGCCTGAACGTGAACTTGGCCAACAGCAACACTGCGCTTGGCTTTCTTTCGCTTTGGAACTGGCGCGACAGCCGTCGTAGCACCGCCAGTAATTTCTGGTGCCGGAGCGGTAGTTGTTTCGGGTGTAATAGGTGTTTCTGCCATAATGTTGTCCTAGGTCTTAGAAGCGACCTTCTTCGCTGTGCCACCGACGGTGACTTTCTTGCCACGACGGGTGCGTGCATTGGTCTTGGTGCGTTGCCCACGTGATGGCAAGTTGGCTTTGTGACGTAGGCCACGGTAGGCGTTAATGTCTTTTAAGCGCTTGATGTTGCCGCTGACGAGGCGCTGTAACTCACCCTCAACCAGAAAATCGGCATTGATAACTTCTTGTATGCGTGAAACTTCTGCATCGGTCAGGTTTTTAACGCGCGTCGTTGGCTCAACCTTGGCGCGGGTCACGATGTCATTAGCGCTTTTGGGGCCAACACCGTACACATAAGTCAAAGCAACCCAAATTTGCTTTTCTGCAGGAATTGTTACACCAGAAATACGAGCCATATAACCTAACCTTGCCTTTGCTTGTGCTTAGGTTTCAATTTGTTAATAACATAGATCCGGCCTTTACGGCGGACTATCTTATCATCAGGACTAATCTTTTTGACACTGGCACGCACTTTCATGCGGATCATTCTCCTTGGCGGCGATGACTCACTGCTCGAAACTAAATTATTAAATGTCTGGAACCTTCACAGAGTAGTACGGCGCTGGATGAAACGTGAAGCCCATAAGCGAGCCGTATGTTGTATACGGTAAGCGCGGACTGGAGCGTTTCGCCAGTGAAGTGCTGCTTTGTGAAAGTTCTACCCTTTGCGATAGGTGATTCTGCCCTTCGTAAGATCGTAAGGGGTCAACTCGACCGTCACGCTGTCTCCGGGTACGATTCGGATGAAATGCTTCCTCATCTTACCGGCGACGTGAGCTATAATTTTATGGCCGTTCTCAAGTTCTACACGAAACTGAGTCCCGGGAAGGGTCTCGACAATTGTGCCTGTTAGTTCGATTACTTCCTTGTTTGCTGCCATAAATATAACAGAGACTAATTATAGCAGGTCCCACAACAGTTTGTAAAGAGTTTTCTACTATCTTTAACAATTCCGAATATCAGTGGACTTGAATAGTCTCATCTAATATTATCATCACCTGTCTAGTCCTTGTGAGTCGGGTTCTTACTTCTTACGTCCGACTCGTGGCAAGAATTTCAGCCGACGCGCGCCTGAGGAGGCCTCCAGGGCCGTATCAGCTTCGTTGAAGAAGTCTGGCTGCGAATATTGGTCATAGGTGACCATTAAGGCTCGAGATTCCACTGAGCGCAGAGTCTGAAGGGCCACAGACACTAGGATGAGCACGCTCGTCCCGCCAATCGTGATACTGGTGCTGACGAAGACTTGGGCAATGATCGGCAGCAACGCTAGCGCACCGAGGCTGAGCGCACCAAATAATGTCAGGCGATTCACAATTTTCGCAAGATGTTTTTCGGTCTGTAAACCGGAACGGATTCCCTCGAGGAAACCGCCTTGCTTGTGGAGGTTCTCGGATATCTCCTTGGAGTTGAAGGTGATACTGGTATAGAAAAAGGTGAAGACGAAGACGAGTAAGAAGTAGGTTACGGGATAGATATAGGCTTTCCAGCCTTCTGTGGCAAATGTCGTCGCTGATGGTGTTGCGAACCAGGTCGTTAGATTATGGCCGAGTTGGGCTAAGTGCACGCTGTGGCTACTACCTAATAGTTGGCCGGCGAAACTCGGAACACTCAAAAACGCTACGGCGAAGATGATTGGCACCACTCCGGCCGTGATTAACTTGACCGGCAGTATGGTCGTGATGCCACCGTAAGTACGATTACCCTGCACTCGTTTGGCGTAGTTCACTGTCAAATTGCGTGCCGCTTCGTTGAGCATCACCACCAGCCAGGTTACGAAGATCACCGAAAAGCCAATCACCAAGGCATAGACCAAGGCGCCGCGATTGACTGGCAGGCTGTGCCCAAAGACTACCCAGTGTTTATCCTTAGAAAGTATTGAACTCATGATGCTCGAAATACTCGATGGTAAACGACTCACGATACCAACGGTAATGATCAGTGAAATACCGTTACCAATACTCTGTTCAGTGATGAGTTCACCGAGCCACATCAGGAGCATCGATCCGCCCGTCAGCGCGGCGACCATCAATATCCACTGCGACAAAGAGGTATTGGCAGTGATGTCACCAATGCCACCGATTGACTGAGCGGCCTGACGTATCAGATAGATCGAACCAATAGACTGAATAATTGCCAGCGGAAAAGTCAACATGCGGGTGTACTGGTTAATCTTCTTCTGGCCAAACTCACCTTCTTTGTGCAAAGCTTCCAGCTGCGGGATGGCCTTTGTGAGCAACTGCATGATAATAGAGGCATTAATGTACGGCCCAAGGCCGGCAATCATAATTGAGAAGTTAGCCAGGGCGCCACCGGACAGGACGTTAATGAAGCTCAGCAACTGTGGCGTGTTATTGGAATTAAACAGGTTCTGGAGGACTTGGTGGAGTACTTCAGGGTTTGCAAGCGGAACGGGCACATGCGCCAGGATGCGGAAAATAAGCATAATACCCAGCACTGCCAAGATGCGCTTTCGCATATCTTGGTGAGCCATCGATCGCAGGATAATCTTCCAGTTCATATGTCGCTATTGTCCCCTCAAAATATATTCTTACCTAGTATACAATACAGGGCTGTGCACTGCTAACCAATGCTACTGCCAATTAACAGTTAATTCTTCGACTTGCCCGTTTTTGGGATCAGGTAATGACCAATATTGCTCAGCCGGTAGGCCGTCTCGCAAGGTCAGGTATTGTGTATAGACTCCACCATGGCTGACGACCAGCGTGTTAATTGTGCCACGACTAGCATCCAACAAAGCTGCGCTGACTCGGTCTCGAAAGGTCTCAATCGACTCATTGTCCTCAGTGCTGGTAAGTTCTTCAAGGCTGACAGTTCGATAGGGTGTGCCACTGAGTGCGCCATTATCATGTTCCATTAATCGATCATCGAAAAGTATCGTCGGATTGTTTCCCATGTTCTCCGCGATTATCGCGGTCGTCTGCCGGGTACGGATAAGCGGTGAACTTATAATTCGACCTATGCCTAGTAACTTAAGTTTTTTGCCGACTTCAGCAGCTTGATTCCTACCTAGTTCGGTGAGCGGTGCGTTCAGACGCTGGCCATCATACACCTGCCGGGCATTGGCTTCGGTTTGGCCATGCCTGACGAAATATAACTTCATTTACGAAATCTTTTTGGTGCTGGTTTTGGGGCGTTGTTGGCGAGCAGTAACTTCAAAGCTACCACCGGCTTCCTGAATGGCAGCAATGGCTGAGGCACTCGCGGAAGGGAGTTTCAGGGTGATCTTCTTGGTAACTTCGCCTTTGGAAATCAATTTGACACTAACAAAGGCATTGCTGATCAAACCAGCTTCGGCGAGGACAGTAGCGTCGACGACTTTGCCAGCAAACTGATCAAGTTGACCAGTGTACACAACTTCGGCTTTGATGCGGTGGCTACGGAAACCAGGCAGCTTTGGTAGCTGTTGCATCAATGGGTTTTGGCCGCCAGCGAAACCTGGATTGCGTGACGAGCCGGTACGAGACATCTGACCTTTGGTTCCACGACCAGCAGTTTTACCTTGACCGGCAGCGATACCACGACCGACGCGCTTGCCGGCTTTGGCTTTGGTGAGTTTGAGTTGGTTAAATTTCATGATTAGGCCTTCTTCTTTGCGGTAGCCTTAGATTTGCTAGCTACTTCAGGCTTGTCGGCTGCAGTCGCTTCATCATTGGCCTTAGCGGCATCAGGCACGGTGGTTTTGGGAGCGACTTTGCCAATGTTAGTAATCCACTGCTTCGCTGGTACTAAGCTTTGAAGTGCTGCAATCGTTGCATAGGCGGTGTTGGTCTTGTTGGTCGAGCCCAAGGACTTGCTTAGGGCGTTCTTAACACCCGCAACTTCCAGAATGGTACGAACCACACCACCGGCGATCAAACCAGTACCAGCACTCGCTGGCTTGAGTAGGATGCGGGCGCCACTGACTTTGGATTCAACTTCGTGTGGCAAGGTTCCCTTATACAGTGAAACTTCGACAAATTGTTTCTTGGCGACCTCAGTTGCCTTGGTAACGGCGGCGGTGACATCGGCGCCCTTCGCCGTACCAATACCAATACGATGTTTGCGGTCTCCGACGACAACGAGGGCTCGGAAACGGAAACGTCGGCCGCCCTTTACGACACGGGCCACGCGGTCAATGTGCAGGGTACGCTCGTCGAACTGTTTCTCTTCTTGTTGCATCTCAGGATTACGATTGCGGCGCTGTTGCTGCTGTTGCGGTGCGTCTGCCATGATTAAAACTCCAATCCGGCGTTACGGGCAGCGGTCGCCAGGGCAGCAATGCGGCCATGGTAGAGCTTACTGCCACGGTCAAAAACGACTCGTGTGATTTTCTTAGCTTTTCCTTGCTTAGCGATTTCGGTGCCAATCCAGGTGGCTTTCTCAACCATGGTACCGGTCGCGGCCTTTTGGCCAACCGTCGTGGTGTATGCCAAGGTGACATGTTTGACGTCGTCAATCAGCTGGGCGGTGATGTGCAAGTTACTGATACTAACGCTCAGGCGTGGTCGATCGGCAGTGCCAGTAATTTGTGAACGGACACGGTGGGCTCGCAACTGGCGATTGTGTAATTTGTGGGCTAGTTTATCCATGATTATTTGTCCTTCCCGCTCTTACCGCTCTTGCGGAGAATGCGTTCGCCTTCGTACTTGATACCCTTGCCCTTATAAGGTTCTGGCTTCTTGAGGGCGCGAATTTCGGCAGCGACTTGACCAACTTGCTGACGGTTAATGCCGCTGACGGTGATGGTGTTCTGATCAGTTGTAGCGGTCACTCCAGCTGGTATTTTGTAGATAACATCGTGTGAGAAGCCCAGATTTAGCTTCAGGTCACTGCCCTGCATGGCAACGCGGTAACCGACACCGTTGATCTCCAGCTTCTTACTAAAGCCCTGGCTGACGCCGACGACCATGTTGTTTAATAGGGAGCGCATCAGACCGTGCTTGGCCCGAATCTTCGGTTCGTCATTGGCGCGACTGATAATCACTTGGTCGCCTTCCTGCTTGACGGTAATCAACGGCATGGTGAACTGTGTTAGCGTGCCCTTACCACCGGCTACGGTAACTGCAGCGTCGTCGATAGTGATTGTCACACCGCTCGGAATGGCGATCGGTAGTTTTCCAACTCGACTCATAATATTTTCCTAATTTCCTTAATAGACTTTACAAATTAATTCGCCGCCAACGTGCTCGTTCTTGGCACGAGTACCGGTCATTAGACCTTTACTCGTCGAAACGATCACAAGGCCACGCCCACGCTTCACGATTGGGATTTCCTGTGCGCTGGCGTAATAACGGCGACCTGGCTTACTCAAACGGACGATCTCGGTGATGCGGGCATTGCTACTTTCATCATTGATGCGGATGGTAAGGGTTTTGCCGACCAATGCGTCACTAACAGAGACGTTGTCGATGAAATTGCTGTCTTTCAACAAACGAGCAACGGACTCTTTGATGCTAGAGTGTGGCAAGCTCACTTCGCTCTTGTGCACTGCGATGGCATTGCGGATGCGAGTGAACATGTCAGCAATAGGATCGGTAGATGTTTTGCTCATACGCTTACCAACTCGCTTTCGTGACACCAGGGATTTCGCCCTTGCTGGCGTGCTCTCGGAAACTAATACGACTCAAGCCAAACTGACGCATGTAACCACGAGGACGGCCGGTTTCAACACAACGGTTGGTGCGGCGGGTCGGGCTACTATTACGAGGTAATTTAGCCAGGCCTTCCTGGTCACCGAGTTTTTTTAACTCGGCGCGCTTTTCAGCATACTGTTTGATCATGCGTAGTCGCTTGGCGTCGCGTACGACGATGGATGTCTTAGCCATATTATTTTCCTTCTACTTTCTCAAAGGGCATACCGAACTTCTCGAGGAGAGCTCGGGCGTGTTCCTTTTGTTCACACTTAATGACAAATACTACTTGGAGGCCATGAGACGTGGTTGTCTCGTCAAAATTCAATTCCGGAAAAACAGATTGATCGGTAAAGCCGAGTGAGTAGTTACCCTGTTTGTCAAAAGCACTGGCTTTGACACCATGGAAGTCACGGAGCCGTGGCAGAACAACACTGATGACACGATCGGTCAACTCATACATTCGCTCACCGCGGAGGGTGACTTTCAAGCCAATCTTGTTACCCTCACGTAGTTTGAAGCCGGCAATAGAGTTCTTGGCGATAGTAGCGACAGGTTCCTGTCCAGTAATCTTCCGTAAGGTGTTGGTCGCCACTTCCATGATTTTCTTGTCATCCTTTGCGGTACCAAGACCACTGTTGACAACAACTTTCTCGAGTCGAGGTACTTGATGTGGATTTTTGAGGCCGAGTTCTTTCATCAATTCTTTGGCCAGGCTAGCATTGTATTGGATGCGCAATCGAGCACCAGTATCAACAGCTTTGACAGTTTTTACAGCCTTAGGGGCTTTGGTCGTTGCGGTAGCCATTACTTGATCTCCTTCTTGGTCGACGTGTAGACACGAGTTTTCACACCTTTAGCATCAATGCTGAAGCCGATACGACTCGGCTTCTTGGTAGTAGGCTCGACAATAGAAACCTTGCTAACCCATATTGGCTTGGTAATCTCAACGATACCACCTTGTGGACGCTGTTGATCAGGCTTCATGTGCTTTTTGACAATGTTAATGCCATCGACAGTCACTTTATTGTCTTTCGGATGCACAGCAGTAATCTTGCCTGTCTTGCCTTTGTATTTGCCGGCACGGACGATGACTAGGTCATCTTTCTTCAGGCGAATCTTGTAGATTTTGGTGGATTTAACAGTAGCAGGCATTACAGCACCTCCGGTGCGAGTGAAATAATCTTGGCATAGCCCATATCACGCAGTTCGCGTGGAACTGGGCCAAATATGCGTGTACCACGTGGTAATTTGTCGTCACCAATAATCACGGCGGCATTGTCATCAAACTTGATGGTTGAACCGTCTTTACGGCGAATCTGGTTACGGGTGCGCACAACAACCGCACGAACGACAGACTTCTTCTTGACGGTGCCGCTCGGGTTGGCTTGTTTGACCGTCGCAACGATCACGTCACCAACACCGGCATAACGTCGGCGAGTGCCACCAAGGACACGGATACATAAGATTTCCTTAGCACCACTGTTGTCGGTTACGAATAATCGGGTTTCTTGCTGAATCATTACGCCTTCTCCTCGGTTGCCGCTTCGTCATCAGTCGTTTTCGACTTACTCACAGGGCGTGCTTCGTCAGTCTTGATCAGTTCCAGGGTGTCTTCACGTAGTGCTGGCTTTTCAATGATGCGGTTCAGCTTGTAGTGCTTGCGGGCACTGATGGGACGGGTTTCAATAATCTCTACCTTGTCACCATTCTGGGCTTCATTCTTTTCATCATGAGCCATGAACTTCTTCGTCACGGTGTACTGCTTGCGGTACAAGGGGTGAGTCTGGCGGGATTGCACAGTAATGACAATGGTCTTATTAACCTTACTCGAAGATACGACACCGATAATAGTCTTAGCCATATTAATTGGCCTCCTTGATTAGCGCTTCGCCGAGCACAGTTAGTAAACGAGCCAGGTCTTTGCGCTTACCGCGGATAACACGAACATTCTGAATTTCACCCATATGTAAACGACGCTTGAGCTCAGTAATTTCCTCGCGCAGCTTGGTGCTCTCGGTAGTTAACTCGGTCGTAGACAATTTGCGGATTTCAACAACTTTCATAATTAAGACTCCTCCCGCATCAAGAACTTGGTCTTGACTGGTAGTTTGTGAGCCGCCAGGCGCATCGCTTCGCGGGCAATCTCTTCAGTTACTCCCTGCATTTCAAACAGGATAGTGCCAGGACGAACTTTGGCGACAAAGAATTCGGGTGCACCTTTACCGCTACCCATTTTGACATCCTGTGGCTTGCGGGTAACAGCGATGTGCGGGAAAATACGAATCCAAATCTTACCACCACGCTTGATGTAGCGGGTCATGGCCTGACGTGAAGCTTCGATCTGTCGAGCCGTAATACGCTCATTGCCCTGCGCCTGCAAGGCGTAATCACCAAAAGCAATGTAATCACCACTGGTAGCAACACCGCGGATCTTGCCTTTGCGAATTTTGCGGAATTTAGTCCGCTTGGGCATTAACATTAGATTGACTCCCCTTTATAGATCCAAACTTTGACACCGATAACACCGGCGACGGTTTTAGCGGTAACTTGGGCGTAATCAATATCAGCACGGATGGTGTGAAGTGGTACACTGCCGGCAACTTCTTTCTCGCGGCGTGACATTTCAGCACCATTCAAACGACCCGACACCTGGATGCGAACACCCTTGGCACCAGCACGCATGGTAGCAGCAGCCGTTGACTTGATAGCGCGGCGGAAGCTCATGCGGCGCTCCAATTGGTGAGCGATGTTCTCAGCTACCAGCTTGGCGTACATATCAGGCTTCTTAACTTCTTCGATGTTGACACGAGTCGGTGTCGAATAAATCTTCTCAATGGCGTCCTTGAGCTCTGCAGCACCAGTACCGCCACGACCAATAACGACACCAGCTTTCGCGGTAGCAATCGTGACGGTCACGAGGTTTGGAGTCCGACTAATATCGACCTTGTTGATGGCAGCACGGCTACCAAGTTTGGTATGAATCAGACGACGAACGGCCAGATCGGCCTTTAAGAACTCAGCGTAATTACGCTTGTCGACAAACCATTTACTGCGCCAGTCCTTATTGACCTGGAGACGCATGCTGATGGGGTTAACTTTTTGGCCCATTACTTGGTCTCCTTCTTGGTTTCAGTCTTAACAGCTGGTTTTGCCGCAGCTACTGGTTTCTTATCAGTCTTGGGGGTTGGTGCTTGGCGCTTCTCACCATCGACAACTACACGAATGTGACTGGAACGACGTTGGAACGGTAATGCACGACCGTGGGCAGCTGGGCGGTAACGCTTCAGGCTTGGGCCGGGCGTGACAGAAATCTCGATAATTTGTAAGGTGCCGGGCTTAAGACCATGATTGTGGTCAGCGTTAGCCTTGGCACTAGAAATGGCTTTGATAACAGGCAGCGCGCTGCGACGAGGCGTGTGCTCTAAGATTGTCAGGGCGTCTTCAACCGAGCGGCCACGAACCAGCGCAGCCACCACCGCGACTTTACGGGGACTCATGCGAACACCTTTAGCGACTGCGAGTACTGACATGATTAACCTTTCGCCATCTTACCGCCGTGGTTGCGGAACTTACGTGTCGGGCTGAATTCTCCAAGCTTGTGACCAACCATGTTCTCAGTCACGAAGACAGGCACATGGACTTTGCCATTGTGGACAGCAATTGTACGACCCACGAATTCAGGAGCAATCGTGCTGGCCCGAGCCCAGGTCTTGATGATCGTACGGTCGTCATTACCAAGGGCATTAACCTTCTTGGCAAGTTTGAAATCGATGAAAGGACCTTTCTTGAGTGAACGTGACATAGGTTATTTCCTCTTCGCCGAGTGACGGCTTCTTACGATCATATTGTTGGTGCTCTTGCGGCGACGGGTCTTGTAACCAAGGGTCTTCTGACCCCAAGGCGTACGTGGCGCTTTCGCCATACCGTGACGACCACCGTCACCACCACCATGCGGGTGATCAACCGCGTTCATAACCACACCACGGACTGATGGACGAATACCCTTGTTGCGATTACGGCCAGCCTTACCAATCTTGATGTTCTGGTGTTGTTCGTTGCCGATGACGCCCATGCTGGCGGTGCAGTTTTCGTTAATCAAGCGAACTTCACCAGATGGTAGGCGGACTTGGGCGTAGCCATTGTCGCGGCCCATTAGTTGGGCGCTATTGCCGGCGCTGCGAACTAATTGCGCACCACCGCCGACTTTCAGTTCAATGGCGTGGATAGTGCTACCAATCGGAATGTTCTTGATTGGGAGGCGATTACCGGTTTCGATGGCGACATCAACACCGCGACTGACCGTGTTGCCGACACGCATGCCTTGAGCTGCGAGAATGTAATGGTAGGTGCCATTTGGCTCTTTGATACGGGCAATACGGGCACTGCGGTTCGGATCATATTCGATGTGTTCGATTGTTGCCGTGACGCCATCCGCCATGTTGAAGTTCATAATGCGGTAGAAAGTGCGAGCACCGCCACCCTTGTGACGGGTAGTGATTCGGCCCTGATTGTTGCGGCCACTGCCACGGCGTTGGGAAACAGTCAATGAACGCAATGGCTTCTTGGTGGTGATGCCATCGAAGTCCTGGCTGGTCATGCCACGGCGGCCAGGGGTGGTCGGGTTGTAAGCTTTAATAGCCATTACTTGGACTCCTCTTTGGCTTTGTCGTCGTCACTGTGCTTGTGTGGCAGGTGGAAACGACCCGGTTTCTTGGCTTTCTCAGCTTTCACGGCTTGCTTGGCCACGGCCTTATCAACCTTTTCCTGGGTAGCTTCTTGCTTCTGCTCGGCTTCCTCAACGGCGTTGAAGAAAGGTAGGCTATTACCTTCAGCTAGAGTGACGTAGGCTTTGTGGACATCGTTGCGCTTGCCATTGGAGTTGGTCATACGCTTGCCACTAGTGTTGATAGTGCGCTTGGCTTTACCGGAGATGTTGGTGGTATTGACGTTGGTGACTTTGACGTCAAATTGGGCTTCAACGGCGCGGGCAACATCGTGCTTGTTGACGTCTTTATCAACTTCGAAGACATAGACACGAGTGGCACTCAGGCCATATGTCTTCTCGTTCAAACGAGGGCGCAAGTTGATGGTTTTACTCATTACTTGGCCTCAACTTTCAAGCGGGCAGTCATTGCTGAAAGAGCGGTGTTTGTGATAATAATGCTGTCGGCATTCAAACTATCGAAGACATTGACGTAACCACTGGCAACAACTTTCACATTGCTTAAGTTGCTGGAAGCACGGGTAAGCTCTGGTGTTTTGTGTTCGACAATCACGAGTGTGTTGCGAACGGCGACTAACTTGGTCAGGAGCTTCACAAAATCGGCTGTCTTGCCGGTTTTGATATCAAAATCTTCAATGACGCTGATCTTACCAGCATCACTGGCGATACTAAGCGCTTGGCGCAAAGCGGTGCGCTTGGACTGGGTATTCATCTGTTTGCTGTAGTTCTCGAGACCAGTCGGACCGAAGGCAATTCCACCACCGCGCCAGATAGGGTTACGAGTCGAACCGAAACGAGCCCGGCCGGTACCCTTTTGTTTCCAAGGCTTCTTACCACCACCGCTGACCAGTCCACGAGTCTTAGTCACGGCCAGGTTTTCGCGACCATTAGCCAAGTAGGCAGTGTAGGCGGCTTGTAACAGGGTGTGATTCGTTGGTGTCACGCCAAAAACAGTCTTGTCGAGCTTGGCAGGCGTCGTCGCCTTGGTGCCAGTCTTGGTATAGGTCGGAGTAGCCATTACTTAGACTCCTTAATGATAACGATGCTCTTGTTTGGTCCTGGGATGGCGCCGGTGATGCCGATGACGTTTCGCTCCATATCTATCAAGGCAACTTTCAGGTTGCGAACGGTGACTTGATCGTGACCCAACTGGCCCGCCATACGCGTGCCTTTGAAGATGTGCTGTGGATACATTGAACCGATAGAACCAGGACGGCGGTATGAGCGACCACCGTGAGTCTTGCGGCCGCGGTGGAAGTTATGGCGACGAATCGTGCCGGCCCAACCCTTACCCTTGGTAGTGCCCGTGGCGTTGACGGTGTCGCCAACACTAAAAACGTCGGCGCTGAGTTTGCTGCCGACGTTGAGTTCTTCTGGAATGTCTTTGAGGCGGAATTCACGAATAATCTTCGGGAGAACCTTGGCTGCCTTGACGTGACCAGCGACGCTCTTACTAAGCTTCTTGGCTGTCTCGGCACCAACTTGTACGGCGGTGTAACCGTCTTTATCTTCAGTTTTGTGGTGCAGCACCGTGTGTTCAGATACGGAAAGCAAGGTCACAGCAGTCACTACGCCATCTTCTGCGATGGTGCTGGTCATGCCAAGTTTGCGGGTAATGAGTGCTTTCATAGGTGTTTCCGTATCAAGAGTTGACATAAAAAACCTTGGCTACAAGTGGTTTCTACCTCTGTTATCGGCAGACCTACCTCGTGATCCAAGTCTTTGTCTTTCAAAGATACCGTACAAGAGTAACATGTTCTCCTGACATCTGTCAATGTGTTGCAAATTCTACACGACTACTTTGTTAGCGAGAGCAGCTTGGAATGACTTCTGGAATTGGCTGTGTAAGGGCGATGGAAGACTATTACTGGTAAACCAGCCGACAGCTGCAATCTTATCAGGCTCACCGATAGCCACCTCTATCGGATCGACTCGGACGGCGTAAATGACAGCAACCCAGTGTGTCTTGGTGCCATCCGCCAATCGACGATGGGCGTCATAAACCGTTAGGAAAGCCATATCCAAGACATTACAGGTCAATTCTTCTTTGATCTCGCGGCGAATAGCGTCCTCGATTGTTTCACCGAACTCAATTGCTCCACCACCCACATCCCATCTACCTTGTTCGTCACGAGTTCTAGGCCCCCGTTGTTGTAAGAGCAGATTACCCTTACCGTCATGCACGACAAAAGATGCTGAAACTCCGATGTGATCAACGCCTCGTCTCAAGTCAACACTGTCGCCCGCTGGATTTATGCTCATCGCCATACTATAGCAGTTACTGTCTCTTCAAGCAGGATTGCCATCATATCTAAATGATGAGTGGCAAGTATCAGACAAGCATTCTACGATCTATAACACTATCGATTGAGGCTACTCTTTTCTATGTCGGGTGGCATCGTACCCAATTCTTCTGGACGCCAACTTGGACGAAAATCAGCAGCCATGGTATTTTCATCAGACACATGCAGCCTGCGCATTTCTTGTGCTGCAGCCACTAACTGTGGCTCTGGCCAAACATCTGAATCATGATGAAATCCAATGTAGAAGGCTGCCAAGCCGGCCAGCCGACGTATCCGTTTTAGGTTGGGTCCGAATCGCTCACCGTAGAAACGGTTGCGTAAAGCTGCAGCCTCATAAAATGCTGCTTCGGCCTTATGATACAAAACTACCGCAGGATCCGGTGGGACTTCATAGTGAGGCATGTTGAACGTGATTGTCAGTTACTTACATCTTGATTTCGACGTCGCAGCCGGCGGGGAGAGATAGGTTCATGAGGGAGTCGATGGTCTTAGGGGTAGGTTCAAAGACGTCGATCAAGCGCTTGTGGACGCGCATTTCGAACTGTTCTCGGCCTTTCTTATAGACGTGTGGACTTTTGATGACCGTGAAAGTGCTACGACGAGTTGGTAGCGGGATAGGTCCGGCCAGAGTCGCGCCGGTACGCAGAGCAGTGTCGATGATCTGCTTAGCAGCCTGGTCGATTACTTTGTGGTCATAGGCTTTGAGGCGGATACGAATCCGTTGCTTGCCTTCAATAGGTGGTTTGGCGTCTGCCATAGGTGTTGTTCCTTCCGAGCTCTCGCCCGTTCACTGTAACATCGGATTGTCTTGCAAACCCGACTTTTAGTCAGCGATTAGTTATTACAGATAGAATTGTACAATATAACAGCGTAAATGGAAAGTGCTCTGGTTGTTTGGAGCATCTGGTATCAGAGAGCATTCTTTATTTTGGTGAAAAACGATCGCTTCGGTAGGGGTTGATTGTGATATTCGGCGTAAATCTTATCGAGAAAATCGTCAATTTCGTCATCGCTCAACTCGGACGAGGAAGGACTCTGTGTTTTCGCATTATCACGATACTCAAAAACTGCCTTGCCGGTCTGGAAAGCATGCATCGTATCGTAGGCTCGGCGGCTAGAATTGCTCGCCAATGTCCGATAGGCGCGTGTAAATTGTTGCATGAGCTCGGTCGAACCGCCCACGTCCGGATGATGCAATTTGGCCTTGCTGATAAATGCTGCCCGAATACTGTCAGCATCAGCATGTGTCGTCACGCCTAAGAGTTTGTAGTAATCGAGGAAATCATCGCCATCTGGCATATGCTTTAGTATAACAACTCCTGGGATGAAAGCGCTCCGGTTTACCTGCAACTGTCCGTACTCGAAGACGAATTCTACAAGCAGGTTTCGTTACAGCAATGACGCCAGCCCTTCAGTTCCATCGTATGTATCGCAGGGCCCTTCAACTATTGCAGCAACACCATGCACTACATGTCCTTCCAAAGATAACCGGCCAGCACATCTCTGACATTGTAGATTTAAATTGTTAGCCTTATGTGAGATTATTGCTTGACGCAACTCGGTACCCGCGGCTGAATTACCGGTCTCTGTATATAGTTTCAGGCTCTGCACAAGGCAGGTATTGAGAATTTCTGGGTTGAATGGTAGGCTCTCCATTACTAAAGTATGTCATCTGTTAGAAGTAATGTAAATGCCCGTATGGGACGAGGCAAAGGCATTCGTTTGCTTAACTCTGTAAACGGTCTGTATCGAGTAGTTGAACCTACCGTTTGAGCGCTTACTCAGATATCCGCTATGTTTCCCGTGCTTGTATCTTTCGCAAAGAATCAGACGGTTCAGACGTTTAATGAAATCAATTATTGCCTGCTCTTAGATTCAAGTCGTGAATACTAGTGTTTATCGGTCGGGCGATGAAACTGAGCGAGTGGTTTCAGCATCCTCGAGGCACTGACCTAACAAACTTGTATGCGCTATGATCCGACTAAGGTGCTCATAATCGCCGGGAACAATTGCAGTATGCACCAGATCACCGACTGCATTGGCGTAACTTGCTTCCAGAGTGGAGGCGCGTATTTCTTCATCTCCAGATTTAATGAGTAAGACGTGGCCGGGTAGTTTGTTACCTGAGAGTCGCAACACGAATCCACGCATACGTATAGGAACACCGCCATCTGGTCGCAGTGATTCATCAGGAACAAGATCAATCAATTCGGCAAAAGTAAACTTTGATTTAAACATCTTTATATTATAGCACAGTGTGTAAATAATACAAGCCTCGCATCACATTTCTGTGTGACGTGGCGTTCCAAGGGCCATGATCCCAATCTGAACCACTAAACTTCTTTCAATTACCGGGTAGCCTTCGATAGTAACGCCGGGTAACTCGCACAACGTTGCAGCATTCCACTGCAGTTCGGCCTCAGGCGTGACCGTTATGTCTCTCAGTGGGCGTATGAGCATACCGCTCATCATAGGCTTGCAGATTTGGCATGTCAATGCCCGCTACTGCCGAACTGAGCTCTAATCGTCTCGGTGGTGGTGCGAGCTCCAGTCGATGTGATATAACTCCTTCCAGCGCGTTTAACTCTGAAGACTCTAAGGCGTATTGTGTCCGCCGATGTTTACGTCCAGCGACGACAGCATCTAATCCCTGTGATGCATGATGTGAACTATCAGCGGCTCCGACTCCAATCGCTACCATACCAAGTATTAGACAACTACTGCCGGTTGCTAATGGAATAGTTTCATGCCAATTTGATAAGAGTTTGGTTGAACCGAAAATAGAGGTTACACCGGTTGCCAAGGTAGTCAAATACTCTAAAGCTCGCCATCGGTGAGGATGCCTGCTGTTCTCAATCCCATTAAACATAGGGAACATGATACTGTCTTTGTGATTACTCATACGGACCAACTGATCAAATAATTCGTATATTATATACTGTTTGTCAAATGTTATCAAAAAGAGCCTCCGAAGAGGCTCTCTAGACGAGACAAGTTCGTCTTACTTGATGATCTTGGTTACCACACCAGCACCAACGGTTCGGCCACCTTCGCGGATAGCGAAGCGCAGACCTTGTTCCATGGCGATTGGGGCGAGTAACTTGACCTTGAAGGTGATGGTATCACCAGGCATGACCATTTCCTTGTCAGCTGGGAGCTCAACTTCACCAGTCACATCCGTAGTACGGAAGTAGAACTGAGGCTTGTAGCCCTTGAAGAATGGCGTGTGACGGCCACCCTCATCCTTGTTCAGGATGTAGACTTCAGAGTCAAACTCAGTGTGTGGGGTGATGCTACCTGGCTTGGCCAAGACTTGACCGCGCTCAATGTCATCACGCTCAATACCACGGAGCAGGATGCCGACGTTGTCGCCAGCTTGACCTTGGTCGAGGTTCTTTTTGAACATTTCAACACCGGTGACTACAGTCTTGCGAGTGTCGCGGATACCGACGATTTCAACCTCTTCGTTGACTTTGACAATACCGGTCTCCACACGGCCGGTGGCAACAGTGCCACGACCCTTAATAGAGAAGACGTCTTCGATAGGCATTAGGAAAGGCTTGTCG
The DNA here is from genome assembly GCA_038230895.1 of Saccharimonadales bacterium (SeqCode). Lineage (GTDB taxonomy): Bacteria > Patescibacteriota > Saccharimonadia > Saccharimonadales > UBA4665 > JAJXTN01. The sequence goes on along the minus strand of JBBRMJ010000003.1, from coordinate 59,913 downwards.
AGCTCTCGCTTTGGCTCTGGAACGAAGTCGTCCATTGCGTCAACGAGGGCCATGATAGCATCTTCGTTCTCAGCGTCGCCGGCGAGAGCCTTGGTAGCTGAGCCCTTGATGATAGGCGCGTTGCGGTCGTAACCATTCTTCTCAAGCAAGTCGCGAATTTCTTCTTCGACAAGCTCGACCAGTTCTGGGTCGGCCAAGTCCATCTTGTTCATGAAGACCAAGATAGATGGGACACCGACTTGCTTGGCAAGCAGGACGTGCTCACGAGTTTGTGGCAATGGACCATCGTTGGCACCAACAACAAGGATAGCGCCGTCAATCTGAGCCGCACCAGTAATCATGTTCTTGACGTAGTCGGCGTGACCTGGCATGTCAACGTGTGCGTAGTGACGCTTTTTGCTCTCGTATTCCTGGTGAGAGGTCGCGATGGTAATACCACGAGCACGCTCTTCAGGAGCGTTGTCGATCTGGTCATAAGCAACGGGCTTGTTGGTCGCGCTTGGCAGTTTCTTGGCCAAGACAGCAGTAATAGCGGCCGTTAAAGTTGTTTTACCATGGTCAACGTGGCCCATAGTACCGACGTTAACGTGTGGCTTGCTGCGGTCAAAATTCTCTGCCATAGGGGTTTGCTCCTTGTAGCTTGGTTAGCTTTACTTAATTGTTGATTGCACGGGGATATCGCTTCGATCCAGGGTTGCTATTTCCTATCTGCTTGCAACCTTGGTCTCGGCATATAATGTTCCTCGATCAGTAACATTATAATAGACCCCACACAAGTTACCGATGTAATTATAGTCAAGACAGCCAGGTTTGTAAAGAGTCAGTCGTCGTATTAAATGCGTGCATATTCGAGCGAAAGTTGCAGCCGTGCTATACCGGCCATAAACTTCGGTTGAGCTGAGTTTCGCAAATGGCGCATAACACTACCGGCTGTTGTGCTCTCTGAGCCTTCATGATGCAAGCATAATTCCGCAATGGTCCTCACCGCGTGAATCTCGGGATATTTTACAGTACCTACGCCCCTCTGAACGCGTAGGGCTGCAACGCTTATCGCCTGTTTACCAATACCCATGATGAACGCCTCATCCATTTTCGGAGGTAAGGCATCATAGATTGCACGGCGACTTGCGAGTTCATCGTCAGTTCGTGGACCGGTCGTCATATTTAGAAGACCTTCCACTATTGACGGATCGATCACTGCCAGCACCGGGCTCGTTTCTAGTAGACCAAACTGGGTTCGCCTGATCATACTATTACTTGGCGTTCTTAGCGATGATGGCTTCTGCGACGTTGTTCGGGACGTCGGCGTAGTGGTCAAGTTCCATGCTGGAGCTGGCTCGACCCTGGGTTGAGCTACGCAAGTTGGTGGTATAGCCGAACATTTCACCGAGTGGTACAAATGCGGTAATCTCTTTGATGCCCGTGGACAAGTCTTCCATACTTTCGATCCGACCACGTTTGCCGTTCAAGTCACCGATGACGTCACCCATGAATTGTTCTGGTGTGACAACGACGACTTTCATGACTGGTTCCATAATGACGGGACCGGCTTTTCTAACACCTTCTTGAAGCGCCATTGAACCAGCAATTTTAAAGGCCATTTCGTTGGAGTCAACATCGTGGTAACTCCCGTCGTACAGCTCGGCTTTGACGTCAACCACCGGATAACCGGCAAGGACACCGTTGGACATGGCTTCAATGATGCCCTGCTCTACCGGCTTGATGTACTCACTTGGGACAACACCACCCTTGATAGAGTTGATGAATTCGAAGCCCTTACCAGGCTCATTTTGGCTGATTCGCAACCAGACATCGCCATATTGTCCACGACCACCACTCTGGCGGACGAACTTGCCCTGGACTTCGATGCCGCTCTTGCGGACTGATTCCCGGTATGCGACTTGCGGTTGGCCGACATTGGCTTCAACATTAAATTCCCGCTTCATACGATCGACGATGATTTCTAGGTGTAACTCACCCATTCCTGAGATGATAGTTTGACCGGTTTCTTCGTCAACACGAATTCGGAATGTCGGGTCTTCCTCAGCCAAACGCTGCATGGCAATGCTCATCTTCTCTTGGTCAGCTTTGGTCTTTGGCTCAATGGCGATCGATACTGGCGGCTCTGGGAAGGTAATGCTTTCGAGGACGATCGGGTTATTCGGGTCACAGAGGGTGTGACCGGTAGTCGTACCTTTGAGGCCCACGATAGCGGCGATGTCACCAGCACCCACTGCAGTCACATCTGCTCGTTTATCAGCTTGCAGGCGGACAATACGGCCGACACGCTCTTTTTCACCTGTAGAACTGTTAAGTACGTAGGAACCGGCGGCTAACGTTCCAGAATAAACGCGGAAATACGCGAGCTTACCAACAAAGGGATCGGTAGTAATCTTGAAAGCGAGTGACGCAAACGGTTCACTTTCTGACGGTTTGCGCTCGACTTTATCGCCAGTCTTCGGGTGAGTACCCCATGTCGAACCACGGTCGAGTGGGCTGGGCAAGTAGTCATTGACCATGTCGAGGACTTTCTCGACGATGACGCCACGGCCATCGCCACCGGTGACCGCGAAGAACTTACCAGATAATACCGCAGTACGAATAGCTTGCTTGATTTCTTCGACGCTCAAGCCTTCCTCACCAACTTCGAAGTATTTCTCCAACATGGCTTCATCTTCAGCAACCGCGTTCTCAACGAGCAATGAGCGGTACTTTTTAACTTTGTCCATCATGTCAGCTGGAATTTCTGCCTCAACCAGGGCTTTATCAGTAAAGTCTTTGTAGGTGAAGGCTTTCATCTCCACCAAATCAATAATGCCGTTAATAGATTGTTCGAAGCCGATCGGCAAGTGAACTGGGAACGCGTTCTTGCTCAAGCGGGCGTGAATGGTGTCGAGAGACTTGTAGAAGTCGCCACCGGTTTGGTTGATCTTGTTGATGAAACAGATTCGAGGTACGCCGTACTTGTCGGCTTGGCGCCAGACAGTCTCGGATTGAGATTCCACACCCATCTTGCCATCGAAGACCACGCAAGCACCGTCCAGGACGCGTAATGAGCGCTCCACTTCGACGGTAAAGTCGATGTGACCTGGTGTATCGATAATGTTGATCTGGTTGCCTTGCCAGAAACAGGTAACGGAAGCGGCAACAATGGTAATACCGCGCTCGCGCTCCTGAGCCATCCAGTCAGTCGTCGTTTCGCCATCATGCACGGCGCCAATCTTGTGATTGAGACCGGTGCGATACAAGATACCCTCAGTGGTTGTCGTCTTGCCAGCATCAATGTGGGCAATAATGCCGAGGTTACGAATTTTGTCCATTGGGGTTTTCTTGTCAGCCATATAGTCCTTCTTATCTTTTATTAATCGGGGAGTTGTAGCTCTTGACCGTGTTCATCAATCAAATTCAAAACACTATTGGGCATGCGCGTTGGGTCACCAGGTTTTTTAATCGAGTCCAGCGCGCGTTGTGCTAAATCATGAACTCTATCGTCGGCTAACTGTCGAGGTGTCTGAGCTTTCTCGGGCATTGCGTTAGGTTCTCGCGAAGTGGGCAAAGGCGCGGTTGGCGTCGGCCATCTTGTGGACGTCTTCACGCTTCTTAACCGCCGCACCCTGGTTGTTGTAAGCGTCCATTAACTCTGCAGCGATACGGTCTTCCATGCCAATACCCTTACGGGCTCGGCAGGCGGCCACGAACCACATAATGGTCAGGTGACTTTGGCGTTGGCCACGAACTTCAAACGGAATCTGATAGTTGGCGCCACCGACACGACGAGAACGAGTCTCCATGTGTGGTTGGACGTTTTTGAAAGCTTGCTCGAAAACTTCCAGTGGGTTGTCCACCTTCAGCTTCTTAGCAGACTTCTCCAATGCGTTGTAAACGAGGCGTTCAGCCAATTGCTTCTTACCATTCAACATGACACGGTTAATGAAGCGCTGCAATTGAATACTGTCATACAATCGGTCACCCGGGATATCACGAACTAATGAGGCGGTCTTCTTGCGTGGCATGACTATTTACCGTCTTTCTTGGCGCCGTACTTGCTGCGGCCCTGTTTGCGGTTCTGGACACCTTGAAGGTCAAGGCTGCCACGAACAATGTGGTAACGCACACCCGGTAAGTCCTTGACGCGGCCACCACGGACTAAGACGACGGCGTGCTCTTGCAGGTTGTGACCCTCACCACCAATGTAAGCCCAGACTTCGTAGCCATTGCTGAGGCGCACGCGGGCGACCTTACGCAGGGCTGAGTTTGGCTTCTTCGGGGTTTTGGTCGTCACTTTGACACAGACGCCGCGCTTGAAGGGCGCTGGCTTCTCGTAGTTACGAGTTTTGAGGTTGTTAGTGACGCGTTGCATGGCTGGTGACTTGGTTTTGTGGGTCACCTTGACACGCGGTTTGCGCACTAACTGATTGATTGTTGGCATTTGACTCCTTCTACGGTTGCAATCTGCTGCGGCGGGGAGCATGCCTACTGCCCTGGCTCGGATTGCTTATGTTATGGACCTATTGTAACAGATGGGCGCAGTCTTGACAACTAGCTAAACGACGACGGGTTCACCGATGATTTCATCGGCTTCAGCAGCTAACTCACTCAGCTCTTCGTCAACTTCCGGTTTAACACCGGTACCAACTGGGATCTTGCGACCGAGGATGACATTCTCTTTCAGGCCGTAGAGGCGATCGATCTTACCACTGGTGGCGGCACCAATCAAGACACGGGTGGTGTCCTGGAAGGATGCAGCACTCAGGAAGGAATCGGTGCTCAGTGAGGCCTTAGTGATGCCGAGTAACAACTGGGTTGGCTTGGCTGGGCTCTTCTTAGCGGCAATTAATAGTTCATTGGCTTCGGCGACGGCTAGCTTACTGACGATGTCACCGGTCACGAATTCACTGTCACCAGCTTCTTCGACTTGAACACGACTAAACATCTGGCGAACGATGATCTCGAGGTGCTTGTCGGCAATGTTCTGGCCTTGCGCAGCGAAGATCCTGAGGATTTCGTTCATGATGTAGCGCTGGGTAGGCTCGACACCTTGCAGGCGCATCAGATCGTGCAGGTTGATGGAGCCATTGGTCAGGCGTTGGCCTGGGATAACGGTGTCACCATCTTGGACATGTAGTTGCTTAAAGCCAGGGATTTCGTAACGGACCACACTCTGGCTCGTCGGGACGATGATGACCGCTTTGTCAGTCACCTGGGCTTTGCCGGCCATTGGTGCAATCAGAGGCTCTGAGGCATCTTCCAGGGCAGCAACGACATCGCCAGCTGAGACATCAGCACCAGTTTTGAGGTGGGCTTTGCGCTCACCAAGTTTCAGCGTGACTTTCTCTTTGGTATCGGCGGTAACTTGGACGACATAGTGGTCACCTTCTTCCCAAGTGTTGGCCAGGCCAGCAATCTCGGTTAAGTAGGCTTGCCCCTTCGGTGAACGGACTTCAAATAGCTCTTCAATACGGCTCAAACCTTGGGCCGTATCATCGGCCAGGACGGCACCAGAACGGTGCTTGGAGTCCAAGCTCAGCTGCGTACCAGGCTCACCAATACTCTGAGCAGCGATGACACCAATCGGGTGATGGTCAGCGACCAGCAAACCAGTAGCAGGGTCAACACCATAGGACTTGCGAGACACACCACGAACACTGGTACCACTGAGGGCACTCATGATCTTGATGCCATCGATCTTGTCATCGGCGGCTAATGCTTCAGCAATCTCAGCCGTCATGAGTTGGCCCTTTTTGACAAAGCCCTTGATGGCTTCAGCCGCGAAGCGACCAATCAGACGTGAAGCGTAACTGACACCAATCTCTTCGGCGTCGGCTCGTAACATCGCAAAACCAGGATCAGGTGTACCTTCGTCGAGGGTGAAGACATCTTGAGAGACGTCAACTAAACGACGAGTCAGGTAACCAGCATCGGCAGTTTTGAGGGCGATGTCAATCAGCGCCTTTCGAGTACCACGAGTACCGGTGAAGTACTCCAGTGGGTTGAGGCCTTCGATGTAGCCAGCCTTGATAGGTAGCTCAATCGGATTACCAGCGGCATCTGAGAAGACACCGAGCATACCGACACACATTTTCATCTGAGAGATGTTACCGCGAGCACCTGAGGTGATGGCGATGGACATTGACGAGTCTTCACCAGCCATTTGTTTGGATAGCATTTCCTGGACTTGGTTATCAATCTTCTTCCAGTTTTCGACGGTGAGGCGGTAGCGCTCTTCATCGGTGATGAAGCCTTCTTCGTATTGTTCGGAGATAGCGGCGGAGCGAACTTCACCCTGTTCCAGCAACTCGTCCTTGCCCTTGATTGGCGCAAAGTCACCCATGCCCATGCTGAGCCCAGATTGTGTGGCGTAATCAAAACCGATGTCCTTGAGGTCGTCGGCGATTTCAGCGGTGATTTCTTGGCCATAGGTGGTGTAGACCTGACTCATGACTTTTTGCAGACGCTTCTTGGTCATAGCTTCATCTTGGAATGGGAAGTCTTCGGGGAAGGTTTCATTGAACAGCACGCGACCAAGTGTGGTCTGGCGAACTTCACCACGGAATGGCAGGCGAACATAGCTCTGCAAGTTGATGACGTTGTTATCTTTGGCCATCAACGCCTCATCGAGGCTAGAGAAGCGGAAAATCTTGTTGGGGTCGGTATTTGGTCGTTCGTAGGTCAAGTAGTAACAACCAAGGACGATATCTTGCTCAATGTGCAGAATTGGCGAACCATCAGCTGGCTTGAGCAGGTTACGGTTCGCAGCCATGATGGTGCGAGCCTCTTCCTGGGCGGCGTCACTAAGTGGAAGGTGAACGGCCATTTGGTCACCATCAAAGTCGGCGTTAAAGCCCTTACAGACCAATGGGTGCAACTGAATGGCACGGCCTTCAATCAGTACCGGCATAAATGCCTGAATACTGAGGCGGTGCAAGGATGGTGCGCGGTTCAGAAGTACGTACTTACCCTTAATGACTTCATCAAGCGCATCCCAAACCACAGTTTCGGCCATCTCAATAAGGCGAGAGGCGCTGCGAATGTTGTGGGCTTGTTCACGAGCAATCAATTCACCAATCACGAATGGTTTGAACAGCTCCAAAGCCATCATTTTTGGCAAACCACATTGGTTGATCTTGAGCTCTGGGCCGGCGACAATCACCGAGCGACCAGAGTAGTCAACGCGCTTACCGAGCAAGTTCTGTCGGAAACGGCCTTGCTTGCCCTTCAGCATGTCACTGAGGGACTTTAGGCGACGACGCTGGCCAGTGGCGGCGACGGCGCGGCCACTACGAGCGCTGTTGTTGTCGATCAAGGCGTCAACGGCTTCTTGGAGCATACGTTGCTCATTGCGACGGATAACTTCCGGCGCGTTGAGGTCCATCAGCTTCTTCAGACGGTTGTTGCGGTTAATGACACGGCGGTAGAGATCGTTCAGGTCAGAGGTCGCGAAACGGCCACCGGTCAGCTGGACCATTGGGCGCAGATCTGGAGGAATAACTGGCAAGACACTAAGGCACATGCTGCTGGGCTTGATGCCGGCACGGTCCATGCTCTCCAGTAATCGCAAACGCTTCATCAGCTTCTTCTTGCGCTGGCCCTTGGCTTCTTCGGCTTCAGTGCTCAGCTCGGCAATCAAGTCTTTAAGATCAATCTCGGTCAGCAGGTCCTTGAGGGCGGCGCCACCCATACCAACAGTGGTCAAGGCGCGCATTTCATCAGGCAAGTTGCGGAAATCAGTCTCATTAATCAGACGTAGTTTCTCCAAGGCAGTCAGTTGGTCACGGTACAGTTCAAAGTCTTTGGTGACTTCTTCGATTTCCTTGGTCTGCATCTCGGCCAAGGCTTTGACATTGGCTTCTTCAGCTTCAGCTTCTTTCTCAAAGCGCAGTTTGATAGCTTCTTTAGCAGCGGCAAATTCTGCCTCTTTGTCAGTTAGCAGCTGGGCGCGCTTGGTCATATCGACTGACTTAATGATGTAAGCAGCGAAGTAGGCGACGCGTTCCAGGTTCTTGACGGTCATACCCAGTAATAGGCCGATGGCCGAAGGGGTACCGCGCAGGAACCAAATGTGAGCCACAGGTACAGCCAGACTGATGTGGCCCATGCGTTCGCGGCGAACAATACTGCGAGTAACCAGCTCACCGTTCTTATCAACAGCGGCTTCACGGCTACGAACACCCTTGTACTTGGCATCGTGGGGGTTAATATCCTTGACTGGACCGAAGATGCGCTCACAGAAGAGGCCATCGCGTTCCGGTTTCTGAGTGCGGTAGTTAATGGTTTCGGGCTTGGTGACTTCACCATAGCTCCAGTCAATAATGTCGTCTGGACTAGCTACGGCGAGGCGCACAGCGTCGAAATCAGCGATGTCGGTACCATTGTTGGCATAGCGTTGTGGTATCATCTTAGGCCTCCTCCCCTTCGGTTACATTGGTTGCGGTGGTCTCATCATCAGCAGTCACCAAGGCGGCGTCGCCGTCAGTGGTAGTCGCATCATCACCTATGGCAGTCAAATCGTCATCTGCCGTCACCACACTGAAGTCGTCAGCGACAGACTCTTCAGTCACGTCGATTTCCGAAATTGCGGCGACTGGCATTTCGACTTCGACGGGATGCGTCGCTGCTTCATGAATATTGCTGGCTAAGACATCCTCGGCGTCAACGACACGGTCAGAATGAACGAGGTCGACCTTCAGTCCAAGACCTTGCAATTCCTTCACGAGAACATTGAAACTCTCAGGGACTTTTGGACCGACAATTGCTGTCTTCTTGATGATTGACTCGTAAGCTTTACTACGTCCATAGACGTCATCGGACTTGATTGTCAACATTTCTTGCAGCGTCGTTGCGGCGCCATAAGCTTCGAGAGCCCAAACTTCCATTTCGCCGAAGCGCTGGCCACCGTTTTGGGCTTTACCACCGAGTGGCTGTTGCGTGACCATAGTGTATGGACCAGTTGAACGAGCGTGAATCTTATCGGCCACCATATGATTAAGCTTAATCATGTACATGCTGCCGACCGTCGTGCGCTCTTGGAAGGCGTCACCGGTTCGGCCGTCAAACAATTGCTGCTTGCCGTCTTCAGGTAGGTTCGCTTCTTTGAGCAGTTCTTGAATCTTACTGACGGGCACACCATTGAATGATGGACTGGCGACTTTCATGCCTAGGGCACGAGCAGCCATACCTAGGTGAGTTTCAAACAGCTGACCGACGTTCATACGGGATGGGACGCCAAGTGGATTCAGCACGATTTCAACAGGTGTTCCGTCTTCCATAAATGGCATATCTTCGACCGGCAGGATTCGGGCAATAACACCCTTGTTACCGTGGCGTCCACCGAGCTTGTCACCGACAGCAATCTTGCGCATCTGGGCCACGAAGACCTGAATTTGCATGATGACACCAGCTTTGAGCTCATGACCATTCTCACGGCTGAAGACTTTGACGCCCACGACTTTGCCGTGCTTGCCATTACTCATACGCTGTGAGGTATCACGGACTTCTTTAGCTTTTTCACCGAAGATAGCGCGCAATAGACGCTCTTCTGAACTCAACTCTTGCTCACCCTTTGGTGTAATCTTACCGACGAGAATGTCGCCAGGGTGGACTTCGGCACCGATGCGGACAATGCCGTCATCATCAAGGTGTCGCAGCGTCTCTTCTGAAACATTTGGAATATCTCGGGTAACAATTTCTGGTCCTAGTTTGGTCTCGCGAACTTCAATCATGAAATCGACAATGTGAACAGAGGTCAAGGTGTCATCTTCAACCAGCTTGCGGCTGATGATGATGGCATCCTCGAAGTTGTAGCCAGCCCAAGGCATGAAAGCAACGATCAAGTCCTTACCGAGAGCCAGTTCGCCTTCGGCAATAGACATACCTTCGATCAAGACATCACCGTCCTTGACCTTATCACCGGTGCTAACGACAACTTTTTGGTTGACTGAGGTGCCTTCGTTACTTCGTACAAAGCGCTGTGGCTCGTAGGTAACGCTACCTTCCTTATACTTCACAACCACTGCTTGTGCGTTGGCTTGCGTAACCTCACCGACACCTTCAGCCAGGATAACCTGACCGGTGTTGTGGGCAGCGACGCGCTCGAGCCCAGTACCAACGATTGGGCTACGGGGCTGAATCAGTGGCACGGCTTGGCGCTGTTGGTTACTACCCATCAATGAGCGATAGACATAGTTTTTCTCAATGAATGGAATCAGACCAGCCGAAGAACCAATAATTTGGTTTCGTGATGCATCCATGTGCGTGACATCATTGGCATCAAATTCACCGGATTTCTGCATAAGCCGAGCACTGACACGTTCTTCGACGAAATAACCATTTTCGTCCACTTCACTACCACCACCGGCAATAATGACTGAATATTCGTCGTAGGCATCGAGGTAGACCACTTCAGTTGTAACCTGCGCTTTAATTGGCCAGGTAACTTTGTTTGCTACCTTGGCGAGCTTCGCAGCGTCAGCGCCGGTGATCTTAGCACCAGCTTTCACGATAACTTTACCTTTTTCGTCGAGGAGATCATCGGCGGCGATGTGGCCGGTGGCATCCTTAGCAGTCACGGCATTGAGCACCTTACGGTAAGGTGTTTCTACAAACCCGTAATCGTTGACACGAGCGAAGTTAGCCAGGTTGAGCACCAAACCAATGTTGGCACCTTCTGGAGTTTCTACGGCGCAAATACGGCCATAGTGTGTGGCATGGGCGTCCCGGACTTCGAAACCAGCGCGTTCACGACTCAAGCCACCAGGACCCATTGAACTCAGTCGACGCTTGTGAGCCAACTCAGACAGTGGGTTAATCTGGTCCATAAACTGTGACAGCTGTGAACTCGCGAAGAATTCGCGAACAGCAGCGACAACTGGACGAGCGTTGATGAGCTGGCCGGGGGCGACTGTCTCAATCTCGCTCATACTCATTCGGTCTTTGGTGTTGCGCTCCATGCGGAGTAAACCGATACGAAATTGGCGTTGCACCAGCTCACCGACTAATTTGACGCGGCGATTAGCCAAAGAATCAATATCATCGGCTGGTTCCTGAGTATTGTTGAGGCGCATGACTTCGGCAATGATGGCTTCAATGTCCTCCAGACGCATGACACGGTTTTCGATAGTATTGGTGACCTTCAGGTCGAGACGCTTGTTGATTTTGTAACGACCGACTCGACTAAAGTCGAAGCGCTTATAGTTATAGAACATGTTCTCGATCAATGATTTGGCATTGTCGACGGTGGCAAGGTCACCGGGACGCAAACGTCGATAGACCTCAATCAGGGCATCATTCTGGCCATGCGTTGGATCCTTTTCGAGAGTGGCTTCCAAGTAGCTGGTTTTGCCAGTATCAACATGTTTGAAGGTTTCATGCATCCGAGCCTCGGTAACACCGAGTGAACGGAGTAATGTGGTAACGGCAATTTTACGCTTCCGGTCGATCTTGACGTAAATAGCACCGTTGGCAGCGGTCTCAAACTCCAACCATGCACCACGACCAGGAATTACCTTGGCACCGTAAAGACTGGTAGTACCATGTGGATCGGCTGTGAAGAATACACCAGCTGAACGAATCAGCTGACTCACCACGACACGCTCTGCGCCGTTGATAACAAAAGTGCCGCGAGTGGTCATCCATGGGTAATCACCGAGATAGATTTCTTGCTCTTTGACTTCGCCAGTGACTTTGTTGGTCAGCTCGACGTTCGCCATCAGAGGCGCTTCGTAACTAACATTATTCTCACGGGCGTCAGCTTCACTCAGCTTGGGGTCGCCGAAGCGATAGTCCTTGAAAACTAATGATAGCTTTGTGCCCGTGTAGTCATCGATGGGGCTGATTTCAGCCAGTAATTCACCGAGACCCTCAGCCACGAACCATTGAAATGATTTATTCTGATGATCGACCAAACTTGGTAGATCGAGAGCGTCATCCGGTCGCGTGAAAAAGACACGAGAGCCTGATGTTTTTGAAGTTTTCACAGTTGTCTTAACAGTCGTTTTAGCCATACGCCTAAGCAATGCCCCCTGGTTAATTGGTTATTCGGTCTGTGCACATAGTTCTTAGAAAACAGCTTCGATTCGAATTAATACCCAATTCGAAAACGAAAACAATGACCTATGAACGGTTTTTACGGTGTTAGTTTGATTTTTGTGAGTTCGGCCGAAGATCCTAAGTCGGGGGTATTTGGCTTAATTGATAACAAGCACCCCGTGCTTACACTACTTCTTAAATATACATTGTGAAGCAACTCACCAGTAATGTCAACTGTCAAGCAGATTCATGAACTTGGCTAACCCTGTAAGGCTTTGGGGCTGGTAATGACGTCGTCGATGATGCCATATTTCTTGGCTTCGTCGGAAGTCAGCCACTTGTCGCGTTCCATGTCTAGGTGGATCTTCTCGGGCTTTTGGCCGGTGTTCTTGGCCATAATGCCTTCCAGCAACTTTTTGATACGCAGGCTCTCTCGTAAGTCGATTTCTTGATCTGTCACCTTACCACGTGTACCGCTTGATGGCTGGTGGATCATGATGGTCGAGCTGGGTAAGGCAAAGCGCTTGCCTTTGGCACCGCTACTAAGCAGGAAAGCGGCGGCTGAGGCTTGGACGCCAATACCGACGGTTTGAACGTCGTTGGTGATGTATTGCATGGTGTCATAGATGGCTAGGGCATCATAGACACTACCACCGGGACTATTAATATAGAAATAGATATCTTTTTTAGCATCCTCAGATTGCAAGAAGAGTAATTGTGCCACGACGATGTTGGCGCTGGCCTCATTGACGTCTGAACCGAGGAAAATGATACGGTCCTTCAATAGACGGCTATAGATGTCGTAAGCCCGCTCGTAGCGGCCTTCACTCTCGATAACGGTTGGAATCAAAACGTTACTCATGGGTTTGCTCATACCTCTGATTATAGATCGTGAATTGGCACTCGTCAAGTGTGAGTGCTAATTATCAGACCTAACCGGTGCAAATAATAGTAGGGCTGACTGGAGGGCTAGGGACCGAGCATCCTGCTCTCCCACCGGTTGAAGATTAATCGGCTCACCGCCGTAGTCGCTGGCAATCCATCCTCCCTTAATACAGCGGTGGACAATCGCTACTAGTTCATCATCGCGTAAAAGGACGTGAGATGGCGGCTGGCCAACCGCGTGCTCGGAGGAGCTTTCCCATACAAATTCGCTTCTTGCAAAATCAAAGCCACGGCGCACAGACTCGGCCATAAGCTCGGGCGGAACTTCGACGACAGAGAAACTAGATAAGCCTTCTTTACTGGTCATGATTCGTAGATTACAATGTTACGACAACTCAGTCAAGAACTGCTTTCTTAGTTGAGACTACGGCGTCTACTTACCGGCGAACGAGCGGAGGCGGTCAAGGGTTTTTTCACTGATCATGCGGTTGAGGATGTCGCGGCGATTTTCGGGCTTATCAAGTTCGGACTGCATAGTCGGGTCGGTGGCATACTGGCCCTTCATCAGTTGGATGCGCACATCGAGTTCTTCGGGGCTGACGATGATATTTTCCTGCTCGGCAATTTCGGCAAGTACTAACCCGGCTTTGACACGAAGTTCGGCGCCAGGGCGTTGTTTCTCATGGTGAGCTTCAGCATCCAAGCCTTCTTCAACCAGGTGTTCCTGCCAAGTCTGACCGCGGTACGCGATACTCTGCTTCTCCTCGTCTTCCATGCGTGTCATCTCGTCTTCGACCAGCAATGCTGGAATGGCAACGCTGCTTTTATTGGCAATTTTCTCGAGCAATCGATTATCAAACTGTTGTCGCTGCTCGCGCGTCGCTTCAGCGGTGAGTTGTTTTTTGATATCAGCCTTGAGCTCGGACACCGTTTTGAAAGGGCCGATACTGCTCGCAAAGGCGTCATCGAGTTTGGCCTTGGCAATCTCAAGGACTGTTTTGGCAGTAACCGCGAAATTAACCTTGCGGCTTTGCAATGCCTTGGTGCCGTAATCTTTGGGGAAAGTCAGCACAAAATCTTTGACGTCACCAGCCTTCATACCGATAACTTCATCTTCGAAACCGGGGATAAATGTCTTGCTACCAATGGTTAGTGGGTAGTCCTTGCCGTCAGCGCCTGCAATTGCTTCTTTCGTCTTTGCGTCTGTTCCAACAAAGTCGATAACCACTTCGTCGCCGTTCTCAGCAGCCCGTTTGACGTCCTGCTTGGAGGCGCCACGGCTGGCCAGGTTATCGAGAACTTGACTAACATCGATGGCTGCAACTTCCTTGAGCGGCACATCGACGGTAATTTTCTTGTAATCAGGTAATGAAATAGTGCCGACAGCTTCAACTTCGGCGGAGAATTCAAGGGTTGTGAATGGCACAAATTTGATAATGCTGATTTCCGGCTGAGAGACGGGGCGCAGCTTTTCGTGCTGGGCAGCCTCAACATAGAGATGGTTAACGGCCTGTTCTAGAAACTCACTTTGTAATACTTGCTGACTAATCTGTTTCTCGACTAAATGGGCCGGTGCCTTGCCCGGTCGGAAACCAGTAACTTTGACGTTCTCACTCAGACGTTCGAGTACCGCCGCCTTGACTTGATCCATAACCTTGGCGTCGCCAACTATTGTCAGCTTCAGTTTAGTATCGGATAATTTCTCGCGTTTGACTTGCATTGGGGGCTAGTGTAACAGATACCAAACGTTTTGGCTAGCGCCCAATGCCGTACAAAATCCATGACATCCCAATAAACCAGGCGACTTCCGTAACCACACCGATTGGCCGCTGAAACCACTGTATCTGGCTGTGAAAACGCATAATGGTGTTAAATCTTGGCGGCTTCAGTCCACGACGTGCATTGCGGAAGCGTCCAATCCACATCAGGTCAGGCGATGTGGCCAGAAACGCGCAAACCGAAGCTAATTGCCAGTGTGACGGCTGCCAAACCGACAACACAGCTACTAGCCCAATGCACAATAGAGCGTCAGCAATTAGCGTGTTCGTGAAACTTTGGCTGTCAGGTACTTTGTGGGCGTCACCATGGTGTGGAATGGCATCCAGCACGAAGTGTGAAGCAATGGCCGCCGGTACAGCCAGCCAAGCGTTGCCACTCGCGACAGCGATAACCGCTCCCGTCACGGCATGGTTAATCGCTCTCATTCTGTTTGCTGAGCTCGCAAAGCTTTCACAACACCGGCGACATCAGCTTTTATCTCTTCGCTAGATCCAAGGTTTTTCAGGGTAAATTGACCGGTTGAGAGCTCGGCTTCACCGATGATTAGGACACGTTCAATGCCCTTTTTCTCGGCAATCTTGAACTGGTCTCCAAGTTTGCGACCAGACAAGTCAACGGCGACGTTCAGCCCGGCGGCGCGTAGCTCAGCAATTGGTTTCTGAGCAGCGGTCTGCACTTCGCCAACCAGTACAACGTAAACATCAGTTTCTGGAGGCAAAGCCGGCAGTAGATTGTGTAATTCCAAGAAGTTAGCCAGCGTCACATCGCCCCAGCCGAAACCGACTGTTGGCACAGGAGCAACGCCGAATAAACCGACTAAGCCGTCATAACGGCCACCGCCAAGCATGGAGCGGTTGTTATCCGGGTGAGTATCGAACACCTCGAAAACGATGCCAGTGTAATAGTCAAAACCGCGCATGAGGCTGGGGTCGTATTGGGCGTTAGTGATGCCCGCGGCTTGCAAGGCCTCCAACATTGCCTCAAGTTCCATAGCAGCTTCGGTCTGCCGGACGGCGTCGGGTAACTCTTTCAAGCTTTTGACATCTAGTACACCAAGCAATTTCTCCACAACTCCAGCTTCTCGCTTGTCAGCACTGACAATTTCATCAGCCTGAGCGATAAAGGCGTCCCGCTCCAATTTGTGCATGCGGTCAATCAGTTTACTGGTGGCGTGGGCTTCGGTTTCGTCGAGCCCGAGATAGTCGCGCAGTATGAAATCAACCAGTTGGCGGTTATTCAGATGAATGTCGTACATATCAGCCGCTGCGCCATACGATTTAAAGACGGCGTCGACCAAGGTAATGACTTCTACCTCAGCCGAGCTATCAGCCACGCCGAAAATATCAACATTCAGCTGCCAGTGTTCTCGCAAGCGTCCCCGTTGTGGTCGTTCATAACGCCACAAGTTCGGAATGCTATACCAACGCACAGGATAGGCTAATTCCTGTCGTCTACCAGCCACCATGCGGCTGACTGTCGGCGTCATCTCCGGGCGGATGACAACCTTGCGGCCACCCCGATCTTCGAACACATATGTCTGCTCATTGACGATCTCTTCTCCAGTCTTCGCCAGATATATATCCAAGGGTTCTAAAATAGGTGCATCATATTCTTCATAGCCAAAACGCTCTGCGACGTCACGCAGCTTGGCGAATATATATTTCTGTCTGCGCTTATCTTCCGGGTAAAAATCCCGCGCGCCTTTATAGGGTTGAGTTGATAATGCCATGCTTAATCTCAAGTATACTACAGGGCTAGATAGCCAGGAGCTTGAGTTGCTTCAATAATTTGTGGGCACCGAAAGTAATGCAGTATAGTATTGCGATACCGTGGCGGAGTTTAGGCAACAATATCTCAGCGATACCGTCCACATGAGTATCCTCATAGGGGATGACGCTATCTCCCGGCGAGATGCATGAAATAATACGACGCCTGCTGACCACACTCAATGTTGGCAAACTTATCTGTACGAGCGCCAATGACGTCTTGAATGCCGGATTTTCCAGATAATACTCGGCCTCGCTGACTGATTCCGGACGATTAATCTTGGCGCAAATCAGGCCAACACTGCTGATTTTATCGGGCCTCAGGGCGTAGACATTCAGTACTGCACTGGCGCCTGCACTAGCCCCAACCAAAGATACACGGTGCCCGTTCGCTAGATAGCCGTTAATTTCAGCGACCAGACGGTCAATTTTCGGTTGATAATCCTCTTGCCCAGCCCACGGTATTGGGTGGCAGTGCCCGCGAACACCGTAGAGACGCCACGTAGCCACCGATAAGCTCTGAAGGTGATAAATGTTATCCAGAATGCCCGGAACGTAAATGATATGGTGTTGCTGTTTCATACTAAATTGGTGCGGATGAGAGGACTTGAACCTCCATGCCTCTCGGCACCAGCTCCTAAAACTGGCGTGTCTACCATTCCACCACATCCGCGTATCTGTTATTTTACTTTATGCGACGATAAAAAACCAGCTTGGCGTCACCGTAGTTTTTCGTGAGTAATTGGCTATAGTCAGCGCTGAGCCTAAAACGAGCATCAGGTGGCAACGACAGCACCACAACGCCGTTGACCGTCACACGGTCAGCGAGGTCGACCAGCAATAAGGGCTGCAACTGATCAAACGGTGGATCGAGTATGACGATATCGAATTTTCCATCAGATGTGTCAAGCCAAGATCCCGCGGCCGCTTTGATGAGCTTCACTGACCGCTGTAAGCCCAGCGTCTTGATATTGTCGCTGATCGCTCGTTGGGCGGCTGTATCATTATCAATGGCGGTGACTGAACTGGCTCCTCGACTCACAGCTTCAAAGCAGAGACCACCAGTACCAGCGAAAGCATCCAAGACACTGAGACCTTCTATGTCACCGAGTGCATTGAACAGCGCCCCACGGATCTTGTCGCTCATGGGATGCGTTTTATTGCCGTGTGGACTGACGAAGTTACGGCCACCGAGCCTACCGGCGATGATACGCATACTACCGGCCTTTCGTTTTTTGAGCTTCACGCTGAGCACCATACCAGACCAATGTTACGGATTGGACCAGTATTGGTGCGAGTTTGCGCCGGATGCTACGGGCCAGGGGTATTGTCCAGCCAGACTTGTAGAAAGTATCGTAGAGTTCTAGCCGAGCAATATCTTGTGCAACACTACGAAACCAAACTCGCAAGGGTAAGGCATCGAACTCAGCCAATTTGTCAGCCGAAGGCATTGAGCCTCGTAGTTTCATAGGAATCATAAGCGTGCCAACGCCCCACTCGAAAGCAAAGTGTGTAGTGAATAGTCCTTTACCACCCCATAGTTTCCAGGTATTTTTGACCTGCTGGCTGCGGCTTTCGCCTGGCATAATAATCTTCTCTTTGACAGTAGCTCGTTCGTCGATCGGTTTGCCACTCATCAGCTCGACGAGCTTCTCTTCGTAGGGGTAGTGATGTGCGGGTGTCAAGCCATCAACAACGGCGTGAGCCAGCCATGCTGCCTCAAAGCCGGCTTTGACATCATCTTTTTTGCGAAGCGCTTTAACCAGAGCTTCGTAATGACTTTCGATAGATACCAGTAACTGCGTATCAGCTTCATCAAACGGCTGGAAAAAATGCCACGGCACATCTTTCGCGGGGCTCTTACGCTTAATGGCATCGGGGCCATTGCCACCTTCAAAATGCAAGATGGTTCGAATCAGGGGGAAGCGATTACGCGGTTGCAGGCGCTGCAGATGACGACGAGCTACGCGATCAATTTTCTGATGGGTACCCAGGATGCGCCCCGAATACAGTGTTAACGTGGTGCCAGAATACATAGGTTTAGTTCAAATTCGTCACGGCCCGCAGGCGAGTTACTTGTGTCATGAGTTGCTTATAGTGTAACAAATCTTCGCCTTTATCCAGAAAGTCCTGGGCGGCTGTACGAGCGGCAGCTATCAGCTTGGTATCTGTTAACGATGCAACCCGTAAGTCCAGTTCACCATGCTGGGAACGGCCATAAATGGCTCCAGGTCCGCGGAGCTCGAGGTCCAATTCAGCCAGCTTGAAGCCATCACTTGAGCTCTCCAAAGCCCTCAAACGGCGACTCGGTGCTTTGGAATCAGTGAGTAATAGGTAGCAATAGCCTTGGGCGTCGCTCCGACCAACCCGACCACGTAATTGGTGTACCTGGGCCAGACCGAACCGTTCTGGTCCCTCGATCAACATGACGCTGGCATTTGGCACGTCGACGCCAACCTCAATCACTGTCGTCGACACGAGTATATCCAACTCATGCTTCACGAATTGGCCCATGATTCGATTCTTCTCATCAGCCTTCAATTTGCCATGGAGCAGGCCGACGCGCCATTGTTTGAAATCTTTTGTGCTGAGTTGCTCATAGATGGCTTCAGCTGAATTAGCATCGATGACCGCGGAATCACTGATCAGCGGACAAACCACAAACATCTGACGTCCAGCCATCAGCTCAGCTGTAATATCGGCATACAATTTTGTTCGTGAATTTGGTGACACCAGTTTAGTGATGATTGGTAACCGCCCTACTGGCTTCGTGGTTATGAGAGAGATGTCCATTTCACCGTACAGTGTCAGGGCGAGACTGCGAGGAATCGGTGTGGCTGTCAGGCTGAGAACATGGGGCATGTGTCCGGCTTTGGCCATTAAGGTTTTGCGTTGCTCAACGCCGAAACGATGTTGCTCGTCCACGACGATTAAGGCCAGCTTGTGCATATCAACTTTTTGCTGAATCAATGCCTGGGTACCAATAATGAACTGGGCTTGGCCACTGGCCACAGCTGCCTGGGCTTTTTGTTTTTGGACCGCCGACAAGCTTCCGACTAACAAATCAACGACTGACTCCATCCCAAGCGGCTTGAGTAGCTGGTGAATCGTGTCAGCATGCTGACGGGCTAACAATTCCGTTGGTGCCATAAAAGCCACCTGCCACCCCTGTCGTAACGCCATGAGAGCTGCCATGGTGGCGACGACAGTCTTGCCTGAACCCACGTCGCCCTCGACCAATCGATTCATCGGTTGCGGCTTCTGTAAGTCAAGATAAATCTGCCAAATAACGCTGCGCTGGGCGTCAGTGAGTTTAAATGGCAAATGCCCGACGAAATCACGGGCTAACTCCTGGTCGAACTCAATCGGTGGGGCTAGCTCTCGCTGATTTGCCTGTTTGTTCAGTAAACTAGCAAGGCTGAGCTGAAAGACTTCTTCAAAGCCCAAACGATGACGAGCGGAGGCGAGTTCTTCGCTAGAATCAGGAAAATGCATGGCGCGGATAGCATCGGCTCGATTGAGCAGCTTCTGGCGCTTGATGAGCGGTTCAGGTAGGCTTTCCGTTAATTGCTGCATCAGTGGCAGCGTTTGCCTCAGCGCCTGCCGAATCTGCCGCGAGGTGAGGCCCTTGGTTTCACGGTATACGGGCACAATACGCGCCGTGTTGATCGGGAAATCGCTACCCAGCTCGACCGATGGATTCATGATGGTCAGTCTCTGCCGACTCAGCTCATATTGACCAGATATAAAATAATCCTGGCCGGTTTTCAGCGCGGCTGCCCGGTAAGGCTGATTGAACCAGATCAGGCGCACACTGCCACTGTCATCACTGGCTACTGCTTCAGTAATATGCATCCCGCGCCTGACATAGCGGCCGGTAGCTTGCTTGATAACCGCTCGAATACTGACTGGTCCTGGTCGCAAGCGATTTACAGGTGTTAGATCGGAGTAATCGTCATACCGTCTGGGGTAGTAATCAATCAGCTCATCAACGGTATGCAGTCCCAGAACAGCAAATTTTTGAGCTTGTGCTGCTCCTACTCCTTTAAGTCCAATGAGCTCAGTCTGTAAGGTCATGCCTCCAGTATACGAAACTTTAAGGAGTTTTCGGTCGATTCGGACGCGCTTCGGGACTCATCGGTCCAACAGATTGACGTTTGTTCAGGCTGACAAGCGTATCAAGTTTTGTCTCCAAACGTTCAAGCTTGAAGTCGAGTGCAGCGATCTGCCGAGGCACCGCGTATAAGCTCTCGAGCAGCTCTTGCGCATAGTCGAACTGATCGGCCAATTCCTCGAGTGTGGTTTGGATTGAGGGGGTGTTTGATGAGCTGTCTTCGGTCATGACAGGCAGGATTATATGCCGTCCGCTATTTCAGGTGCAAATGATTCGGGCAGTAATTAAGATTTAATTAACTATTCGGACTTTTGCGAATCAAGAAGAAGATACTCGGGCCAAAGTATAACTTCGCCAATGGGCGCTGCAGGACTTTCTCAGCTCCGAGCATGATTTCGCGGGGCAGTAACTTCTTGAGACGGACACTGCGCAGGTTGGATACTGACAGCGTGTGCTCGACCTGAAGTCCGGCGTGCTCCAGTTGGCGTGTAACGGTGTGCGGGTTGTGATTCACGAAAGGGATTTCGTCACTGCCACGATGTTCTGCGGAACGAATATCAACTGGTTTGACTGGCATTTTTTGGCGTTTGGCAAGATGTCGCAATCGGTTACGCATGTGCAGATAGTTAGCAACCTCTATGATGGCCACACCATCAGGCCGTAATACCCGGGCAATCTCGGCAAATTCTAAGCTTGGATCTGGTAAATGATGCATGACACGGATCATGGTCAAAAGATCAATGGAATTATCGGCTAATTTTAGGTCATCGGCTTGCATTAGTTCTCGCTTGATCTCAGCATGATCTTTCAAGAATTTCGCGGCGATATCAAGTTGTTGCTGACTGGGTTCGGCTAATGTGACTTGATCGGCATACTCCTCGAGTAGTACGCATAAACGGCCGTAACCACCACCGACATCGACAGCATTACCAAAATGTTTTCCATGTAGAATCTTGCGAATCGCCACCTCTTCGGCGGCATGCTCATACTCTCGGCCATCCCAATAGTGCAAATAGTTATGTGAGGGGTCGTTGTACTGGTCGGCTTTTTTCTTGTGTTTGGTCGTGGTTGTTTTGGTCATAATTGTTTCCGGTGTCTAGTATATCAGGTCTGTTTAAACCTGTTCGATCAGCGCTGAATCCTTGTATGCTTTCCCACGGCGGAGTAAAAGTCGGCCGTTCTGAAAATCAACGGCTTCAAAGTTGTCTCGGTCGACTTTTTGGCCATTAATACTGATGCCGTTCTCAGCCAATAGGCGCCGCGCTTCAGATAATGAGCTGGCCAACCCCGCAGTGACGAGCGTAGCGGTCACCGTGGCCTGAGCGTCTGCTTTGACCGTCGGCATTTCGGCTCGCAAGCTGGCAACCGCCTCGTCATTTAATTGACCGACAGGCACTTCCCCACTGAGGCTCGCAGCAATTTGCTGTTGGCGGTGCGCGGCAACCTCGCCATGAATCAGCTTGGTGACTTCGTAAGCCAATGCCTTTTGGGCCGCTCTTCCACCTCTATTATCATTGAATTCGGCCAGCACCTTGTCTATATCTTCTTTGTCGAGAAGCGTAAAGACCTTCAGGTAACTCTCGACTCCCAGATCGTCGGCATTCAGCCAGAACTGGTAAAATTTGAAGGCACTAGTTTTGTCAGTGGCCAGCCAGATGGCACCATCTTCGCTTTTGCCAAACTTAACGCCTGTTGATTTATTAACGATGAGCGGCGTGGACCAGACATGGGCCTCATCACCAGTTACCCTACGTATCAAATCGACACCGGTGATGCTATTTCCCCATTGGTCCGCGCCACAAATCTGCAAATCAACGCCGTGCTCGCGGTGCAAATGTAGAAAATCATAGCCTTGGATCAATGAGTAGCTAAATTCGGCGTAACTGATACCGCTACCGGTCTCACCGAGTCGACTCTGCACAAATTCGCGACCAACCATCTGGCGCAGCGGCACATGCTTGCCGACGTCACGCAGGAATTGCAGATAGCCCATATCCTTGAACCAGTCATAATTATCCACCACTTCGAATGATAAATCAGCAAAGATAACAGCGTACTGTTCAGCAATTTTTGCTTTGTTCTGGGCAATCTCTTCTGGAGATTTCAGATCACGCTCATCGCTCTTACCATCCGGATCACCAATCAGCCCGGTGGCGCCACCAACCAGCAGAAAGGCTTTGTGCCCATGAGCAATGAAATGCCGAGCCATCATGGCTGCCGCTAAGTTGCCAATCTGCATCGAGTCAGCGCTCGGGTCAACGCCCCAATAAAAGCTAATCGGCTCGCCGTCCAGCGCAGCAATGTCTTTATATGTCGTCTGATTGACGAACCCGCGCCAGGTCAGTTCTTCGGAGAGTGTCATACGTATCCTTAAGTTTCTTATAAATCTAGGCCTAGTATATCTTAGTCCGCCCTGGGTGGCTATCTCGCAGCCACTCTGAAGCCATTTGCTAGTATGGAGCTATGCCTTTCGCTCTCGACCTCCTACAACAACAGCATCTTCGGCGTTTCCTCAATAGCTGTGTGGACAGTGTCAGCCCGATCATGACTATGGCTGAGCTGTGGTCCATCACCTCAGCTGCTGATAGACATATTATTGAGTCTTTGCTGGCCCTCAAGCCTCAAGACTACGGCTTCCGAGGTGAAAGCATCGCTGTGGAGCCGCTACCCTCCGACATCATTTGCGGGCCGAATCGCACGTCTGACCGGAATGACGAGTACCATCTGACCCATGAATGGGCCATGCCCCAACCGGTACATCTAGCCTTTTTACACATGCAACAGCAATTCTCCCAGGATCAAGCGGACCGGCAGCTGCTGGTAGGATCAGCCTATCGGTCGCCAGCCTTTCAGGTGATTGTTCTGGTCCACATCCTCGTCAAAGTTTATAACTTCGACATCGCTCAAACCCTCAGACGTGTAGCGCTGCCAGCATATTCACAGCATTGTTCAGTGTCACATACAGCAATCGATATGCTAAATATTGATGGCCTGCCCACTGACGAAGATGCCCAGGCCTTTAAGGATACCGTCGAGTATGCCTGGCTACGGGAACATGCCGGTAATTTCGGTTTCTTGGAGTCGTATCCCGAAACTAACCCCTGGGGAATCATGTGGGAGCCTTGGCATTGGCAATACCGGCCATAGTCGCGCCAAACACGAGAGCATGGCCAATCGAGTGTAGTGGCTTGCAACAAAAACTAAGCCTTGGTTTGACGGGTCATTTGCTATAATAGGCGATAGCAATGTGCATGAGAGGGTCACCAAAAAACCTATGAAGACTAATCGCGGTTCGAGCCAGGGACGTCGGTCAAGAAGTACCGTCACGACCAAGAGTGGCAATACCCTGAAGATCAACCACTCTATAAGTGATCGACTCAAATCCAGCAAATTAGCCCGCCAGACCGAAAAGGCAGCCTATTTAAGTACGCTACCCAAAAACCGGTTCAAACGAATACTCTACCGTCTTCACCCCAAGCGTGTCGCCCAGTACTGGTTCAGCCGCGAAGGCGGCATCATGGCTCTGAAAATTGTTGGCATCTCCATCGTTGTCTGTTTCTTCCTGACTATCGGCCTGTTTGCTTACTTCCGCAAGGATTTACCTAAAATTAAGGACCTGTCAGGAAACATCGGTGGTAGCATCACGTATTACGACCGTACTGGCAAAGTCATCCTCTGGCAAGATTACAACGACCTCAAGCGTACGCCGGTCGCAACTGGCGAAATGTCACCTTACATCAAGCAAGCGACAGTCGCCATTGAAGATAAGGGTTTCTACCATGAAGGCGCTTTCGATGTCCGTGGCATCATGCGTGCCGCGGTACACGATGCCGTCGGCGGTGGCGGTGGCGTTCAAGGTGGCTCGACCATCACGCAGCAACTGGTCAAGCTGAACCAGAACTGGACTGGTAACCGTACGGTGACTCGCAAGGTAAAAGAGCTGATACTATCGGTTGAACTGGAACGACAATATTCCAAAGATGATATCTTGACTGGCTACCTCAATATCGCACCCTATGGTGGGCTGGATTACGGCGTGGAAACAGCCGCGCAAGATTACTTCCATACTTCTGCGAAAGATCTGACGCTACCAGAGGCCGCCATGTTGGCAGCCATCCCACAATCGCCCAGCTACTATTCTCCATTTGGAAGTACCCGATTCAATAGTGCGGCCGGCAACACCTTCAACCAGGGTGCGCTCATAGGTCGTCAACAATATATCCTTGATCAAATGGCCAAGCAACACTACATCACCCCGGCTCAAGCCATGGCAGCCAAAAAAGTTGATGTCCTGGCTTTAGTGCATCCTCTCGAAAACAAGTACAACAATATCAAAGCACCTTACTTTGCACTGGCCGCCAAGAATGAGCTCAAACAGAAGTTTAGCGAAACACTCGTGGCACGTGGCGGCTGGAAAGTTATCACGACACTCAACGTCGATTTACAAACCAAGGCCGAAGCAATCGTCGCCAAGAACTTGCCGAACGTCAAACGGTATGGTGGCGATGAAGAGGCGACCGTCGCCGAGAATGTGCCAACCGGTCAAATTGAAGCCTTGGTTGGTGGCGTGGACTTCACGCAACCAGACTACGGTCAGATAAATTACGCCGATTCAGTGCTCATACCACCGGGCTCTAGCTTCAAACCGTACGACTACACGACACTCATCAATAACAAGGGAATGAATGCTGGTGCTGGTTCGGTACTGTACGACACACAGGGACCAATTATCGACCCCACTACAGGCGCAGGCTACTCCTGTACCAATAAGAACAGTCCGAAGGTCGACAAAAAGGCCAATTGCCTCTGGGATTATGACTTCCGCTACCCTGGGCCTGTGACACTACGTTATGCCCTCGCCGGTTCCCGCAATGTGCCAGCGGTCAAGGCTATGATCCAAGCCGGAGTTAACAAAACCATTAGTACTGCTTCCGCCATGATGGACAATACCTACCTCGCTAGCAAGCACCAGAACACCTACAATTGTTACGCGAGTGGCACTGACCTCACAAATGCGACGCCCCAAGACCAGACACAGTGCTACCCATCATCTGCCATCGGTGACGGTGCTTTCTTACACCTCGATGACCATGTGAATGGTTTAGCGACCCTCGCCCGGCTCGGAACAGCCATACCGCGCACTTTCCTGCTATCAGTCACTGATGCCAGTGGCCACAGTATCTATAAATGGACGCAGCCAAAAGGCAACCAAGTCGTCGACAAAGATACCGCTTACATCATGAATAGCATGCTCAGCGACCCGAATGCCACCTACCTACCAAGCAGCTACAAATTCCAACACGATAATGGCTGGAACTTTGCCGTCAAGACCGGTACCACGAACGACAACTTCGACGGCCTGATGACGAGTTGGTCAACTCAGTATGCCGTCGTCAGCTGGGTTGGTTACCACACCCGTAACAAAGCTATGGCCGGTGGAGCAATGGAAATCATGACCGAACCGATTACTCGCGGCTTAATGGAAGCGGCCCACGCCAGCCTCAAGCCCATCAACTGGGTACAGCCAGCAACGGTCAAAGTGGCTGCTGCCTATGTAATACACAGCCACGTGGGTATTGGTTCAGTCGAGCCCAGCCCGAGCACCGATGTCTACCCTAACTGGTATCAGGCCAAGACCGGCAATACCTCACAGGTGATTGATAAGGTGTCCGGTTTAACTGCCACCAGTTGTACACCAGATGCTGCCAAGAGCACCGAGGGTAATAGCAACACCAATGCTTTCTCCGTCGATCAATTCATTAACGGTACACTCAACAAGAATGCCAACGCTAGCTCGACAAGTGCCGGCGCCACCGACAATGTTCACAACTGCGGCGATAGCCCGCCGACAATTACACTAACAGTACCGGATACTTGTGATGCTACAGACAACGGTGGCCAGGGTTGTGCCATCACCGCCACGGTAACGCAAGGCACACACGCCTTAACAGATCCTCAATATGCGAGCTATCCTGGTACGGTCACCTTCACGCTCAATGGCCAAGTCATTAAAACATCAAGCGTGAGCGACTCACCAAGTACAGTGTCATTCTTCTACGCTCCAACCAGCAATGGTACTGGCAATCTGTCGGCGAGCGTCACTGACAGCGTCCTCTACTCAGGTACGGATAGTGCAAATTTTACCTTAGCGGCAGCGCCAGCAAGCACACCAATAAGCAGTCTGGACGGCAAAATAGCGGGGATTAACGTTAACTTTACCTGGTCCGGTGGGGCTGCCAGTAGTGGAACTTTCACGGTGTATCGTACTGATACAAATCTAACTCTATGTACGGCTCCTGCTGGCACCACAAACTGCCAAGGGCTAAAATCAGCATCACCAAACGGTACGGCAATTGGTGTTAAGGATACTGCTGGTGATGCGCCCGCACTTAGCGCGGTGCATAACTAACGAGCAAACCACTTTTCTTTAGAAGTTTGTTTGCAACACACATGGCCGACTAATTACTCAATGCCTCCTAGCTAGGCGCGAAGAAGTAGTCTTTTTCCAAGAACTGGTTCAATGAACTGCGGACGTCACTGACGCCGTGCAGCCCCGGAAGTTTTTTACCACCTCTTTGGATCGGACCGATGCCACCGTCGAAGCCAAGTTTTTTGGCTTCAGCCAGACGTTTGTCAGCGTTCGGCACATGCCGAACTTCCCCACTGAGGCCGACCTCGCCGAAAACCACGGCATTTTGTTTGAGTTGCAGGCCCTTAGCCGCTGAACCAATCGCTAGGCAGATTGCGAGATCAGCCGCCGGTTCACGGATCTGCATGCCCCCAACGATATTAATATAGATATCTTTGTCTGCCAGGGTCAGCTTGGTACGGCGCTCTAGCATGGCAACTAGCAGATTGAGTCGATTGAGGTCAAAGCCGCTGGCGGCTCTTTTGGGATATCCATAACTCGTGGGATTAACGAGGGCCTGGACTTCGACCAACAAAGGTCTTGTACCTTCAAGCGTCGCTAACACAATCGAGCCATCACTCACCTGTCGTTCAGCGAGCAGTGCCGCAGACGGATTGAGGACGGGCTGGAGGCCGGTTTCGACCATTTCGAAGATACCTGCCTCATTTGTTGACCCAAAGCGGTTCTTGATAGCCCTGAGCACCTTAAAGCCGCCGTAGCGATCACCTTCCAGCTGCAATACGACATCAACGACGTGCTCTAATACTTTTGGCCCGGCGATCGCGCCTTCTTTGGTGACATGGCCAACCAGTATAATCGCCGTATTGCTTTGCTTGGCGGCCAAAGTCAGGAGCTGAGTACTATTGGTAATCTGTGAGACGGTGCCAGCCGCTGAGGCGATGGCACTGCAAGTGACGGTCTGGATAGAGTCGACAATGACGATACTGTAGGCACCACTGGCAATGGTGGCGGCAATATCATCGGCCGAGCTACTAGTCGCCAATTGCAGCTCCTTGCGTACCGCGCCCAGTCGCTGGGCCCGTAACCCAATTTGATGCAAGGATTCTTCGCCGCTGATATATAACACCGGCACAGACTCCGCAAGGAGGTAGGCTAATTGCAATAATAACGTGCTCTTACCGATGCCCGGTTGGCCAGCAATCAGATTGACGCTACCAGCGACGATGCCGCCACCGAAGACGTCATCGACCTCGGACATGCCGGTAACCAGCCGTGGCTGATCAGCTTTCACAGAAGTGGCAACCGATTCCGAGGTCAAGACCCGACCACTCGCGACGCTGCCGGCGATGGTAGCGGCTGTCAATTGCTCGCTCAGCGTATTCCACTCGCCACATTGCGGACATTTGCCGCTCCAACTACCAGTGGCGTTCCCACAACTGCTACAGACATATCGACTATTTCGTTTTGCCACAGACGCTCCTTTATACTCTCAGTCTAACACTGGTAGATTAATTATTTGTTAAGCTGCGCCGCCGCCGGTAATAATTCCTTAACCAGCTGATCTTCCTCGAGTGCCACCTTGTTGCGGCTAATGACTAGTTGGTTAAACTGATCTATGAAACTTTGCACGCCATCGGCCTCCCGATTGTAGGCGTCGACTTGCTGATTGTAGCCGGGCACGGTCGCGTTGTAAGCGGGCACATTCGAGCTGCGTAACTTCAAGAGTATCGCCTGCTGGTTATTAATACTGTTTAGTTTGGTCTTCAGATCAGCTTCTCGATCGTTGATCTTGATCTTTAAGCTGGCTAGTGTTGCATCATTCTGCGCCACAATAGTCTGTCTCGAGGTGAATTGTGCCTGATATTTGTCGGCGTTGGCGACTACCTCTGCGCGACTGACGAAGTAGCGTTTGTAATAATTCTCCAGTGACGCCGGCAATGTCTTCACCTCTGTACCAAACACCGAATGCATTTCATTGACGACATCATGTGGCTCGCTTTTCTTGTAGGTGGCGATGGTACTGAGAATACGAGGGTCGTGTAAATCGTGCGCATAATATGCCTGAAGCAAGCCATCAATGCGCTGTCGTTCACCGGTACTCAGTCGTTCGTACGCAGCGTGTAACATCTCGTGGGCGGCGGTTACCTGTTCGACGCCATTGAGCAAAGGATCGCTGACGTGAAGTAGATCAATGCCACTCTGCCCGCTATGATAGCAGCCGAGGACAATCGTTTGTTCGCCACCATCGTTTGGACAGGAACTACCGAAACTGGAGCGGGCGATAATGTTCGGTCGGTTGACGTAGAACACCTTACGCGCATACGAGGTCATGCCGTCCTGCACGGCGAGCTGCGCCACCTCCTGCGGCGCATTGTAATGCTTGAGGCGCCACCAATCAGTCAAGTTTTGGCGTTCTATTAGCGCGCTGACCGTCGTAGCAATACAGACCAAGAGAAAAACCAGAACTACACGCTGCCGACTGCGACGGCGTTTACGGCGATTCGCTTCACGAGCTACGGCCTCGATGTAGGCAGTATCGAGTGCCGCTTTATCAAGGTGGGCTTTGTCGAGCGCCTTTGCCGCTTTTTTATCACCTAAGGGGTGTTTAGCTTGTTTTTTATTCGTTCGTAGTGACATAGGCAAGCGAGCCGTTTTTGGCTGCTACTTGAATAATATCACCTTTGACGTACTTGTCATCGAGCAGCTCGAGCGCCAGGTGATCTTCGATGGTTTCTTGAATCAGACGTCGCAGTGGCCTGACCCCATTGTGGGCATCGTAGCCATGTTCTATCAGATACTGCTTAGCACCAGCGTTCAGCTGAACGCTCAGTCCCTTGCGCTGTAAGCGAGCTTTGAGGTCATCAATCTGTAAATCAATGATTTTATAGATGTCTTTTTGGGTTAGCGCTCGGAAAACAATAGTCTTATCAATCCGGTTCAGTAGCTCTGGGCGGAGCATTTTCTTCAATTCGTCCTGGACGTGTGACTTGTTGGTCTCGTGTAAAGCATCGAGATCCTTCAAATCACCAGCCTTGGTGGCGTGGAAACCGAGGTTGGCCTCTTTCTGCAATTTATTGGCACCGATGTTACTGGTCATAATGACGATGGTGTTCGTAAAGTCGATGCGTCGGCCCTTCGCGTCAGTCAGATAACCATCTTCTAACATCTGGAGTAGCATGTTGAAAACATCAGGGTGAGCTTTTTCGATCTCGTCGAAGAGCACCAGGCTGTATGGTTGGCGACGAATTTTATCAGTTAACTGGCCGCCTTCATCGTAGCCGACGTACCCGGCTGGGGCGCCAACCAAACGCGAGACATTGTGGTGCTCGCCAAATTCACTCATATCAATCTTGACCAGATTATTCTCGCTGCCGAAGAATTCACGAGCAAGGACACGGGCTAATTCGGTCTTTCCGACCCCCGTTGGACCAAGGAAAATGAACGAGCCAATTGGTCGTTTGTCACTACCAATACCACTGCGGTTGCGGCGGATAGCCTTGGAAACAGCGGTGACGGCCTCATCCTGGCCGATCACATGCTTCGAAAGGGTCTTTTCTAAAGTCAGTAAATACTTGGCCTCGCTCCGGATAACCTTCTTAACTGGCACGCCAGTCATACGTGCCACCACATCAGCCAGGTCTTCACTGGTGACGGTCAGACGCTTCGCTTGTTTCGTATCAGCCTGTAATTTCGTCAATTCGTCACTAATTTGGCTCGCGCGAGTCTTGTACTGGGCGGCTTTTTCATAATCCTCAGCATCAACGGCTTCGTCGATACGGGTGTTGATCAGTTTCATTTCCTTCTGTAATTTGCGGACTTCGGGACTGGTTTTCCCCTTATCAACCCGAAGGTGAGCGGAAGTTTCGTCAATGAGGTCGATGGCTTTGTCGGGCATGAAACGGTCGTTGATATAGCGCTTAGCCAGCGTGACGGCATCTTCCAGGACTTCGTCGCTCAATTTAACACCGTGGAAGGCTTCGTAATGTTTGCGCAAACCTTTCAGTATTGCCAGGGTCTCGGCTGGAGTAGTTTCTGGCACTTGGATGGGCTGGAAACGGCGCTCTAGGGCTGCGTCTTTCTCGATATGTTTAGTGTATTCGTTCGTAGTGGTGGCACCGACGACCTGGATTCGGCCTCGGGCCAGAGCTGGTTTCAAGATGTTGCCAGCGTCCATGGCACCCTCAGCAGCGCCAGCACCGACGATCAGATGTAATTCGTCGATGAACACGATGGCCTTGTTGTCTTTCTCGAGCTCAGCCATGACTTTCTTCAGCCGCTCTTCAAATTCACCACGGTACTTGGTACCGGCAATCATGCCAGCCAGGTCGAGCATAATAATGCGCTTATCAATCAAGCTATCGGGCACGTCTTCAGCGATGATACGTTGGGCGAGGCCCTCGACGATGGCGGTTTTACCGACGCCCGGCTCTCCAATTAGTACAGGGTTGTTCTTGGTGCGGCGATTCAGTATGGTGATTAAACGGCGAATTTGATTATCGCGGCCAACGACTGGGTCGAGCTTGTCGTCCCGAGCTTGAGCGGTCAGATCGGTACCAAAGAAATCCAGCGCGGTCTTTTTAGTTTTCTTGGCACCGCGTCGACGGCCTTCAGTACCAGTTTCACCATCCTCGTACTGCTGTCGATTGAGGAATTGCTCCAGCTCGGCGTTCAGGGTGTCAACATTGACATTCATGTCACGTAATAAGATAGTAGCGCGGGCGTTTTTCTGGCTGAGTATGCTGTAGAGAATGTGTTCGGTACCACAGTATTCCTGACTGTAATCCTGTGCCACGTCATAAGCCATTTTGAGCGTCAATTTAGCGGTCTCGCTCAGTCCTTTGGCGCCAACATTAATGACCAGTGTTTTCGGTGTTAGATTCAAGGCCAACCGGGCACGGTCTAAGGTGATACCAGTGCCTTCGAGAATCTTTGAAGCCATGCTGCCATCCTGGGCCAACAGGCCAAGTAATAAGTGTTCGGTACCGACATAAGCCGAACCAAAGCTGCGCGCGATGGCATCAGCGTGCTTCAAGCTGTTCAGTGCATTGTTAGTGAGGTGATTCAGAAATTCTTGGAAATCTGGACTGTTTGGCATCATAGGTTTGTCTCCTCTTTTTTAGAGTTTTATAATGGCCGGCTTGTGAGGCGACGAAAAATAGAAAAGCCTACATCCATAATAGCATTTAGCACTCGGCAGTCAAGAGTGCCAACAATGGCATTTCCTACATCGTCCGTTTTATTCCTATGGACTGAATCTCACCCAATTGGTGCAATTGATGTGAGCTGGCGCCCTGTAGGTGGGCTAGCGCTTAATAACACCACCTTTTGGGATATAATCGGTCAACATCGAATGGGCGTGAGTGGATAGCAATAAGTCTGTGCTGTTATTGGCGGCGAAACCGAGGATAAGCAGAATTAGATCTGCTTGTACTTCATCAAAACGGCTGACGATACCGTACTCGGGTGGCATCTGAGCGCCCATGTTTTCGACGAATTGGATCGTAGTAGCCAGGGGTTGAGCCAAAGGGGTTGGTTCGGCTTCCATCACAGCGACAAGTTCTCGCTCAGCTTCTGCAACAGTAGTATGTTCGCCGAGAGTCTCTAGTCGAAGGCCACCCGGTCGTTTTTTGTCTGGGCTCATTAGCGCCTCTCAAAGCAGCAAATTGTTATTAATAGTTAGTATTATACAACTATTAGTAATTAATGACAAATACCAGTACTGGCGGCACTGTTGACGTCGCACTCAAACGAACTGCAAACAACCGTTCGACCTAAGAGACTACTTCGCTCCTTTACTCGCCGTGTTCTTCGATGGCTTCCAGGAGAGAATTTTCGAGGTCACTCTTCTTCTTGAGCTTGGGGACCTTAGGGAGTTCGGTGGTTTCGATTTTGCCTTCAGTCGACCCGCTGGTGTCGCTGACTTTCTCGGCTTCGATATCGAGTTCATAGCCACTCAGTTTGCTGGCCAAGCGGACGTTTTGACCGCTTTTACCGATGGCAATGCTCAGTTGGTCTTCGGGGACGATGACGCGAGCTTTCTTGTTCTTCTCGTCGAGGATGACCTTGGCGACCTTGGTAGGGCTCAAGGCCTCAGCGATAAATTCAGCTGAATCTTCTTTCCAAACGATGATGTCGATCTTCTCCTGTTCGCCGACTTCGCTAACGACAGCGTTCACGCGTGTACCATGACCGCCGACGAATGTACCGACAGGGTCAACACCAGGCACATTGCTGGCAACTGCGATCTTACTACGAACACCTGCTTCACGAGCAATAGTTTTAATCTCCACTGCGCCGCTCTCCATCTCGGGGACTTCACCGCGGAATAGCCATTCAATAAACTCTTTATTGCCACGGCTGACGACGAGTTGCGGGCCACGGAAGCCACGCTCGACATCTTTCAGAAAGACTTTGAGGCGCTGGCCGGGGTAGTATCGCTCACCTTGGATTTGTTCGCTACGAGGCATGATACCTTGGGCTTTACCGAGGTCGATGCGAACAATATTGCCTTCGACGCGCGCAACGGTGGCATTGATGACCGTACCGATCTTATCTTCGTATTCAGTCATCACAATTTCGCGCTCAGCTTCGCGAAGACGCTGCAAGATGACTTGCTTGGCGGTCTGGGCAGCGACACGGCCAAATTCACGAGCTTTTTCGTGGAGTTCGATCGTCTCACCAACTTTGGCGTTCTTGCGCATGACACTGGCATCCTTGACGCTGATTTCAAAAGCCTCATTGTCGACGGTTTCGACAATCTCTTTGGTTACGTAAGCATCTACGTCACCGGTGTTGAGGTTCATGGTTACACGAATTTCCTGTTCGCGGTCACCATAATCACGGCGATAGGCAGCAGCCAAAGCCTGCTCGACGACCTCCTTAACGGCGTCCTCTGGTAAATTTTTCTCTTCGGCAATCGTCCGGATGGCGACGGCCAGTTGTTTCATATCTAAGTCCATATTGGACTCCTCTCTGTTACTTATCTAAATTGTAAGGTTCTGGTATGAAAAAATCCGACCTATTTGGCCGGACTTGCTAAGCAACATTATAGCTTGCGGCCTTGATTAAGTCAATTTCAGTACCGAAGCAGAGTTCAAGATGACGCCGAACTTTATAGATGATAGACTAAATATATATGGGTAAAAACGTTACGCGGCTGTACGAGCAGTTTCAGCCGGAGCATTATGATTTGTCACTAGAACCGGACCGTGAGGCGCTGACCTTTCGCGGTCGTGTGACGATTATTGGTAAGAAGACCGGACGGCCATCTCAGCGTTTAACCTTCCACCAGAAAGGCCTGACCGTCACCGAAGCAACCATTGTCAAACGAGACAAAAAGGGCGAGCATGCCATAGTTGTCGATCGTATTAATCTCCAACAATCCTATGACGAAGTCCGTTTGCATGCCACCGAAATGCTCTATCCAGGCAGCTACGAAGTGACACTGAAGTTTAGTGGCCTGATTTCGCGCCAGATGAATGGCATATACCCTTGTAATTTTGAGTTGAAAGGCGTCAAGCAGAGTTTAATAGCTACCCAGTTCGAGAGCCACCATGCTCGTGAGGCTTTTCCCTGCATTGATGAGCCGGAAGCCAAAGCCATCTTTGACCTTGAATTACTGACGCCGCTCCACGAGACTGTCCTGGCCAATACGCCAGTTAAGCATCAAAAGACTCGCGGCGGCAAGCTGTGGAGTAGCTTCGAGCCCACCCCCAAAATGTCTACCTACCTACTAGCCTTTATTTATGGCGAACTCAGCTTCGCCGAAGGCAAGACCAAGGACGGCGTCATCGTGCGGGCCTATGCGACGCCAGAACATGTCAAACATGCTGATTTTGCAGTCGATTGCGCGGTTAAAACATTAGAATTTTATAACGACTACTTTGACATTCCGTATCCGTTAGCCAAGTGTGACTTGGTAGCCCTGCCCGATTTCGCGAGCGGCGCTATGGAAAACTGGGGGCTGATCACTTTTCGTGAGCAAGCGCTGCTGGTGGACCCCAAAAACACCAGCCTGCACCTGAAACAATACGTCGCGAATGTTGTCGCCCACGAGTTGACTCATCAATGGTTCGGCAACTTAGTCACTATGCGCTGGTGGAATGATCTCTGGCTGAATGAGAGTTTCGCAAGCTGGATGAGCTATCTGGCGGTAGATCATCTCTTTCCAAATTGGAAAGTCTGGACGCAGTTCATAATCGATGAACAAGGTTTGGCGCTCAAGCAAGATGCGCTTGAGAACACCCATCCGATAGAAGTCGAAGTCCATCATCCCGATGAAATTCGAACCATTTTCGATGCTATTAGTTACGAAAAAGGTGCCAGCGTGTTGCTGATGTTGCACGATTATCTCGGTGGTGAAGATTTTCGTGACGGATTGCGCCTCTACCTCAAGCGCCATGCCTACGGCAACACCAATACGGTCGACCTCTGGGCGGCACTGGAAGAGGTATCAAAACGCCCGGTCAAGCAGTTCATGAGTGCCTGGACCTCACAAAGCGGCTATCCCATCATCCACGCGACACTGACTGGGCCAAAGCCGACATTGCGCCAAGAGCGATTCTACCTGAACCCCGCGGCCAAAAAAGAAGCGACAAGCTGGCCGATTCCACTCCTCCCGAATCATCCGTTGGGTATCGAGACACTCGAGGCAGAACAACAGGAAGTGCCAGCCACGACCATCACCGGCAGTACGGTACTGAATCAAGGTCGCGATAGCTTTTTTCGCACCGTCTATGACAGCCATCATTTGGAACGATTAGCGACAGCCGTCGCTGATGGTCAATTACATGAAGTGGCTCGCTTAGCAGTCCTGAGTGATGCGTTTGAGGCCGCTAAGGCTGGCTACGGCAGCACTGTCGATGTACTCAAGCTACTCCACGCCTACGGCGATGAGGACAGTAGTGTCGTCTGGGATGTCATTGGCTCAGGGATTGGCAGCATACGAGTCGTCATGGATGATGACCAGATCCGCGATGGTCTGCGACCGTTTATCCGCGAATTGACCGCCAAGCAACTAGCGCGATTGGGCTGGGAAGAAAAGGACGGTGACGGTCACTTCGACCTCCTACTCCGTCCAACCATATTAGGCCTATCGTCTTTTGCAGAGGAACCAACGGTCGTCGCGGAAGCTAAGCACCGATTCCACAGCATGAAAAAGCCCGAGGACGTGCATCCTGATTTACGGGGTGTCGTGTATGGAACCATCGCTCGACTGGGTGATGCGACAGATTTTGATAAGTTGCTGGCTATGCATAACGCCAGCAAGAACAGCGAGGAACGGGTCACACTGGCCGGAGCTATGACCGGCTTCCACCAGAAAGAGCTTATTCACCGTGCGCTGGCGATGATTACCAGCGACGAAGTTCGTCTACAAGACGCGGCATACTGGGTTGCTTACTCCTTCATGAACCGCCATGCTCGCCAAATTACCTGGGAGTGGTTGACGAGCCATTGGGAATGGTTGCACGCCAACATCGGCACCGATCTGAGCTTTTTCCGAATGCCCGTCTATGCAGGTCAATCATTTAGTGACGCTGCCTTCCTACCCGAGTTTAGCGCCTTCTTCAATAGTCACATGAGCCCGGCCTTCGAACGCCCCGTCAAACAAGCCATCGAGACCATCGAGTGGCAGGCTGCCTGGAAAAAGCGTGACCTGAAGCCCCTCCAGAAGTACTTCAAAATTTAGTAAACATTATCGATGAAGTGCATGACGCTGTAGTTGTCGCCAGCAATCTCGACGGCGGCCAGCGAGTATTCGCCCTGCCATTTGGTTTCCTGTACCCAGATGTCAGCTGCGAAATTCATTTTCTTCAGTTTGCTCGTCGTGATGGCTTCTAGTCCACCCCCTTGGTCGTCGTTGAAACGGTATTTCACTTCGACGAAATACATAACTTTGTCCTTGCTGGCAATGATATCGACCTCGCAACGGGGACGTCGCCAGTTACGTTCGATGATTGTATAGCCACGCATCTCGAGGTATACAGCAGCTGCTGTTTCGGCTTTACGGCCGGCTTCTGTGGTATTCATGCGACTATTGTAGCCTATATCATGCACTTCTGAGCTGGAAACAAGACCTAATTAACATATCAAGATATCCGCTCAGGCCTCGGCGGAGAGCAATGCTTGAATCGGCTTGTAGCTCAAACGATGAATATCACTCACGCCATGCTGTTTCAGCCTTTCGAGATGTAAGGCCGTACCATAACCGACATGCCTCCCGAAATCATAAACCATATATGTGGCGCCGAGGTTGGCCATATATTCATCACGAGCTACTTTAGCGACGATGCTTGCAGCACTAACAGCCGGGATCAAACTGTCGGCTTTGATAAGCGCACGGGCTTTGGGGTTATATTTCATAAAGTTCAGGCTGCCGTCGATGATAATCTCATCATAGTCGATAGATATCTGTTCCAGTGCCCGTTCCATTGCTAATTGCACCGCTCGACTGAGCCCAATCCGGTCAATAATTGCCGGTTCGACCCACCCGATGCCAATTGCCAATGCCTGAGATTTGATCTGTTCTGTCAGTGACTCACGCTGCTTCTTTGTTAATAACTTGGAGTCCTTCAGTCCAGTGATCGGTGCCTTCAGAATCACGGCCCCAGCCACTACTGGGCCCGCCCAACAACCCCTCCCTACTTCATCAATCCCGACAGTTATCATGACCCTATTCTAACAGTTTCGAGTTTTAAAAAACCTCCACTAAGGAGGCATTCAAACTGCGTAACTGGATTATTTACTTGGCTTCGTCGGCGGCTTCGTTGTGCTTAGCGAGAGCTTCAGCAGCTTTAGCTTCGTCGGCGGCTTCTTCAGCAGCTTTCTCGGCGTGCTTGGATTCAGCTTCGACAGCAACCTGCTCCTTGAGCTTGGCTTCTTCGGCTTCGGCGACAGCGTCGTGGACGGAGTTGACTGCTTCGCGGTCAAACTCGACACCGGTCATGCGGGCTGATTTACCAGTACGTTGACGCATGTAGCTCAAGTAGTTGCGTCGGACTTTGCTACGCTTGGTAACTTCGACTTGGACGACTAAAGGGCTGTGGAGTAGGAAGCTCTTCTCGACACCGATGCCGCTGGCAATACGTCGGACAGTGATGCGGCTGGTGTGACTACCCTTGTTATCGGTGCGGATGACCAGGCCCTGGAAAATCTGAACGCGCTCTTTGCTACCTTCACGAATTTTCTGGTGCACTTTGACAGTGTCGCCACTTTTGACATCGACAACGGCTGACTTCTTGTACTGGTCACTAATTTCCTGCACTAAACTCTTCATATCCGGACTATTGTACAGGATATCCATCTCTGTTGCAAGCCTGTCCTCCAAGGGTGCAGTATTGCATATAAATCGTCAACCTATAATCAGGTTCTACGCCTTCCGGGCGTCAGTTTTATTGACTATCTTGTCAAGGCTCGACGCGATACTCTGAGCTCCTCGCGTTCGTCTTCGCCCATACCACCCCAAACACCAGTTTTTTCATTATGTTTTAGCGCGTCTGCTAAACACTCCGAGCGAACCGTACACCGTTTACAAATGGCCTTAGCCATACTTTCTCTGATTGGTTTCCATGTCTTACACTCGCTATCAGGTCCAACAAATAACTCAGTTTGGTCTTTACATGCCGTCCGATGCCACCATGGCAAATCCAGATTATCAGGTGCGGCTTTGGTCGGTAGTAAAGTATTTTTTGGCACTGTCGGATGGCTGCGTGCTATTTGTGGCTTAATAGTATCCTGATTCTCCCGGCCTTCTTCGTGCAACTGTGCAGCCACCAGTGTCACTGCCTCAGCATGTGCGAGATTCAATGCTAAACGTTCCTTGAAACCAACCCAGTCTGCGTCAGGCTGGCTTATCTTTGCGGTATCCCTTTGTACATTAGCCGGTGATAACGGCGCGCCCGGATCTATGTCCGGGGGTGTGCGGAAAATAGCTTCCGCTAACTCATCAGTCATTGGGCTTTCAAAGCTCCTCGCCATATACATACTTTAACAGGTATTTGGTTTCTGTAAAAGATGTTCTAACCGATGACGCGGGCGATTTCGGCCAGAGTGGTTTCGCCGGCAATCACTTTGAGCATGGCGTCTTGCGCCATGGTGCGCATACCGCTGCGACTGGCGGCAGCATCTATCTCATGTGTCGACAACACTTTACGGCCCTCTTCTAGTAGTGAGCGGATTTCGCCGTCCATGGTGAACTGTTCGCGTATAGCGAGTTGGCCTTTGAAACCATAGGGGTTCTCTGGTGAGCTGCCGGGCTTGTAAAGTTGTAGGCCTTCGAGATTGGGGCGTTCTGCGCCTTCAGGTAGCGTCGCCATAATATCATTGATCTGTTTCCATTCGGCTTCCGAGGGGGAGTAGGCCTGCTTCGAACTATCATCAAGGCGCCGTACCAATCGCTGGGCCATGACGAGACGAATCGCGGAGACAAAGAGCGGATTCTGGCCGATAGTGTCAGCCATGCGAGTCAGGGCCGCTGCGGCCGAGCTCGCGTGGAAGGTAGTCAGTACGAGGTGGCCAGTCAGAGCTGCTTGCAAGGCAGTTTTAGCAGTATCCATATCCCGAATCTCACCCACCATAACGATGTCCGGATCAAGCCGCAAGGTGGCCCGTAACTTATCAGCGAAACTGGCATCATTGCCACCAGCCGAGCTCGTAACTGATATTTGGGTGATGCCAGCGAATTGATACTCGACTGGATCTTCAATCGTGATAATTTTGCGCTCATCATTGTTGAGTGAATTGAGCATCGAATACAGCGTGGTAGTCTTGCCAGAACCGGTCGGACCGACTACCATCACCAGCCCTGAAGGTTTGGCGATGATACCGTCTACCACTGCTCGTTCGGCAGACGATAGGCCCAGACGATCGAGGGTATACATCGACTGGTCCATATTGAAGAGACGCATGACGATGTCCATGCCATTGATAGTCGGTACTGTCTCAAGTCGCAAATTGACATCAACCTGTCGACCGTCCGCCATGGTTACCTTTTGAGCGATATGGCCTTGCTGTGCTTCATTGGCCGAAGTCGAGACATTGCCGACACTGGCGATAACTGCTACCAATGTACGGTACTTTTCCTTACTTATTCGTGCAATAGAATGTAATACACCATCGATCCGGAGGCGGATCCTGACATCGTCAACTTCAGTTTCAATATGAATGTCAGAGGCATCTAAATTGTGGGCCTGGGTCACCAAATAGGCCAGCATATCGTCAGCCCGGACTTGGTCTAGTGTCAGCGACACCTGCTCTACCTGACTGCTACTACCCGCATCGTTGAGACTGATATCCTGGTACACCACCTGCTTTGGCGGATCATAGAGGTGCATATAGTCGCGGTAGCCAGTGTCGGATAGGATGGCGAAATCAATCCGTTGGTCGATAAAGCGCTGGCGAATACCAATCATGGTCTGTTGTGAGGTTGTGGTGGTCACCCCGAATAAAATATGACCCTTATCAACATGCACGGGGATAACCTTTAGTTGATAGAGCTCGGGGACCGTCAGAATATCACGGTACAACGGCTTCTCAACAGCCTGGGAGGCATCAAAATAACTCATACCCAATACACGGGCACGGCGTTGGGTCGATTGTTCCTCGTCTAAGCGGGCATCTTGACTCATATACTCCTTAGTATAACCGCTAGCGGATTGATTCTAAAGTCAGAGTTTATTGCTTTTGGCTGATAGGTTATAGAATGGCTGCATGCGGCAGATAATCATAATTGCTCACAACCTACGTAGTACACACAATGTTGGATCGCTATTGCGGACTGCTGAAGGTCTTGGTGTCGAAAAAGTATTGCTCACCGGCTATACGCCCTATCCGGCCATGTCTGGCGATGAGCGATTGCCGCATATCGCCCAGAAGCTGGATCGGCAGATTACGAAAACTGCACTCGACGCCCAAAAACTCCAACCCTGGGAGCATCACGATGATATCATCAAAGCTATTATGGGCCTCAAGAGTCAGGGTTATCGCATTGTAGCGCTTGAACAGACACCTGAGAGCCTCGAGCTTCCCAAATTCCAAGCACCAGACAAGATTGCTCTCGTGGTCGGCCGCGAAGTCGAGGGTCTAGAACCCACGGTACTGGAAGCCTGTGACGAGGCGGTCCAGATACCGATGTTTGGTCGCAAAGAATCATTCAATGTCGTCCAGGCCGCCGCTATGGCCCTCTACCACTTGCGTTTTACCTAAACAGTGGTTGTGGTACAATTATGGTGATAATTCAAAAATAAAAATATGGCACTCGCAACCCGACCAAAACCTACCGCTCACCACAAGAAACGCCAAGGTGCTCACCACCGGCATAGCAAAAACTACCTAAAAGCTTATTGGCCCTATATCCCGATGCTCGGCATCGTCGGCTTGGGTATCGCTATTAATAGCTTCTGGTATGGTCAACAGCAAGTCCTTGGCGCCCACAATGACTACAGTAGTAACAGTTTACTCAACCTGACAAACGCCACCCGCTCGAAGGCCGAGGAACCTGCGCTCACCTTGAGTCCGCAACTCACAGCCGCGGCACAAGCCAAGGCGAATGATATGGTCAGCCACGATTACTGGTCACATAATAGCCCCGATGGCCAGACACCCTGGACCTTTATCACTGCTGCCGGCTACAACTACCAATTGGCTGGTGAAAATCTAGCCTATGGTTTTACGAATGCCAGCGCCACCGTCACTGGCTGGATGAATAGTCCAGAACACCGCGCCAATATCCTGAATGCACAGTATCAAAACGTCGGGTTCGGCATTGCCAGCTCACCGAATTTCCAAGGAAAAGGT
Source organism: Saccharimonadales bacterium (SeqCode) (assembly GCA_038230895.1). Classification (GTDB taxonomy): domain Bacteria; phylum Patescibacteriota; class Saccharimonadia; order Saccharimonadales; family UBA4665; genus JAJXTN01. Next base: position 18,182 of record JBBRMJ010000003.1, on the reverse strand, counting down.
CCAGTAACGGTGGTCGTGGCTGAATATGCTGAACCAGTTGGCTCAGTTGCCAATATCACCTTCACCGTACCCGATCACGCACCGCAGACCACATCAACAGAATTATCTGCTAAGCCAGTCGCCCGTATCCAGCTACTGACCGGCGGTCGCGCCACATGGAGCGCCCTGGCCCTGTCAGCCATAGCTGGGGCTGCTCTAACACTGTTCTTGATTCGGCACGGCTTCCGCTTACGACGTCTCATCACCCAAGGTGAAATGTTCGTCGTCCATCACCCCTTACTTGATATTACCTTCGTCTTCATTTTCACCGCCGGTTTCGTCCTCACCCGCGCCAGCGGTATCATCCGCTAGTTACTGGATCTTGATATTATCAGCGCCGACTAATTCTTGTAGTAAGCTGACTCCATCGCTTTTGCTATCGATACCACCCGGCAATTTGATGGCTTGTTTGCCACTGGCCTCGCCGAGTACTAATACTACTTCTGTTGAGCCTCGATGTTCGTCTATGGTCTGTTTCAATGACAAAAGTTTCTGCTCGTCGTTGCTGCTGGATAACCGTATATACAGCCGCTGTGGCACAATGACATCATTACCACCTCGTTCTCCCTGTCCAGTTGAAGTAACAGCTTTGGCTTTCCCGGCTTTTGGTGTGCGCGCTTTTTTACCGGTTGTTTGGTAGGCTATGGCTTGTTCGGGGGTCACTTCGCGAGCATCATCAACCATGACTTTCACTTCAGTAGCCTGGTTGCCTTCCTTGTCACGTGCGTTGACCTTGCCACGTATCAATACCACCCGGTCACGCTCCCAGAGGCCTACCGTTTGTTGGTAGGAGCTCGGGAAAAGTACAACCTCTATCTGACCACCCTTATCCTCCAATTTAACAAATGCCATTTTTTGTCCATTTTTTGTCGTAATTTCGCGGACTTCACTGATAGCCCCACCGATGGTGACGGCTTTATTATCATGCTCAGGTTTGAGGCTATTCAGTGGAACAGTTTGCTCACTGAGGAAGACCTCGAACAGCTCTAAGGGGTGCTGACTCAGATAAAGGCCCAGCAGTTCACGTTCCCAGAGTAGCTGATCACGGTGATTGGTGGCAGTGGTCGGTACTTGTAGCTCCAGTCGCGGTCGTTCCGCAAGCACGGTATCAGCGCTGCCAAACAGATCAGTTTGACCAGATTTAGCCTGTTTCTGTACTCGGGAGGAAAAGGCCGTCAATAAATCGAGATTGTGCAACAATGTCGGTCGATCGCCATAGCGGTCGAAGGCGCCAGCTTTCACCAAGCTCTCCATAGCTTTGCGGTTGACGATATGGTAATCGACCCGCGTCAGAAAATCTTCCAGATTGTCGAACGACCCTTCTTGGCGGGCACGGAGTATCTCTTCTACTGCTCCGGTACCGACGTTCTTGATAGCCGCCATTCCGAAACGAATTGCATTAGTTTCTGGGACGACTGCGAACTCGACAAACGATTCGTTTACGTCAGGAGGCATCACCGTGATTCCCATATTTTTACACTCAGTGATTTCAATCGCCAGCCGGTCGATATCGTCATAGTCACTGGTCATCAGAGCTGCCATGAAAGCTGATGGGTAGTGCGCCTTGAGGTAGGCCGTCTGGTAAGCGATGAGGCCGTAGCAGGCAGCGTGGGATTTGTTGAAACAATAGGCTGCGAAATCTTCCAGCTGCTTCCAGAACTTTTCCATCAACTTCTGGTCGGCTTGGGAGTGAGTCATGGCACCCTCGATAAACTCGACCTTCATCTTGGCCAGTACTCCTGGAATTTTTTTCGCGATACCCTTCCGCAAAGTATCTGCTTGGCCTCCGGTGAAACCACAGAGATCCTTACTTATTTGCATAACTTGTTCTTGGTAGACCAGCACACCGTACGTATTGGCGAGGGCACCCTCCATCTTGGGGTGAAGGTAGGTGATGGCTTTGGAGCCATGCTTACGGGAGATGAAGTCGTCGATAAATTGCATCGGTCCCGGTCGGTACAGCGCCACCATGGCCACGATATCTTCAAAAGTGGTTGGCTTGAGTTCCTTCAGATAGCGCTTCATACCGGCCGATTCCAACTGGAAAACACCGGTGGTATCGCCACGCTGAAATAGCTCATAGGTCGCCGCATCATCGAGCGGGATGGTATTGATATCGATGTCGACAGCATTGACTCGTTTGATGATACGCAAAGCATTCTTAATGATGGTCAGGTTCGATAAGCCCAAGAAGTCCATTTTTAGAAGGCCTAGTTCTTCGATAGGATTCATCGAATATTGGGTGGCCACCACGCCTTTTTGGGCCATTTCTAGTGGTGTGTAGTAAACGATGTCTTCTGGGGCGATCACGACTCCGGCGGCATGCACACCGTGGCTACGAATTGTGCCTTCCATCTGGACAGCCAAATCAAACACCCGCTTCGAGGTCTCGTTATTGTGATACTCAGCGCGCAGCTCAGTATTGGTCCGCAATGATTCCTGCAACGGTGTATGCCGCCCCTGGATCGGTGGCGGGATCATCTTGGCTAAACGGTCGGCATCTGCGTAAGGCACTTGGAGTACGCGCGCCACATCACGCACGGCGTTTCGAGCCGCCATCCGACCGAACGTTACGATATTGGCGACACGCTCCTTGCCATATTTCTCGACGCAATACTCAATAACTTCGTTCCGACGACTATCTTGTATGTCAATGTCAATATCCGGCATGCTGATACGGTCCGGATTCAAGAAACGCTCAAACAGCAAATCGTACAGCAAGGGATCAATTTCGGTAATCTTGAGCGCGAAAGCCAATATTGAGCCTGCTGCACTACCCCGCCCGGGACCAAAGACAATACCCTGGTCCTTGCCCCAATTAATGAAGTCCGAGATAATCAGAAAATAGCCATTGAATCCCATTTGTTCGACGACCCCAAGCTCATAAACAGCTCGGTCGAGTACCTGCTTCGGCAGCGTTTTCTTAGCTTCTGCAATACTCAGACCGTCGGCGATTGCTTCAGACATTTTTTCTGATTTGAGTGTCCCGTATCGCCAAGCCAAACCTTTGTAGACCTGCTTCTCCAGATAAGACCGCTCGGTCTCACCTTTCGGCACAGGAAACTTCGGTATTAAAATCTTGCCAAGCTCAATCTCGACATTACACCGTTCAGCGATCGCCTGGCTATTGGTGATAACTTCCGGATGTTCGTCACCCCAACGATCAATCAGTTCCCGGGGGTCGGTGACATGTAGCTCGAAGTCTTTGAGGCTCATTCGCTTTTCGTCGCTGAGGAAAGAGCCGGTCTGGACGCAGAGCAAAATTTCGTGGGCTTCTTGATCCTCGTGCTTGAGGTAGTGCGCGTCGCAGGTCAAAACACAGGAGATGCCCAGCTCCTCGCCTAATTTCAACACTTGTTCGTTGACGGCTTTTTGTTCAGCCCAATGGCTGGGGTGGGCTGGGTGCCCATGATCTTGCACTTCCAGATAATAGCGATCACCGAATGCTTGTTGATACCATTCAGCAATCTCTTTGGCGGCATCATACTGGCCTTGTCGCAACAGATCACCCACTTCACCACCAATACAGCCGCTGAGTGCAATCAAGCCCTCATTGTGCTTTTCAAGTAATTCGTGATCAATACGAGGCCGATAATAGAAACCCTGGAGATTGGCAATGGTGCTCAGTGCCATTAAGTTCTGGTAACCGGCTTGGTTCATTGCCAGGAGTATGAGGTGATAGTTCTGCTTATCCTTGCCAGGCTCTTTATCAAACAGTGTTCGGGCTGCGACATAGGTCTCCATGCCTATGATTGGCTTAATATCATGCGCCTTCGCTTCCTTGTAGAACTCGATCGCGCCACTCATATTGCCATGGTCAGTCATGGCCACCGCTGTCATTCCCACTTCTTTGACGTAGTCAATCAGCGCTGGCACCTTGGTCAGGCCGTCCAGCAAGCTGTACTGTGTATGGTTGTGCAGATGCACATAATCACTGGCTACCAGCTTATGTTTCTTCGTCGTCGCCAAAATACCCTCAAGAGTTAGTTCTACTACTTAAATTATACCGCATGTGCTGCGGGTATGACGCATACTGAGGGTGAAAATTACTTCTTCAGGTAGTCTTTGAGGTGGTCGATGGCGGTGTTGGCTTCCTTGATGGCTTTGTTGAGGTCTTTGTCATCAGCATCGCCTTCGTGGACGGCACTCAACATAACTCGCACCTTCTCTTTGGCTGTCTTGGCTTTGTCTAAAATATCGCTCAAAGGCTTCTCGGCCGAACCACTTAGTTTCGATAATTTGGTTTTGGCATCTGCGACCAGGCCGTCAAGCTCGGTGTGAGCATGTTTGAGTTGCTTCTCGGCTTCCGCGAGACCTTGGCTCACGCCATCTTTGATATCATTGCGGGTTTCTTTACCACTTTTGGGTGCAGTCAAGACGCCAGTTACATAGCCGGCAACTCCGGCAATTAACGCGCCGACAGCCAGTCCTTTGGTTGCTTTCTTCATGTGACCCTCCTTATTTATGCTTACGTTGCGTTAAGTCAAAGATGTTTTTGAACAATTTGAACAACGCCATTTTACCACTGGCGTCCTTGAATACATCAGCGGCCGATTCGACCGAGTCAACGACATGCTCGGCTTTGGCTACCACTCGCTTAACGGTGGTGAGAATCCTGACTGCTAGGGCCAGGACCACAATGCCCAGTACGAAGAATAGACAAATCACGACTACTAAGATAATCAAAAGTACACTGTCGGTGTGACTATGGCTGAGATAATTCATACCTTAAGCCTACCACTACTGTAATTTTTTGCGCAAGTAATCTGCCAACTCTGGGCCAATATCGTCTCGCCGTAGGGCAAAATCAAACACAGTTTTGAGATACTCCATGGGGTTGCCAGTATCGTAGAACGTACCCTGTTGAATCTCACAGGCAAAGATTTTTTGATCAGCTTGTACCATGCTCTGCAAGGCAGCAGTTAGATTGAACTCATGGTCGGTATCGCCCTTGGGGTTTAATGCTTGGAGGTAATCGAAAACGGTCGGTTCCAATAAATACCCACTCACCGAAGCCAAGCTCGATGGCGCTGCTTCGCGAGAGCCCGGTTTCTCAACGATAGTCTGAAGTGCTATCAACCCTGGTGCGAGTTCTGTTCCCGACACGTAACCGTAGCGGCTGTAATCGATATCGGCATCGCGCCGAATACAACTCAACACTGAACCACCATGGGCTTCACGCACCGCCGATAATTGCTCGAAGCGTGGTGGTGTTCCGACAACGAAATCATCGGCATAGGTGTAGAAAAACGGCTCATCACCGATCAGATGAGCGGCGTTGAGCAACGGCGTACCGGTTCCATAAGGACCCTTTTGGCGGATGTAAGCGAAATTCGCCAGGCCCGAAATCTTCTTCACCTCTTCCAGTAGCTGATCTTTGCCACCCCGCTTAAGATTAGCCCGCAAATCGGCACTGGTGTGATCGAAATGATCTTCAATTGACCGTTTGTGATAGCCAGTCACGATGATAATGTCTTCCACACCTGCAGCCACCAGTTCTTCGACAATGTGCTGGATAATCGGCTTGTCGACCAGTGGCAGCATTTCCTTCGGCATAGCCTTAGTCTGCGGCAAGAACCTCGTCCCAAACCCAGCGGCAGCGATAACGGCTTTACGAACTTTTGGCATAACTTAATGGTAGCATGAGCTACTGTTTCTGGATTTTTCTCAGCTGGTCATAAGCAAGAAATACGGCCTCAGTATCAGTCATCCTACCCTGCCTGGCATTGTCGATAAAGTCATCGATGCCAAGTAGTTCGACTTCGACATGTTCGCCGTTCTCGAGTCTGGGGCCTTTGGCAGTAAGTTCACAATCGGTACATAGATAGTAATGCCAGGTTGAATTATTATAGGCGTCCTTATATACCACGCCCAGCGGTACGGTTTTACCTGGGCGATAGCCTGTTTCTTCTCGTAACTCGCGAATCGCGGCTACACGTGGATCTTCGCCTGTCTCAACACCGCCCCCAGCAATCTCATCCATGATCTTCTCTGGTCCAGGACGATATTGTCGAGCAACAATTACCTGTTTATCAGCGGTTAACGCCACGCAACCTGCATTCTGAGTATCCTCAGGGTTGAATATCTGGAATTCGAGCTGCTGATCGTCCGGCATACGAAAGGTCTTGGTGACCACTGTCCGCCAGCCGACCCTGGTGATAACCGTCGGATCGATGCGTTTCCAGACCTTCATTTACTGCCCTAACTGCTTTTTGATAAGTTCCTGGGCTAGCGACGGGTTTGCCTTGCCCTGGCTGAGCTTCATCACCTGCCCAACCAAGAACCCGATAGCCTTCATCTCGCCGTTCTTGACATCCTCAGCAGCGGCGGCGTTTTCACTCAGCACTTGAGCTACAATCTTAGCAATTTCACCCTCATCTGAGTTTTGGATAAAACCTCTATCAACCGCAACCTGCTTAATCCTTTCTCTGTTCATCTCGAGGCTACCATCCGGATCGACAATGCTGACATCCAATAACAGCGCATCAATTAAATCTTTTGCGCGCGAACTGCTCAAGGTTTTATTAGTATAGAGATCTGCTACGATCAGCCAATCAACTGGCTCCATTTTGTATTGTTTCGCGAGGTCAAACCCATTTGCAATGTGATTCATCAAGTGAGAAGTCATCCAGTTTGCAATTAATTTTATCTTCGCATTATCTGTCTCATGCCCGATGATACTTCCAAGTTCTGATACGAGTAACTCATTATCAAGCAACGTTTCAATTTGAACCTTGTCGATGCCATGCTTGGCAAACATTTGGCGCCATTCATTCGGCAATATTGGCATTTCGGAGCCGATTTTGGAAATGTATTCATCTGTTAAAACGACGGGTGGGATGTCGGGGTCGGGCATGTAGCGGTAATCATCGGCGTTTTCTTTGCTGCGCTGAGAGAACGTTCGCTGTTTGGCATCATCCCAGCCACGGGTTTCCTGCACGACTTTGTCGCCTTTTTCGAGGACTTCGATCTGACGTGCAACTTCGTATTCCACGGCTTTCTCGACAATACGGAAACTGTTAAGGTTCTTGGTCTCAGAGCGAGTGCCGAGCTCATCTGTTTGACTGACACTGACGTTGACGTCGAAGCGCATGTTGCCGTAATAGAGGTTTGCATCGGAGACTTCGGCGTACTTCATGCGCAAATAGAGCTCATGAGCATAGGCTTTGGCTTCGGCTGCACTATGCATATCGGGCTCGCTGACAATTTCCAGTAAAGGGGTGCCGGCTCGGTTGAGGTCTACGAGGCTATAGTCTTTGCCGGCTGGATGGGTGCTTTTGCCGGCATCCTCTTCCAGGTGCGCACGAGTGATGCCGATAGTTTTGGCTTCACCATCAACTTCGATAGTGATAGCCCCTTTACCGATGATGGGTTCGTCAAACTGGCTAATCTGGTAGCCCTTGGGCAGGTCTGGGTAGAAATAGTGTTTGCGATCAAATTTACTAAAGCGTTCGGGTTCAGTACCTAGTGCAAAAGCTGCTCGCGTTGCCAAGTGCAGCGCTTCCTCGTTCAAAACTGGCAAGGCGCCGGGCAGGCCGAAACATATGTGGCTAACCAAGGTGTTAGGTGGCGCTTCACGAGCATCATTTCCTACGGCAGCAAATAGTTTCGTCTGTGTCTTGAGCTGGACATGGCACTCAATGCCAATCGTCATGGTGTATTTGGCGCGAGTTTCGGGGCTGATCATTCCATGGCCCCCAGGTCTTTCAAGGCTTGGCGGAAACCGGTCAGCGCATCCATCACATCCTGTTTCTTAATGGTCCGAACGTCTTTGCCAACCAGCTGATTACGGAATTTGTGGCCGAACCAGACAGCTTCATTGTTACTAAACTCATGCTGGGCGGCTACCAGGCGTTCACCGGGGGTTTTACCCTTGAACCCACGGCGTTTGAGGGCTTCATCGAGGAGATTGTCAGCATCGGCAATGGCCAGCGGCCATGTTTTGCGGGTACTGCACTGCTTTTGGAGTTTAGTCCAACGCTCACTGAAATGCGCTGGCTTAAGCTTGCGGCGAAATCGCGGTACAAATTTCATTGGATAGCCTCCACAGCATGTTTCGAAAATGCTAACAGATCACGGTCAGCGTGCTGCGGAGCCATAATCTGTAAACCGACCGGTAAGTTTTCACTCAAGCCAGCTGGAATACTGATGGATGGGTTGCCAACCAGATTGGCGGCCACAGTTAGGATATCTGCCAAATACATCTGTAGCGGGTCGGTTGTATTCGCGCCAATCTTGAACGCTACGCTTGGTGCGGTTGGGCCAAGCAGGAAGTCAACTTTCTCAAAAGCGGCCGCAAACTCGTTAATCAATTTGGTACGAACAGTTTGCGCTTTCTTGTAATACGCATCGTAATAGCCGCTGCTCAGCACATAGGTGCCAGTCATAATGCGACGCTTCGCCTCTTTACCAAAGCCAATGGAGCGTGATTTGCCATAACTTTCATCAAGGTCTTTGGCTTCAGGGACGCTGTAGCCATACCGTTGACCATCATAACGGCCGAGATTACTGCTAACTTCGGCCGGACAGATGATGTAGTAGACTGCCAGGGCTAAGGGTAGGCTTGGCAAGCTAACTTCGGTGATTTCCGCGCCAGCTGCTTTTAGTTTCTCAATCGCAGCTTCAATCTGGGTTCGAACACCAGGCTCTAAACCTTCGCCCATATATTCCTTGATAACGCCAATTTTGCGGCCCTTGACGGTGGCATCGTCCCAAACTTTTGGCTGATTGCCGGTGCTGACTTCTGGCTGAGCGGCCGCGCCAATATCAGACCGATGGCTCATATCATACCCAGCCGGATTGCGGTCAATGCTGGTGCCGTCAAGTTCGTCTTTGCCAGCCATGACGTCGAGTACTAGGGCGGCGTCGTCAACCGTGCGAGCCAAGGGCCCGATGACGTCAGTGCTACTGGCCATGGCCACCACACCGGAACGGCTGACGAGGCCGTAGGTTGGTTTGTAGCCAACGATGCCGGTGAAAGCCGCTGGTAGGCGAATGGAACCGCCCGTGTCCGTTCCCAGTGCGAAAGCCGCCATATCGAGGACCACTGAGGCAGCCGAGCCGCCCGAGCTTCCGCCAGGCACGCGTGTTTCATCGTGCGGGTTCTTGGTGGTGAAGAAATCACTGTTTTCGGTTGAAGAGCCATGCGCGAAGGCGTCGAGGTTGGCTTTGGCGACGCAGATGGCGCCTTCTGCCTCAAGCTTATTAATAGCAGTCGATTGATACGGGGCCTCAAAGCCTTTGAGAATGTTACTGGCGGCTGTGGTATCGGCACCAAAAACCAGGAAGTTATCTTTGGCGATGAATGGCACACCAGCCAAGCGCCCAACAGCCTCACCCTTGGTTACTCGTTCGTCAATAATTTTAGCTCGAGCGCGCGCGGCATCTGCCAGAGTTACGATAATGGCGTTAAACTGCTGATTGTCATCAATCGTTTTCAGGGCCTGCTCGACTAAAGATGCAGCGGTTGTTGTCCCGGTTTGGACATCACGAGCAAGCTCGGTGAGCGCTTTCCACTGCCCCATACTATCCAAGCATCCGTTTGACTTTGATCTGATCGCCAGCGGTTTGCGGCACATTATTCAATAATGCAACTGCTTTATACCCATAATCTTTCACCTCATCAACGCGCGTCACGTTGGTCAGTCCAGTGACTTGATTGGTCGGCTTCAGACCGGCGACGTCGACTGCTTGCAATTGTTCGACGTATTGCAGAATCTCCGATAGTTCAGCCGCGAACTCATTGACCTCATCATCAGACAGGTCCAGCCGCGCCAATCGTGCCAATTTAAATACATCATCCCGGGAAAGTTTTGCCATTACATCTAGTATATCACCTCAGTTACTGCTGCCGCCAGTTTGACAAATGCCATAAACACTTTAGAATACAAGGTAGGCGGAACTTAGTTCGACCGACATTTTAGGCTCATGGCCTAAGCGACTATACCCGAGCTGACAAGTGGCCCGAACTCTCAAAACCCTCACTTGAGACTTTAGGCTACAGAAATAAGCTAACTCCCGCCACCAATTCTATTACTTTTGGCATGCCGTTTGTGGCAGGCCTTAATTTTGTTACTCCGGTAACAGAAAGGAGCCTCTATTGGAAACGATTGAGCAAAAACAGTCACAACATCGGCGACTTTTACCCGCAGCAACACTCGCTTTGGTGGGTACTATCGCCTTGTTGGCTGGCGAACAAACCTCAGAAACAATAGCTGAGTCAGAACGACCAGTTGGTATAACAGTCTCAGCAGCAACATGGGCTCGGCCAGAACATGAAGTGAGCCGTAACTTCAACCGTGGCCCATTACCCCCAACACGCTTCCCGAGCCCGGTATCTGCCAATAAACACATTGCGACCGCAGTACCAGCTATCAAAGCGTCTCGACTTCCAAAACCGCAGACCGCTAACCGTGGTTTCTGGTATGGCAATGCAGCTGCGAAACGACGCCTGAACGCAGAGGGACTACAAAATGCCCAATCCCTCTACAATCTGGGTCTGGCCCGTGGACTGTCGAAGGCAGCGATCGGTTGTATGCAGAATATCGGCTCCTTCGAGTCAAGTTTTCGCGTTACCGCCAAAAATAAAAGTAGCGGCGCTTATGGCATACCCCAGGTTTTAGGCAGTATGAAGGCCGCCGGCACTGACTGGAAGACCAATGCCACAACCCAAGAGCTCTACATGATGGCCTATGTTGGCGAAGTTAAACTACCGGGGATAAATGCACACTACAGCAGCGCTTGTAGCGCATGGGGTTCCTGGCTCATCCACCGCTCATACTAGACGGCTCATCTTAACTTGTGCGCTGCTGCTTTACAACGCTTGCGCTTAGGCATACTATGTTGGTAGTTAAAGCATCTTGTAACAAAAATGTCATCAGATCATATAGTAGATCATCGGGGTGAGGATAGCTGGCAATCAGCTGAAACTGCTACGATTCTCGCCTTCCCGCGCCTACCAAGTGAGGAGTATGTTGCTCGAAAAAGCTTGCCTTTTGAACTGATGATTGACGATTGGCGAGTGCTCAGTGAAGTCCGCGTGCCCGAGGTTGGCAGAGTCAAGACCACGCTCGTCCATTTCGAGGACAGTTCGCAAGTGGTATTGCGCAAAACCATACCCGATAAGCCACAAAGCGGCATTTCGGCTGATTTCGTGCCACCTCTCGGTACACATGTCAACGGTCTCAATACCTACATCGCAAGACTTTTGGCAAGGCGCAAGCTTCGTAGCCGAATTGTCGGAACCAACCAAGCCCACGGCTTCAGCCTACTGCACGACGCCCAAATGACACTTGAAGTGCTCAGATCCGATGACGCTGACGGCCTTGGCGGCCAAACCTGCGACGCTGACCGATCAGTGCTATTTGGTTACTCCATGGGCGAGATGAAGAACCTCGGCATGCTCGGGCTAGCGCCGCTGTTTTCGCGCGAGGTTGTCGCCGCGATTGGTGTTGACGCTGCATTCGCTGAAAAGATTAACTACCGTGACCTACTGGCGCACATACCCCAAGTTGCTGGTTATGTGGTTCGTGAAGCCTTGGAAATCCCGCCAATGGTAAAACAGGAATTCAATCGGTCTCGCTCGGCCATGGACGCCTTCCGCCAGCTCAAACTTATTGGCAGCACGATCAGTCCTTCGCCACGTTACCTCAGCAATTTAGGGGACAAATGGAAGGTAATTACAACTGGGGAAACTGGCACTTTTTTGCAGCACATACCGCCCGAAACGGTCATGGTACTGCACTTTTTTGATAAAAGCCGTTTTAATGACCGAGCTCAGTATCAGGCACGGCTAAGCCATCTCGAGTTTGCCCGCTTTATAACCGAGGATGGCAGGCACATTACGGGAGCACGACCGGAGGTTCTGGAGGTTGTGGCAAATAAGGTCGCGCTGGCTGCTAGATTGGCGGACGAGGGCGTGTCAAAATCTGATTTAGCTGAAGCACTGAATACGACACTCTTGAAAACCGCTTAAAGTTTCTTTTTGATATCGTTGATGATGTCGCGGAGTTCGGCGGCAGTTTCGAATTGGAGATTGGCAGCGGCTAGATCCATTTGACCTGAGAGCTCCTTGATCAGGCTTGGGTATTCATCTTTCGGTATCTTTTTCAGGTTGAGCTTCGCAGTTTTGGCGTCTTCTGGCAGGTCAGGGCTCATGCCCTTTTCCACGGTGCGCGTAATGCCAGTTGGGGTGATGTTATTCGCGGTATTATGCGCCTTCTGAACTTCACGGCGTCGGTCAGTCTCATCAAGCGTAGCACGCATGCTGTCGGTGATATGGTCGGCATACATGATGACATGGCCCTCTTCGTGGCGAGCGGCACGACCAACAGTCTGAATCAGTGCCTGCCGGCTGCGCAAGAAGCCTTCTTTGTCAGCGTCGAGTATAGCGACCAATGAAACTTCGGGCAGGTCGAGGCCTTCTCGCAACAGATTGATACCGACCAGAACGTCATAGATCCCTAAGCGTAAATCGCGCAGAATGTCGGTACGATCGAGTGTGTCGACGTCACTGTGTAGGTAGGCTACCTTGATACCCAATTCTTGTAGATACTCAGCGAGGTCTTCGCTCATCCGCTTGGTCAGTGTCGTCACCAGAACGCGCTGATGTTTCTTGATCGTATCTCGTATCTCGGCGATCAGGTCGTCAATTTGGCCTTCGATTGGGCGAATCTCAATCGGTGGATCGAGTAAGCCGGTCGGGCGAATAACCTGCTCGGCCGGTGCGGGGCTACGGCTCAGCTCGTAGTCGGCAGGCGTGGCGCTGACATAAATGGTCTGGTTTAGATGGCGTTCGAACTCTGTAAACGTGAGTGGCCGGTTATCAAGCGCACTTGGCAGACGGAAACCATGCTCCACCAACACGTCCTTGCGGGCTCGGTCGCCGTTGTACATGCCACGGACTTGGGGCATGGACATGTGCGATTCGTCAACCAGCATCAGGAAATCATCAGGGAAGTAATCCAATAGAGTAGCGGGCTGCTCGCCTGGTTCGCGGTTGGTGAGGTAGCGTGAGTAATTTTCGATACCTTTGACGAAGCCGGTTTCCTCGAGCATTTCAAGATCAAAGCGCGTACGCTGCTGTAGCCGCTGGACTTCTAGCAATTTACCTTCACCCTTGAACTGAACGAGACGGTCGGCAAGTTCGGCTTCAATCTTGACCAAGGCTTCTTTCAACTTTTCCTGGGGCGTAACGTAGTGACTGCCCGGAAATACCTTGTAACTATCCAGGTTAGCCAAGATTTCACCCGTCAACGGGTCGACTTTGGTGATTCGCTCGATTTCATCGCCAAAGAACTCTACGCGGTAGGCAAGCTCTTCACCAGCTGGAAAAACGTCGACGACATCACCACGCACCCGGAAGGTGCCTCGGTGGAAATCTATATCATTGCGCTGATATTGGATGTCGGTCAGATGGCGCAGAAATTTGTCACGTACTCGACGTTCACCGACTTGCAAGTTTATCGACAAGCCGTTGTAATCTTCAACTGATCCAATGCCGTAAATACAGCTGACACTGGCGACGATGATGACATCTTTGCGGCTGAGCAACGCGTCGGTGGCGGCGTGGCGCAGTCGATCAATCTCTTCGTTGATTTGACTATCTTTTTCGATGAAGGTATCTGAGCGCGCGATGTAGGCTTCTGGCTGGTAATAGTCAAAGTAACTGACGAAGTAGTGAACCGCGTTCTCAGGAAAGAAGTGTCGGAATTCGGCATAGAGCTGAGCGGCCAGTGTTTTATTGTGACTGAGTATTAAAGTCGGTCGCTGGACATTTTGTATGATATTCGCCATCGTGAAGGTCTTACCTGAGCCCGTGACACCGAGCAAGGTCTGATCTTTGAGGCCATCCTGCAAACCTTTGGTTAATTGAGCAATCGCCGTCGGCTGGTCGCCGGTGGGCTTAAAATTACTCTTCAGCTTGAATTTACTCATTCCTTAATTGTAGCAAGAGGAGCTCAGGAACCGGGTATGGCAGTCATGATCCGTGCGGCGGCGGCAAATCCAACATCGGGCCGCAGCTGACGGAAGAGGCGCAGTGCCGCAGCGTTTTTGGAATCAGCACAGTTTGCGGTCAGGGATTCGAAGCCGTAATAATAGCCATTGATGTGGATCGTATGGTTGAGACTGCTATATCCGGCATCACCCTCCGCTTCGACGTAAGCAATTGCGGCCGCCTGCTTGTCATCACTCAGACGATAGATGATTCCAAGTGCCATGTCATCAGGGGCGCAGCGGGGTGTGAGCGTTGTCACTGAATGGAGGCCCAGGAAGACTGTATCTGGGCCGCCAGCCCGAATAACATAATAGGCATCCTTGAGACTTTCAGTCAGTGGCAATCGCACACCCCATTCCGAGATATCGAGGTAGGTTACGGGATTACCAGCCTTCAATACGGCTGGATTAACTGCTTGCGGAGATGCGGAACTCGTCTGGGCGGCGGCATAGATAGCATTACTTGATTGTTTGACCTGATTAACATATATGCCAATGCCAGCGATCACCGCCACTAAAGTTACGACCAGCGAGATTTCAGTTACTGTGAAATCAAACCGTTTGTGTCGTATCTGCTTCTTGTTCATTACGTCCCAGGTATGGCTTCCAATGTCTTTTCAGCTTCAGGAAATGTCAACGATGGGTTGGCAACATTATAGATGGTTGCAGCCTGAATATTACTGTCATCGAAACAGCCCGCCTGGGGATGGGTGAAACCGTAGTGGTAGTCACCAATTTGGACATTACCCGTGATATTACCGATGTTGGTGCCATTCTGTTGTTGGTCCACCAGCGCAGTCTGATACTCAGCGTTCGATTGGCGGAATATCAAACCAAGCGATACCTTGTTGGGCGCACAGTCCGGCGCGAGCTTAACCAATCCCTTCAGCGACAGAAAGGCATAGGTTGGACCACTGGGAAAAGCGTAGTAGGCATCCTCGAGAACCGCTGGCAGGGTCATGCGCACACCCCACTCCTTGATCGTCAGGTATTGTTGGGTCGTGGTGGATTGGCTGGTATCAGTGAACGGCGTCCCCGCCTTGGTAACGCATTGCTCCGGAAAAGTCGCCAGCAGCTTGCTGCCGACGGCCTTCTTACAGTCAGCGAAGGAGTTAATAGTCGTCGCTTTGACCGTAATAGCCGAGCCGGGTGATGTAGCGTTCTTATCACTGATCTGTTTGGCATGCCACACGTAATAACCGGTTCCACCGATAATTGCGATAATCCCGCATACCAGTACTGCCGCGACGGTTGCGATTCCCTGCGTTGATGATTGTAGGCGTATCATTATGCCTCCTTTACTGATACAAGCTGCGATACTTGGCGTGGACAATGTCAAGATGGTCGGTGAGGTCTTTGATAAGCTCGGCGGAGGAGTCGTTGAACAGGACGATGGCGCCGCTACGAAGGGGGTGGGCCAAGGCCATAAGATTCTGGATCTGTTCGCTAATGCCGCCGGCGCCTTGGAGGAAGCCGATCGGCGTATCTGTTTCCAGGGCTATGGTGAATTCGTGGAGCGTACCCAGGCGGCCACCAATGCTGACTACGGCGTCGCTGGAGGTAATCAGCAGCGTATCGCGACCGACATAGTGAAGGCCGGTATAAATAATTGTGTCGTAGGCCATAACTGGCAATCGGTACTTCATGACATGCTCGACCTTACTAGAAGCCGGGCTGAAGCCAACGCTCATCTTACCACCAGCTTGTTTGTAGCCTTCGGCCGCATAGTTTGGCAAGCCAATGGTGGCACCGGTCAGGAGGCTGTGACCGGCTTTGGCAATGGCTGCACCAAGCTTGGTGGCCAATTCGCGCCCTTCTTCAACGCTGTCACCCTTGGCGGCTCCAGAAACACAGATTTGGTACATCCCCACCCCTCCTTATGCTATCGCAACTTCGGCGGCTAGCTGTGGCTGCAATTGTTCGGCAACCGTTTGTTCTACTGTATCATGCTTCAGGTATTGCAATAATAATTCATGCCACAATGACCGCTGAAAAGCTTGCGTCAGACGCTGTTGAAACGGCAGATTGTTGCAGAGATTCAGCGCGGCGTCCACCAGATTCAACGACACTGCCTGGTGATTGTGCAATAAGGCTAGGTGCGTATTTCCCTGCCAGAAATCAAGGCTCGGTTCAATCTGATTGAGGGCTGCTTCAGCCGTCTTCCAAGACATATCTTCAGCTCGGATATGAGGCCCGAAGAGTTCATCCCGAAAAGCTTCACCCAAACGTGCATAATAGCGCTGCACCAGATGCCACGGCACGACTTGATCGAGCACACTCGCATCCAGCTTGGGCTCATCCAAGATAACTGAGCGAACGAGATTACCGAAGTCCGGCCGCACCTGGCAGAGTTTCAGGAAGGTGCTAGTGGCCCGAATTTCATTCAGCTCGTGTAGCGCCAACGTTAGGCTGGCAGTCACAGCGCCACTTGGCAATATTCGTGGCAAAGGGAGCAAGACGATAGCCCCCAGCTCTTTGAAACTCAGGAGATTATGCTTGGTACGATCGACGACAGACCCTGCCAAACTTTGCCAACGCTGACTATCAGGCTGCAGGATCGCAATCCGTCGGGTTTCGAAGTCCGACGCTTTCAGCTTCTTATATTGATCCAGTAGTTGCTTCTGCCAACTTGGGCTCTCGGTCAACCAAGCGGCTGTCAGTACCAGCGTGAGATTTTCGTGTTTGAGGAATGAATCAATTGATCGGTAGCCCAGCTGCTTCATTGCCTTCTTCGGTGGCACTTTCTTGATCATGATGCGCAGACGAGTGGCTTTGATACCGAAACAGTCCTGGGTGCCAGGCGTATCTCGCAGGGCGTGCACCATACCGGCCACCACATCGGCGGCCAATGAGATATGGGTCAGGGCACGAGTCTGTAAATTACGTGTCAGCTTGGCGTCATCCGCCTTCACTTTTTCATTCAGGACATGATACAACTCCTCAGCCGAGGTGTCGTGTGGGTCAAGACCGAGCTGGCGCAGTTTTGCTTGCGTCTGATGTAGTACCGACGTTGATAGACGGATGTCGTTACTGGGGTGACCATTCGCCGCTTCCAGTCGCTGCAAGCCCTGCTGGAAAAATGGCTGCTGAGCCTGGAGCGCTTCAGATAGAAAACGCGTCATCGTTGATCTTACCCCTGTTACTTTTATCTCGCCACAGCATATAATCTATACCTACAGATTACCATAAGCGTCGACCTCAGGAAAGAGCTACTGCATCCGAGTGGGTTTGTAGCCGTCAGGAGCTTCGCGCAGGAATTTCTCGAGTTCTTTTTCGGTTAGGAGGCCAGCTTGGGCGCCGACTTTTTGGACGACGCTCATGGAA
Source organism: Saccharimonadales bacterium (SeqCode) (assembly GCA_038230895.1). Taxonomy (GTDB): domain Bacteria; phylum Patescibacteriota; class Saccharimonadia; order Saccharimonadales; family UBA4665; genus JAJXTN01. The sequence goes on along the minus strand of JBBRMJ010000003.1, from coordinate 824 downwards.
TTGATGGGGGCCCATTGTAGAGCGCCTTCGATGGTATTGCCCTTAATCAGCGCAGCGACGAAAGTTGAGGCGAAAGAGTCACCGGCACCGGTACGGTCAACGGGGGGAGCTGGGTCAGGGTACAACGGCATCTGGAAGCGATTCTCGCCATCAGAGGCATAGGCGCCATTGGGCCCATCAGTGATAACGACAATCTTGGAACCAAGTTCATGCAATTTGTTAAATAAGTCATGGAGGTCTTCGTGATTGCCACCACCGACGTTGGCGGCCTCTTCGCGGTTGAGTACCAGGACTTCACTCCGGGCGTAGAGACGTTTCAGGCGTTCGGTGCCGGCTGCCATCTGAAACGTGCCGGGCTGAAAGGCTAATTTGACGTCGGGATTGAGATCAAGCCAATCGGCGACTTGGTCATGATATGGGATAGCGTGCTCACTTATTGAGCTAAAGTAAACCCACTTTGGCGTTTCAGCTGGTCGCAAATGTGGCCAGTGATAGTCATACTCTTCATGCTTGATCAGGATGGTACGCTCTTCTTTGTACCAGAGGACGTAGTGATAATTGCTTTTCTTGCCGGGGTTGATGCGCACGAAACGACTATCGACATTATTTTTGTCGAGGGCCTTGATCATATCGCGGCCGTGGTCATCTGAGCCGACATTGGTGACGAAGGAGCTCTCGAGACCCAAACGCGCGAATGCTACCGCGGCGTTAGCGGCATTGCCAACAGCTTCGACGATTTCTGCATGATCGAAAGGAATTTTGGTACCAAAGGGTACGGCGAGCCACTTGCCCTTCTCATTTTGATAGGTGACTGCCTGGTCATC
>JBBRMJ010000002.1:0-104667 GCA_038230895.1 Saccharimonadales bacterium (SeqCode) | reverse complement strand
CCCTCTGTCGATCCACTGCTGCGATAAGTCGTATCATCCCTTTAGTATAAGCCTCCCCGCTGGATTCTCCTCCCCTACTCTGTTTCCTTAGGTTCTGATAAGATAAGAACTGTTCAGATCAGCCCCCGTAGCTCAGCGGATTAGAGTACTTGGCTTCGAACCAAGGGGTCGTAGGTTCGAATCCTGCCGGGGGCACCATGAAAATGCCTCAGCCATAGTGCTGGGGCTTTTTCATGGCTGTATCCGCCAGTGCTGAGTCATTGAGACATATTCTTCCCAAGCATTGGATGATTAGGTGCATAATACGTAACAGCAAACTAACCGAGGAGGTCATCATGTCAGTGATATTAAATCCATATTTACTGTTTAGCGGCAACGCCGTCGAAGTGCTTGATTTTTACAAAAGTGTGTTTGGCGGAGAGGTTGATATAACCCATTTTAGTGATTTCCCTGACATGGAAGTGCCTGAAGACCAGAAGGGTATGGTCATGCACTCGGTTCTCAAGAACGACCACTTGCAATTGATGGTCAGCGACGCGACCCCAAGCGGCGGCGCAAAAAACGGCGAGAATATCAGTCTGTCACTATCAGGTGACGATCTCGAAACCCTTACCAACTATTTTGAAGGCCTCAGTGCCGGTGGCAAGGTCACCCAACCCCTGGCTCAACATCCGTGGGGCGATACCTTCGGCATGCTCATCGACAAGTTCGGCATTAGCTGGATGTTCAACATTACCGCTACAAAGAGCTAAACCGCCAGGATCACCCTAATTCATTTGGTCTGACAGTCGGATGCTGTACCATTATCAGATGACGCATGCACCACAAGTCAACGAGCCAGCGCCGAAATTTCGGGCAACAGATGTCTTGGGCAACAAAGTTACGATGTCGAGTAGTGGCGATGGCTATATACTCATAACGTTCCTGCGGTACTCTGGCTGCCCTTGGTGCAACCTCGCTATACACCGATTGGCGCTAGAAAACACCCAGCTCCAAGCCAATAAATGCCAAACTATCGTCTTTGTCCAGTCTGATAAAGTCAGCGTCATAAAGAACATATACGAACGCCATGAATTAAAGCCCCAGTTTCCGATTATCGCCGATCACGATATGAAGTACTACAAACTATACAATGTAGACTCGTCAATACCTGGTACGTTGAAAAGCATCACCAAAATACCGGTATGGCTCGAATCTGTAAGAAAGCACGGATTCAAGCAAAAAAAATTAGATGGTAATTTATTCCTCGTACCGGCGTGGTTTCTCGTCAATCTGCGCACCGGTAAAATCGTCCAGAGCGAACGTGGCGTCAGTTTCTATAATCACGAGAGTTTCATCAAAATCTACGACTCGCTCACATTCAAAGATTAGTGTTGCTAGGCACGAAGCGCGACTGGCTTGGCATCACGCAATAGGCGTTCGGCTTCGAGCACAGCTTCGGCTTCGAGCTCAGCAGTGTTTTCATCATTAGCTTGTGCCTCCAGAAGCGCTTCGACGGTAATTGTACCGGCTTGGGTGGCAATTGTGCGGTTTGGCAAGCTATCTATTAACTGATCAACACCAGCGAGAATAGCAGAAACTTCAGCTTCGGCGGCTAGTCGATTTACGCGCTGAATTTCCCGCTCGCTCGCAAAGATCGGGATAGCCAACCCCGGCGTGACGGCCGCACCCAGAGCTCGAATATGACCCGGCGCAATGCCAACACTATACTCGCCTGACCGATCGCGAACTTCAAAGCCTCTCATCTAATTACCACTCTCATTCATGCCCTGATACTACGCTGTTCCGACCACCGCAGCAGTGACAATTCTAACTTGGTAATGGTTTTAAGCGCTAGCAGCGGGCGCGAGTTCAATAGGCAATGCTTGAGCTACATCGTAGCCATAATGATCCAAAAGTTCGGTTGTTGGCATGTGGATATCAGTGAAACTGTCTGTCTTCGTAGCCTGCGACAAGGCGGCTAGACCGAAAGCGCTGACTTGCTCGTCGTTCAAGCCGAAGCGTAGCCCTTGCCGAGCATTGGCTGCGGAGAGAAATAGGAAGCCCTCAACAGGTTGGACTGGTTGGCCGACATCTTCGTTGCGTAGTCCGATGACTCTGAGAACCATAGCCCCAGCGCCGTCGATATCAGAATTTGGCGAATCGACCACCACTAGCTTAGAGAACTCCATATAGCGCCCGAGTGCGTCGAGTGCGCCACTGTCAGCAATCATCTGGGCGTGCTCCCGGCTAAAGAGTCGGCCGAAGCCTTTGGGGAATGAGTCGCTGAATCGTGATCCATCCGGGTTCGAAGCAAGCCGGGGTTTCCGGTAATCATCTAGTTGGACGATATTGGCATTGGGCATTTTTGGTGAACCGTGTCTGTTAGCTGTAACTGATATATATTATATACCCGTCTGTAAAGCCCTGTCTCAAAAAACACTCACCTTATTACTTAAAATGTTGGTGACTTTCCACTCCATGAGCGATATACTAGAAATCACTTTCTTGAGGGAGCAGGCATGCTGATACTACGCTATAAAAAATTAACAGCTATCTTCATCGTATTTTCGATAGCTTATGTACTGTTATCGACATTGCTACCAGCCGACAAAGCAGCGATGGTGAAGTACCATGTGAGTCACGCACAACTTATAGGTCTCACACTGACTGTTACTATTCCTTACTTGCTTATTTGGTTTATAGCGCTTGTGGGCTACTTAGGTTTTCGGAGCTACGTGCATACCATCCGTAAGAGTAAGGATGGGAAAGCTTTTCGTCCCCTCGCCCAAGGAATATTAATTCTGGCACTCTGGCTGCCGGTTACAGCAATTGCTGGCGTATTGGCGACAGCCTACTACCATGCCCACCCCGAAGCTACGGCGACCATGACTATCCTCAACAATTATTTAAACTTGCCTATACTCTTCGCTGGCTTCTGGTTAATACACCAGGGCTCGAAGCGATTATTAACCAATATTAGGAAGCCAGAAACTTCCCTGCCCTGGAGCATTATGTTCGTTTTCATCAGTTTTGCCTCAGCTTACACTCTACTAGTGTTACACGATCCAGCCCGTCAGTTCCCAACTCACAATGTGTTGGTGGCCTCCTACTACCTACCCGACTGGCTAACTATGGTTACGGTTTTAATTCCGCGCTTAATAATCTGGTTTATCGGCGTACAGGCGGTTTACAACGTCTACCAGTATCGTAAAAACGTCAAGGGTTTGCTCTATCAGGATGCGCTACGCAATCTCGCACAGGGTATTGGTGGGGTGGTGCTGACAATTGTCGTACTACGCTGCTTCCAATCCTTGTCATCACAAATAGAAGACCTATCGCTGTCGGCGATTCTCTTGTTAGTCTATGTGCTACTGGCCATCATCAGCATTGGGTATATCTACATTGCGCGTGGGGCGCATCGCCTACAACAAATCGAAGAGACGTAACTGCATTTTAAAAATTTTGGGTCCATCTGACTTCCAAACATAAGCAAGTTTATGGTACACTCACACATATATAGGAGTTGTAACGGGTAAAAAGTGTCGCACTGTTACGCCAGGTAATATGAAAACAAAGTTAGGTGTCGATAGAATCCCGGAACGCTTTCGAGCCCTCGTATTCGTCGCCATCATTGTTATTGTCGGCAGCACGGTTCTTTTCATCAGTAAGGCTGCCTCTAGTGTGACCGCCAGTGAGGCTGAAAATGGTAGTGTGACCGGTGGTGCTGGTGTGGTAAACGATAGCAACGCCAGCGGTGGCAAAGCGGTGGCCTTCGGCGCTGCCATAACGGGCACGGGCGTCTACAGTTTCGCCTCGTCTGGACTGACTGGTGGAGGTTTCCAGAATGTCATTGCCATCAGCCCGTTCAAAGACGGGAACGGCAATCGACCGTATCTATTAGGGGCCGACGTTTCGGGTATCCATGTCAGCACCAGCCAAGGCCGTTTGTGGACGCCACATAATAGCCCCGGCCATGTAGCAGCACTCTTATGGTCAGACACGACTCGTGGCAAAGCCTACGCCTTAGCTGACGAAGGGTTTTACACATCCAGTGACTGGGGTGTCACGTGGAATAGGAAAGCTGGGGCAACCAATGCTGACGCCAATGGTTCATATTTTGTGAGTGGCAGCGAACACCCCCGCCCAACTGGTAATATGATTGCCCAAGATAACTCAGGCCCAACTAAGTATGTCTGGGTCGCAACGGCCAATCAAGGTATAAAGCAGAGCAGCAACGATGGGAATTCATGGAATGACACGGCGCTCGCTGGTGATCATATACGTGGTATCGCCAGTGACCCGAACAATCCCGACGTATTATACGTCGCTATCGAAAACGTCACTGCGGGTGATCCTGCCAGCAATCCCGCCAACACTGGTATATGGCGCTCCACAAATGCCCGCAGTGCCACAATGACCTTTACCAAAATGACGAATTATCCAGGCAACTTGAACACACCCGAGGAGCTGTGGGCAATTAACAATAACGGCACAACAACTCTACTCGTAGCCGGTGGCAAAGATGGTGCCTTCATGTACAGTGGTACGACGTGGACAACAATCAACAGCGGTCTCGATACCGGAAGTGGTGGCTCATGGTATGAATCAATTACGGGTTACCGTGATACGGTCAGTGGCAATCTAGTGATGTATATCGGTGCAACGGCTACCAAGGCCACTGCTGGCATAGTTCATGAGCGAACGATTCTGAAGTCTGTGAATGGTGGCTCGACTTGGGCTAGCATCAGCGATGACCCGCATATTACGCTTGACTGGAATATGTATGGTACGACTGTGCCTTCATGGTTAAAGCAGGTGTCTTATCATAACTTTGCAGCCAACAGCCAATGGACTGCGTCAGATCTTGCGATTGACCCGGATAGCCCGAACACCGTGCTTGTGGCTGGTCGCGGTGGTGCATGGTTCGGTACCCAGGCCGGCGCCAATACCACCTGGCAACCGGCTGATAATGGATTGATGGTGACTGTCAATATGGCTGTAGCCACCGATCCAGCAATTGCCGGTAATGTAGTGGTTGGTAATATGGACTACACCGTCCTCGTATCTTCAGATAATGGTGCCAGTTTCACGAACAACAAACCGGGAGCCGCTCAATCGACTGGCGATGTCGTGGTCTTCGACTCCAATCCAGCGACTGGCGGCGGCCCGACTCCTGTCTACCTTGCTGCCAGTAAGCGAGGTGCTAACACTGGTCTTGGTAACATCTACAGCAACCCCAACCCCTTCAGTGGCGGAACTTGGACTGACGAAAACTTACCAGTGAACAGTGATATCCCTGCTATGAGCGTGGGCCATGACGGTAGTGGCGCTCGAATCATTCTGGCTGGTGTCACCAATAACGGCCTGTGGCGTAAAGCCGGAACAACCTGGGGCCAAGTCACCGGTGGACCCTTCGCTACTGGCGCTGGTATAGGCTACTTTGTCTGGAAAGCCAACACTGCAACCGTGTACGCGATCGATAGTGTGGCTGTCTGGCGATCTGACAGTGCTGGCGCCCAAGGTAGTTGGATTAAACTGATGACTGCCGGCACATCGTATGGAACCTTCAATGCACTAGCCCTTGACCCGGTTAACTCCAATTACCTATATGTCAGTAATGGCAGCGTCAAACGCATTACCAATGCTGAAACCTCTACCGGAACAAGCGCGACAGCAGTTTCCAATATTTCAAGTGTCGGCAATGCCGGGCCGATTGTCATCAGTAAAACTGGTCAACTATTTGTACATGACCGCGGCGGTCAGCAATTAGTCGAGTCAGCAGATCCCCGAGCGAGCAGTCCGAGTTTTGTTAAAGTCTCAGATAGTTTCTACGGCGAGAACAACGGCAATATCCGCAGCATGGCCATCGGCCTCAACGGCTACATCTACACGGCTGACAATGGTCAAGGTGTGACTGTCGGCAAACCCTAGTCTCATATTTAACTAGCCTTCAGGTATGGGGATTGGATCAGTGTTAGCAGCTTGTTCGGCTGCCGCGGCTTCATCGGTCACTTCGATTTTATTGCGCGGGAAGACAAAGCCGAAGACGCTGCCCCGCCCTTCGACACTATTGAAAATAAGTGCCCCGCCCTGAGCAACAATCACCTTTTTAGCCATGTACAAACCTAGACCAGTGCCCTCAGGGCGCATTCGGCGGGCATTCGCCGCTCGATAGAACTTGGTGAACAGTTTATCTTGCTCAGCTCGCGGCACGCCCATGCCATTGTCAGTCACTGTGCATTCAATAGTTTTATCAGTCAGCTTGAGTTCGGCCTTTACTCGACCACCAGTTGGCGTGTAATATAACGCATTGTCGAGGAAATTCATGATGACTTGGCGAAGCTTCGTTTCATCGAGGAGTGCCTTTGGAAAGTGTTCGGGTTTATCAAATGTGAATTCTACCTTACGGGCTATGGCGGCTTCCTTGAGCTGACTCAATTCACTGGCAACGACATCAGGTAAATAGGTCACGCGGTTCATAATGACGAATTTGCCGCTGCGTAGACGTGAGGCATTCAGCAAATCAGCGATCAGATACACCATTCGCTGTGAGCTATCGAAAGCCTGCTGAAGCATGCTCCGTTGAGCGTCAGTCAGTGGACCAGTATCACCATCAAGCACCATGCTGACGAAGCCTTTCATACTCGTCAACGGCGTACGCAACTGGTGGCTGACCATGCTAATGAACTCGTCCTTGGATTCATCAAGTTCTTTCAGGTGTTCATTCGTCATCTGTAATTGCTTCAGGAAACGTTGGTTTTCATCGTAAAGTAATCGGTTATCAAGCGCAATACCGGTAGGTTCACCCAAACGCTCAATGAGCTCGATGTCATCGATCTTGGGCATAGGTTCTTCCATGCCAACAATCATCACGCCAGTCAGGCTATCACGAGCCCAGAGCTTGGTCATATAGAAAGACCTGACGTTGAATTCATCACGAAGACTCTCTAGTGTCTTGCCAAGACCTTTACCAAGCCCGAGTTCGTCAATGCGTTCCAGAGCATCTTCAGACTCTAGATTGAGGATAAGATTACGCTGTTTACCGCTCAACCATTCACCGTCTAGGCTCATGTACAAACCTGATAATAGATTCATTGGGTCCGCTGCAGTGGCGCTTTGCTTCAACAAGGTGCTATAGGCAAAGCCTTGTAAATTTAGGAAGTGATCGTTGTAACTATTCAGTGAAAATACGCCGACAACTGCATACGGCGAAGAGCCGATAATAGCCTTGGAAATGTCGGTACTCATCTGTTGCAAATCACGCGATGATTCCAAAATTAACAGGTCGATAGCACGGAGTATAGTCAAGGTTCTATTGGTCTGAGCCAGCGCCAGGTTCTGGGAATACATTTTCTGCGCGATATGCTCAAACTCGCTCTTCAGCGGCATATGCGTATCGGTCTTGGGTGTGATACGCTGCAACAAATCAGCCGGTGTCTTGGCTGGCAGTGGTTGGGTGGGTACCATGTCTGTTACCCGGCTATAAGACCTTTAAGGCTTCTGGTAATCGCTCGTTAGGTAACCGTGACACGAAGCGAGCGGCGGCTTCACGACAAACCTCAACGGCTGCGTTACCGAAGAAGTCGCGGTATTGCTCCACTAAATCACCAATGACTTTATTACTGTCTCCGATGATAGTGCAGGCATAGGTTGTGGGATCAATTGTAAGGCCGGTAACATGACTAGCTTGCTCGTAAGCCAGAGCGCCGATAATTCGACCTTGCTCTTTGATGATTTGCGAACAAATAGTCGCATAGACTTCATTTGTACTGATGGGCGTGGTCGGGGCTTGAGCGGCAATTTGGGCAATCGTATCTGGCGGTGGTGGCACGGCGCCCTGAGAGAGTGGTTGTTGCGAGGGCAGCAGTGGTGCGGCAACGTCAGGTGGTAGCGGTGGTTGTGGTACCGATGGCGTCCACTGCTGAGGTTGTGCTGGTACGATTGGATCTGATGGCTGTGGCACCGATGGCGTCCACTCTTGTGTGGGTACGGGAGGTATCGGCGTCATTGGCTGGGCTGGCTGGGCTGGAACAATTGGTGCCGTTGGAGTCGGGGCTGCCGTCTGTAAGCCTGTAATAGGGTTAAGGTTTGGATCCATGTTAGATGCTCCCAATCCCCGAGCTGGCAGGTGGTTGTGGTTCGGTGGGTTGCTGAGTGGAAGCTACGGGTGCTGTTTCGGCCGATGGACTATCTATCGGGGCGGGGCTCGCGGGGAATGGGCTCGGCGGTAGGAGCGCCTCTACGGGCATGGCTGTTGCTGGAGCGACTTGTGGCTCTTGTGGCTTGCCAGCACCTTGCTGCGCAGGGCTGAGTTTGGAGCTACGAGGGTCAAGTAAGCACAGCCCGATACCAAAGGTAGCGACGGTAAGTATGTACAGTAAGTCTACCCAGTCACCATTGTAATAGACGCCTAGTCCATCTCGATACGAGAACCAGAAATCGGCCAAATATAGAAATACAAATGCTAGAAGCATTATGGTAATTGGCCGCTTGAAACGACCTCCAAGATATCGCCAAGACAGGCCATATATTGCCAGCACCAAAATAAGATTGATGGCGTCACCAGCTGCAAAACCCAAATCCCAGAATATATCCGCGAATGAGTACCCTTGATGGAAGTATGAGCTACCACCTCGTGCGACATTCACAAGCATAACGTAGGAAATGGTAAGCATGACGACCGTCAAGGCCGCGACCAAAATTTTTGCCCAAGTGGAACGCAGTCCGTACCGTGCACCAGAAGCTTTAGAAAGCTTAATAATGCCATAAGACCAGAGCGGTAGACCGGCAAAATACAAAACATTCAATAGCAGTGAATTTGGTGATTGGTTACTCGGGTTTGTCAGTACATCGTACGACCAAACGCCCTGACCGAGTCCCCACGATATCAAGCCAAGTGATATGAAGAAGACACTTTTACCGACGCCGCTTTTCAACCAACTCCATTGCTTAGCCGAAAATAAACCAAAAATACCGAAAATTATTGCCGAGGCTGACATGCAAGCCTGCCACCAGTAATTTACTGTCTTATACTTGGTTTCCGTGGCAGCTAATGCCGCCCAGTACACCACCATGACCACCGTAATGGTAATAATAATTATGAGTTTTAGTTTTTTTGTCATTTTTCTTGTGCTTAGATGTTTTTATGGTACCAATACTCAGTATGAAACACAAGCAAATTATGTTAATCCTGACTGCTCTATCGCTCTCAAAGTCGTCCGAGATCACGCTTTAAGTCTACGTTACGATCGACTTCGGTCAGCTTCGGGTAGCGAAGATAGCGCTTCACCGGCTGGTGCTTACCAGCTTGAGCCACCAGTAGTAGATTTTGCGGCAACCACAAAGACAAGCCTTTACCGGCTGGGTAAACTTCTACTGATGAAAAAATAGTTTTTAACTCGGCTATACGCTGATGCAAGTTATTGGATCCGGGACCCATAAATGAGGCAATACTATTAGTTGCCATTATGCCGTTTGCAGCTAATCGTTGTCGAAAGACGGCGCCGGCCGATCGCTCAGTGAGCGAATCGGGCGTTTGGGTCTCCAGAAAAGCATCGACGAGTATGAGGTCATAGCGACTGACACTTTGGTCCAGGAACAGCCTGCCATCCTGATGAATAATCTGCAAACGTGGGTTTTTAGCGAAGCCGAAGTAACGCTCAGCGATAGTTGCCAGCTGGTCATCAATCTCAACGACATCAATCTCTATCATCGGCAGGGCCGCTATCAAGGCCATTGGCAAGGTATAGGTACCACCGCCAATCAATAGCAGACGCTTGGGTAATAGCCCGGTGACCAGTTCATAAAAGCGTTGATTATAATCGAATAATAGATTGGGATTATCATCATCGGCTAGGCCAGACTGGGCCGTCTGGCGTTGGCCGCTGTACAGCACTCGGGCCGGGCGATTATCATACATGATGTCCCAGACTTGATAGTGCCCAAAGTTCGTGTCCGTGTCAAAGACCAATTGAGGCAGATCTGTAGCCAGAGGTGGTTGCAGCACTAAATAAAACCTGTCGTCTGGTTACCACTACGCAATAGTTTCAAGCCAAAAGTTATATCTATAGTATATCGACAACTCACTGAATGGCTTCTGATAGGGGTTCGTTACTTCTTATGTCTGTTGAGGGGTGTGGTTTTGGGTGGCGTGACGGCGGTGTGTTGAGCCATTGTATGGAGCTCATTTAACAACTGTTCGATCGTCATATAACGCCTTTCTGTTTTAAGACTATTCTGAAAGCTTAAGCTTTCTATAACCAATCAGCTGTAAGAATTCTTACATTAACTAGCGAGGTCACCAGTAGCGGAATTGGGCATCGAGCCCGGTGGGAGGCCGCGGAGACCTTTATTGTATCGTGCAGTCAGTAAGGCTTTACCAAGTTGGCTCAGAACTAATTGGGCTTGCTCGTAGCTCATTCCAACACGTGCAACAGGGTTGGACTGCTGTTTGCCATTAACCTGAGTGAAATTTAGCGTCAGTCCAGCCGGACTACTGGTGATGTCAAGTCCGTCACTGTACATTGTGCGCATATCCATAGCCAGCAACATGACAACTTTCGCGTTGGCAGGTAGATCGATATCGGCACGTAATTGGTCGGGCAATTCACCGCTGTAATCGGCCAACTCCCAGAGCTGGACAGCTTCCTGATCTTGGACACCAAAGTGGCTAATCAAAAGAAGCAGAATGTCTTCAGTTGGTCGTTCTTCGCCAGCTTCAATCCGCGCTAAGGTCTGTTCCTCGATCTCCACAGCACCAGATACCTCCGCCAGACTTTCCTGCGATTGCTCGCGGACATAGCGCAGATGTTTGCCAAGACTCGTGAAAGGTGTCGACTCACTCATACACCTCCATAGTAACCCGCTGCTACAGAGCGTGCAAGTATGGAGAATCAAGCGCTGTATAATAATGAGCATGAACATAGCCCAAGCTGTCAGTCTGGCTGAGTATTCTGGAATGGGCCTCGGCGGACAAGCTGCCTATTTAACAGAGGTGACTACGCGCATGGAAGTGCTTGAGGCCTTAAGTTGGGCCCAGTCAAAGCAACTACCAGTCATTATGATTGGCACGGGCAGTAACATCATTTGGCGCGACGAGGGCTTTTCTGGCCTGGTGCTGGTCGATAAGATTATGCGTTATGAATTATTTGAAGAGGATGCCACCAATACCTACCTGACAATCGGGAGTGGCGAGAACTGGGATAGTGTCGTTGCCCGCAGTGTCGACGTTGGCCTAACGGGAATCGAATGTCTGAGCTTAATCCCCGGTACGGCCGGTGCAACCCCAATCCAGAATGTTGGTGCCTATGGACAAGAGATTGCCAATGCACTAGTCACTGTTGAGGCATTTGATACCAAGGTTGGCGATTTCGTGACACTGACTGCCGCAGATTGCGGCTTTGGCTATCGAATGAGTCGTTTCAAAACTGTCGACCGTGGCCGGTATTTCATCACCGGTTTGTCGCTCCATCTGACCAAAGGCAATCCAGCGCCGCCATTTTATGGGGCCCTACAGACCTATTTCGAGGCAGCAAAAATTACCGAATTCACCCCGTTAACCGTTCGACAGGCGGTCATAAGCATCCGTTCCGCCAAGCTGCCCGACCCATCAGTCGTCCACAATAACGGCTCGTTCTTCGCGAACCCGATAGTCACCGAAGAACAATACAGCTATGTAGCCGAAAATTATGACGCCGTGCCACATTGGTCCGTCGGCACCGGTTCAGTGAAAATCTCAGCAGCGTGGTTGATCGAAGCGGCTGGGTTTAAAGACTTCCACGATGCCGAAACTGGTATGGGTACCTGGCCCAAGCAGGCCTTGGTCCTGGTTAACGAACACGCCAAAAGCACGGCTGATGTCCTGGCCTTCAAACAAAAAATTGTCCTGGCTGTCCAGCAAAAATTCAATATTACCCTAGAGCAGGAACCGGAATTACTGCCATGACAGCCAATACAGATTATTCTGGGAAGCCCTTGGTCGAGAAACTTGGTTTCGCGCCCGGCGATACGATCTTCGTTGAGACGACACCCGACTGGTACTCGGATTTTGCCGATAAAAATGGATTGGAATTGACGCCGGGCCTACCCGCCAACCACGCCCACATTTTCTGTCATGCCAAAGTCAATCTCCAGCGTTTCCTTCATGAAAACGACCTCAAAGACATTAGTAAATCCTTATGGTTAAGCTGGCCGAAGCAGTCTTCTGGCGTTAAAACCAACGTCAGTGAACAAGACTTGCGTGATGCCGTACTCCCTCTCGGCTGGGTTGACACCAAAGTCGCCGCTATCGACGACACCTGGAGCGGCCTAAAGTTCGTCCGCCGCGCAGACTAATTAAGAGGCATTGATTGACATTTGATAAGCGAGTTCATACTATGGCATGATGATACCCGAAAGCCAGGGTGGTGAACTAACAAGCCTACTACATTCTGAAGTACCTACTTTACTAAATCGCATCGCATACTTCGATGAAGCTCAGGCGAATTATCTTGATGCCTGCGCACATTTTGCCGTCAAACCATCTGCCAAACGATTACCCAACGTCACAGTTGGGGCTGCTGTATTAACCTTAAGCTTTACTGACACGCTCAAAGCAATCGGGTCAGTAGAGCGCGATCCTAAAACTCGTTTTACACTTATTGCAAATTTACTATTCAATGCCGATGCTAAAATTATTGAAAGCTATCAGCAAATTGCAGGCGGCCAAGATTATTCGCCAATCCATCAAGACCGCCAGGATTTGGCTGATGAACTATTAAATATGCGCTTAGACAGTACTGATGAAGTAGCTTTTGTTGTTGGTCTGAAGGAATACTTTGCTAGTCATACCCTCGATAATTTAGTGCATTTTGTCGAACACAGTGTCAGCACTCACCATGCACAGCGTTTCGAGCGTGGTAAAAAAGTTGCGCGAACCGCGCTTCTCCTGATGGCAGATGCAGTGGGCATTGGTGGTGGGGTTGTACTCGGCAATTGGTTACGACGAAAACGTGATACTTGATGCTCTACAATTTATTGGTCACTAGGTAGTGGGTACCGTAGGCAGAAGACTTTGACTTCGTCTCTTAGCTTGTTAAGCTTGGCGGGGTTGTCTCTGTTATCGATGGCCTGCTTCATCCATTCGGCGATAGTTTCCATGTCTTTTTCCACGAGGCCACGGGTGGTGATGGCGGGAGTACCGAGGCGAATACCGCTGGGCGTGTAGCGAGGCAGAGGGTCGTCCGGGACGCTATTCTTGTTGAGCGTCAGACCTATCACATCCAAAACTTCTTCGACTACCTTACCATCAATACCGAAGCTTTTGTGGACGTCAGCCAGTATCAAGTGATTACTGGTGCCGCCAGTTACCAGATCAAAGCCACGCTTCTGCATGGCTTTAGCCAACGCATCGGCGTTCAGTACAATCTGTTTGGCGTATTGTTTGAATTCCGGCTTCAATGCTTCCCCAAACGCAATGGCCTTGGCAGCGATGATGTGTTCGTGCGGACCGCCCTGCATGCCGGGGAATACTGCTCGATCAATCAGCGTTGGGATATTTGCCAGAGTCTTTTCTGGCGCTTTCAAGGGGTTACTGACCATTCCCATGGACAGAATCAGACCGCCGCGTGGGCCGCGCAAGGTCTTGTGGGTGGTGCTGGTGATGACGTGGAAACCGTAATCGAAGGGGTTCTTGGCAACTCCGGCAGCGATCAGACCGGCAATATGAGCCATATCGGCCAATAGTAATGCACCGACTTCGTTACCAATCTCGGCGAATTTTGCGTAATCCAATTCGCGAGGATAAGCACTGAACCCAGCCAGGACAATCTTTGGCTTATGTTTCAAAGCTAAGGCGCGCAGTTCTTCATAATCGATTTCGCCTGTACTGATATCTTTCATCTTGTACGGCACAAAATTGTACAGTTTGGCTGATCGTGTCATGGGGTTGCCATGCGTCAGGTGACCACCATGGCTAAGGTCCATAGCCAGCACGGTGTCACCAGGTTCGAGCCAGGCACTGTAGACGGCTTCGTTGGCTGGTGCACCGGAATGCGGCTGGACATTGGCGTGATCGGCTTTGAATAATTTCTTAGCCCGATCGATGGCTAGTTGTTCGACTTTGTCGGTGTTATCCTGGCCACCATAATAGCGTTTGCCGGGATAACCTTCGGAATATTTATTCGTAAATATGCTACCCATGGCCTCCAGGACATCACGGCTGACATAATTCTCAGATGGAATTAACTCCAGGCCTTCGCGCTGACGTTTTTCTTCAGCGGCAATCAAATCAGCAACGGTAGTATCAATCATTTCACTCTCCTCTCTAGTTAGGTTTCGACGGTTTATAGGACTGGGGCAAGCTAACTAGATCATGCTCTCTATTGTACCCCAATTCCACCAGCTGATAGTTGTTAATTATGCAGCTGTATCGCCTTGCAGAGAAAATACCATATATGGTATCATCGCCTCACAAATGCAGACGACCAACGATAAAATCGGCGAACTTATTGCTCAGATACGACAAGAACGCGGCTTAACCCAAGCTGAGTTCGCACGGAAGCTGAGTACCAGCCAATCGGCTGTCAACCGCATGGAACATGGTCGTCAAAATCTCAGTCTAGAAACATTGGGCCGCATCAGCGACGTCCTCAACAAGCAACTTATCAGCCTGAGTGATGGCGCGATTAATTTAGATATCGAAGGCGGACGTGAACTACACGGCGAGATTACCCTTAAAACCAGCAAAAATGCCGCCGTTGCCCTGCTCTGTGCCAGCTTACTCAATAAAGGCACCACCCGTTTAAAAAACGTGCCGCGAATCGAGGAAGTAAACCGCTTAGTTGAGGTCTTGATGAGCATCGGTGTCCAGATCCGCTGGCTGGCTGGTAACGATTTAGAGATTAAGCCACCGGAATCATTGCGACTCGATACCATGCACAAAGACGCTGCTCGCAAAACCCGCAGCGTCATTATGTTCATTGGTCCCCTGATACACTTGCAGGACACCTTTGCCATACCATATGCGGGTGGTTGCGAGTTGGGCCGACGCACCGTCCTTCCCCATCTCTATGGTTTGGAGGAGTTCGGTGTCAATGTCTTGACCAAATCCGGTCATTACCAGGTTAGTGCCGACTTACACACTCCCAAACGACCAGTTGTGCTGTATGAATCAGGTGACACGACAACCGAGAATATATTGATGGCCGCCGCCAGAATTCCGGGCGAAACAATTATCAAAATGGCGAGCGCCAACTACATGGTGCAGGACTTGTGCTTCTTCCTCCAGCGGCTTGGCGTCCGTATCGAAGGTATTGGAACGAGTACCTTGCGTGTGCAAGGCGTCAAAGACATCCGTAAAAACATCAGTTACGCGCCCAGTGAAGACCCTGTGGAAGCTATGACATTCGTCGCCGCCGCTGTCACCACCAACTCGTCTATCAAGATTAAGCGTGTACCGATTGAATTCATGGAGCTGGAACTATTAAAGCTTGAAAAAATGGGTCTCAAATACGATATGACTGAAAGCTATAAGGCCGATAATGGCCGGACTGACCTGGTAGACCTTGTTATTCACAAACACAATGGCAGTTTGGAAGCGCCCAAGGAGAAGATCCACCCCAATGTCTTCCCAGGCCTCAACATTGATCATCTGCCCTATTTTGTGCCAATCGTTGCCGTTGCCAAAGGCCGAACTTTGATTCACGACTGGATATATGAAGACCGAGCGTTGATGTACACCGAAATGAAAAAAATTGGTGTAAACATGGAATTAGCTGACCCCCATCGTGTCTTCATCAGTGGCCCAACTCGCTGGAAAGCTGCTGATCTGATCTGTCCCAGTGGTATCCGCCCGGCTGTGATGTTGCTCATCGGCATGTTGGCTGCGCCGGGTAAGTCAAAACTACGCAATGTCTACACCATTAACCGTGGCTATGAAGACTTGGCCGAACGACTGAATAGCCTCGGTGCCAGCATCACTGTTTCGCACGAATTATAACGAGTCACTAAAAGTAAGCATTATTCACAATATACTTGTGTTTATTAGTATTTTATGCTAGAATAATACTTATAAGTTGACCCGTATTATGCCAGAAACCCTCATTGCCTCAACTCCTATCGAATCCCGCGGCCGAGCGCGCTATATTCATCGTGAAATTGAACCGGCTGCTATACCGCTCATAGCTCCGATTGACCATGGTGCGCAGTATCACAAACGCCAAATTATATTAACTGATCGCCATGTCACGAACACCGCACCGCTTGCAGTTGTCAAAAAGATAGCACTTCGAAAGCCCCGAGCTACAGCGCCACCCAAACCTCGAAAGAAATTGGCTTTATTGCTACCTGGGCATAACGAAGAATTAATTATCGCAACGACTATTCGTTCAGCGGTTGCCGCAGGCCAAAAGAAACGTGATATTTTCGTGGTTGATGACGCTTCGACGGATGCGACACGCAAGATTGCCATTCAACTCCTTGGCAAACAAAACGTTCTGACAGTTCGTCGTAGTGGCAAGGCGCTGGCAGTCAAAAAGGCTATCAAGCATTTCCACATCGAGCGAGATTATCAATGGCTACATGTCGCTGATGCCGACAGTGTGTTTTCTAGTGATTATTTCCGCATCTACCGTCGCAAACTGACGAACAAATATGTTGTCGCCATCGGTTTTGTCCAAAGCCTTCGAGGCAACTGGATTAGTAATTACCGGGCTTTTAGTTACACCTATGGCCAACACTTCTATCGTCGCATCCAGTCTGCGCTCGGTATGGTGTCAGTTTTCCCTGGACCGGTCACCAGCTTCCGCACTGATATCCTATCCAAGCTGGATATTAATGGTGATAATGTCACCGAGGACTTCGATATCACATTGCAGGTTCACCGTAAGAAGCTGGGAAAGATTGTCTACATACCAAAAGCAGTCAATTACACCCAGGATCCGCAAAGCTATCATGACTTTTGTAAACAGAGCATGCGCTGGTACCGTGGTTTCTTCCAAGGCATAGTGCAATATCGTATCGGCCTTGGCCGCCAGCGGATTGATATTGGTATCGGCTTTCAGTTGTTACAAACAGCGCTGTTTTTGGTCCAGATATTGATACTTTTCCCAATTATACTTATCAACAGTCACCACTGGCTTGCGATACCCCTCGCTATCTCGATTGATTTCATATTGACCAGCATTCTGACACTGATGTCAGCAGTAGTCATTAAGCGCTGGGCGCTGATTGGCGTATTGCCCTACTTCTACTTCTTACGTATCTCAGAAATCGTTATGTACTTCACGGCCTTTGTTGAAATTGTATTCCTGAAACGCATAACTTCGGGTGCCAAAGGCTGGGCTACTGAAGGCCGACGTTACAAAATAGATGCCACTGCGTTGCAAGACGTCGCTCAATAATTCACTACTGTTTACTGTTTCTTGAAACCATCGTACTGGAAATAGTACATTTGGCGATGCTGCATGAAACTGCCTGAACAGGTCTGAATCGTCAAGCGTGGAATGCCACGGTAGGCGAAGATTGAAGTGTCAGACGGTTCGAGTGGCTGGGAATTTTGGAAGGTATAACTAAAGATGTAACCGTTCTGAGTCGTTATGAACGCCTGGGCGCCTGGTTTGATAAGATGCAGGTAGGCGAATACCTGGGGTCGGTAGTGGCCATATATTAAAGTATTGCCGGCTTCGTTATTGGGCTGGACGCTTGGCTCAGCGAAATGGGCTTTATCAAGCGACAAGGTCCATTCCCCGGATTTTTGGTCATAGGTACCAGGGATAACTTGGAGGTCGATGTGCAGGCTGGGGATAGCAATTTCTACCGGTCGGCCTATAACAAGCGTTGGTGAGGGTTTTAAGATCAGCGGCTGTGTGGGCAGTACGCCGCTGTGCTGAGCTAGGGCTATTTTACTCTGTAACCAGAAGTAATTCAGCGGAGCAAGGCCAACGAAGCTGGCTACAATCAAGATAATACTTAAAATGCGTAATTGTAAGTGTAGTTTCATAATAATCTCTCAAGCAAAAAGGCGATAACCGAAGCTACCGCCTTTTGCTATCAGGAGTAGCAAATTAGTTTGCTTCGGACTGGCGGCTCTTGCGGGCCAACACTGTCGAAATCGCAAAAACTGCGACACCAACGACCAACAGACTGACAGCTACAATGAAGAGCGGTCGGTTATTGCCGGTTTCCGGAAGCAAAGAAATGCCTGAGGCAACGTTTAACGTGCCAGCGCCTTTTCCGTACATGCTTTTCTCCTTAGTTAATTAGGGAGAATACCGCTGTTGCCACCGCTGCCGAACTCTCTTAAACAGAATTATACTCTATTTATGACATAATGTAAATAGTATTATTTAGTATCTCTCTTATGGTTAAATAACTATAAGCATAGTATTGACCTTGGCATGATTTAGTTGTATAATGTTTCTTATTATAGTGTGATCGTAATGGAGAGCTGCTGAGATGAAACGTCTTTGTTCACTGGTTGTAAGTTTGCTCGTCCTGTGTTGGGCGGTGTTACCTGCTCTGAATCTTACCGCTTCAGCCACTACTGTAAACTTGATGGCCAACCCCTCTGCTGAAACAGCAAACGGCGCTTCTCCGGCCAACTGGACCGCCGACAGCTGGGGTACGAGTAATACAACCCTGAGCTACGCTTCGACTGGCAACACTGGTGTCAGAAGCTTACTCATTACGACCAGTGGTCGCAGTAGCGGTGACAGTAAATGGATCCCTGACGCTGTGAACGTCACGGCCAATCAGTCCTATACATATGCGGATTATTACCAAACTGATGTCACAACTGAACTAGACGCTCAATATACTAATGCCGGTGGTGCCGTCAGTTACGCCTATCTGGCAACAGTACCGGCCAGTGCCACCTGGGCGCCAATTACGACTACCTTTACAATTCCGAGTACTGCCACGAAAGTTTCAGTTATGCACATACTGGCGGCCAATGGATCGTTGCAGACTGACGACTTTAGCCTCACTACAACGACGCCAGTGACACCCCCCGGTAATACTGATGGCAATCTAGTCTCTAACCCGTCCTTCGAAACCGCCAATGGCAACATTCCTGCTAACTGGCAGAATGGTGGCTGGGGCACCAACACTTCTATATTTACGTACGTCAATAATGACGGGCACACCGGCATCCGTAGCGCTAAAGTTCAAACCACAGCCTATACTAGTGGTGATGCAAAATGGTACTTTGCACCGATTGCCGTCCAGGCCAGTACTGCATATACCTTAAGTGACTATTACAAATCAACAATCTCTAGCAGCCTTGTAGCGCAGTATACCGACGCGGCTGGTGTAGTAACATACCAGACATTATCGGTACCTACCAGCAGTAGCACTTGGCAGATGGCAACCGTCAACTTCACCACACCAGCCACAGCCAAAACCATGGTTATTTTCCATCTCATCACTGGGGTTGGAACACTACAGATTGATGATGTCTCCGTAATTCCTACCACTGTTACGCCGCCAACTTCACCCAGTATTAGCCTCACATCTCCAGCTGCAAACACTGTTGTCAGCGGGACCGTATCGGTCAACGCCACAGCCAGTTCGGCCGCCGGTGTAAATAACGTTCAGTTCAAACTGGATGGCATCAACTTGGGTAGCCCCGTGACAGCATCACCATATCAAACGAGCTGGAACACTATTAGTACTCCGAATGGTACTCACAGCTTGACGGCAATCGTGACAGCTAACGACAGCCAAAGCGCCGTCTCCACCACCGTTAATGTAACAGTCAATAATCAGTCAGCAACTGGTAATCAGATCTCAAACCCATCTTTAGAAATTGTCGACCCTGCCAACGCGAAGCAACCCCTCAACTGGAATAGCAGCACCTGGGGTACTAATAAAACGACTTTCTCGTACCTGGCAACCGGTCACAGCGGCACCCATAGCGTCAAAACCCAGATCAGTAGCTATAGTAGCGGTTCCTCATACTGGGGCTTTGCCGCCCGCCCCGTTACTCCCGGCCAACTCTATGATTTTACTGATTACTATAAGTCTAATGTCGTCAATGAGATCGACGCTACCTTCACCATGAGTGATGGCAGCGTTCAATACCAATACCTTGGTGACCCATCACCAAGTCCGAACAGTTGGACCAAATTCGAGACCCAGTTTACTGCACCTACAGGGGCTGTGTCAGTAACTATGGCTCACAATATCTATAGCGTCGGCTGGTTAACTACGGATGATTACAGTCTGACTACCTTCAGCTACCAGGGTTTCAACCGCCCGATTATCAGCATCACCAGTGACGATGCATACGCCAGCTATTACAAATACGGCCTCCCGCTTGAACAGAAGTATGGCTTAACGGCTACAGATTACATCTTAACGGGCTATATAAATAATACTACCGGGTATATGACTTCAGCTATGGTCAAAGCATTGTACGCCGCCGGGCATGAGATTGGTTCCCACAGCGTGTCACACCTTGATCTGACAACCGTAACCGCTACCAAAATGGATGCTGAACTCAAGAATTCACAAACTTTCCTACAGACTTTACTTGGAGTACCGATCAAAGATTACGCCGCACCATACGGTGCCTACAACCAGCAGGTCGTCAATAATTCCAAGCTATACTATCAAACTTATCGTGGTGTACAGTCTGGCTACAATGCCAAAAACAACTTCGATGCCAACAATATCATGGTCCAAAATCTCGTCGTCACCACCACCTTAGCCGAAGTCAAAAGCTGGATAGCCCAAGCTCAAGCTACCAACACTTGGCTCGTGCTAGTCTATCATCAGATTGATCCAAGTGCAGCCGCTGGCGAATATAATACCTACCCGAGTGATTTTGATGCCCAACTAGCGGCCATCAAAGCCAGTGGAGTTGCTGTGGAAACAGTAGCTCAAGCCGTAGCCGAAATACAGCCGCAACTGTAAACCAGGGTTCAACTTCGTCACGCAATCTAACTCACTCTAGTGTGAATCGCTATCGAATAACCATAGTGAGATATCATCGACGGTCGCGTCGTGTACGAACGTCGTGAAAACCGCCGTGTTAGCGTCATTAGTCGGTGCAGTTTGCCAATACGACCAATCGATCGCTTCAGGCGTAGTGGACTTATCTTCTGCAAACAGATGTACCGCCATCGAGAAGCCTTGGGTTTTTAGAGATTTAGCCTGAGCGAGCACACCGTTTAACGTGGTTTGACGTTCAATCGGCGACGCGGTGACAGTTTGCTTGCTATCGAGCGTGTACATACGATTGAAACTACCGGTGTTAAACCAAATGCTAGTTATGCTGAGGGCGCGGGCTGCTTCAGCGGCGAAGTCTGCCCGCAAAAATATCTTGGGATCATAGACTTTATCACTGCCCTGATTTGCCGGTGGTGCCCATGGAAAGCCCTGCAGACCGAAGCTGTCAACTAAACCTTTGGGGATGGTACGTATGAATGGTAACAGGCTGACGTAGTGCCCATTACCCCAAGAAGCGCCCGGGGCATAGGTTTCGCTATCAAGTAACAACGTCGCTTGGCTCGAGGGGAAATACTTTTTCTGGAATTGAATGGTTTTGGTAACAACTGCGCTGTAAATTGCCGGATCAACACTACTCCATACCGGTAAATTGCCTTCCGGGAGGATGGCCCACATACCCATACTGCTGTCAGTGATACCCTGAGACCGTATTGCTGCAAAAAAGGTATCGAGCGCACCATCATAGATACCGGCCCGATACTGATTTAGATCGAGATTATCGCCATTCTCGTTCGTCGGCTCCATAAAGACTAACGGTTTGACGCCAAAGGTTGCGAATTCTTTGAGGGTTTTCGCCACATCCTGAGCCTGTGACTGGGCTTCGGCTATCGTCGTAGGTGTTGGTACAAAGAATGACGCTCTATTAAACAAGGCGCCATTGCACAGCTGTTCATACTGGCTCAGCTTACGTAGTTGGGCACTCAGCGCATTGGACAGACCAGGATTCTTGGGGGGGAATAGCGTGCATACGGTCGTACGTAAAGCGGCGGCAGTTGGCAGTGTGGCATTCGGTGCTGCCTGAGAAGCGGCGGCATCATGAGCACTACCAGTGGCCTTTTTATTGGACACGGGTTGTGAGGATGTATCAGTTTTGGCATTTTTATTCATCGGTAAAGGATAGTTGAACAAATGTGCTCCTTGAGAATCAGCATAGCTGGTTGCCAGCGTGCCGACCAGTAGCGTCCCCAGCAGCCCTATACTGACGAATTTTGCCTTACTAAACTTCGGTCGAACTGCTTGGCCAAGTTTATATACCATCTAAAAATATAATACGGTATATTTTGGAATTAATACAATCTCATGTCCTCCCAGTATTATTTCGACTAGTCGCCCGTAGTTTCTATTGGCTATTCTATGCTATAATCACCCCTGTTAAGTTGTCGTTGATAATTAGCACAGCCCGCGGGTGTCGTATAACGGTTAATATATCAGTTTTCCAAACTGAGGACGGGAGTTCGACTCTCCCCACCCGCACCAAGCATAAATGTAATGGAAGGATATCAATGGAAGTTATTATCGCAGTACTATTAGGTATAGTTGTTTTACAGCTGGGATGGATACGCCTACGTATTGATAAGGTCAACGAGCATCTTAACAAAAAATAAGCACAGTTCTAACTTCGTCTAGGACGCTTCACCCTAGAGCTTATGCTTCAAAGAACTCCGTGAAGAGTGCTTTATAATTGCTATAATTCTTGCATGTCAATAAAAATCACGTATTTTGTACATGGGACCACGACCGATAACGAAGTGAATCTTTCTTCTGGGTGGAATGATGTTGGGCTCTCTGACCTTGGGAAGCAACAATCGGCAGAACTAACAGATAAAACTAATCAATATCATTTCGATGCGGTGTTCACCTCAGACTTATCTCGGGCTTATAACTCAGCCAAGATGACCTGGGGTGATACTTACGAGATCATTCAAGACAGCCGCCTTCGTGAGTGCAATTATGGTGATTTAAATGGTAAAGATTCTGAGACTGTTGAACCACTTCAGGAAGAGTCAATATATACACCCATGCCAAACGGAGAAAGCTACGAACAAGTCAAAGCAAGAATCGCAGTCTTCTTAGACGAACTAAGGAAAAACTACAATGGGAAGCATGTTGCAATAGTTGCGCATAAAGCACCGCAACTTGTGCTTGATGTATTGTTGAAAGATATGACCTGGGAAGAGGCCTTTGCAAATGATTGGCGCAAGACAAAACAGTGGCAACCTGGCTGGGAGTACACTCTAAACTAAGAGTTTTTTTCTGACATCGGCTACTATACTGGGCCAATATGCGATGCCTATCATCAAATAGGTTTTATATTAATGTACCGTTGCTGGTTGGTGCTGAGAATTCGGCTGAGCTAGGCTGCTCAGTGTAATGTCAAGCGTAGTGGATTTACCGACATTGGTGGTCTGAGAGAGGGCGGAATGCGTGGTATCGGGCTTGGGCAGTGCGGCTGTAGCGGATTGGTAACGAGAGACGTGGACCAGGCCATTGCCAGCGGGCTTGACGTCAAAGAGTCGTTCGTTGAGGAGTTGGCTGAAGCTCACATCGGACCCAGAGCCAACTTGGATCAGTTGGCTGAGACCCGCTAAGGAAGCGATAAACAGTCCTACACTAAGAATTAGCAGCGGTGTAGCGTGTTTATGCAGGGCTTTACTGTTCATGGCTACTCCCAATTCCAACCCGATTCCAATGTATTAAGATTGACTGAATTGCTGCCAACTGCATGGACAAAGACGAAGAAATTGGCGCCGTTGGCAGTGGTGTGTAATACGGCTGCCTCCATTAAGCTGACATTTTGCTGGTTGCTGGTCGTGACGAAATAAGCTGGGCTGCCAGCGAATTGACCAGCGACTTCTTTAGTGATAATGAAGCTCGGCAGGCTCTGTTTGATGTCTTTTTCGATGGCCTGTTTAGCCAGATTCGTGAAAGCCGAGGGGCTAATCACTGCGCTCGTCGCATAGATTTTGTAGGCATCATCAGAGTTGTTGAAGCTATCACCGTTAAAAGCATTCATGTCACAACTACCGTTGACATTCTCGACATTGACTTTGACTCTGAATTTTATGCTGTAACAGGGGGTTATGAGGCCGGTTGTTGCTTGGGCTGGAGCATCATTAGTCGCGTTAACCCGAGCAATGACCTTGTGTTTCAAGTTCTTGTCATGTGATACCGCCAGTGTCCAGCTACCGATACCGGCAACGATTGCCAAGACTGATATAACAATGCCCACGGTGCTCAGGCCATGACGAACGACTCGACGCGATAATGTAGCCAAAATGATGCCGATGACTCCGAGTGCCAAGCCTATCAACGGCATCAAGATGGCACCGGCGATACCGAGTACGGCCACAACCATCGACATAGTGGCTTTCATCTGGGCATTTTGCAGACTGGTGAGTGGGACGGCGTAGACAGGTATAGTCGCGGCTGCACCGGCAGTGAGATCAGTCCCTAGGGCAACGCCTGGAACAGGGTTGTTTGTTAACGCAGCAGTGGGCAGTGCTTGAGGTAATCGACTCGTTAGCGCCTGGCCACAATTACCACAAAAGGCTGCACCAGCTTCAACGGCTTCACCGCAATTGGGGCAATTCATCCTGCACTATCCTTTCGTGTTTGTGTTTCTGCGGAGAGCTTCATTTAAGCACGCTCCCCACAACGAGTGCAATAGAGGTGGTGGTCAGTATTTGGCTTGCCGCAGGAGCGACAAAACCGATTATGCCCCACCCGGCTCATACCGAGCTGCTGGTCGAGGTCAGTCGCCTTGGTATACAGTAAAAATAGCAAAACGCTGAGACCGAAGGTAATGGAAATCGACACAATGGTGAAAAACATACGGCCAGAAGCCAAGCCAAAGTCGTAGAGCCCGTGTAGGATCATCGCCATCAGCAGCACCAAGGGTACTTTAACGGGCGAGCGTTTGGCCAGCTTGGCCCGGATCAGGAAATAGCCGACCATACCGGTGATAGCTGCGTGGAAAAACGGCGTTAGTAGCATACGCCGGAAGCCAGTGGCCGCGCCGAACTGCATGGTATAGAGCACATTTTCTGGCAGGCCGAAACCGAGTCCTGCCAACGCAAAATAGATAATCCCATCGGTATGCTCGTTGAAGTAGCGCTTGGGATACAGAAACAGTGATAAGGGGATGAATTTACAGGCTTCTTCGATGACACCAACCGCCATAGAAGCGACAAAAATAGTCGTTAACGTCGACGATGGGTCGAGATCTTTTGGCGATATAAACAAATTCTCGACCACAGCAGCGACAATGCCACCACCGAAACCGAAACCGAAGGCCAACCATAACGCGCCGATTGGCTCGTGCTCACCCCTATCATGAGCAATAAAATACCAAGCCAAAGCCGCAGCAATCAGCACGAAGGCTAGCAGGATAAGAAATAGCAGCATATGTGGTTATTTTTGTTAGTACGAACTGGCTTCAGTATAACACCTTAACGCCAATTATGGCCTTGGCAAATTGTCCCCCACCTCTGGAACTGCTATAGTGGGCTCGGGGTAAGTCGATAGTTTCACTCATGACGCTTCGCTTGTCCCAATAAAAAGCTCCAGTGGAACTTTTTGCCCCGGTAGCTCAGCTGGATAGAGCAGAGGACTTCTAAGCCTAAGGTCGCAGGTTCAAATCCTGCCCGGGGCACCAACGATTTTTGTAAATGTTATTTGGTTCCGATTCGGATGCCCAATACGCTAGGCAAGAATTTTTGTATTATTTTATGTAATGAGAACTTTAGTCATTGCTACGACACTGTAAAAACTAATATTGCATACTGGTATAACTTTAGTTATACTAAAATTTATGAAAACAGCAATATCCATTCCCGATAGTCTGTACAATGCAGCCGAGAAGCTCGCTGACCGTCTAGGCGAATCTCGTAGTGAGCTATACAGTAAGGCTGTAAGCGAGTATATTAAGCAGCACCAGAATCTTAAAGTCACCGAGAAACTCAACGACGTATACGACAAGAACACCTCAAGTCATGACCCAGCTATCATAATTATGCAGAAACGGGCATGGCTCAAGCAAAATCCATGGTAAATCGGGGGCAGCTGTGGTGGGCCGACTTGGGAGAACCTACTGGCTCAGAGCCAGGTTTTACACGCCCCATTTTGGTCGTCCAGGCCGATAGCTTCAATAAAAGTAATATCAACACAATAATTGCCGTTGCCATAACTTCTAATACCCGATTAGCTCACGCACCAGGAAATGTTGCGCTTTCCAAATCAATATCCGGTATATCCAGAGACTCGGTCATCAATGTTTCACAAATTATTACACTCGACAAAGACTCGCTCAGCGAAACAATTGGCAAGCTGGATAAACTTACCATGCAACAAGTTGATGATGGCTTAAGATTGGTGTTAAGCATCTAGACTACCGTTAGTGAGGTTCTGACTTCATTCACTGCAGTGCACCAAATTGCATCGGAACCTATGAAACAAATCACTTTAGTAACTGGCAACGCTGGCAAGCTGACAGAGTGGCGGCGGCTATTCCCTACTGATATGGAGCTACTGGCTGTCGATATTTATCTTGAGGAAATTGTAAAGCCTCGATCTGGGTGCAATTATCGTCAATAAAACACGTATGGCATACGAACTGGTCGGTGGGCCTATCATCGTCGGAGATATTGCGGCAGGCTTGGTAAAACTCAAAGGTTTACCAGGGCCATTCATCAAATTTTTTGAAACTCAATTAGGTGCAGACGCCCTATTCAAATTAGCTACCAAATCAGGTGATGCCGCCATTGTAACGTGCACTGTCGCTTACTTCGATGGTAGTACGTTGATCAGTGTACGCGGTGAAATAACTGGAACCGTGGTCTCTGCTCGAGGTAATCGTGGTTTCGGCTTCGATTTGTGTTTTGTGCCTGATGGAGCCGCAAAAACCTTCGCTGAGATGACAGCTGCTGAGAAAGATAGCCTAAGCCATCGAAGCAAGGCTGTGGCAGAATTAGTGCGACAACTACATAAAATGTAGTAAACGCTCACAATTTTACAACATAGTAAGCATTTTATGGCCTCCTAGTGATTGTATGCCGATCGGTAAGGCTCTATAGTCGTAGACATAAGCACAATAAAAATAAAAAGGTCATGCTATGAAATTATTTAATACTGTTCGCAGTAAAAAGCTTGAGCAATCTGGCTTCAGTCATATTGAATTATTTTTCGGGTTGGTTTTTGTCGGGTTGGTTGCTTTCGTTGGTATTCGAGTACTGACCGCGTCACATGCCGCGACCAATTGTACGATTGACAGCAACCTAGTCAATTCTTGCCGGGCCTGGCAAGGTGTCTCGCCCAATAAATACCCTGGTGTAACCACCTCCCTCAGAGCTCGCGTGACTGATTTCGAAACCCGTACTGGTGCTTCGATGGATTTCGTCCATGATTTTTCCACTGCTGGTCAAACCTTATCAGCAGATGACATTTACTATATCAATCGCCCCAATACCTATCTATTACTCAACTACAAGCCATCGTTCGACTGGGCGAGTGCTGACGGGTCGAATGCTTCAGTCAATGCTGGCATTGACGCCATGGCTAATAGCATTAAGGCCCAGGGCAGCAAGAAAGTCTTATTTAATGTCTGGCACGAGCCCGAGAACGACGTATCGGGTGGGGCTGCAAGCTGTCCATCTACCTTTACTTATGTTGGTACCACTGGTACGCCAGCTCAGTACCGAGCAATGTGGCAGAATGTCCGCAACCGCTTTGACGCGCTGGGTGTCAATAACGTTGTGTGGAGCGTTATCTACATGAGTGGCGCCAAGTGGGACTGCATGCAGAAAGAAATGTGGCCCGGCAACGGTTTGGTGGACTGGGTCATGTGGGATCACTACTACTCCAATACCGAAACCTTCAATTCTGGTACCAGCCGCTTCTATAACTGGCTCACGGCTAACACCGATGTTGCCCACGCTTACACTTCTAAACCTTGGGGTATTGGTGAGTGGGGCTCATGGAAGACCAACCAATCTGATGTCTACCAACTCTATACTGATGGCGGCAAAGCCTTAACAGCCAACACTTTTCCCAACATCAAGCTCTGGACTCTCTGGGACAGCATTGGCTCCGCCGACAGTCGCGTGCAATATACCTCGACTGGCGTAAAAGACCAGAATGAACAAGACGTATTCAATCTTAATTGGGCCAAGAATGCCGCCTTCACAGGTACAGTATCCACAGGTGGTGGTGATACGATCGCTCCAACCGTTAGCATCACTAGCCCGACAACAGACGCTACCGTGACAGGCAGCGCTACCGTCAATGTCAACGCGAGTGATAATGTCAACGTAACTCGAGTCGTCATCACTGATGGAACAACCGTTATCCATGATGCTACCAGCCAAGGCACCTACGGTTGGGGCAGCGTCTGGGACTCCACGAAATCTACGAATGGCAGCCACACACTGACAACAACGGCCTATGATGCGGCAGGCAACCACAGCGCCAGCAGTGTCGTAGTGACTGTCTCGAATGCTGTAACTGACAGGGCAGCGCCTAGTATTAGCTTCACAAACCCCACTGATGGATCAGGTGTTAACGGTACAGTTCTGATAAGCGTCAATGCTGCTGATAATGTCGGCGTTACCCGTGTCGTCATAAGTGACGGAACAACTGTTATCCGCGACGCTACTAGCCAGGATGCGTATGGTTGGGGGGCAAGTTGGGACACTTCACCGGTCAAGAACGGTCATCATACGCTAACCGCCACCGCATACGATGCAGCAGGCAATACGAGCACCGCGACTATCTCAGTTACCGTCAAAGGCAAATAACCAGAGTTGTTGACAAGTTTCGAACCGCAGTTCTCCCTTTAAAATAGCTGGCTGAATTTAAGAGTAATTGCTAACTGGCAAGCTTTTTAGCTAACTTTACCAAGTGCTTTTCAGCAAATACGGCTATAAGCAACAGCGCAACCAGGAATGAGGCGGCGTACCTGCCAATTCCAGGTGGACCCGTAATGATTTTTGTCTGTTCGAGCAATGCAGTTAAAACAATCACTGCTAAGAGACGAACTGTCATCAAATAATACATAGCCCGCATCTTGTTATTGCTTCTCTTCATAGGTGCATTATATCAAAAAAGCCCCCATTAAATAGGGGCTTTTAAACATACTATTTTTGGGGCGAACGACGGGGCTTGAACCCGCGACATTCGAGACCACAACCCGACGCTCTACCAACTGAGCTACGTCCGCCTCGTCGTCCAAGCGCAAATATACCTGCACAGAACAGGGGTGATTATATCGGATTGGCGACTGTTACACAACCTTCAGCCTTTTATCAGCTTAAAAGTCGGCCAATATCAACACCCGGTATAGCGACGTAACCGATAAGCGTAAGCATTGATGTTATGATTAAACAATGAGTTCATCTCTGTTGACGCTGCTGGCGATTCTAGCAATTGACTTCCTCACGCTCACGGTCAGCATCGTAGCCTGGATTCGTAACCCACGAAATGGTTTCACACCGTCATTTTTCGTGGTGGCGCTGATGGGAGTTTTCTGGGCAACAAGCAACTATTACTCCTACACGACTGATAACTTGGCGCTGACTGCCAGTACAACCAGACTCACCTTGGTTGGCGGTCTGTGGCTATTACTTAGTATCTGTTATTTCAGCTTTCGTTTCCCCAGTGGGGCAAAACCAAGTAGCCTGATACGTTGGGGCATATTACCAGCTGCAATTGCTGGCGGTCTGTTCTCCACCAGCTCATGGGTTATTTCGGCCATTACCATTAAAAACCATGCGGTTGTTATCACACCCGGGCCACTATACATTGTCTACATCCTGCTACTGGTTGGTGTGAGTGGGTTTGCTTTGTTCATCCTCTATCGCCAATATGTGCATGCTTCCTTAGTCGGTAAAAATCAGATTCGGTATGTGTCCTTTGGCATCGGTGTGGCGGCACTCGGTGGAATCATACTCAACGCCATTTTGCCGATATTCTATCCAACGGTTGGTGGCGCCAAGGTTAATCTGCTGCTGGCCGTTTGTTTCATCGTCTTCGTTGGCTACGGTCTCGTGCGTAATCGCTACATCGACATCCATACCATTGGCGCCAAAACCACCACCTACTTGGGCTCTTTCGGGCTGCTGGTGGTTGTATTAGGCATTTCCAAGCACTTGCTCGATAGCCATTTGCAGCAGCCAACGGATGTCATCAATGGCATCGTCGTGATCGCTGCGGCCCTGACACTGGTGGTTCAGCCGGCCAGAGTTTGGCTGGAACAAAGGGTTAACCGCCTGGTTCGTCGCCATTGGTATAATCCTGAAGAAAGTTTTCGGCGGGTTGCTGAGATCCTCGCAAGCGAGCAAAGACTTGACCCATTACTACAATCTAGCCTGGACTTCCTCTGTACTGAGCTGGGGGTCACGACAGGGGCCTTCGCTATTACCGGCGAGAAGGACATCGCAATGGAACAGCAGTTCAGCACGACGCAAAACACCGCTATTCGCTGCAGCCTCGACGAGCTAAAACTCTTACGTCACAAATCACTCGTCATGCTCGCGGATGATTTGCCTGAGGGTGATCCAAGACGAGCTATCATGGAACAGCACAAGCTCCGCATGGCCGCCCAGCTAATCAGTGGCGGTAAACTGGTCGGTTTCCTACTGATGGGTACCAAACAATCTGGTGATATTTTTACCCGACAGGACGTTCGGATCCTCAACATTCTATCCAATCAACTGGCCGTGGCCATTGTCCGCTCACAAGGCTACGAAGAAATTAGCCAGTTCAATAGCACGCTGGAGCGCAAAGTTGATGAAGCAACCCACGAACTACGCGAAGCTCACGAGAAGCTCCAAGCTGATGACCGTATGAAATCCGAATTCATCATGTTGACCTCTCACAATTTACGGACACCGCTGGCCATCATCAATGGCTATACCGACATGATTGGCGATACGCCCCTGAATGCTGACCAGCAAAAATACTTCAACAATATCATCGGCAGCTTGGGAAAACTCAAACAGCTGGTTGATGATTTACTGACGATCGCTACCCTAGAAGGCGGTGAGGAGTTCGTCCACAAACCCGTTACTGCTCTCGAGATCCTCGAGCCACTGGTTGACCAGATGAAACTGCAAATGAAGGATTCAGCCGTGCAGCTGAGTGTGATTATTAACGTTGGTGACGCCCGGCTGAGTGCCAATCTTTTGCGTACACGTGCCGCCTTTTGGAACATTCTCGATAATGCCTTTAAGTTCACCAAGACTGGCACCATTGCTTTTGAAGCTGAGGTCGCTGCCGGCAAACTAGTGGTGACCATCACTGATACTGGCATCGGCATCCCGTCCCAGGAATTACCCACCATCTTCAATAAATTCCACCGCGCTAGTAGTACCTTACAATACGATTTTGACGGTGAGGGCATCGGCCTATATCTCGCGAAGTTGATCGTAGACGAGCACCATGGTGAGATTGTCGTTACCAGCGAACCCGACAAAGGCACCAAAGTTATCATAAGTTTGCCTTTGGTATCCGCCCTGCCCGTCTTAGACGAAGCAGCAAACAATTACAAAACGACTTGAATAACAACTCTGCCACGCGGGTGGCCGGTCTGGAGATAGTCGAGCGCATCAGGTGCTTGATCGAGCGGGAAAACCTTGTCGACATTGACCTTCAGCCTGTCTGCCTCAACCATTTCGGCAATCTTGGTTAAGCGGTCAGTGTTCGTTTGCGTGAATTGGTGAATATAGCTGATACCGTGCTGGCTCACCAGGTCGTCATTGGCCGGTGCGACCATGGACACCAATATGCCGCCTGGCTTTAGAACTTCGTATGATTTCTGATTGGTTTCGCCGCCGATGGTGTCAAACACTGCATCATAATCATGCGCGAGCTGCGAGAAATCTTGAGTGGTATAGTCAATCACTTCATCGGCCCCGAGTTGTTTGACATAGTCAATATCCTTCGGCCCGGCCGTAGTTGTCACCTGTGCGCCCAAATGTTTTGCCACTTGAATAGCCAGCGAACCGATGCCACCAGCACCACCGTGAATCAGAATTTTCTGGTTGGGCTGTAGATTCATATGATCGACCAAAGCCTGGTAGGTGCTACTGCCAGTCAGTGGTAAGGCGGCGGCAGTGATGAAGTCGATATTTTTAGGCTTCGTGGCCAACGACCCGGCTTTAACGGGTGTGAATTCGGCGAACGAACCGTGACCGCTCAGGGCACCAGCTTGGCCATAGACTTCATCACCAATCTGAAAACCAGTCACACCACTACCAAGCTCTGCAATCATCCCAGCGACGTCACCGCCCAAGATAGCCGGGAAACTGAGCTCAGCCATCTGACGAACTTGACCTTCACGGACTTTGACATCAAACGGGTTGACGCCAGCGGCGTGGACTGCCACCAGCACTTGGTCTTCAGTGATAGCTGGCTGGTCGGCCGCATCAGTTACCTTCAAGACATCCTTGGTACCGTAATCGTTGATTTGCGCTGCTTTCATAGAGCCTCCCTCAGATATATTAATGAGAATCACTGTCCGTCAACTTAGACGAACCATTGCTATATATAGTATAGCATGGGCGATACCAATCCTTGATATACTGTGTAGAACAATCGACCAAGGGAGCTTTAATGAAACGACTGATCCGACTTTTGCGTGACTATAAACTATTCAGCCTGGCAATGCTGGCCATAATTATTGGCCTGATACTGCAACTCAGCGGCCAACACTTAGCCGCCAAATGGCTGTTAAGTGTTGTGGCTATCATCGAACTATTCCCGCTGCTCTGGGGCATGATAGAAGATGTTCGAGCCGGTACGTACGGCATCGACATCCTGGCAGCGACCGCCATAGGGGCATCAGTGTTACTCGGCCAATACTGGGCAGCAATTGTTGTTGTCGTGATGTTAACTGGTGGTGAAACCTTAGAAGATTATGCCGAGCACCGCGCAAGGGGCGAGCTTGATGCACTCCTGAAGCACGCGCCGCAAAAGGCCCATGTGCTGCGCAAGGGCAAAACCGTTGATGTTGCGGTCAGTGAATTACATGTTGGCGATAAAATCCTCATCAAACCGGGTGAACTGGTGCCCGTCGATGCCGTCATTTTGGATGGTACAGCCAGCCTCGATGAATCTAGCCTGACTGGCGAGAGTCTGCCTCAGGTCAAGCAAGTTGGCGATCAAATCGTCAGTGGTTCGATCAATCTTGACGGTGCTATAACCGCCAAAGCACTGGCCACTGCAGCTGATAGCCAGTATCAGCAGATTATTACATTAGTACGCGGCGCCTCAGCCTCCCGAGCGCCCTTTGTCCGATTGGCAGAACGTTACAGCCTACCATTTACCTTCGCCGCTTTTGCCATCGCTGTGACGGTTTGGGTGATCAGTGGCCAAGCAATTCGCTTCCTCGAAGTCATAGTTGTGGCCACACCTTGCCCGCTTTTGCTGGCAGCGCCCATCGCGCTTATCAGTGGCATGAGTCGGGCGAGTCGCTTCGGTATCATTGTCAAAACTGGCTCGGCACTCGAAAAATTAGCTGAAGCCGAAACCATCGCCTTCGATAAAACTGGTACGCTGACCAAGGGTGAATTGAGTGTCGATGGCATTGAGGCTTATGGTGAATTCAAGAAAGACGACGTGCTCGCACTCGCCGCCAGTCTGGAGCAAAGCTCTAACCATGTGGTGGCTCATGCAATTGTCCATGCAGCCCAAAGCCAAAAGTTAAAAGTCGTCAAAGCCAAGCACGTCCAAGAGGTCGCCGGCCGTGGTGTCATGGCTTCAGCCAAAGGCCAACACGTACTTGTCGGCCGACTGAGCTTACTCACCGAGCACGACGTCCAGCTACCAGCACGCTTCAAAACCGACAGTGTTATGCAGACTGCTGTCTATGTGGCAGCTGATGGCAAATTGGCAGGCGTCATAAAACTCAGCGACGAATTACGACCGGAGACCAAAGCAACACTAGGTTTGCTCAAGCGCCTAGGCATCAAACACAGCCTCATGGTCACCGGTGATAATCAAGCAACCGCCGCCTCAATTGCCAAGCAACTGGGGATCGAGCATGTTCACGCCGAAATGTTGCCTGCCGATAAGTTGCGCATTCTGGGCGAAGTCAAACACCGACCTCTGGTCTTTGTCGGTGATGGTGTCAATGACGCCCCTGCCCTGACGGCCGCTGATGTCGGAATAGCCCTCGGAGCTCGTGGCAGCACTGCCGCCAGCGAATCAGCTGATATGGTCATCATGACCAACGATTTCAGTCGGGTGGCCACCGCTGTCAGTGTTGCGAAGCGCACCTTCTTCATCGCCCAACAAAGTATTCTGATCGGCATCGCCATCAGTCTGGCACTCATGCTCCTGTTTGCAACTGGCAAATTCTCGGCATTAACCGGCGCCATTCTCCAGGAAGTCGTTGACGTGGTAGTGATCTTCAACGCCCTGCGGGCTCACACCGGCAAAATCTAAATCGGTCATAATTTCTATCTAAGCCATATACTGTAGTACGCTGGCTATCAGCACGGGCACAAGCAGATTGTCGAGGCCAAAAACGCCAAAGTTCTCAATCACGCCAGCCGCAACCGCCAATCCAACAATCTCTGCTATGCCCAGTGGCGTGGCACTGGCATAGGTGAATGACAGCAAAATGTACACAGACACCAGCACGAACGTCGCTGTGCCCACGATGCTCTTAACTTGCCCAAACACGAGGTAACGCTGCTTACGCCCATACTGGACACCGACGATAGCCGCCAAGCCGTCAGCCAAGGCCATCTGTAACAAGGCTGCCATGTAGATCCATTTATCCTGCGTGATAAACGTGACACCGCCAACGGCTAAAGCGAAGAATATCTCACCCCAAGTCGGCCGCTGCACACTGTGAATAGCTTTGAAAATATGCAGGTACTTGGAAATGACGACCCCAACCAAGAAGGCCAGACTCAACAATCGGATCTGATTCCAGCTCAGGAAGAATGGCCAGAAGGCCACGAAACTCCCCACGGTAATATGTATAAATTTACGATTAATCTCGCTATGGGCACGCAGCTTACGCCACCACACTTCATTACTGAGCAGCAACGCCAAAACAATCAGAACCGTAAGCATAGTCATCATTGGGTCTCATTGTACTGCAAAAGCCATGGAAAGGTAGTGGTATCAGACAAGCTTTATGCTGGTAACGTCCAAGTACTAAGCCGTAGAGACCGCATCTTCATCTGTCGGTGTCTCATAGCTCCATCTGAGCTTCTTATTAGAAATTTCTTTTTTGGGGAACAGTAACAGTCCAGGGATTATAAGTCCGAGTCCGACCGCACCATATTTAGCGGCATCAACCACGTGCGCATCCATATCATCATGGGCAATCGCAGCTGCGTGTTTATTGTAGACATGCTTAAATTCGTTATAAGTATTTTCGGCCTGAACCACATCAGCGAACTGTATGCCAGCAGGGACACATGCTAATCCACCAAGACCAAGAAAAATACCTGAGCCAAGCGCGACCACTAGTTCTCCGACTTCATTAGATTTCATTAACATATATTATCATTACTTAACGCTTATGTCAATGGCAACATGTCGCTACTGCCTCTAACGGAACCATCGGTATTGATGCCTTTCCTTGTGCGCTACTGGGCTGGTACAAGGCCGACAATCACAACTCACACAAAGCTCAATTTGTCGTCTTCTTTGTTGTAGGTTTTTTATGAGTAGCTGACTTTATTCGCTTCACAACTTCATGGGCCACCTCATTGGGTATATCCTCTTCGTCATGTTTTTTAGCTTCTATTGCCTGATTGACCTCTACTCGTGCCGCCTGCCACGCTGACCAATGTCCTGACACCAGTGCCCAGAGTGATAGTGCTGAAACATAGGTCACGCTACTGAGCCAATGCATACCGAACGATACGGGAATCATCGCCACCCAAAAAAGCGTGAACCAGCCATTCACTCGTCGCATAAACACCGGATCGCCTTGCACCATCGCCCACAATGATTTAACTGAGTTCATACGCATCCTTTCTGTCACTAAATTATTGTCTATACAGATGTTTGGTCGGGGTGGCGAGATTTGAACTCACGACCTCGTCGTCCCGAACGACGCGCGCAACCAAACTACGCCACACACCGAAATATCCAACAGGAACATTTCATGGAAACAAGTGAAACATCCCGAGTGAAACTATACCAAAAGTAAACAAATAAATAACTAGCAACTCGGTTGGAAATATCACTCAACGCTGAACAAGGTGAAATGACTGAAGATACGTGGAGGTGTCAAATCAAGGAAAGGTCAAAATATCAATATGGTCGGGGAGACAGGATTCGAACCTGCGACCTCACGGTCCCAAACCGCGCGCGCTACCAGACTGCGCCACTCCCCGCTACAAATACAACAGAGGTGATTATAACGAAAAACCAGTGTTTTTACTAGTTAGAATATCTGGCGGATGTGTTCGATAGATTTAGCAAGGCCTTGGGTGTCTGTCTCAACCAGTACGGCATTAAATTGTTGGCGACCTTTGGTTTCTAGAACATTCACTGTTTGGCGACCACTTTTCCAGCGTGGGATGACACTAGCGTAGGCAACTCCAAGCGACGAATCCAGCGATCCACACATGCCGACGTCGGTGATATGCGCCGTCCCGCCGGGCAACACTTGCGCATCAGCCGTTGGTACATGCCAATGGTCACCCACTACCAGGCTAACGCGTCCGTCGAGATAGTTGCCAATAATCACTTTTTCACTACTAAAATCACCATGAAAGTTCACGACAGTCGCTACTTTTGGCACATCCCTCTGTAACTTCAGAATGGCATCAATGACTTCTAAAGGGTTATCGACAACCATGTCAGCATGCTTCCCTACTATCTGACCAAGCAGACTGACAACTAAAACCTTACCGGCCGCTGTGCCCACATACTTCCAACCTAAACCAGGAGTTCCCGCCGGGTAATTTGCCGGGCGAATAATTGGCTGCTCAGGATCATTGAGTTGTGTAAAAATATTGTCCTGATCGAAGGTGTGATTGCCACCACTGCAAAAATCAACACCAGCTTTCCGCAATCGCGTGAAATCTTCCGGCGTAATGCCTCTGCCCTGAGTGACATTCTCCGCCTGGGCAATCACCAGATCAACTTGCCTATCTTTCCGAATTCCAGGCAAGACTTTCTCCACCACTTGCAGCCCCATTTCCCCCATGACATCACCGACGTAGAGAATGTTCATACTTGGCGTTCTTTCAGCCAAACAGGTAATGGTGTATCAAAACGTAGATTGGGCATGGCATTGATTGTTTCATCGGCTGTCATGCCAGGATATTGGTGACGGTAGGCGGTGTCAGCATTGCCTCGCACACTGTCTTCCCACTTAAGCTCCAGCTTTTTCACACAGTCGCGAACAGCGGCTTCGGTGGCGGCTTCAATTTCAATGAACGGTCGAAGATGTGGCCATTCATCGAGCACAATCTCCACTTGCTGATAGTGCCAGGTTTCGCGTTTTGACTCCTGAAACACAATCGCTTCCAGCCCTACAACCTTAAACAATTCAACCATTTTGTCGTAGGAGCCGATGGTGATCTCTAGCTCATTGGAATAGCCCTCATCACCACCATCCTTGTAGGTAACGGTCACCTTATCACCTTCGTCACGAACTCGCAGACGGCCCCAATTAGCTTTTTGCAATCGTCGGTCGGGATAATCAAACAGTGTTCGACGCATCAGCCGCATCGGTTGCTCCTGCACGGCACCAATCTCACGAAGTTTGCCTCGAACAACCTCATGGTCAAGATCGAGAAACTTCACTTCTATTTCCGGCTGCATGGTGGCTACTTGGCGAATTCGATGGCGCGGGTTTCGCGGATGACGTTGACTTTGATGGTACCGGGGTACTGCATCGTCGACTCGATCTTGGTGGCGATGTCGCGAGCTAGCTTGATGGCGCTGAGGTCATCGATAGCTTGTGGTTTGACGAAGACCCGGACTTCGCGGCCGGCGCTAATGGCGTAAGATTTCTCGATGCCATTAAAGCTGTTGGCGACGTTTTCCAGTTCCTTCATACGCTCGCCAAAGTTCTCAGCCGAGATATTGCGCGCTCCAGGTCGGGACGCACTGATGGCGTCGACGGTACGAACAATCAGCGCTTCGACGCTAGTGGCATCGACATCGTCGTGGTGCTGTTCAGCAGCCAGTGCGACTTCTTCAGGCGCACCGTACTTGCGCAACATTTCACCTGAGATGTGGTGGTGCTTACCTTCCATCTTATGGGTCAAGGCTTTACCAAGGTCGTGAACCAAAGCGGCGTATTTCGTAATCGTGACGTTGGCGCCGAGTTCCTCGGCCATCATGCCGGCCAAGTGAGCCATTTCAGTGCTGTGTTTAAGGACGTTCTGCCCGTAACTGGTGCGATATTTTAGCTCACCGAGTAATTGCAATACTTCTTTCGGAATGCCGATGACACCGACTTCTCGAGCAGCGTCTTCACCAGCACGCACGACGTCTTTCTCGACATTCTTCTGGGCTTTCTCGACAACTTCTTCGATGCGGCCCGGGTGGATACGACCATCCTTCATTAACATCTCTAAAGTTTGGCGGGCGACTTCGCGGCGGATGGGGTCAAAGCTACTAAAGACTACGTAACCGGGGGTGTCATCAACCATGATGTCGACACCAGTAGCGCGCTGTAAGGCCTGGATATTGCGACCTTCCTTACCGATGATACGACCCTTCATCTCTTCGTCTTCCAGCTTCATGCTGGTCAGGGTACGTTCAGCGGTAACTTCACTGGCCATGCGCTCCATGGCAGTTGTAATGATCAGTGCGGCTTGCTCCTCAGCATTTTCTTTGGCTTCGTTCTGCAATTTATTAACCAGTCCAACCAAATCCTGCCGGATGTCACGCTCGGTCATCTCGGTCAATTTCTTGGCCGCATCTTCCTTGGTCAGTTTGGCAATCTTCTCCAGCTTCTCCTGTTGCTTGCCACGAATATCACGGATCTCATTCTTCAGATCATCGAGCTCATCTTCACTTTTGCGAAGGTTTTCACTGCGCTTGTCGAGATCGTCAAGCTTCTTGTCGAGACTTTCTTCACGGTTGACGAGGCGTTGTTCCAGATCTTTCACTTCACGGCGTCGAGACTGTTCGTCACGGCGAGTTTCTTCGACGAGCTTATTGGCGTCTTCGCGGGCCTGTTCGATCAGTTTGGTAGCTTCACGCTTGGCCTTCTCGAGCTCCTTTTTGGCCTGCTCTTCGGCAGAGCCTTGACGTTTCTGGGTCACAACTGTCGCGGCACCACCACCAACAATCAGCCCTACTATAGCCAGTAGTACTGGTAACATAATCGGTCCTTTCTATCTGCAGATAGCTTCAGCGGCAATCGCTATCACTTCTCTAGCCGTATCAACTATCTGAATGTCGTATTAAATGGATAAATTGAGCAAATGTGGAGTTATAGCGTCTCTCAAACGATACAATCCTGTCTTAAATATACGCTTCTGACTCGCGGTCGGTCAACTTATATGTCAACAATGATTTCAAACGTTATGTCACTATTTGCGGGGCAGGGTGATGTTCGGTTCGGAACCGTACTCCGGCATGGCGATGGTATCAGTCTGGCCACTGGCCAAACGTTGTTGGCCGAATTTGATCCAGTCGGGACTGCCAGTAGCGACAATGGGCACTTGCAAACTATAGGCTAAGGCGTTGGCAACAGTTAGACCAATACGTAGACCAGTGAAACTGCCCGGCCCCTGATAGGC
Organism: Saccharimonadales bacterium (SeqCode); assembly: GCA_038230895.1. Classification (GTDB taxonomy): domain Bacteria; phylum Patescibacteriota; class Saccharimonadia; order Saccharimonadales; family UBA4665; genus JAJXTN01. Next base: position 64,972 of record JBBRMJ010000002.1, on the reverse strand, counting down.
CACAATTCCCTGTATATCGGCTAGCTGTTTGGATTGTTCTTTGAGTAGTTTTTCGACCCGATCCTGAATCGTTTCAGCTAATTCACGATGCGCAGCCCAAGCAGTGTAGGCCAAACGCGTATCATCTTGGTAGAGTCCGAGTTCGGCTTCTGGTTTGTCGGTGCGGATAGTTAGTATTAGCATATTCTTAACATGTTAAGTGTTAGCAGGGAGGAGGTATGACAATTTCTCTGGGTATTCAATACTAAATTCACGACTATTCTCTCCCGTCGCTTTAATCGAGACAGTCAGTCGGTCGGTCGGCAAGACAGATTCGACAATCTCAGCCCATTCCACTGCTACCACTGCCTGTGGGTCTTCAATGATTTCATTCAATTCTTGGCGCATAATACCTGGCTCGCTCAGACGATAGAAATCAAAGTGATAAAGCGTCAACGTATTGGCACGGTACTGATTGCTGATTGTGAAACTCGGACTCCGGACCTGGTCCAGACTGCCCAAGCCCTTGGCTAAGCCACGGACAAACGCTGTCTTGCCACCACCCAAATCACTGACGAGCTCGATAACCTCACCGCCGCGGAGTTTCGACCCGATGCCGGCGGCGAGCGCCAAGGTGCTTTCTAAATCGGTAGAGGCGGTTCGCCAAATCTGTGCGGTACTCATATGCTCCGTATAGTAGCGCGGCGATGGCGACCAGAGCAAGCGTCCAGGGATGAATTGGAGTGACGACAGCGCTATCTGGCACCGATTTATAGGCTGCGGTCGTCGTCCCAGCGGTTTTGGTAGTGGCCAACTTGGTTTTCGCGCTGGTCGTCTTTGCAGTCTTCGTCGTCTTTGTTGTTTTTGTCGTCTTGGCTATCGTGCTCTTGGTAACCGCTTTCTTGGTCGATGGTGGAACGATAACATTCGTCGCGCCTGGCGTCAGCGTTGTGGTCCAAAACCAACCGCCATTGGCAAGGTTCCAGGAAACCCCATCGGCAGCGGTGGCATAGGCCACTGTAATCGACAACACGGTATCGGCGGGGTCGAGCAGTGCTACTTGTCCACTCGTATTGCTCATACTCAGACCAGTCGACTTTGAGTAAAAAGCCGTAAAACTCAGGGGTGGTAGGCTTGTACCGCTGGGGAAAGTATAGGTATGCAAACTCGTCAAACCGGTTTGAAGGGTGAAGCCTGTCAGATCAAACGCCACCGTATTGGCATTGTAGAGCTCGATAAATTCGTCGCTCGCATCATTGCCTGTGCCGAGTGGATTGGGTAAAATCTCTGTGATTTGCGGTGCGATCAGCCCGATATCTGCGTCAGGCAGGCTTGCCGTTACGTCAGTCGATGTAAAGTTTGGGAGAATAATCGCTGGGGGCTGACTGGGCGGCAACAATTGATTTAACCCCGTCAAAACAGTCGTAGCTGGAGTTGTCACGGTTACGAGCTTACATGAGCTAGCAGCCTCATACTGAACGGCCTGCCAATTGCCACTGCCCGCAACGTTAATAGCCGGATTATTCTGGGCATTGACTGGGAGACGCTGCAGGAAAGCCGAGGTGTTTGCCGGCAAGGTCTGCGCACCTGTTGCAGCCGACTTGGACCAGCCAACATAGTCCTGCAAGGTCGGGCTCACCGAACCGCCTGGGCCATTCTGATTGAAGCCAAGCACTTCAATCAAACCAGCTGTGGAGGAAAAGCCTAATGATACCGAATCCACCGCCATCTGATAACACAGCTGCAACTCACCGTCACTCACCATAAAATATCCATGCGGCGGCACAGCACCGGTGAGGGGAATCAGTCGACTACTACTGGCTTTGGTAAGGTCGTAGCTGTTGAAGTACTCCAGTTGGTATTTGCTCATGTCCAGTGTCGTCTCGCCGCCGTTGTACAGCGTCACGAACTGGCCATTGCTGCTGGTGATCTTCAATTGGCTAATGACGAGGGAGGGAGCATTAGCCGTATCAGCGCCGACGGCCCTGAGAGAGCCGAGGCCTGCCAGGCCGAAAAGCAGTGCCATCGTTGCCAGTATTAGTTGCTGTATCCGCCGCATAGTGAATCGAATTTTGCCAGCCGTGTGGGACCTTAGCAAGCAGCAGCGCTTTGAATCTGTCTGAAACATTAAATTAGTTAATATTAACTGTGTCGATTCCCGAGCGACTTCCTGCTGAGGCGCTATACTAGAGCTATGCTCCAACTCAGCAATAGCCTTTTGAATAAGTCTGTCATGTCACTCCGTACAGGTAGTGCTATCGCTAGTATCGTGGGCCCCATCATCAACCCCAACAACTTGAAGATTGAGGGCTTTTACTGTCAGGATCGCTTCAATAAGCAGCTCTTGGTGCTGCTGTATCAAGATATCCGCGATCTCTTGCCCCAGGGCTATGTCGTGAATGACCATGACGTGCTCGTCGAACCTGGAGAGTTAGTTCGATTAAAGGAAGTGCTGGACTTGGACTTTGAGCTCATCGGCAAACAAGTCGTCACCACCAGCAAACAGCGAATAGGCAAGGTGAGTGACTATGCCACCGAGACCGAGACCATGCTTATTCAGAAAATATACGTGGCACAGTCGCTTATGAAGAGCCTGACCGGCGGCAGTCTCAGTGTTGACCGTTCCCAAGTCAACGAAGTGACGCCGAAACGCCTCATTATCAACGATTTACTGAAAACCGCACCGGCAACTGCCCCCGCTGCCGCCTAATCTACATCAGTGCTTCCTAAAGCGTCTTTAATGTCACCGTAGTTGAAGCCCTGACGGGCTAAATATTGCATGAGCTTCAGGTCATCTTGGTATTTCGTCTGCCGACGTTTGCGGGTAATAAGCTCGCGCAACACGTCACTGTCAGGCACTTCGTCACCTGCGAGCACCAGGTCAATGACCTCAGTAGAAACTCGTTTTTGGCGTAATTCCAAATTGAGCTTACGACGGGAAGTAGGCTTGAGCAGGCGGCGGTCATTCACAAAGGCCTGGGCGAACTTTTGGTCATTGATTAAATCATTATTACTTAACTTGTTAAGTATTGAAACAGACAGGGGAGGGGAGGCCTTTTTCCGTAGTAGATAACTTTCAATTTCCCAGTGCGAGCGTGGCCGTATGGCCAGGTAGCCAAGCACATTATTGTAAAGCTTATCGTCATCAGATAGCTGCTTGAATTCCCTGATGGCCTTCTCATCGACCTCCAACCCTATCACCACTTTACTATCCAGCAAAGCGTCAGCACTCAGACTAAAGCTATACTTTCCATCCACAAATATTGAATACCGCCCTGCCCGCTTCACCTGCTGTTTGATAGCTGTAACGTTCATAGCAGGTGCTTCAGGGGTTACTCCTGTGCTATCTCAGCGACAAGGGCGGCACTACCAATATTCGAAGGGTTGATTGGTTTACGCGGCTCACGATCATTTGCTTGGCCGTTGTCACCATCTTGTCTCGGCGGGACAGAAACAGCCTCACCATCATCTACATTAACTAAAATGTGGGTGCCGTCAAAAAGATCCGGTATTGACCGCCACTTGAGCCCACTTCGATCTAAAAATTCTAATTCTGGCATGTTACTCCTTCGCAGCGACGACTTCGGCGGCACGGACTTTAGCGGCGATTTCGGCCATTACTTTGGGATTGTCTTGGAGATATTGCTTGGCGGCTTCCCGGCCCTGGCCGATTTTCTCGTCATTGTAGGCGAACCAGGCGCCGGCTTTTTCAACAATATCGCGAGCAGAAGCGAGGTCGAGAATGTCACCACTGGCACTAATGCCCTGGTTGTACATGATGTCGAATTCAGCTTCGCGGAATGGCGGCGCAATCTTGTTTTTGACGACTTTCACGCGCGTGCGGTTGCCAATGACACTGTCGCCCTGTTTAATCTGACCAATACGACGGATGTCCATGCGCACAGAGGCGTAGAATTTGAGGGCATTACCACCGGTGGTGGTTTCGGGGTTACCGAACATGACGCCGATCTTCATACGGATCTGGTTGATAAAGATGACGGTGGCTTTGGAACGAGAAATAACTCCGGTCAATTTGCGAAGTGCCTGACTCATTAAACGGGCTTGTAGACCCATATGGCTGTCGCCCATGTCACCTTCAATCTCGGCACGCGGGACCAGCGCGGCCACGGAGTCAACGACAATCAAATCGACGGCGTTAGAACGTACCAAAGTTTCAACGATTTCCAGGGCTTGTTCACCATTATCTGGTTGGCTGAGTAATAGGTTCTCAACGTCGACACCAATACGTTTCGCATAGGCTGGGTCGAGGGCGTGCTCGGCGTCAATGAACGCGGCAGTGCCACCATTGCGCTGCACTTCGGCGATGGCGTGTAGTGTCAGCGTGGTTTTACCGGATGATTCAGGTCCATAAACTTCGATAACACGTCCTTTCGGAATACCACCGCCAAGCGCTATATCAAGTGACAGACTACCGGTTGGAATACATTCGACAGCGACAGTGTGTGAATCACCCATTTTCATAATGGCGCCTTTGCCGAATTGCTTCTCAATAGTCTCCATGGCCAGGTCGAGTGCCTTGGCTTTGCCGGTCGTGGCGCTATCAGTCATTTCTTTGGGTACTTTGGTCGCTTTAGCCATCACATCTCCTCTGTTTAAACGGCACCGTGGTAGTCGTTGGTCGTGCTTCTATTTTAGCACTATAGCGAATGTGGCTTCAGGTTAAAATTGCTACAGCTTACTCTGATTGACTATTTTGCAAAATTTTAATTAAAAGTTAAGATTTATCTCCGTTAGATATGCTAACGCTTTTACGGTGATTCTGGTAAAATGTGTCCAGGATGGGTGAACATAGAAAACCAAAATTGGGCCAATTGATCCCAGGAAGTGCCTAGCATGCGTATTCCCGATTCATTAGTCGAGAAACTCCTCAATGATGGTGGTAAAGTCACCAAGGAACAGTTGGCCACCCTGCGTCAGCAGGAAACCAGCGACAAGAAGCCGCTCCAAGACTTGGTCGTCAAGAATAATCTGATCACTGAAAAAGACCTGACCAAGCTCTACGCCGACGAGATCGAAGTGCCCTTTGTCGAATTGAACGCCAAAGAGATTAAGCACGATGTGCTAAAGCTTTTACCCGAACGCATTGCCCGACAGTACAATGCTGTAGTCTTCGATATTGGTGACAAAGACACCAAGCTTGTGGCTATGCAGGATCCTGATGATATACAGGCGCTGAACTTCTTACAGAAGCAGCTTGGCACCGGCATCAAGGTCCATATCACCACGACTAGTTTGCTACAAGCAGCTCTTGATCAGTATAGGGGCAACATCAGTAGCGAACTGACAAAGGTCATTGCCACCGACGATGATGCAGACGATAGTGAAGAGGTTGATGAAGATGACTTAGCTGAAGATTCACCCGTCGCGCAGACGGTTAATATTATCATCGAGTACGGTGTCAAAGCTGGCGCCAGTGACATCCATATCGAGCCGCGTGAAAGTTTCGTCGTCGTTCGCTATCGTATAGATGGCATGCTGCGTGAGGCTAATAAATTGCCACGTAAACTTCTGGGCGCCTTAGTGAGTCGAATCAAGATCCTCAGCAACTTGAAGATAGATGAGAAGCGCGCACCGCAAGACGGTCGGTTCAAGGTCGAAGTCAGTGGCCAAGTCTACGCCCTGCGTGTTTCTACACTACCGATTTTGGACGGTGAAAAAGTTGTTATGCGTATTTTGAACGAGTCTAGTAAGCCAGCAGATTTTATAGAACTTGGTTTCTGGGGCAAGGCATTGACCGATATGCAGCAGGCTATTGTCCAGCCGCATGGCATGATTTTGGTCACTGGCCCGACTGGTTCTGGAAAATCGACTACCCTGTTCAGTGTTCTGAGCAATTTGAACACGCCCAACGTCAACATCTCGACCGTTGAAGACCCCGTCGAATATCACATTGTCGGCGCCAATCAAGTGCAGGTAAACCCAGTGGCGAATATGACCTTCACGAATGGCCTGCGGGCTCTATTACGACAGGACCCGAACATTATCATGGTTGGTGAGGTGCGCGATGGTGAAACAGCTGATTTGGCTATTCAAGCGTCGCTCACGGGTCACTTAGTTTTTAGTACCCTACACACCAGTAACGCTGCAACGTGCTTGCCGCGATTATTGGATATGGGTGTCGAGCCATTCCTCATAGCCAGCACCGTACGGATTGTCATTGCCCAACGTTTGGTACGCCGCTTGTGCATCGAGTGCCGGGAGCCCTACGCGCCAGACGCGGCCACACTTAAACAATTGGAGAAAAGCTTCCACTTAGACCAAAACGGCGGTATTAAGCGTATGCACGAATTGGAAGAAATCGCTCTCAAAGACGGTGTTGGCAAGGCCGTCAAAGTCAAAGCCGATAGTGATACCAACCAGTTGAGCTCCACTGCCACGACCATTACCCGCCTCTGGAAAGCTCATGATGACGGTTGCGATAGCTGTGGGCATAATGGCTATAAAGGCCGACTCGGTATCTATGAAGTCCTCAGTAATTCGACGGCGATTCAAAAGTTGATTGTCAGCAGTAGTGCCAGCGAGGCTATCGAACAGACCGCTATTCAGGAAGACATGTTGACCATGCAATTAGATGGTTTCGTCAAATCACTACGCGGTAATACCACCATCGAGGAGATTCTGCGCGTCACGTCGCAGGAATAAGCTATGCAATTTTCTTACAAAGCTACGACTAAGGACGGCAAAACCATCTCCGGTACCGCTGAGGCAGCCAACCGCCAAGCCTTGATTGCCATGCTACGCAAACAAGAGGTACATCCGGTCTTAATCGAAGCCGGTGCCAGTAAGAAAAAGGGCGGTCTGTTCGGCCCCAAGAAAAAGGTCAAATTACAGGATTTGGTGATTTTCACCCGCCAACTATCGACAATGATATCGGCCGGTGTGCCACTGGCCCGGTCGCTGGCTGCGCTCCAAGATGATTCCGAAAGTCCCTATATGCGTGATGTGCTCGGAAGCATCACCAAAGATGTCGAAAGTGGCATACCGCTGGGCGACGCCTTCGCCAAATTCCCCAATGTTTTCTCTGATGTCTACGTCAACATGGTTCGGGCCGGCGAAGAAGGTGGTATCCTCGACGACATTCTGAAACGCCTGGCGACGCAAGTGGAACAGGACGCTTCGATTCGTAAAAAAATCAAGAGCGCCATGGCCTATCCGGTGGTGATCATGAGCATTACCGTGATTGCCTTCTTTGGTGTCATGCTGTTTATCGTACCGAAGTTAGGTGGAATTTTACTCAGCCTGGGCGGGCCAAATGCCAAACTGCCAATTTATACCCAAATCCTGCTCAATATTAGTAACTTCTGCGTGAAGCCAACTATCGCAGGTGTTTTACCGATTCCGATTATCAACAAGATTCCGAATTTAATCTTCATCCTAGCAGTGGCGGCGGTGGCCGGGATTTACGTCTTACGCTATATCAAGACGCCAACCGGTAAATACCGTTTCCACGACCTGTTATTACGCATACCGATTGTCAAAACGGTCATCGTCAAAGTCGCGATTGCTCGTTTCTCTCGCACCTTCGCATCGCTGATGACTTCTGGAGTGAGTGTGCTTGATGCGTTGGAAGTGACTGGAGCAGCTATCGGCAATAAGGTCATCGAGCAAGAGCTGATTGATGCTGCTAAAGAAGTCAAAAATGGTAAGCAGCTCAGCGAGCCTATCAGTCAGAGCAAACATTTCCCGCCGATTGTGGCGCAGATGTTGATGGTTGGTGAGGAAACTGGCCAAATTGATACCGTTCTAGTCAAGATCGCCGACTTCTATGAGGAGGAAGTGACGGTGTTAATCGATGGTCTAGCCGCTATCATCGAGCCAATCATGATTATTATTCTGGGTGCTGGCGTGGGCCTGATTGCTGCTTCAGTCATGGGCCCAATTGCTAATCTATCCAAAAATATCGGCAACAGCTAGCTAGACTTATCCACAAAAGTGTTGACTAGAGAGCGCTTATGGTTATAATCATACTCAGATAGTTGTAGCGAATAGTAGTCTGTTCGACTTCAAAGATCATAAAGCATTAAAACTATAAATATTTTAGAAGGGTGGGCCCTTAAATGATCTCTCTCAAAAAACGTAATCAAGGTTTCACGATCGTCGAGCTCCTAATCGTCATCGTGGTCATCGGTATTTTGGCGTTACTCGTCATTACAACCTACAGTGGCATTCAAGCAAAAGCACGTAACAGCAAACGGCAATCAGATGTCGCTTCACTGCAGACGCAGCTGGAAGCCTTCTTTAGTCAGAATGGCTATTACCCATCATTAACGGATATGAATGGTGCTGCCTGGCTGACAGCCAACATGAAGAGTTTGGACCAGACAGCATTGACTGATCCATCGAACCCAACTGCAAGCAAGACACTACTGGCAGCCCCAGCAGCTAAGTCATACGCTTACGCAGTGACTGACAGCGCCGGTGCCAGCTGTGAAGCAACCGACACGAACTGTGCCAAGTACACCCTGACAGCAACCTACGAAGGTTCCGTCAACGGCTCAGCGACTTACGTTAAGTCAAATCTCGACTAGTCTCCACTATTCGACTCGTCGATTAGCCCCCAGCAATGGGGGCTTTTCATTTGGTTTGCTATGATGGTGCAATGAATACAGTTATGATTGCACATCGCGGAGCGCAGTTGATAGCCCCGGAGAATACGCTGACTGCTTTCAAGCTAGCTGTCAGGAAAGGTTTCCGCGCTTTGGAGTGTGATGTGCAGCTCACCAAGGATGGCCATCTTGTCGTCATCCATGATGAAACTGTTGATCGTACTACCGATGGTGTTGGCTGGGTCAGCCAGCTTGAACAATCTAAAATAAGTAAGTTATCGATTGGAGGTATCGAGCATATTCCATCATTACAAGCGGTATTCTATGAAGTCGTGGTAAAATCAAAGCGAAAATTGATCATAGAGCTTAAGGCAGATACCCATTTGCATGCGTTGAAAACTGCAACGGCCCTTGCTTCGTTCCTGAATAAAATCCCGCCACGTTATCGAAAACTCATTGAAGTGCACTCTTTTTGGTATGAAGCACTAAAAATGTTTACTAGAGATTGTCCCGCTGTGACGACTGCCGCTATTATCAATGGCGGCTTTACGGGTGAGCAAATAGTTAACTTGGCTCACGATGCCGAGGCGAGTGGCGTCAGTTTAGGCTATGAATTCATATCACCCAAGGTGGTTCGCCAATGTCACGCTGCCAAACTATTTGTCGATACGTGGGCAATCTCTGATGGCACAGTAATGAAACGCCTACGACCCTTCGGAATTAATGCTGTGGTCGAAAACTTCACAGGCACTCTTATAAAACTACGGCCTACCTAAGGGTGAGTCAATATTTCGCGCCAGGAGAGGATGTTGTAGCCTGCGGTTAGTGGATAGCTGGGTGGTGGGGCGTATTCTAGGTTGTAATCATATTGGGTGCTGTTATTTTCGATGCCAGTAATCCAACCGTTGACCGGATCGAAGGCAGCGTTACCACAGGCCCCGCCCACTAACCAAGTCCAGGTCCAGGTTAAACGAGTGGCAATTGAACCGTAGAAGCTCATGGTTTGATTACTATTCACCCAGCCTCGGGCGCAATTGGAAGTCGAGCTTCGATAGCTAGCTTTGTTAGAAGCTGCATCACCATTCTCACCGAACTGTACATTACCATTTTCGGCCAGTAACGCACCGTCGACTTCGAAGTTGAAAGCACCACTGGCCGGTGGCGCGTATGGGGCGATGAAAACTGACTGTTCGGCAACGAGGCCGACAGCATCTGTACCGTTCTTAGTGGTATAAACGAGCGGTCCTGAGATGACAATATCAGTGCTATTGGCCGTGGCTAAGCGCCCTGAAGCGATCGTGACACGTCCATGAAAGGTTGGGTTGCTGAGTACCCAAACATTATCCTCTACGAAGATGACACCAGACGAAGGCACGGCGATGCCTGTCGCCACTGCCGTGGTACCAAGCGCACTAGTATATGGCGTCAGTCGATCATCCTCACTATTCACTTTTAGGAGGTCATAGGTGCCGTTGGTGTTGAGCTTTATGAGATAACCTTTAGTGGCACTGAAGCTGACGGCAAGCTGCGGTATATAGGCAGGGGTTCGAGTAGCTGGCGTCTGGGTGCAGGCGTTGGCTTGGCCAGCCAGTGCCGTGGTACTGGGGTCGTTCAAGAAAGCCACCTTTTTCATGGTACACAAGCTATTTGACACTTGATTAAAGTCAAGCTGGGGTACCGGGTAGATCCAGGCACTTTTGGAGCGCGTATTACAGTTAACAGGCGTTGTCACCGTCGAATCACACCACACTCCAGAATGGCTGGTTGAGTCATCTCCACCAACTGATGCCGATGGAACATATGTAATGTTGGCGCTACTTACCGTGGAGTTACTGGCGCCATCCATCCGCACACCCTGATTGGAGGTAACAGGGCCATCGGCCGTTTCAGTATTGCCAAACCAAAGCGCCGAGTCAGAGGCGACGGCGTAACTAGCGAATGACGGTGAGCCAATTTGGGCCTGGACAGTACGTTTGGTGTTATTGCCAGCGGCAATACCTATGGAGCGTACCGTCACGATGGTAGATCCAACGGAGGCCGGCTTAATCCAGAGGGTATAGGTGCCCTGGGTGATACCATTACTGTCGATATAGTTGTGCGTGTAGGGGCCATAGCCAAGGGTAGCATCAGGGGTTGTCGGTGTCGTACCGCCATCCTTGTAGTCACTGTTATTGTGGTTGAGATGCCATAGATAGTAGTTCAAGCCAGCCTCGGCAATATTGAATGCTTGCTGAGTTTTGACCACATTACTAACGATGGAGAAATTGGTCAAGGTAACTTCAACAATGGCCGAGCCCATAATGGCGAAGGCGATAATAATTGCAAGTAAGGCGGGTATCATAAATTGGTCTTTCGGTTACGTAAACTAACGGTGATGCTTAGGGTCTGGCCATTCTTGGTATGAGTGCCGGGTTCAGCTAGATTGATTTGAATCTCTAAAATACTATGCTCGTCAGCTATCGGCAGCGTCAACAGCGTCCCGGAGACATCATAGTAGTTGAATAAGTTACCTCCCGACGGCTGGTAAAAGTTAGTGATGATAGTGTATGTCTTCTTGCTGGCAGGAATAAGCGCCCCAGTCGGTGGATTAGCCGTCATGGGTGTAACGTCAACCATAACCGCTTTGCCAGTGCCGCTCAGATAGTACTTCACCTGCGAGACATAGCTATCGACTGGCGAGAAGTAGGCGAAGGCGGTAATGCTATTACTGGATTCGGCAGTAATGTCAGTCAGCCCACGAAGCACATTAGCAACCCGCTGTGATTGGTTAGCCAGTTCAGTAAAACTAGTAGCATCAGTCTGGTACTTGGTGTACAGCAATAGATAATTGGTAAAGAAGCTGCTGAAACTAATGAAAACTATGGCCACCAGGCTAATAACTACCAACAGCTCCGGTAGCGTAAAGCCGGCATGCTGTAAGGTCTTACGGTGTGACAATGAGACCTCCTAATAATGGAGATGCGGGCATAGTGAGGGTATTGGCTCCGACGTTCACAATCAGTTGTGTAGTTCCAGCGACTAGACCGGTCAAATTAACCGTGCAGCTGAGTTGCTGCTGGTTATTGGTGTTGGTGCCGGTACAGACAGCCGTGTAGGTATTGGCACCTTCAGTGAAGCGTACTATGGTAGCGCAACTTGCTGCTGTGGCGCTACATGGGACATTGACACCCGTGATATTGAAAGCAAAGTTAGCTAGATTACTGGTACTGAGACTGACATCGCTCGGAGAAAGTTGACTAACGCGTGGGAAGCTCGCATTCGTGGTCAAAATTAGACGGACTTTTTGCAGATAATTGACGCTGTTATAGCTATACGTCGTGCTAGGTGGATTGGCGGGATCGTAGATTGGCACCATGATAGGTTGCAAGGGATTACTGCCGCCGTATGGTACTGCTGCTGCGAGATAATAGGTCGTGCCACCGACTGAACAACTAGTAGCGCCCAAATCACCACAGAACACATAATTACCTGGCACTAAGTTCGTTCGCGCCGCTAGACCATTGCCGTCTGTAGTCGGTCTAATGTCCGATGGGCTCAGTGTATCGTAATAATAAGTTGTATCAGTGCTCAGGGTGTACTTCTTATAGCCGCCTTTCACATAAATTTTGGCACCTGGAAGCGCAGTGCCAGTGGTACCCACTGTCTCTATTACCAAGCTATTCGTACCCTGCGGCTTCAATGTGAGCGTTATATAAGATGAGCTCTGGGCAATCAGGTTCTGGCTCGAATAAGTTGGCTGTAAACTGCCAGTTGGCGCAATCGTTGTCAAGCTTGAATAACCGCTATTGGATGCAGCAATAACATACTTATTACCGCTGCTACTGGGTGGTAAATCATAAAAGATAACAATGCCATTTGAGTCAGACGTATCAGTGACATTGACCGTCGGCGTGGTCGTACTATTAGTGGCTATGACTGTCGCGCCAACCACTGGATTGCCGCTACTATCTACCACGTAGACGAACAAGGCGCCGGTATTACTGGCTGTCTCGGCTACCAACGCCGCTGCATGGCTATCAACTGTTGCCAAGCGCAACCCAGACTTGTCTGTAACAGTAACGGTCATGTCCTTGTAATCACCAGCATTGTTGTCTGTCGCCGGAGCACCACTGGGTGCTGGGTAGTCACGACAATATTTCTGCTTCAATGCCAGAGTCGGGTAGGAGCCACAGCCATCATATGCATTGTCGACATACGTGATTCCCGTAGTCACGGTATAAGTCACGCCTTCGATTTTCTTCGTGAAACTGGCTGGGATAGTAGTCGTGGATACGATGGCGCCGCCTGCCACTGCCAGCTTATCGTATGGCAAAGATTTTAAGTATTCCATTTGGTTTGTAGCCAAGGTTGAAGCTGCAGCCTCACGCTGGGCTACTATAGCGCTATGTAGTAGTGAAGTGAATAAATCAAAGGCTCCCAGCGCCAACACAGCCAATACCACCAACGTTAGCAATAACTCCACCAGCGTATAGCCACCCTCTTGTCGCTTCATCTTAGCTATAATTATATAGGAAAGCATAACGGTTTTCTTGTCTTCCGCGGACAATCAATGTCGACTCTTGAATAAACCCGCAGTCTCATCTGGTATACTAAAAGAAATGAGCTTATGCTTTTGATGGGCAGCCTAGATGAAAACGACAAAAATTTCTTACTTCTTGCACGATAAGCCCCTATTCGGGCTCGATATTGGTCATGGCTCCTTGAAAGTCATGCAGCTCAGTGAATCTAGTGGTGACCACAAACATCCACGCAAAATCATCGGCTACGGCTTCACTACTTTCGACAAGAGCGCCCAGGAAGACGGTGTCGTCATCAAACCAGAGGTTATCGCCAAAGCAGCCCTTGATCTGTTCAAGCACCATTTGATTGGTGATATTACCACCCAGCGGGTGGCAATCGCTATACCAGCTTATAGAACCTTCACTCGGTCACTCAAATTACCGAAACTGAAGCCGAATCAGCTCCGTGAAGCCGTAGAGCTGGAGGCTGAACAGTATATATCTATGCCGTTGGAAGACCTCTATCTCGATTACGAGATCATCAAACAAACCGAGGATTCAACCGAGCTATTCGTCGTAGCAGTGCCCAAGACAATAGTTGATTCCTATCTGGAGTTGGCTGAAATCCTCGGGCTGGAAACTGTACTTATCGAGCCGACACTGAGTTCATCCGGACGCCTCTTCTCCCTAGATGATCAGAGTGACCTGGCAACCTTCCTGATTGACTTTGGCTCTCTGTCATCGGACATCAGCATCTTTGACAAACATATGCTGGTGACTGGTACCGTTCAGGGCGGTGGCGAGAATTTCACCGAATCCATCAAAACCAAAATGGGCATCACCCCCCAAGAAGCCGGTCTGATCAAAACTCGTTACGGTTTAGGTCTAAGTAAAAAGCAGGCCGACATTAAGCAGGCTCTCGAGCCCACACTGCAACAGATTTTGCGCGAAATTCGTCGAATGATGCGCTACTACGAAGAGCGATATGGTGACGACAGGCCGATCGGCCAGATTATCACCCTCGGTGGTGGCGCCAATATGCCCGGTCTCAGTGAATATATGACTGAAGCCATGCGTATGCCGGTACGTCACTCTGACCCATGGCAATATTTGAACTTCAAAGGCCTACAGCCACCGTCTGACGCCGATAAACCCATGTATGCTACTGTCGCTGGCTTGAGTCTTGCTCATCCCAAAGAGGTGTTCACGCCATGATCAATTTATTGCCCCCCACTGTCAAGGACAGCTATCGCTATGCACGACGCAATGTGCTGCTGCGACGCTGGGTGATAAGCGTGGTCATCGCGTTTGTTGGACTGGGAGTAATCGCCACCTTTGGGCTGCTGACGCTCCATCAATCAACCAATCACTACAATAAAGATATTGCGGCTACTCAAGCACTATTCAAGAAGGAACAGTTTGCACAAACCCAAGCCAAAGTCCAAGACATCAGTAATAGCTTCAAATTAGTCGTCAAAGTTCTAAACCAAGAAGTCCTCTTCTCCCAACTTCTCAAACAAGTGGCAGCCACCATCCCAACCAGTGCCAACTTGACCGGCTTAAACATCAATCAAACCCAAGGGGCACTCGATATCTCGGCCATCGCCACTGATTACAACACAGCCACTCAGGTGCAGGTCAATTTAGCTGACCCCACTAACAAAATCTTCAGTAAGGCTGATATTGTCAGTATCACCTGCGGCAACGTCAGTGCCACGAACCCAAATTATCCCTGTACAGTTAATCTACGCGCCTTATTTGCCACCAACAATCCTTTCCTCTTCGTCAACAGCAAGGTGACACCATGACTAGCAAACGTCTGTACTTCTTGTTAATCGGCGTAATCGGGCTACTATTTATAGGCTTGGTCGCTGGCACCTTTGGAGCTAATAATATTCTCAGTAGCGAGGCCGCCAAACTTACTATCCTTAAAGCCAAAAGTGCTGCTCTCTCACAAGAGCAATTGACGCTCAACAAGGCCAAGGATGACCTTACTAAATATGCCAGCTTGGAAGCGGTGGCTCATTCCGTCGTGCCACAAGATAAGGATCAGGCTGAGGCAGTGCGCGAGATCGTCAATATCGCAGCCCAGTATGGCGTAAGTCTAGCGGCTATCAGCTTCCCGGCATCAACCCTGGGTAATACGGCTACGGGCACACCCATTCCGGCTAGTGCGACGCCTACGACGACACAGAGTCCGACTACGAAATCCAGTAGTGCTGGTTCGCTGTCGCAATTACAGCCCGTCAAAAACATTACCGGTGTCTATCAACTACCCATTACCGTGGTTGGCGACTCCAACAAGCCAGTAGCCTACGACAAATTCATTAGTTTCCTCGCTGCCCTGGAGCACAATCGTCGAACGGCTCAAGTTAGTACAATCACCCTTGAACCATCTACAAACAACCGTAACTTGCTATCATTTACACTCGGGCTTAACGAGTACATCAAACCATGAATAAACAGAAGTTAAACCCCCGACTACTGATCGATAAACTCGCTGCACGGCTTGCTGTGCTACGTCGCTATAGTTTAGTGATCTTTATACTATTCGTTGCAGTGCTCTACGGCTTTCTACTGCTCCGCGTTAACAGTTTGGGTAATGCCCAACCGTCACAGACATCTATCGACAGTCAGGTTCAGGCGGCCGCCATCCCACACATCGACCAAAAGGTTGTCCAACAGTTGCAATCACTACAAGACAACAGTGTGACCGTCAAAGCCTTATTCAATCAAGCTCGCAACAATCCATTCCAAGAATAGCCAATCCCACTATTGGTATCGAGTTACTAAGCCCCACTTGCTGGTGGCATGTTGTATGGAGGCCCTTGGGCTTGTGGCGAGTATGGTTGGGCAGCAGGGGACGGTGTGCCGACACCTGGCTGCGGATAACTGGCTTCAGGTCGGGATGGTGGTTGCGTTTCAGTTTCGCGGCGACCCTGCTCAAACCGTTCCCTCGCACCCAGCACCTGTTGGGCGTAGAAATTGGGATTCGGGCAATACAAAAACATAAATTTACTTCGCTCGCCTGCGGTTTCGGCCCTCAGGACACCATATTTGAACATATGCGCCAAAATACCATTCTGTTCGGCAGTAATATCTTCGAGATTGCCCAAGGATAGCTGGCTTGATTGCTTATTGAACAGGCTGGTTTGCGTAATTTGCGTGATGCTATCAGACGTCACGATCCAGCTATTACCCCAATAAACCTTGTTGGCAATGAAGACGAACACGAGGCAGAGGACAGCGAAGAACATGTAAGCAGCCAGTGCAATCATTGTAACTTGGCTCCGGTTGTCAACGCTGAGGAAGCGCGGACCAACGATGACGGCGATAGCCAGGATGAGCAGCATAAACCCGGTCAAAAAGTAAATTCCTAGTATGCCAATGGGATGACGCTTAATCTCGCAGACGATTTGCTCACCTTGCTGCATGACATTGAGGGGGTTTTTAACACCGGTAATCTGACGAACACCAGCGGCAGCATAGGGGTCTTGTGGATTTTGTGGATCTGAGGGATTCATCTCCGTATATTATAGCAAGCTGGGCTGTTGATTGTCTTGATTTGGTTGACGACCAAGATGGCGATAGGTTTTGGGCGTTACTTTACGACCCCGTGGCGTACGCTCCAGTAAGCCGATTTGCATCAGATAAGGCTCATAGAAATCTTCGATGGTGCCCCGTTCTTCGGCGGTCATGGCGGCGAGAGTCTCAACGCCAACAGGGCCACCGTTATAATTCTCGATAATCGCCACTAGTAGATTTCGGTCTGCACTATCCAGACCCAGCTCATCGATGTCGAGCAGCTCCAATGATTTATGCGTCAACGTGGTGTCAATGATGCCATCACCGTTGACATCGGCGTAATCACGCACCCGTTTCAGCAGTCGGTTGGCGATACGCGGCGTCAAGCGTGCTCGCTTAGCAAGTTCAGCTGCCGCTGGCTTATCGATTTTGACGTTCAGAATCTTGGCAGCACGCATGATTATGTGCTGAATTTCATCTGGGGTATAGAATTCCAAACGGTGCACCATCCCGAAGCGATCACGCAGTGGCGCTGCTAGTGAGCCCGTACGGGTGGTGGCGCCGATAATCGTGAACTTCGGCAAATCAAGTCGGAGTGAGCGGGCCGATGGTCCCTTGCCTAGCATGATATCCAGCTTAAAATCTTCCATGGCGCTGTACAGCACTTCCTCAACAGTTCGGTTTAAGCGGTGGATTTCGTCGATGAATAAAATGTCACCGTCGCTCAGATTTGTCAGCAAACTGGCCAGATCACCAGCCCGTTCAATGGCCGGCCCGCTGGTCACTCGTATCTGGGCGCCCATCTCATGGGCAATAACACTGGCCATCGTCGTTTTACCCAGACCTGGTGGCCCATGCAGCAAGACGTGATCAAGCGGCTCACCACGCTTCTTGGCAGCATCGATGGCCAGTTGAAGGTTCTGTTTTAGCCGGTCTTGACCGATGTAATTGGCAAAATCATGCGGTCGCAGCGTTACTTCGAGCTCAATCTCCTGCTCGTCGACTGGCTCCTCCGCTGTATTCAAAATCCGGTCAATCATTACCTAATGAGTATACCTTATAGCCTATGGAACGTGGACAGGGCTCCAACAGGTACGGAGGTCACGATCCAGACTCGCTAACTTGGTCAGATCATCATCGTCGAGCTTGAAATCGAAGATATCAATATTTTGTTTGATTCTCTCTGGCGTTACGGACTTCGGCAAGACGATCAAACCTTTTTCGATGCACCAACGCAACATAATTTGGGCATATGATTTATGGTGTTTGTCGGCGATATCGGCTATCACCGTTTCGTTCATCTCTTTGGCGTGCGCCAGCGGTGAATAGGCTTCAACGGCAATGTTATGGCTGCGGCAATAGTCGATCAATTCCGGCTGCTGCAAAAAGACGTGTAGCTCTACTTGATTCACTGCCGGCATTTCTTTAGAATACTGCTTCATCTCT
Source organism: Saccharimonadales bacterium (SeqCode) (assembly GCA_038230895.1). Classification (GTDB taxonomy): domain Bacteria; phylum Patescibacteriota; class Saccharimonadia; order Saccharimonadales; family UBA4665; genus JAJXTN01. Next base: position 46,956 of record JBBRMJ010000002.1, on the reverse strand, counting down.
TCTAGATGCCGAATCGTATAATTGCTGACGCCGATCGATTTTGCACCACCAGCCGATTTGATCTCTTCCAGCGCTTTCCAGCTGGACTTCCGCAATAAAGTAACCGGAAAGTGCAGCAAGAGGAGATCAACATAATCAGTCTGCAGTTTCTCCAGTGACGTTGCAAAACTCTTTAAAGACTTTTTGTGACCGAAGTTATTGACCGCGATTTTGGTGGTTATGAAAACCTCTTCGCGCTTCAACTCCGAACGCTGCAATGCGTCACCAAGCATCTGCTCGTTCTTATACACCTGGGCCGAATCAAAATGCCGATAGCCCGCCTCTACTGCCGCATCAAAAGCCTGGTCAAACTCGGCAGCGTCCTTAACTTGCCATAGCCCTAACCCAATCTGTGGGATCTGTTGTTTATCATTGAGTTCAATGCTTGGCAGTTTCATGCTGCGGCTTTCAATGCGGCTTTGATGCGTACAGAGGTTCCCAGTTCAGGGTCAATATTTTGCAAGGCTTTGGCGGCGTCCTGGGGAGAGTACCCAAGGGCAACTAAGGCTTCGACGGCTTCGTCTTTCATCAGGCTGTCCTCGGCTTGCAGAAGACCTGTAGATTCGAGATCAACTCCGACGAGGCCAACTTTATCCTTCAGCTCAACGACAACTCGCTCTGCGACACGTTTGCCGACGCCGTTCGCTCGCTGGATGAACTTAACGTCGCCACCAGCAATTGCCCGCTTTACTTCTGTTGCAGTACCTATACTTAACATGTTAAGCGCCATCTTGGGTCCGATGCCATTCACACTTAATAGTAATTCGAAGAAGTTCTTGGCGTCACGAGTCAGAAAGCCGAACAAATCGTACTGCTGCTCGCGGACATGCTCGTAGACATAGACTTTGGCCGGCTCCCCAGACATCATCTTGCCGTGGTCTTCGGCCGTCACGAACAGCCCGTAACCAACGCCTTGGACATCGAGCACCACGACATCAGCCAGTTTCTCACTCACCACCCCATTTAGTGTCGCTATCATCATGTCCATTATGTCACAGCGGTGGATAGATTATAATAGGGTTATGAAGCGACTAAAATCACTCGTGAAGCAGGGTTGGTTCCTATTCATACTTGGTATAATCCTGAGCGCCCTTGTCATCATTGGCATCAGGTTCCTGACTTACAATCCTGTACAGGTACACTTCCACGCCAATTTCGCGGTATACATTAACGGCCAGCGTGAGCCGTTCAAAGCTGCAGCCTATTACCAAGCCGAGGCAGTCTGCAAAACTACCAATGATATTTCACTACCTGAGCAACGAGCCCATATGCATGACAATATCAATTCGGTTATCCATGTCCATGATCATGCCGCTACCTGGGGTCAATTCTTCGAAAACCTTGGCTGGTACATTGGGCCGGATTTCATCAAGACCTCCGACGGGACTAGCTATGTCGCCAACGATAGTGCCAAACTCAATATCTTACTGAATGGCCAAGACTACACCGATCTGACAGCTATTACCAATGTGGTCATCAAGGATTTGGATCGATTGCTGGTCAGCTACGGGCCAAATGACCAAGCACTACTGAAAACACAGTTTGCGTCTGTTCCAGCCACAGCTCATATTAATGACATCACCAAAGACCCGGCTAGCTGCTCAGGTGCTGAGAACATCACTATTTCCGACCGTCTACACCACCTGTTCTAAGCCCGCATAGTTTGGGAATGGGTCAGGGCGGCGGCTAGCGCATCAGCGCAGTCGTCTGGCTTGGGTGCGACTTTTAGCTGCAATATTACGCGAACCATTTCCTGAATCTGTTTCTTATCAGCGCGGCCATAGCCAGTGAGCGCCTGCTTGATCTGCAGGGGAGTGTACTCATAGATTTCCAGGCCAGCTTGTTTACCAGCTAACAGAACAACTCCCCGAGCTTGAGCCACCGTCATAGCCGTCGTCACATTAGCAGCAAAGAATAATTTCTCCACTGACATTTCTGTTGGCTTCGTCTCTGCGATGATAGTCGTTAATTCTTCAAAGATCGTCTGCAACCGCACAGCGTCATCTTCCTTGACTGGTGTCCGAATCACCCCAGCGTCAACCAGCTGCGCCTTACCTTTCGTCACATCAATAATCCCAAACCCCAGTATCCCCGTTCCAGGATCGATCCCAATAATTCTCATGACAATACCTCAACTTTGTCGCCGTTCACAACCACAACTTGCCCATCCTCCAGAGGTTTATATCTAAGCTTGTGGTCAATGCAGTACTGCATCATCAGCCCGGCCTCGGTACCGAACCAATCCGACTTGTAATGAGGAACAACCATAAATTCTACCAGGCCCAATCCCTCCCAAATCGTCTCAGTTATTGGATAGTTGACTGGCACTGCATCGGGCTCAGGCCGATCTCCATTCTCAACACCATGCAAGGTCGGAGCGGCGATGCAGGCTCCGGCACTCCAACCACCATATACGATCTTGTCTTCATGAAGGAGCTGACGCAAAATCTCGTCTAAGCCACTAGCTTTCATCGCTCGGCGCAAGATGAAAGTATTACCGCCGGCGCACCAGACTGATCCGAAGCCAGCCAGTTTATCTCGAAGTTCAACTTGTTTCCCAAAATACTTACGCAAATCAATCTCTTCGAAGTCAAAACCAACTGCCTCGAACATCCGCTGTTTCTCCGGCAGACTAAAATTCCGCTCGGCTGCGGGTGAATCATCTTGAGCATTCTTTATAAATGCCGCTTTTTTATTATTGCCGGCTAGTTCACTGGCAACTTGAGGATACTTTCCAAAATCCTGTGATGACAAAAATAGGCGCATGGTTACTCCGGGACGTCGATGTCGAAGTTGACGTGGGTGTTAGTGACGTCGTCGATGTCGTCCAAAGCTTCCATCAGGCGCATGATCTTGCCAGCTGTGTCGGCGTCAGTGATGTCGATGGCGTTGTTAGGCACATAGGTCAGTTCGGCTTCGGTGATGGTCAGGCCGGCGTCGTGAAGGGCAGTGCGGACTTTGGCGAGGTCTTTGGGATCGGTGTAAATCAGCGAATCGCCCTCTTCCTCTTGGACATCGTCCGCCCCGGCTTCCAGTGCTTGCATCATGACGTCATCACTCGAGCCAGTGACTCTGATTATACCCTTGTGATCAAACTGAAAGGCAACTGCACCTTTTTCGGCAATATTGCCGCCATGCTTACTGAAGGCCAGCTTCACAAAAGGGTAGGTACGGTTGATGTTGTCAGTGGCACATTCCACGAGGATAGCCGTGCCACCAGGACCATAACCTTCATAGAGTATTTCCTGGAGCTGAGCGGCATCCTTGTCTTTGATACGATCGATGGCTCGTTGGATATTGGCCGCTGGCATATTGGCAGCCTTGGCCTTGTCCATGGTCAAGCGTAAGGTGAAGTTGGTCTCAGGATCGGTACCACTGCGAGCCGCGATGGCGATGGCATTCCCCAGTCGAGTGAAAACAGCACCACGAGCAGCGTCTTTGACACCCTTTTGTCGCTTGATCGTTGACCATTTGCTGTGTCCACTCATGCTGTTGCTCCCTCCGAATAGGCTTGGCTTATCTCTGTTACTTTAGCATGCTTCTGACGCTTTGTCTGTAGCCACAAAGCAGTAGTCAGGCTGGCAGTAATCGCATAGAGCCCCAGCATTTGGCTCAATGATAACCCAAGCTTTTGCAAGAATATGTGTGGCACATGAGCCAAGATATGAGCCACGTCCAACATATAGGTTAGGAGTATGCGCGCCGGCCAGGCCAACCAGCCGGCTACACTAACCGTCAACATCCCCGCGAGGCCAGCGACCAGGCTGCACAACATGGCCAAGGGGATTAGGGTTACGACCAGAATATTAGCCGGTAAGCCGATCAAAGACATCTGACCGAAGTTATGCAGGATAAAGGGCAGGGTCATGATCTCGGCACAAATACTCTCGATGCCGACCATTACCACTACCGAATTGTGCCAGCCGGGACGTAGCCGCTCAACCAGTAGCGGCGCCAGCAGCAAAACGCCAAAAAACGCCAAAAAGCTCAAATACCAGCTAATGTCACTCCACACATAGAACGGGTTTGCCCAGGCGGTAATAGCCGCTGCCATCAGAATAAGATTCAGTGGCTTGTAGCTCCGACCATAGTAACCTGCCCCAATACTTAACATGCTAACTATCGCTGCTCTGACAATAGAGGCACTGGCTCCCGCCAACAAGAGAAATATCCCCATCAGACCAAGAGCAATCAATGTCGACAGCCGTTTGGAACGTTTGCCTGCCAGTCGCCGACTCGCCCCTAACATAATCGTTAAGTTATAGCCTGATACGGCAATAATATGTGTCAGGCCGACCATCAGTAGTTCCTGCTTTACGGCTGGTGGCAAGGTAGCTCGCTGGCCAATCAGCAAACCCATTGCGAACGAGGCCAATGGTTCTGGCAAGCTGGATTGCATGCCGGCCGCGAACCGGCGACGAATATCAGCCACTAGTGTCGGATGATGGGAGGTAACATGCAGTTTTGCAAAACTGATACGCCCTTGGTAGGCGCCGTAGCCAGGAAAGAGTTTGCCCGAAGCCCGCACCCTGTCACCCTGAAAGACGGCATTGACCCCGAAACCACTGAGCTGAATCTTGCCAGTCAGGCGTTCACCATCACTGAGCAATACTTGGCTAGCCTCAAACGATATTTGTGATTTCTTGCCGTAGACTGCATCGTCGATGGCCACTGCCTCCAGGCTGACTACATGTCCATAGCGGGCTTGGTAAGCCTGCAATTTGATCATCGAGAACGAGCCACGCTGCCAGCCAAAACTTCCGGCTAACACGATCACCCAACAGATAGTCCAAATCGAATGTTTCTGAAACCGCCACATCAGCGCTAACAGCGCCAACAGATACCACCAGCTCAGCAACAGCCAACCACTGTGTGCAAACCCCACGCCGAGCAGGAACGCCAAACAGCCAACCAGCCACAGCGTCGTACGCCGGAACTGGTGCCGCAGTAAGCGCCTCATGCCTAGAAGTCTAGCAACCGAAACCGCTTAGGCTGATACGACTTAAGAAATTTTTAAGGACCGACCGGGGCTTAAGCTCAGCCTCAGGTTATACTTGTATAAGTATAGTTATGAAAGCCTACACCGTCAGCCGCGTCCAACACTACCCCACCTACCAGGTCTTATCAATGGCACCCGTTGACGGCGAGTCTGGCCTGGAATTCTGGCCAGGGCAATACGCCGCTATTGCCTTCAAATCCGGCGGCCTCGTATCGCCAATGCGCTGTTTCTCGATGATCAATGCACCGGCGGGTAGTGAATTACAGTTTGCCATGCGTACTCACGGCCGTTTCACTCGTAAAGTTGCCTGCTTGCAAGCCGGTGACACCGTACGTGTCCAAGGCCCTTACGGCAATTTCGTGCTCGATCCGACAGACCAGCACATCGTGCTTCTAGCCGCTGGTATCGGCATCACGCCGTTCATGAGCATCGTACATGCGGCCACCGAAGCCCGAGACAACCGAGCCATCACCTTGCTCTACGCCTGTCGCAGCGCCAACGACATGCCCTTCGCTGCTGAATTGCGTCAATTGCAGCGGCAAAACCCTAAATTTCGGGTGGTATTCGTAACCGGTCAGGGAGCACATAATGCAGCTCAGAACATCTATGGCGGACGGATCGACGAAGCCCTGCTGGCCAAAGTAACTGGCGACGAATGGCAATCGTTCACTTTTTTCCTCTGTGGCCCGAGCGCCTTTACCAGCGATATGCAAAGCATCCTGAATCAACATGTCGCCGAAGACCAGGTGATAACTGAGTCATTCACGCAAGGTAGCACCTTTGGCTGGCGGCTTAATCGACTGACTATTCCGACCATGACCTACGCCCTGACTGGACTGCTCCTCATCTTGGGAATTGGCACGGTGATGGGTCTGGACTTGCTGCGCGTCCTGCCCAAAGCCAAAGCTGCTGCCACAATCACCAAGAGCTCGGCTAGCACGGCAGCTGGTACAACCAACACCGCCAGCAGCGACACCACGGCTGCAGACAATACCTCGACCAGCGCGAATAGTACTAGCACACAGCCCGCCCCAACACCGACTCCCACCACCACTACCACGACCCAAAGCTATCGGGCACCAGTAACCTCGGTCTCATGATGCGTTTGCAACAGGCAGGTAGCGGCCTAGCTTCCGATATTCTGCTGACCATCATCGTCAAAGATGAGGCGACGGCTCAGCCAATCTTCCAATTGTTGTGGGCAAGCATTCACGGTTTCGAACGACGTTTCAGTCGGTTTCTGTCTGACAGTGAGCTGAGCCACGTCAACGAGGAAGCAGGCAGCGAAATAAACATTACACCAGCTTTTCACGACTTTCTCGTTGTTTCCCAGCAATACTCTGAGCAGACCGACGATATCTATAACCCTCTCGTGCTCCCCGCACTCCAGCAAGCTGGCTACGTCGGCTCTTGGCCAGCAGTGACGGTAATTAAGTCAGATCTTGATTACAGACAACGCCGGCCGACAACCCAAAGCGAGGCGATCATCCTTACTCAAACGACGGTTCGATTACCCGCTGATAGCGCTTTCGACAGTGGCGGCATCGGTAAGGGGTATCTCCTCGACCAGCTAGCTGATTTACTTGATACTAAACATGTTAAGCATTACTGGCTGTCTCTGGGTGGTGACATCATCTGTGCTGGTTTTAATAGCGAGGATCAGCCATGGAAAGTCGGTATTGCTGACGCCGAGGCCAACGATAAAATTGTGCGAACAATTACCAACAGTACTGGCGAACGCTTGGCTATCGCCACTTCTGGTACGACTAAACGACGAGGCATAGACTGGCACCACATCATCGACCCGCACACCGGCAAACCAGCCGTAACCGAGGTGCTGACCGCTACGGTTATATCAGCTTCCGGAGTTTCCGCCGACATCTACGCCAAATATCTGGTAATTCTTGGCGTTGAGGCTGCGCAAAAGGCTATCAATCAGCAGCATATCACTGGTGCTTTACTGCAGATTCGTCATACTAGAAACATGCAAACTAAAGCTTATGGAACGCTGGCATGACTGCCCTGTTAGTCGGTCATTTCGCGGCCTCAACACTCAACATTGCCAGCCAACGCGTCCAGACGTCATGGGAATGGTACATCATTCGCGCCGCTGGCTTTGTTTCGGCGGGCCTACTCATCCTATTGATGTTATCGGGCATCGGTCAGGTAACGGGCATGACGTACCGCGTCATTGAGCCAGTCAAAGCCTGGGCACTACACAAAGCCATGGCCCTAGCGCTGTGTATCAGCCTCTTCATCCATGTGCTATTCATCTTGTTTGATAAGTTTGTGCCTTTTACTATCCCGCAAGTACTAGTCCCCTTTCTATCGCACAACAATAACGGCACCAGCTTCCTTGGCTTCGCACTGGGTAGTCTCGCTGTCGGTTTTGGCGTGCTGGCCATGTACGGCATCGTCATCATCGTCCTCAGTTCATTGGGCTGGATCGACAGCCGCAAAACTACCTGGCGATGGCTGCACTATCTCGGTTACGTGGTGATGCCGCTGGTCTTCCTGCACGGCCTGTACGAAGGCACTGACCTCAAACATGGCTTTTTGCGAATAGTATGGCTAACTTTGTTCTTCATCATCGTGCTTGGCATCGCATCCCGCCTCCGCCGTGTCGGCAGCCTCCGCTCCAGCGCTGACTCAGATTGACTTTTCGCCCAAATTACGGATAATGTAAGGAGTTAATTTGCCCGGTTGGGCTGAGCGTAATTGTCGAATTAGATTCACTAATGACGCTTCGCTCGTCTCAGCCAAAAATGCCACACGCATTTTTAGGGGCCCATAGCTCAGCTGGTAGAGCAGAGGCCTTTTAAGCCTCGTGTCGCGGGTTCGAGTCCCGCTGGGCCCTCCAATAATCTAAAGACTTCTTCTGAAGTCTTTTTCTTTGTTATCATTAAGCTATGAGTGATGACTATCGTGCAGAGTTGGCGTTTGCCAAGCAATTGGCACATGATGCCAAGCTGATTTCAGATAAGTATTATAAGCAGTCGGTAGAATTCGAGACAAAGAGTGATGCATCGCCGGTGACGATTGCTGACAAGCAGATCAATCAACTGGTAATCGATGGCGTTCAGAAAGTGTTCCCGGCTGATGGCGTATTGGGGGAAGAAGGTTCATGGCAAGCCGATAAAAATCGCTTGTGGGTGTGCGACCCTATCGACGGCACCATCGCCTACATGATGGGTGAAGCCGCCTGTTTCTTTTCGGTGGCTTTGGTTATCGATGGAGCCCCGACCGTAGCTGTTACCCGTGATCTAGCCAATGGTGATCTATTCTGGGCTACCAAAGGCGGTGGCGCTTTCCGCAACGGTGAACCAATCTCAGTCAGCAGCCGAACACTTGAACAGGCGATGGTTGTCTTCCCTACCAAGTTCTCGTCATTATATGGGCATCAGAAAACCTATCTTGATATAGCTGAAGCAGTATATTTAACTAATGTGATTCATGGTGGTGTTTTCAAAGGCATGTTGGTAGCCCAAGGTTTTGTTGATGCAGCACCGCACTTGAATCCAACCCAGGCGTGGGATGCGGCAGCCGTAAAGCTGATTGTTGATGAAGCTGGCGGCAAAGCTACAGATATTAAGGGTGCGGATCATCGCTATGACGGCGAACTAACCGGTGGTTTCATCGTCACCAACGGCCTGATTCACGACAACTTATTGAGGGTTATAACTACTTCCCAAAGAACTGCGTAGCTTCATTTAGTTGGCCCTGCCGTAAACACAATTCAATGAGCGAAGCTAAACTTTGTGTTTTTTGCCGTGTTTGCTGCCGCCAGTTTTGGGACGCTGCATCCACAGGACGAGAAGGCAGACGAGGGCGCTGGAACCAACGATCACATCTTGGGCACGCTGGACTTCTGCCCATAACGACGAGTTAACGATATTGTACTGTAGCCCAGCGGGTAACAAAGGCACCAGCAGCAATGCGCCGAGCAAACCGACACCAGCCGCTGGCAATGCATTGAGTAGCAATTTGGTACGGCCTCGGACGGTACCAATCATGAAAAAAGTAGTCAAGACAACGGGCACGAGCAGCAGTATAAGGTTGATTGTGTTGCTAGCCGGATGGGCATTCGATAAATTATGGGCGGAAAACAAATCTGAGAAGGATTGCGTATGCGGTGCCACGAATTGCACCAGCACGGCACCGAGACATAAACTCAGAAATACCAGCGCGGCATTGGCCCGCAACAGCATCAAAACCACCACCGGAACGGCAACCATCGCACCTAAAATCATAGCAGGACTCATACCTGACACTATAACATGAGCGTTATGCTCGGCACCTAGCTGAACTATAACGTTGAAAGTGCTCGTTGCAACCCAAGGCGATCAATCTCAACCGTCTCAGCTTCGGGATTACGCCGCGTATGATCAAGGATGGCCTCGTTCGCTGAGGGCAACTGTTCGTCCTCGATTTGTACGACTTGATACGGCAAGCCTACTCGCAGTGCCCGCTGATAAATAGTTTCGGCATGCGGCTTAATGAGTCCTCGTTCTTCTGCAGCTGTTCGCGGCAGGCCGAAGGCAACGCGTTTTATATTTGGTATGGTAGCCAGGAAGTCCTGACAATTATCACATGGCTCAAGCGAAACGACGACAGTATCAGGAGCTAGTGTTCGTAGCAAAGCTGCTGGCACTTTCCAATCCATGACAGCCATGTATTCGGCATGTGCCTGCTGATAACCAATTCTCCGGTCACTGGCAAAATAGCGACCAACAATTAAATCTTGGTGCGCTGCCACCGCACCAACTGGCAAATCATGACCAAACCGGAAGGCACTTTCAATCGCGAGATTGGTTGCGCGCCACAATAAAGCACTGTCTCTGGATCGTTCCGTACTGCCTGGTGAAGCATCAATGTTCTGCCAAGCAGGTGCGTTGCCCGCTACAAACACTGGTTCATGCATCGCCAGTATCTCCGAGCTGATACAGTAATCGCTTAAAAGTAGAGACGTAAGTGAGGTTAATCATGTGTGAGGTGTCAGTAAACTAAGTAGCAAAACCGATGGGTTTAAGCGCCGATTTTGTCTTTGCGGCGGCCAACTTTGGCGATGAGTTCGGCGTAATCGATGATTTTGTCAGCGACATTGTGGTCAGTGACTTTTTCGATGCCGAAGCCGGGGCTAGAATTGACTTCTAGGACGAGTGGACCGCGCTCGGAACGCATCATATCAACGCCACAGACGGGCAGACCCATGGCTTTAGCGGCTTTTTGGGCCGTACGGCGCTCTTCATCGGTTAATTTGACGGGGATGCCTTGACCGCCTTGGTGGAGATTGGAGCGGAAATCGTCATCGAGGCTCTGGCGTAACATGCTGGCCACGACTTTGCCGTTAACGACGAAGGCTCGGATGTCGACACCAGCGCTTTCAGCTACGAATTCTTGGACCACGAAGCTCACACCTTCCACATAGAAGGCTTGCATCACGGCTTTGCCAGCTTTGCGAGTTTCGGCCAGCACGACGCCATTGCCATGTGTACCACGGGCAACTTTGATGATGACGGGGGCGCCGCCAACTTGTTCCAGGACGTCGTCGAGGTCAGAGGCATCACGAGCGAAGACAGTCTTGGGAATGCCGACACCAGCTTTGGCCAAAATCTGCATACTGCGCAGCTTGTCACGTGAACGAACAATGGCAATCGAGCTCGTCACTGATGGAACATTCTGCATTTCGAACTGACGAACTATGGATGAGCCATACTTTGTCAGGCTGGAGGCGATGCGCGGAATGATGATGTCGATGTCACGTAGCTCTTCACCTTCATAACGGATGACTGGATTGCCACGTTCGACGGTAATATAGCACTTGGCGTAGTTGATGACGCGGACATGGTGACCACGGGCTTCAGCTTCCTCTTTGAGGCGCTTGGTGGAGTAGTTGCCGGGACCTTTGGATAAAATGGCGATATTCATAGCTGCGTCTTTCTCATAGCTGCACCTTACTTGCTATTAATTGATACGTCAACCAAAAATCCATGCGTTTGCAAGAACTTTCGGCCGATCAGCATTTGATATTTCATACTGCTGCGATTACTCAGGGTGATGGTGAGTGGGTAGCGTTGGCCGAGGATTTCGACTTCGGTGTCAAAGGCGTAGCGTAGACTACTCTGGCCATTAGAACTTTTAACACTACGGCGATGGTAATGATCGACCTCGAGCGTGTGGTCCTTACTCGCTAAAGGGTTGAAGTGCAGATGCTTCACGCCGTCGGCGTCGCTAACTTCCCGAATATTGCTGGCATGGAGAGCGCCGGAAAAGGCACCGGTATCAACTTTAGCATCAATACCTTCAATGCCTAACAGGGGTAGGTCAACCACGATGAATGGGCCCACGGTGGTGGGTTCTTTGGCTTTTTGGAATTGTGACCAGGTAAATTTCATGATTTTATGACCCTCCGCCGGGTACAGCAACGCTGTGTTGTCAGAGTTTGCTAATTATATCATATATACCGCTGTTAAACAATAGCTTTTTACACTGCTCAATGTTTGGCGTGGAGGACTCGGGTGTAGGCGAGATAAACTAGTACCGCGACAATCAATATGATGGTGACGAGGAGCGGTATAAAGCCAGCCTCGTTAGACGTAAGCTTTTTCATGTTATTATTGATTATAGCCATAAACGCGAAAACTAAAAATCGAAATCAGAATTAGTCATGGATAATCAGAACCAATTACCCTCCCTCCCGGATGCCGATATCACGCCAGCGTCTCAAGAGGAGGCCGATAGTCTACGTTTTTCCGGCCTTGGTAATGTAATAAACCCTGGTGCATCGCTCACATATGAAAATGTAGCGCAGACAGCCTATGATAGTGCTCGACGACTCTTAGAAATCAATACTTTGAAACATAACGTTGATCACGATGATTTAACAGGTTTATTGACCAAAAAAGCCTTACTGGCCAATGCCAATCAACGCCTTGCTGAGGCTCAACCCGACCAGATTTTTGCTCTGTTATTCATTGATTTGGATAATTTTAAAGCGGTGAATGACAAGCACCCTGGTAAGCACGCCGCCGGCGACCAGGTTCTGAAGGATGTTGCAACCTTGCTCATGAAAGACACCCGTCAAACTGAGCAGTTTTATGATTTACTGGCACATGGTGACCGCGCAGACAATGAGTCCTCCCGACTCGGTGGTGATGAGTTCGCTATCTTCGTAGAGTTGACTGGCCGCACTGAGTCGAGTTCAGCGATGTCAGCCCAGGAACGGTTAGACGCATTTCGGGGGCGATTGGAAACGGATTTTGGTATATACATGCTGGAACACCCTGAACTTACAGCGCTAGGTTTTGGCATGTCAGCGGGTGGAGTCATACATCAACCTGGGCAAACCGCAGAAGACATGCTGATTCAAGGCGACCAATTACTCACCGCTGAAAAAGCAGCACACCACGCCCTGAACGGGCAGTACCGCTCGGCCTAGAACAGGCCGCGTTTTTTGGGCTCGGCGTCGAATTGTTCGAGAAGCGCTTGCTGGTGTTTGCTGAGCTTAGTTGGGGTGTCAACGGTGATGGTGACGATGTGAGCACCTCTTTGACCCTGAGCTTTGTCGAAGGGGCGGGTGCTGCCTTTCAGATGTGGCACGCCGTGGTTGGATAGCTTGAAGTCGGCGCCAGATTGGGTACCAGCCGGTACTTTCATGCGCACCGGGCCATCGACCGTATCGATCTCGATTTCGGTACCGAGGGCAGCTTCGACCATACCGATATGTTCTTCACTAAGGATTAAATCACCTTCGCGGGTGAAGCGTTTGTGGGATTTTACTCGGATATTGACGTACAGATCACCCTTGGGGCCGTTGGCGATGGCTTCACCGTGTTCACGCAAGCGAATGGTGGCACCATCATCGACACCGGCCGGGATTTTGAGGTCGACTTTTTGCTTCTTGGACTGGGTGCCTTTGCCGTGACAAACGCTACAGACTTTTTCGGGAATTTTGCCACGTCCGCGGCACTTCGGACACACAGCGGCCTGTTGGATATTGCCGAAGATGGTGCGCGTGACGGTCATGACCTGCCCGGACCCCTTACATTGGTCGCAGGTGATTAGTTCATGGCCGGGTTCGACGGTGGTGCCCTTACAATGTTCACACGTATCATCGAGGTTGAGGCTTAGATCGACTTCGGTACCGAAGACAGCTTGATCGAAGCTGATTTCCACGCCAGTTTCGACGTCACGGCCTCGCGCTTGACGAGCTTGCCCCTGCCCACCACCGCCACCACCAAAGAAACTGCTGAAAATGTCACCCAAACCAAGATCACCGAAGTCAAAGTTAACTTCTTGGCCTTGGCCTCCGAAACCGCCGTAGGGGTTACCACCCCCGCCGCCATTGCCCACACCGGCATGGCCGAACTGGTCATAGCGTTTGCGTTTTTCGGTGTCTTTGAGCACTTCGTAGGCCTCATTCAGTTCCTTGAACTTAGCTTCGTCACCACCACGATCGGGGTGATGTTCTACAGCTGCGCGGCGAAAAGCCTTTTTAACTTCATCAGGGCTGGCATCTTTACCGACCCCTAATACTTCGTAATAATCACGCTTACTCGCCATACAATAATCTTCCTTGATCTTGCATCTGATTATAAATCGCTACGATGCACAATTGTTCAGCATTAATTGCCTGCGCTCTATCGATGCCATAGACAGCCGAAAGGTCAGCCACTAATTGCTCGTGGTCATAGTCAATGAGGCGGCGCTCACGCATCGGTGATACTCGATCATCAGTTGTGAACCCTCGTATAGAAAGTTCGTAAAAGGTTACCAAGTCGGGATCTTTGGCAACAAAATCACCCAGATACGTAAAGTCGGAAAACATTTCTTCAGCCATTATCGTATATTCCCGGTTTCCAGAGATGGCTCGTGCCATAGTAGCGCCGCCTGAATATCATCAGGCTGAATGCCATGGATATCACGCGTATTAGCCAGCGTATCTATCAGACGTTCACTGTCGTCGTGACTGAGGTGTAATCCGGTGCCGATTAACGCCAATACGCTGGCAGCTTCACGCATTCGGGAGTCTCGCTGTAATACATCAGCCAAACAGAGTTGGTCGAATTCAGCATTTAGACCAGTGCGGAAAGGATTTCTCATATCGCTCTATTCTATCAGTTAATTTGTGACTTCTTGTAGCCATACCTCGGCTTGGCTGGAAAGATGGGTGACGGGAATGGCTTTCAAGACGATGGTTTCATAGCTGTGCAGCTTTTTGACCACAGTCTCAACCTTGTCGAAATAATCTTCTAGGCTGAGCATGATCAGCTTGATCTCCTCAGCTTCTTCCAGCTGCCCTTTCCAACTAAATTTCGACTTAATCGGAATGAACTCCGCGCAAGCAATCAGTTTCCGCTCCAGCAACCTATCCACAATCCGCTGCGCCTCCTGCCAGGAACCACAGGTGAGGACGAGCTCATTGATATTAGCTCGATCCATCCAGCGCTGTCTCAGCAAGTTGCGATTGACGCACGTGCTCGTAATTGCTGACGATCTGTGGAATATTGATCTCAACATCGGCGGACGCCAGAGGCATAGACCTTCGACTGTCTACAGGATGGACTAGGCTGGTGTACAACCGTGATTGGTGTACCTTGGTATAGATGGCGTGTGGTTTCCCTGCCCCCCAGTGATAGTCCCAGCGTTCAACGAAACCTTGCGCATCTGGTGACTCTTGTAAGCTGGCATGATATCCAACGGTTTTATTGGGTTTAACTGACCGAGCGATACCGTAGGATCGACCAAGTTCGTCATTCGAACTATCAAAGCGGTTGAGATTTATACCATCGCTAACTTCCGGTGCTTCAGCCATCAAAGTATCGAGCTTGAATGCGAGCGTATTCAGGTGCTCTTGCATATCAACTGGATTCGATAAAACTTCAGTCATATATTTCCTATCATCCTGCGACTATCAGGGGTACTTAGCTTTTTTTGTCGGGGGTCTCAGCATCGTCGACGACTTCGCCTTCGATGGGGTCGTCGGCTTTCTTGTCGGTTTTGTCATCCTTTGATTCAGATTCATCGCGAGACTTCTCGTCGGCGGCTTCGGCTTGTTCGTAGAGTTTGCTGCCGATGGGCATGATCTTGTCATTGAGTTCTTTGACGGCAGCCTCTAAAGCGTCTTTGTCAGAGTTTTCGTCGGACACGACTTTCTTGGCAGTTTCGGCGGCTTCTTCAAGCGTTTTCTTGTCTTCGTCACTAAGCTTGTCGCCATTGTCTTTGGCTAATTTTTCAGCTTGGTAGACAGCGCTGTCTAGGGTGTTGCGGGCTTCGACGAGCTCTTTCTTGGCCTTGTCTTCATCAGCGTGAGCTTCAGCTTCTTTGGCCATTTTCTCGACCTCGGCCTTGTCCAGGCTACCGGAACCACTGATGGTAATGTTCTGTTCCTTGCCCGTGCCCTTATCCTTAGCGGTGACATTTAGAATGCCATTAGCGTCAATGTTGAAGGTGACTTCAATCTGTGGGACGCCACGCGGCGCAGCAGGAATGCCATCCAGTACGAAGCGGCCGAGGCTCTTGTTGCCTTCAATCATATCGCGCTCGCCCTGACCAACATGGATTTCCACTTGTGGCTGGCTGTCAGCGGCAGTACTGAAAACTTCTGATTTGGATGTGGGTATAGTTGTATTGCGGTCAATTAATTTGGTCATGACACCTCCCATGGTCTCAATCCCAAGCGATAGTGGAGTAACATCTAGCAATAGCACGTCTTTGACGTCACCTTGCAGCACGCCACCCTGGATAGCAGCACCAATAGCCACGACCTCATCGGGGTTCACACCCTTCATGGGTTCTTGACCGAAGATAGCCTTGACCTTCTCCTGGACGGCTGGCATGCGAGTCATGCCGCCAACCAGAACGACGGCATTGATGTCACTGGCTTTCAGACCGGCATCTTTGAGGGCTTTCTCACAAGGCGCAGCAGTCTTGGTGATGAGGTCACCAACGAGACTTTCAAGCTTGGCACGGGTCAGTTTGTGTTCAAAGTGCTTGGGACCGTCAGCGTCGGCGGTCAAGAATGGTAAGTTAACGTCGACTTCTTGTGATGAGCTGAGTTCAATCTTGGCTTTTTCAGCTTCGTCACGGAGGCGCTGCATCGCAGCCTTGTCATTACTAATGTCAATGCCGTGCTCTGTTTTGAATTCGGCAGCAAAATAATTTACCAAGACTCGGTCGAAGTCGGCACCACCGAGGTGGGTGTCACCATTGGTTGATTTGACTTCAAAAACACCGTCACCGAGTTCGAGGATGGATACGTCGAAGGTACCACCACCGAGGTCATAGACGGCGATTTTCTCATCCTTCTTGTCACCCTTATCGAGGCCATAGGCCAGAGCGGCAGCAGTCGGTTCATTGATGATGCGCTTCACTTCTAGGCCTGCGATCTTACCAGCGTCCTTGGTGGCTTGACGTTGGCTGTCGTCGAAGTATGCCGGCACGGTGATAACGGCTTCGGTAACCTTGTCACCCAGGAAAGCTTCGGCGTCAGCCTTCAACTTACCGAGAATCATGGCGCTAACTTCTTCAGGGCTGTACTCCTTGTCGGCCATTTTGACTTTGACGCCATTGCCACTTTTGACGATTTCATAGCCCATGAGCTTAAGGTCGCGCTGGACTTCTTTGTCATTAAAGTTACGGCCAATCAATCGCTTCACTTCATAAATCGTATTCTTGCTGTTGGTCACTTGTTGGCGACGTGCCACCTGCCCCACCAAACGTTCTTTGTTCTTGTTGACTGCAACAACAGATGGGGTCGTACGTGCACCTTCACTGTTAGCGATAATTTCCGGCTTACCGGACTGCATTACCGCCATTGCAGAGTTGGTAGTTCCTAAATCGATACCTATAATTTTTGCCATATTTACTCCTCTTTCGTACTTATGTTATGTGATCGTCTGGATAATTCATTTCGGGCAGCGGTATGTATACGACGCAGGTCGGCTATTCGCCGCTCCGTTGAGACTATCGCTGCCAGCTCCTTGCCTGCGCTGTCGGTTAGGCTTGCGAGACTGTGGTCGTCTAACCCGAGAATGGTCTCCGGCACTTCAGCCAGCTGCCACATCTCTAAAAAACCTAGCCGTTCTCCGCTTGTTAATGGCTTATTAGACTTCTGTAGTTCTGGATATTTCGCAATAATTGCCTCATTAGATGGCGCCCCTGGTAAGGTTTCGGGGTCAGCGCGGTACATCGCTAAATAGGTTTCGGGGTTGGCAGCAGTTATATCCATATACTTCGTTTATTAACCTCTTCCAGTGTAAGAAATTAGCACTCAGGTGTCAAGAGTGCTAGGTGTTGTATTTTTTATGGATTAACCGTGATGGTTGGTGTGAAGCCACCGGCTGGATTAACCTTCGTCGGGCCGAGCAGGACAGTTCCCGCCTGATTGGTTATATGCGTAAGAGTCAGGTTACCGACCCGAGGATAACTGGCAGGAGGGCCGGAGCCCGGCGATAGGACGACGTCGGCTATAGCTAGATTCGCACCAGGTGTCAGCACAACGACATCATTACTGACGATCAAAGTACCAGTACCCTGATACGCCTTGCCGACACCGTTATTTGAAGTAGCGACTTGGTAAATGGTGTTTCCACTCGCCGTCAACGTACCGTAGTGGCTCGAGATGGCACGGCCGCCATCACTATAGATGGTATTGTTCTTGACGATGACACTGTGCATTTTAGAATCGATGCCGCCACTGTCGCTGTTGTGACCAAGGACATTATTCTCGATGTCGGCTGAATGCACCCTCGTTTCTCCCAAGACGCTATCACCTTGGAAACCAGTCGATGTGTACCCAGTAATTGTGCTATTAAAGACTTTTAAAAATGAGCCTGGGACATCTATGTTGCCAGCGTTATCATCCAATGAATGAACACCAGCCGGGTTTCCCGTAGGCGGTACACCACCGCCGGTTAAGGTGCAGTTTTCAATATCCATGTAGTCAGAGGTGGCGCGGACGCCGGAGCCTAAGCCCGTCGCAACGACATTCGTAAGCGTAATGGAGACGGGGCCACCTTGAGTCTTGGCGAAGACAACGGTACGTACGTTGGTCATCTTTGTACCGGCTATAGAGACAGTGGCTGTTGCACCGTCAACGATATTATCCTGCACTAAGCCCTGAATCGTGCCTGATAATGTACCGCCGATAATCGTCAAATTACTCCCTGGCGTCAAGCTGAAGAGATAGCCAGTCGTGCCGGTGATGGTAGCGGCAGTCAAATTAACGGTTACGGTACCCGAAACATTCACCGTTTGCGCCGGCATGGTGTAGTTGCCGCTCGGTGCCACCCAATTTGAGCTCAGGGGGCTCGGAATCGGTAGCACACCGCTACCCAGAGGAGCAGTCCCAAAACGTATGGCCTGAGCGCCCGAAGCGCTCGAATCACTTACGATAGACGCAGTACCTGCCAAGGTACCACTTTCGGTTTCAACAGACGAGGTATTTGTGGCAGCATGCGTAACAAATAGAATTGCAGTACCGACCGACACGAAAATCAAGACAAATAATAACGCTCGAAGATTGTTTTGAGTGTGTATAGCCATCGTAAACTACTTACCCTTACTAGTTTACAGTGTTTTGGCAGATTGTGACATCGCTACTACCATTGGCTCAGGTAAACTTGACTCTGACCATGGCGTGGCGAATGACATCATTGCCGACTTTGTAGCCGGCTTGAAGCTCTTCGCAAACGACTTCGTGGCTGCCCTCGCCCTCTTCCATGCTGACGGCTTCATGATAAGTGGGATCAAAAGCTTCGCCGACAGTTTTAATGCGTTCAACACCCATGTCAACCAAGGTCTTCTCGAATAGCTTGACCACACCTTGTATGCCTTTGATGTAGTCATTATCGACCAAGTCGGCTGGGACGTGCTTCAGCGCTCGTTCGAAGTTATCAATCACCGGCAACAGATCACGGACGACATTGCTCTTCACTACAGTCCGCAAATTAGTAATCTGCTCCTCATGTTGGCGACGGATATTCGTTGCATCGGCACGTTCGCGCTGCAGCGCATCCGTTAGGAGTGCCGATTGATCCTCAAGCTCAGTGTTGGCTTTCACCTTTGTTGTCCGTTTCTTATCAGCCATGGGCAATCCTTTCAACTTCTGCGTCAAGGTTCTCAATAGAAAGACGTGCTGTATCAAATATTTCTTCTATCGTCGAGCGCCCAATGCCACTATCGCAAAGTACGTTACTAACGTATATTTCGAGGCTCATTGCTGCAACCGGTAGGCCCTCAGCTCGCAAAGACTTGGCCTCGCTTACAGCCTCAAAGATAGTTGCATCAGGTGAACCACTGGACTCTGGAAGCCTAAACATACAGCGCCTCCTCAAGCTCTTGGCCAGCACGGCGAACTAATAACATGACGTCTCGATAACTTTGACGAGTGGGACCGAGAGTACCGATGTAACTCCGATCGCTAAACGGGCTGCGGAAACGACTGATGATTAAGCTGCAGCCAGCTGTGCGGCCAATTGGATTCTCGGCACCGATATAGACGCTGAGCGGCTCGTTGGGCGCTGCTTCACGCAGCCAGGGCTCGAGGTTGTCGAGTAGGCTGGCGACCTGCTGAACCTGCAATCCGTTAATGAATTCTGGTTGACCAAAGAGGTTGGATAAACCGCTCATGTACAGCTGATTGCCAATGGTGGCGACTGCAAGATTCTGCGTCAGTTCGACAAGCGTATCGACGGCACTGCGAATAGTGCGCTCTGGGACGCCAGCCATCTGAACGCGAGTAACCAAAGCTTTTTCGGTACGACGTTCCGGCAGCAATTCTCCCGGACTTTCGATCAAATTGTTGACGTAGAAACGATAGCCTCTATCAGTCGGAACGCGACCGGCACTGGTATGGGGCTGCGTAATGAAACCGAGTCGCTCGAGTTCGGCCATCTCGGCCCGAATCGTCGCCGAACTGACGCCAAACACTTTGGCCATCAAGCTAGAGCCGACGGGGCTAGCGACTTCGGCATACTGTTCGACAATGGCACTCAAAATTTTCTGTTGGCGTTCAGTCATGACTGGATAATCACCTTATCTATAGGTGTTATGGTATAACAAATAGCACTCAGCAGTCAAGAGTGCCAGCTATAGTGTTGGCTTTGGCCCCTGCGTTTCATCCGGGGTCGGATGATACTCGATGACCGAGCCAGGCGCTGGCGCCTGAGTCGGCACCGGCACCACATCACCTGGTCTATCCGAGCTGCGCATAGCCAGAGTCACATCTTCCACCACTGGGTGATTGCCAGGTATAAGCGTGACGCCGTGGAGCCGTAGCCCGCCACGACGACGCTGGATGATTGACAGACCAACAAAAATCGCCGCAATGAGCAACAAACTGACGCCAAGTGCACCGGTCTGGTTGGATGTTTTCTTGGCAGTATTTTTGACGGTTAACGTTTGGGTGGTTGATTTGCTCGTACCATCGGCGTAGAAGGCTTTGCTGGTCAATGTATGGACTCCGCTCTGAAGGATCTTGGTATTGACCTTGTAGGTGTAGGGCGCTGTGGTCTCGGTGTCGACCAGTTTGTTGTCGATGTAATATTCAACTTTAGCGAGACTTGCTCCCTGATTATCGCTACTGGGTGGCGCGATGACCAGGTTGGTGTCACCGCTAACCGTCAGTGGCTGTGACGAAGCGTGGACGGTGACCGTACCACCGCTACTGCTGGCGGTTGTCGTGGTCGCGCCTGTGGTGGTCGCGCCGGTACTGCCACCAGGTTGACCACCACCGGTTGGTGTCGTAATAACGATGGCGCAATTGTCGCCAGTGCCAGAGGGAACGCAGCTAGTATCTGCGGTGAAGATGACTCGGTCAATCGAAACGGCATCTTCTCGACCAATCGCCGTCAGCGAATGGCTACCGCTCGCCAAATTAATATCAATCGGGCTGCCACTGTTACCCGTCTTGTAGTTGACCCATGTCCAGGTGTTGGCAGCGGTGGCGCTGTCGCCAACGACCACACCGCAGGTTGTACCATCAATTTCTAGGATATAGGAGTTATTGGTGCTGTCTGGTGCTTTGATGCGGCTCCATACCCGATAGCTGCCCGTCAGTGGAATGCTAAAACTGGCTGAGACTTGACCGCGTGAGGTATCTTGCGCAGCGCAGGCCGCTGCGGCACGGCCTGATTGCCACGGGCCCAGCAACATGGCTGTGAACACCATGACAGCCAACAGCAAAGTTCGTCTTCGATGGAAGATTAGTTGTCGTGTTTGTTTCATATTTATTGTCTGGCGAGCTACTCGCAGTATAGATTGTACTGTCCGGGCTGACAAGCCTCAGCCGTTACCGACGACTAGGCGTGGCGTTCAAGCTATAACTTATCGTCAGGCTTGGTAGTCTGGCCGATAACTGTACCGGGCTGTGGCGCGTTCAGGTTGGTGGCCGTCGGTTGAGGCAAAGGAGTGATTGGTGCGACAACTTGCGGTGCCGTGTCGCTCGTCACCACCTTACTTTCGCCCATTGCACCATAGCTGGGCTGGAGTCGACCACGATGACGCTGGATGAGGATGATGCCGCCAATGATGGCTGCCAGAATGAACAGTGATAGTCCGATTCCAGCGGTGTTCGATTTCTTGGCAGTATTCTTCACTTGAAGATTCTGGGTGGTTTGCTTGGTAGAACCGTTACTAAAGAAGGTTTTGCTTGTCAATTTGTAGGTACCGTTATCAAGTTTAGTGGTATCGACCTTGTAGGTAAATGGTGGCTTGGTCTCGGTGTCGACCAGTTTACCATTGAGGTAGTACTCGACCTTACTGACACCTTCGGTCTGAATCGTGGCTGGCTGGACACCAACTGGGGTGGAAACCGCGACATTGCCGTTGTTTGGCACTGTCACATCACCGACTTTGACGCTAGTTGACTTGGTCGAACCACTCGATCCAGAACCAGAGCCCGAGCCGCCTGGAGGCGGCGTGGTGACCGATACAGTAACAGCTTTACTGGTAGGGACATTGGCACTATTCTTACAGGTCAGCGTGTAGGTGGTAGAGCTAGTCAGGGCTGGTGTTGTCAGGCTACCACTCGGATCACCGGCCGTTACTGAAGTTGATGGGATACTGCAGCCACCGCTGACGACATTACTGCTGGCCCACGCCAGGACACTGGTACCGCCTGAGCTTACTGAACTTGGCGTAGCGGTGAAGGCCGAGATAACTGGAGAGGCTGGTGGCGGAACACTTAAGGTGTACGTAGCGCTCGGTTTACTCACTAAGACATTGTTGCCGGTATTATAGTCGGCAATAACTGACGAATTCTCAAAGCTTAGCGTTGCCGTGCCGGCGGCCAAAACAGTGAAGGTCATGGTTGAAACTGTCTGTGCGCCTGTATAACCAGTGCCGCTTAGGCTGGCACGTTGAATACTAATAACACCTCCGCTTGCAGTGTCGGTGCTGGCAGGATTAAACGTAAAAGGCGCAACGACAGTATCGCCGTCGAAGCGTAATAAACTCGCTGGATAGTCAACAATAGCTTTGACTGATACCGCACTATCAGTCCCGCTATTTTCTATGACTGTCACGGTAAATGTATCGCCAACGTTATGAGAACCACTACCAGGGCTAAAAGTCAGACTACCAGTAGCCGCAAAAGTAATGTGGCTTAGACTTAATCCCGCAACTGCGACTACCAACACGATGAGGCCTAACTTAGCGTAGTTTGAACTGCGTTTCATAATACGTTTCATTATTTACCCCAGTTTCTGGCGAGAGAAGTTAAGTCAGTGAAATCAATAATAGCATCTCCAGAGGCATCACCGTCAGTTGGCAGGAATCGAGCTGGAGCAGTTAGGACCCAGTTGCGTGCTAAGGTCGTGAGGTCAGTGAAGTCAACGTGTGTCGAGCAGTCAAAGTCACCGGCGAAGCCACCACCAAGAGTTGTAAGGCTCACGTTCATAGCCGTGGAACTTATGTTACCAGCGGCATCGAAGGCCTTAACAGTTATGGCGTAAGGAATATTTGGTGCTAAGCAACGAGCTGTAAAGCTTGCGGTGGTCGTATCGCCATCAAACGTATCTAGGATGCCTTTGATATAGACATGGTAGCCCACCACACCGACATTATCAGTGGCTGGTGTCCAGGTGACCTTGGCAGATTGCGAAGCAATGACAGGGGTTTGTGGGTTCGTCGGGGTGCTCGGGGGTGTTTTGTCGATAGACGTTGGGGTGTGGACAGGATTTGGCGTGGCCGTGACTTTGGCGCTTTCATTGATAGCACCATCGATTGCACTGACTTGATAGACATAGTCTGTGTTACCGACAAGGGAAGTATCACTGTAGGTTAGGATGCTGCCACCAACTGTCGATATAACCACACCGCCACGGTAGATGTTGTAGCCAGTGACCGCGATATTATCAGTGCTGGCCGTCCAGGTCAGATTAACATTGGAACTACTGATGGCGACTGCCGCAACACTGCCTGGTGCGCTTGGAGCGCTCGTATCAGCCGACGTAGACGCACTGAGCGTGGTCGAGGCAGCTGAGGTGTGTGCGCTGGTATCAAACGCTTTGACGGTGTAGCTGTAGCCGGTATTTGGATTCAAGCCAGTGTCAGTGAAGCTGAGACCGCTGGTGACATCAGCCACGAACGTGCCGCCACGGTAGACATGGTAACCGCTTAAGGTGCAACCAGCGCTAGCCGTACTTGCTGTCCAACCAAACGTGATAGTGCTGATCGTTCTGCCAGTCGCCACAAGCCCTGTTGGCACGGATGGCGTACCGCTACAGGTAGGCGCCGCCGTGGTAGCGCTGACACTAGCGCTTGGAGCACTCTCATTGCTAGCTTTATCCACTGACGTAATAGTATAGGTGTACTTGGTACTGGCGGAGACATTGGTGTCGGCATAGCTAGTCGTGTTCGCACCAGTCACTTGATAGGTTGGCGTGCTGGCACCATTGCGATAGATATTGTAGCCGGCGATACCAACGCCACCGGGGTTCGGAAGGTCAGTTGCAGCGGCCCAACTCAGGTCGACACGAGCTGCGCCGTTGGCGGTGGCGGTTACGCCAGTCACTGGATTAGCAGCGAGGTTATCCGTGGTTGTCGAGAAGCTGGATAGCGCACTCTGGGCCGAGTTGTTGGGGCCACTATCGACGGCCTGGATGTTGTAGTTATAGCTATTGCCTGCTATTAAGCCGCTATCGGTATACGTTGTGACATTGCCGAGGGTCGCAATCAACGCACCACCTCTGAAGACCTTGTAATTAGTGATGGTACAGCCGGGGCTACCGGTGCTCGGAGACCAGTTGAGCGTAATCTGGGTGTAGGTACTACTGCTAGTCACATTGCCCGGTGTTGTCGGTAGTGTGCTACTACCCGGCGTACAGACCGCAGGATTGTTGACGTTGACGGCCACGGTGGCAGAAGCAGTATTTTGGCTGGTGTCATAGGCTTTGGCCAGAATCGTATGCGAACCATTGCTCACCGTTGTGGTATCGAACGTATAGTTATATGGCGTGGTGGTATCTGATGCTACCAGTGTACCATCGATGTAGAACTCAACTTTAGCGAGCGCGACATCATCCGCTGCAGTACTCTGGACAGTAACCGTATTCTTGACCGTTGACCCAGCAGTTGGTGCGGTGATTGAGACGGTTGGATTGGTCGTATCGGGAGGGTTGGCACAATTATCACCTGTTCCGGTCGGCACGCAAGTGGTATCAGTGGTGAAAATTACACGGTCCAGCTCAACATTATCTTCGCGCCCAATCAAAGTCATGGTGTGCGCGCCGGCACTCAGGGTTACATTAATCTTGCTGCTGGCTGTGCCGCCTTGATAATCTACCCAGGTCCAAGTGTTGGCTGGGAACGTAGTGCTCCCACCGACCACAACGCCACAGGTAGTGCCATCAATTTCTAAAACATAAGAATTATTCGTCGTGTCAGGTGCGAGGATACGACTCCATACTCGGTAGCTGCCGGTACTTGGTACGCTGAAGGTACTGGTGACCTGACCACGAGAAGTGTCTTGGGCAGCGCAGGCGGCTGATGCTTTCTGGGGGTGTACAACCAAAAATGTCAGCGCTAGTACAAAACATAGACCGACAAGATAGACCGATTTATAACGCTTTGGAGCCGACAATATCATTACTGTACTCACAGCCAGACTTCATGTTTATGTTATACCGTTAATGGTTGCAGGATAGAGGGTCGATGTCAAGTGCGGAAATTCAAACCGTGCCCAGAAATGCTTGTGTCGCCAATAAAAGCTGCTCCGCCAAGGCGCGACCTTGCTGCTGTGATTCTGGGTCGATAGTGCCAAGTTTGGCGATTTCATTGATCTGCTGCACTGAATGTTCGATAGAGTCGTTAATGATGAAGTGGTAGTGTTCGTGCTGCAAGGCCATCGCAAATTCTTTGTAGGCACTGGTCATACGGCGATTAAATTCAATGTCATCCATAGTGCCACGTTGTCTGAGGCGTCGCTGCCATTCATCAAAACTTGGCGGCAAAACGAATAACGCAATCGTATCTGGCTTGTATTTAATGGCATTTTCGGCGCCAAGTACTTCGGTATCGGTGACGGCAATCTTACCTTCGTCACGAGCTTTTTCCAATTCACGAACGCTTATGCCTGAGACCTGCTGGTCATGAATAATAGCGGCCTCCAGATATTTGCCCTGCTGGATGTCACTGAGGACTTCCAGCTCGGTACGAAACCAGTATTCTCGGCCATTTTGTTCCAAAACGCCATCATTCACACGCGGTAGACGAGTGGTATCGGATACAACGAAGTGATAATCGCCAGTTTTGAGCAGCTGGCGGATAATCGTGTTGCGGCCTGTTGCTGTCGGCGCGACAAGTAACACAAGCTCGGTTTGAGACAGACTTTGTAGCGCTTGCTTTGACAGATGGTAGCCCTGGAGAGCTTTTTGAAAATCAGCAATGCGTACGAGGTCATTCATAGTCTATTTATAGCACTTTTACAGGGGTAAATCAATGTTTCAATGCTCAATCGATGTACACCGCTGACGAAAAAATCCGTGGTCTTAACAAAAGTAGACGGAAGAAAATAGTGTGCAGATGTACCGCAGCAGTCATGATCACAATGGACAGCAAGACATAGCTAACATTCAGCAAACTACCTTGAGACCCCGAGCCGGCCAAGGCGGCCGCGACACAATAGGGGAGGACATGATTGAAGAAAAATACGATAAAGAAAACCCAAATCACCAATACAACTAAGCGTACGAGTAGATGCTCTGCAGCAGTCACCAGCAAACTGTGACGATTGACATGTACATACTCCAGTTCACTTTTCAGTTCGGCAGTACTCCGAATAGCCGCCAAAATATTCGAAGTAAACAGATAGACCACTAACCCAACCAGTGTCCAGAATAATAACAACGGTAGGTTGCTGATGAAATTATTTGACAGTATACGATCCGTGAGCGACTGGTAGGCTGTGGGCTGGCTGACCTGGGTGTTTAGTAGTTCGAGTCGAAAGGTGCTGCTTTGATAGTGCGTCAAGACGACTGTGCCAATCCCTACCAGCAGGCCGACGATGACGGCAACAGCGGCACTGAACCAAGACGGCAAAAGCAGTAAGCCGAAGAGACGGCTGTCGAGATTAGGGGTTGCTGACACGTATTTCATTTTTGTATAGTTTACGTGCATTCATTGTATACCAGCGAGTAGCGCTGCCACAATGCTTCATTAATCACGCTTCAACATGACCGTGAAAGCCTCGGCTGGTATATCAACTTTGCCAAAACGTTTCATACGCTTCTTTCCCTTGGCCTGCTTGGCTAAAACTTTCTTCTTACGCGACACATCACCACCGTAGAGTCCAGTTGTGACGTCTTTACGATAGGCACTGATGTCTTCGCGGGCGATGAAACGACCACCGATGGCGGCTTGCAGCGCGACTTGGAAGTTCTGGCGTGGGATTACATCCTTCAGCTTGGTGACCGTTTCACGACCCAACCGATCAGCTTCACTGCGATGGACCATAACGCTGAGCGCGCCGACAATTTCATTGGCCACATAGAAATCCAGACGGACTAAGTCTTCAATGCGGTAATCATCCA
Source organism: Saccharimonadales bacterium (SeqCode) (assembly GCA_038230895.1). Classification (GTDB taxonomy): domain Bacteria; phylum Patescibacteriota; class Saccharimonadia; order Saccharimonadales; family UBA4665; genus JAJXTN01. The sequence goes on along the minus strand of JBBRMJ010000002.1, from coordinate 19,887 downwards.
GTTCGTAATTAAAGGAGCCGTAGCCGCTGGTGATGCTCTTGAGCTGGTCATAAAAATCGGTCAGCAAATTGGCAAGCGGTGCTTCGAAACTAACCACTGCCCGATCTTCAACATAGCTCAGATTGGTCTGAAGACCACGCTTGGCCGAAATCAATTGGATTACCGGGCCGACATAGTCCTGCGGTACAATAATCTCGCCCTTGATCCAAGGTTCTCGTATATCCTGAATTTTCGCCGGGTCAGGTAATGTCGAAGCACTCTTGATATCCAATTCCTCACCGCTCAGTAGCACAACTTGATAATCAGTCGATGGATTGGTGACGACAAGCTCGAGGTTATATTCCCGTTCCAGCCGTTCACGGACAATATCCATATGCAGCAAACCGAGGAAGCCAATCCGGACGCCGAACCCAAGCACCGGTGAGTTCTCCGGCTCAAACTGCAGCGCCGAATCGCTCAGACTCAGCTTTTCAATTGCATCTTTCAGCTCCTGGTAATACTCATTACTCTCCGGAAAGAAGCCTGCATAGACGAAAGGCCGAACATTGCGATAACCCGGTAATGGTTCGCTGGCGGCGGCTGTAGTCAGGGTAATGGTGTCGCCGACTTTGGCTTCACGGGTTGACTTCAGGTTAGTGACAACGTAGCCAATTTCGCCCGGCTCTAAGTTGGTTTTGGGTGTCATTTCCGGTGTTAAAGCCCCGACTTCCAGTGCCAGGCCATGAGCGCTGGTTGCCATCATTTTGATCTGAGCGCCGCGCGCAATATGACCGTCGAAAACTCTCACATATAATATGACACCACGATAATCATCGTAATAGCTGTCGAAGATCAGTGCCCGGGTCTCAGGTAAGGCCGAGCTTTTAGGCGGCGGGACGTCAACCACAATGCGCTCCAACACGGCTTCCACGCCTTGCCCCGTCTTGGCGCTGATGTGCAGGATGTCTTCTGGCTTACAACCAAGTAAACTGACGACTTCAGCGCTGACTCGAGTGACATCAGCGGCTGGCAAATCAATTTTGTTGAGGACAGGGATAATCGTCAGTTCCGCGGCCATCGCCAGATAGACATTGGCCAATGTCTGTGCCTGAATGCCTTGGGTTGCGTCGACAATCAGTAAGGCGCCCTCGCAAGCCTCCAAACTCCGCGACACTTCATAACTAAAATCAACATGGCCAGGCGTATCGATAAGGTTCAATTCATAACCCTCATATTCCATACGTACTGGCGCCAGCTTGATAGTAATTCCCTTCTCGCGCTCCAAATCCATACGATCCAGAATCTGGGCTTTCATATCACGCTTTTCGACGGTATGCGTCAATTCCAACAGCCGATCGGCCAAGGTCGATTTGCCATGATCAATATGGGCAATAATACAAAAATTCCGAATCTGATCCTGCTTCATTGCTCTCTAGTATAACAGAGGTGATGCTGATAGTTGTGTGCTTGGTCGCTTACATGTCGAGTTTGACGGGTTTGAGGGCCAGGGCACGGATGCGGCGGAAGAATGGACGGACCTCTTCGAGGCCGAAGAGCGCGGAGACTGCGACATGGACACCGAAAGTGACACCGGCTATCAGGGCGAGCTTGGTGCCAAGCGTTAAGATACCTTTATCAGCCAGCTGTAAGGGGTACACGGCGACCATGGCGTAGCAAGCGACCAGGCTGAAGCCGGTGACAGACATGATGCGCAGTACGCCACCCCAGAAATAGGCATCAAATAACTTCGGGTCACGAATTAACATAATCGTCGAGAGGACGGCAACCTCTACCATGGCGACGATGGATTGAGCGAGGGCGAGGCCGTACACTCCATACACCGAAGGTCGAGCCAGACTATAAGCTAACCCGACATTCAAGGCAACAATGAAGAGTGACACGAGCAGAGGCGTGCGCGTGTCTTTGTGAGCATAGAACCAGCGTGAAATGATGGAGTACAAAATGCGAAAGAAAATGGCGATGGTCAATAAGCCAAAGATGCCGGCGATTTTCTGGTTGCCTTGGCTGTAGATGAGCCGAGCCAGATAACCACGTCCGAGGAAACAGATGACAACCAAGGGTGCACTAATCCAGATCATGGCTCGCAATACCATCAGGAAGTCGCGCCGAAAGAGATCCGGGCGGCCTTGACTGAGGCGCTGATTCAGCCTTGGGAAGGCGGCCGTCGAAATGGCTGTACCGAGTAGTAGGATTGGCGCGGTGCTGAGGATGTAGGCATTGTTGAAGTAGGTTATCGTTCCACTGCCCAGACCACTGGCGATATGGGTTTCGACAATGTCTTCAATCTGATCCATCCCCTGGTCAATGGAACGCGGGGGTAAGTTACGTAAGATCGTTTGGAAGTCTTTACTGCGCCATAATATGTGCGGGTGCCAGTGGAAACCCGTTTTGATATTACCAAAAAGAATGACCAGCAGTTGCAAAATGGCACCGATAAAGGCGCCTATGCCCAGACCAACTAAGCCAAGATTGTCCTTGAAAACGAAGATGCTGATAATGATCGACAAGTTATAAAATAATGGCGCGATGGCGAAGAAGAAGAAACGGCCCATGGTCTGCTGTACGCTGGTCAGAATGCCAGATATCGTGAATAGTAAGGGGTTGAAAGCCAGGAAACGCATAATCATCGTCGCAGTATCGAGTTGAGTGCCAGTAAGGCCCGGCGCAACTATGTGGTGGATCAGAGGGCGTGCAAAGATGATGATGATGACACCGACAACCGCCATGATGATGGCGAGGAAGTTCAATACTGAGGCAGCCAATTCCCAGGCTGCTTTGCGCGTACCGTTATGCAGACGATCGGAGAGCACCGGAATCATGGTCACACCGAGCGCGCCCGCAGCCAAGGTGAAGAAGAAAAAATCTGGAATGATAAAAGCGGCGAAGTAGGCATCGGTGCTGTGTGGCCCGACAACCGGGAAGTTGGCGTTGACTAACTTGGTACGGAGAAAGCCCAGTATCTGCCCGGCCAGCGAGGCGGCAATTAAGAGGGCCGCCGCATTACCGATGCTGAGGATTTTACGTTTATTGGCCGGTTCTGGTGGATTCATGCGCTGTTCATATCTATCTAAGCTCCACTCAGTATAGTCCAGCCCTGATTAAGATAACAGCGTATTTTGCTCTATAATTACGCCTATGGCACAGCAATTAACTTACCCCTCTCATATCTACGATGCTACTCGTGTAGAATTGGCAATTAGTATTATTAATAAGGAGTTGCGTAAGCTTTTTCTTGGAGTATCGACTGATGCCTGGCAGGCTATGGATGCATCAGTTCGGGGTTGGGCCAACCAGCCTACTGACTACCATTTAGAGACGGAGCGACTCCAAGATTTTTGGGATAGTTTTGCTGCCATTATGCATGGCATCAAACTGAAACCAAATTTTGTGGCTTGGATTACCGCGGAGAATATTGAATGGTCTAAGCAAACCCTCGACACTCGCACGATTCAAATGACCAGCCCCCTTAAGCAACTACAGAAAGTGCACGGTCTAAACCTGCGGGTTGATCTACTGCTTGGCGAACTGGCCGAGATTCTGGCTAATAATCCTGCTGCCAAAGCCGAACAGAAAACCTTTGTTGACCAGCACAGCACCGACCCAGCGCAAGATGAGTATCCAATTATTGTCCGTAAGACGAGTGGGGGCGTTATCAAAGTCATGGATGGCAACCGGCGTGCTTTAAGGGCCGTGATTTACGACCAACCTCAAATTGAAGCCTGGGTCGGTGAAATGAAACAGCCAGAACCAATTAATTATTGGGTGGCAATTGCTGATATGTACCAATTAGTTGTGTTTTACAAAGCGGCTGTCGAGAAGAAGGATACTCATACCCAGTCAGCTATTGCTGGCACTTTGCGAAACATATTCGATACAAGCTCTGTTGCTCAGATTGCCTACCAACACCGGGTTGCTGGTCAGGTTGCTGTGGCACAGCAGCTTTACGATGTCACGCAACAACTATAAATTGCAATGACTCTGTAGTCCTAGTAGAGAGCGGCGCCGTCGGTCATCTTGGCACCCTTCAGCACTTCCAGCACCTCATCAGCGTCGACAGTTTCTTTTTCCAGCAAGCGGTCTTTGAGTTCTTCTAGTTTGTGGAGATTGGCCTTGATGACACTGCGGGCACGATTAGCGGCTTCCGTAATCAGGCTCTCGACTTCTTGGTCGATAACCTTTGCGGTATCCTCAGAGTAATCACGTTCGTGGACAATGCGGTCAATCATCATACCATCGTCGACGTGGAAAACCTGGTCGCGCAGCTTGTCACCCATACCCTGGTTGACAACCATATCACGGGCTAATTCAGCGGCTTGTTGCAGATCGCTGCCCGCACCAGTTGTGATACGGTCTTTGCCAAGCATGACTTCTTCGGCAATACGACCACCGAGGCCGCGAGCTAACATGTCTTTGAACTGTATGAGTGACACAAACATTCGGTCTTCGGGTGGGATGAACCATGTTACGCCACCCGTACCGCCGCGTGGGATGATGGTGACCTTATGAACTGGGTCGCTATCCGGTAGCACGTGACCAACCAAGGCGTGCCCGGCTTCATGATAAGCAGTCGTAACCTTATCGGCTTCAGTCATGATCTTGCTCTTGCGTTCTGGACCAATGGCAACACGTTCGAATGCTTCAGTCACATCACCCTGCGTAATCTCATTGTGGCTGTTGCGGGCGGCGATGATGGCCGACTCATTGGCAATATTGGCGAGGTCAGCACCTGAGCTACCCGCAGCTTTGGCAGCCAGCGAATCAAGATCAACGGTTTTCGCGAGTGGCTTCTTGGCAAAGTGAACCTTCAGAATCGCTTCGCGGTCCTTACGGTCCGGCAAGCCGATATTAACGCGCCGGTCGAAGCGGCCTGGTCGAAGTAAGGCCGGGTCAAGCACATCAGCGCGGTTGGTAGCGGCGAGGACAATGACGTTTTCACCCTGCTCAAAGCCATCCATTTCGACGAGGATTTGATTGAGGGTTTGTTCGCGCTCATCATGACCACCACCCATGCCAGAGCCACGACGGCGACCGACGGCATCAATTTCATCGACAAAGATAATGCATGGCGCGTTCTTCTTGGCTTTGGCGAAAAGGTCACGGACGCGTGAAGCACCAACACCAACGAACATCTCGACGAACTCCGAACCAGATATGCTGAAGAACGGCACGTTGGCTTCGCCGGCGACAGCACGCGAGAGCAAGGTCTTACCAGTGCCCGGAGGACCGACTAACAGCACACCTTTTGGTATGCGAGCACCCATGCCAACGAATTTCTTAGGGAATTTCAGGAATTCAACGACTTCTTCAAGATCTTGCTTCGCCTCGTCAGAGCCGGCGATTTCTTTAAATGTCACTTTGTCCTTCTCGTTGCCGTAGAGGCGAGCTCGGCTCTTGCCAAAACTGAGGGCTTGATTGCCCTGGCCTTGAGCGCCGCGCATTATGAAGAACAAAAGACCACCGAACAATATGACCGGACCGATAGTCTCAACCAGTACCAGCCAAGCCGGTGTACCGGCTGACTCTGGCTTAAAGGTAATGCTCGTTTTGGCGGTATTGAATCCCTGCTCTTTGAGGCTGGAATTGCCATCAACATAGGTCTTCAATGTGGCGTGAGCTGCACCCTGGGGTGTGATATCTAGTTCATTGCCATTGACGACAATTTTGGAATACTTGCCAGCGTTATTATCAGCGATAGCTTGGGTAGCTGGAACTTGCTTGAGAATACTTGGCTGGTTGGAGTAGGCGAAGACGATGAGCGCGAACAGCACCAGAAGAGCAATGAAGCCCGCGTTCTTGGCATTGCGATTACCGGCTGCTTTGCCTGATTTGTGCTTGGAACGAAGTGGTTTTTTATCCATAGCCCTCTATTATACCTCTGCTATTATTTTTTTGCTAGCGCTCACTACCCACGAGTGCCAAATTTAGGCTACCAACATGCATCTGGCGACCACCTAACAGGGGGAATAGCTTGCCAGGACGAGCGGTTTTGGCAGCCACTACCAAGCGCTCCAAGGCCTTGCTATCAAAGCCTGATACACCATGTGCCCGTAGCCAGGCTGACAGCGCCTCTTTGGCAACACTATGTGGTAAATGATTGAACCATGTCCGGTCGAGCGTGCCTCCCATCGATTGCTGATGCAATAGATTAATGAGGTCATTATCGAGCTGTCGGTTCTGGGTCTGGAGGCTACTCAGAATGTAGCCGAGGCGTTGGCGCCCGGCCGCATCGAAACGTGGCAAAATGCGATGTCGGATGTAATTTCGCAAATAGCTATCGTCGCCATTGGTGCTATCTTCACGCCACCGCAATCCACGACTGTGGGCATAATCGACTAATGCCTGCTTGGGGAGATGTAGCAAGGGCCGGTGAATATCCTCGTGGCTGCGCAGCGACGTTAAGCCCCGACGGCCAGTGCCACGTAACAGATTGAGAATGGCAGTCTCAAGAACATCATCCAGGTGATGGGCGGTGATAATCGCCTGCGTGCCACTAGCCTGGTGGACCTGTCGCAGGAAGCCATAACGAGCATCTCGAGCCGTAGCTTCACTGACCCCTGCCCCGAGGCGGCCTTCATTATAGACAAACGGCAAGCCATAGGCTTTGGCTGTCGCCTGCACCAGCTTGCGGTCGGCCACCGAGTCTTCACGAATGCCGTGATCGTAGTGCGCCACTATCAACTTCGAGGTCGGCTGACCAGCCTGACGAGCCGCCCAATTTTGGGCATAGAGAAGGTGCAACAGCGCTAAGGAATCGACCCCACCACTGACCGCAACCACGTAACGACCGGGTTTCAGCTGCACTTCCATACATGTATCTTAGCAGTTACGTAAGCGTTTTACGTGTGACGACGTGGTGATGGCCGATGACGAATGAACATGCTACGCTAAAGGAGCTCAATCAAAACACAAACATGCTGCACGAAATCATCGTTTTCATAGTCGGGATCGCCGTGGGTGCCATGAACGGCATCGCAGGTGGCGGCATGCTGCTTGGCTTCCCTGTTCTTTTAGCTGTTGGATTACCACCGCTGGTTGCTAATGTGACAACCAACATTGTTATCTTACCCGGGCAAATAACTTCAGCCTACGGCTATCGCAAATACCTGCGTAAGCTACCGCGCCGCTACCTCATTCTGCTCATCCCCTGTCTGATAGGTGCCGCCATCGGTGCCTTATTATTACGTCACACCCCAAACGCCCGTTTCCAGGAGCTGGTACCTGGCCTCATCTTCTTCGCCGTTGTGCTCTTCGCTATCCAGCCACTGCTCCATTTCCACCTACTACGACATATCTCCAAACGCAGCCAGAACAATGCTACTCTCTTCCTGATAGCGCTTGGCTTACTCCCAACCGCTATATATGGTGGTTTCTTCGGCGCTGGATTCGGCTTCATCATGTTGGCCTTCCTCAGCTTCACCAAATTACACGACATCCACCAGATGAATGGCCTCAAAAATTTGGCCGGCATGACCATCGCTACAGTTTGTATCATAACCCTGTATAGCACGCATCTGATCAACTGGCCGCTTGGCTTGGCCATGGCTACCGGCAATGGTATCGGTGGCTACCTGGGCGCCCGTTACTCTCAACGCTTCTCATCACACATCATTCGTATAGTGGTAATCATCATCGGCTTTACCGCCGCCGGCTACCTGGCTTTCCGCACCTATTAATAGCCACTCGATGCTAGCCAACAGATACGAATCATGCTATATTATCCCCTGTTATCGCAATCTAATTTGCGATTCCCAAATTCCGGCGGCGTAGCTCAGTGGTTAGAGCACAGGACTCATAAGCCTGGGGTTAATGCTTAGCTCTTTCTCGCCCCTAACGATGTTATTTCTTATTATTTTTGAATCTAGAATATTGCTTGACGGCTTAATTTGACGGCTACAGGCACTAATACTCACTAATTTCTGCTCATATCGCTCTAGTATCAAAACACGTTCTTCAATGCCCGAGTGCTGGTATATTTGCTGAGTTGTCGTGATATGTGCATGGCCTAAAATGAGCTGAGTGTCTCGTGCTGGTACGCCAATGTCTTTCAGAATCGTGGCGGCAGTATGCCGTAAGTCGTGCATCCTAATCAACGGTAGTCCAGCGTGTTTGCTTATGCGCTTAAACGACCGAAGTAGATTTCGTCTGTCAATCGGATTGCCGCTTGTCGTCTTAAAGATAAGGTCTGGTAATGCCCCACTATCGGTTTGGGTAATATTCTGCAAAACATTATGCGTAATATCGAGTAACGGTAGGTCACGCCGTCCAGCTTGGGTTTTCAAATCCGTATAATGAAATGCCTGGTCATAATACTGGAGCTGTTGCCGAATGTGAATAACTTTATTATCAGCGTCTATGTTGTGCCATGATAAGCCCAATGCTTCGCTTGTTCTTAGTCCGTATAAGGCCAATATAACAAACACTGGGTAGAATGGGTCGCTACTAGCATGGTCTAAAAATATGCTTAGTTGATTTACGTTCCAAGGCACGATTTCTTTAGGCCGATATTGCGGTATGTCAACAAGTCGTGCCACATTTCTACTGATAATTTCTTCATGCTCCGCACGTTTAAGTGCCGTTGATAATACTAGCCGCTGTTTTTGAATTGTACGATTAGAAACCCCGGCTTTGAGTTGACTATTTATATGTGACTGAACGTCTGCAACCCTAAGTCTAGCCAGGCATTTATTGCCTAGCCCTGGCTTGAGATAAAGCCGCACTATAACTTCATAGCCAATATAGGTAGTGGGGCGCAGATTTGACTTAGCTATTGCTAGCCAGTAATCCAAATACTCACTTAACTTCCGCTCTTTAGCGTCCGTTAATAGCCCACTATTGTTTTTATTTCTTAAATCAACGAGCAACGCTTCTGCCTCAGGTCGTGTAGCAGCATAACGGCGAACACGTTTAATACCTGTTGGCGTATGCACATAGGCAGCCGCCTCGAACCGACCATCTTTACGCTTAGTAACTGAACCATCGCCTCGTCTACGTCTCATAACCCACTGCCTTTCGTTCATTTATGTATTTAGCTAAATCATCAGAAGCAACAAATCTTCGACTTGCGATAGTTATCGTTTTTAACTCACCGCTCCGAATTAGTTGGTATATTGTCCACCTGCTTATCCTGAGCTGATTGGTTGCCTCAGGAATTGTTAATAGATTTGGGTAGTTTTGTTCATTCGTCATACATTGCACCTTTCTGTGCGGTTCTACAATGTAAGCCGAGTTAGTTGCGCCCAAATTGATTTCCAATCAAAAAGGACGACTCGTTGTTCACACAGTCGGCAGCACAAAGCTACTTTCCGATACGAGCCGCCCTTTATGAGCGGAAATAAAAAGACTTTGTGCCTTTTTGCCTTCTATGTGAACTCTTACATTATAGATTGTTAAAAATTGGTTGTACATAGTCATCTAAATCCTCATTTTCATTATTAGTTGGCTGGCTGATTCTGGCTTACATCACCACTCCTTTCTTAGTTGGCGACCGTACCACTCGGTAGGCCTATTTAGTTTCATCTGGGAACCACTGTGGGAATATCAGTCTACTGCGCCTGTCGCCTACAGCAGGAGTGTTCTGAATAATCAGCCCACCCGCTTCAAGCTGTGGCAACAGTTCTTTGCGCAGATAAGTATCGGCAAGTACAGTCTTCTCAACTTTTAAGTAATGGCGGCAGAGCTGCTCACGACTAATGCCTAGAGCTTCTTGCGGCACTGATGCCATCGGGTAGGCACTGCGCAACTCAAAATAGACAGGCAAGATAAACTGCTTGTAAAAGTGAATGGCTGTTGGCGGTATGCCGAGACTCTGACTTTGGGCAAGTTGCTCCCAGAGCATAAACGCACGGTCTATGTCGGTCTGTGCCGCCATAATGGAGCCGTCTGGCTGCTTCCGATGCCACAGGTTCAGTAAGGCAATAGCCTTAATTAGCTGTTGCAAATGCGTGAAGTCACGGGTGTGGCGATGCTTGAGTTTCGGGAAGCTGGAATAGAATCGCTGCTTAATAGCATCATTGTCAGGCAGCCTAATGTACTCCACATACTCATCACGGATAGCCAGGATTCGTTCCTTGAGTGCCACTCGCTCTGGACGTGACTCTAGCCATTCCTTGTATGCTTGTTCATTAGTGCCACGCCGATTCTGTAACTCAATGGCTGCCCGTAGCTTTGCCTGGCTTGGTTCGGGGCTGAGTAATATGGCTCTGGTGGCTTCCTGCTCATCAAGCCGTAGACCAGCCGAGCAAAATACGGTTGCGGGGAAGCCTTCCAAAATAATCAGCTCTGTGCGGTTCTTGCCTGACTTGTTTTTGTTAGTGATGCGGTAATACACCTCCCAACTATCGTGCGACAGGATAGGCCGCAGCTTCGCTTGCAACGCAGGGTTGCTCTGTTCGTAGAAGATTAGTATCTTGCGTTCAAACGATACAATTTTAGCGTTACGCTCCTCGTCCTCAATGCCCTCCGTGTGGTAAAACGAAGTTGGGCTGGCTCCACTGGATTCAATTTTGTCCTCGTCTGGAAACAGCTTGGCAACTTCACTGGTAATGTAGGTCTTACCTGATGAGCTGGGAGCATTAAAGCTGATGTTAATCTGCGAGTCACGGGTATAGGCCGACAGCATGCAGTAGAAGGCAATCTCTTTGCAGACATCATCTTCTTTAATTGTGAGCGACAGCGTATCCCGCACATCATCACTGCTCATGGCAGGGTGCAGCTTTTGGTCTATGCCGTTGATTGCTTCACGCACTTGGGCTTTGGTGGTCTTGGTTTCGGGTGTCATTCTCATATTCCTTACTTAATTGTTTGTGCAGCTTCAAATCTTGGGTCAGCTTCATGGCTTCAACCCATACAGACGTGTTTTGAGGTTTTTGGATTCGTTCCAATACCGTTTGGCATCTACCAGCAGTTTGCCGTTCCAGTAATCATCTGCGTCCTGCTCTATGGCTGGTGTGATGGCAAAATGAAACACTACTCGCTTGCTGTTCTCTAATGGGTGCATGAAGATTAGCTTATGAACTTTAGCTAGTAGTGCAGCAGCTTGGCCGAAGTCGTGGGTATCAAAAGAATCGGTACCTACGCCTTCTTTTCGTAGTACGACTCCCATCACAGTGCCTCCGCATACTTACGCTCAAAGGTTCTGAGCGTAGTTTTGCCCGCCTTGAGTTCCTCGCTGGTTAGATTCAACGAGTGGGTTTGACCCTTCTTGTTGTCACGGCAACCACCTCCGTGTGCTGTGCGACCCTTACTTGAGGTATTCATATCGGCTCCTATCAAAAGGGTAAATCAGCACTACTGGCCTATCCTTGAACATCTCCTTTAATAGCTCTGTTGCGATGCCATGTCTGCCACACTTCTCGCACGAATAGCTGTTGGTCTCATAGTCTATGGTCAGTACCATATCCTGCCAACAGTTTGCATAGGGGCATTGTGCTTTAATTTGTAAACCGTTGTCCTTGTAGGGAATGTTATTTAATTCAAACGTTCCTTTACTAGTATTTGCTTGTTGTACTGCGTTCATTTCAATCTCCTCAGTTAATATCGCTATAAATCCGTGTTTTAAGCATTTTTGTGTTCTCAAAGAACTGACGTGCGCTTACGGTCAGCGCATTAGACCAATATTGGTTAATGGCTTGGTCAAGCTCGCTAGTTTCTTGAAATTTGAAATAGCTACGACCCTGGCTATCTCGTTCTATGTCAAAGATTTCAAAGCCAGCACTGACTAAGCCAGCAACTAACCCTAGGTCTTTGATTTGTTTAATATCGTTGCATTCCATTTGAATCTCCTTCTTCATTGTTAGGCTTGCAATTACATTACAAACCCATATCAAAGAAGCTCTCTACGAAGCGCAGGAGTCGCTAAAATCTGCTCAAAGCTACCTGTTAGGTATCGCTAGAATCGCCGTTTTCTTGAAAATTGTGCTTTACAAAAATGATTAAACTGGGCAAGTCGTCATGTGAGATTTGGACTTTATCCATAAGCCTCAGTCTGCCATTTTCAAGGTCAAGGTCAACAAAGTAATCCACTAGCTGACCCTTTAAGCCCATTGTTTTAGGTAGGTCTTTAATTTTTGATTTGGCATCTAAAATACCCATACCTCCCTTGTCCAAAAAGGCGTTCCTGTGCCGCAACAGCTCTCTACAAGCCTTGAAATTGTTATTCGCCTTGCTGTCAAAGCGTTTCACCTTATGTGCGTATTGCTGGTTCACTAGCAGCCACAAGACTCTGCCTTTGATGCTCAGTGCAACTATGTCGTTGCTTACTACTGGCTCTGTATTAGCACTTGTATGTATCGGGCTATCGGGCGTTTGTGTTGCTTCCACATCGTCAAGATAATGGATAAACCAGGAGTGAAAAACTTCAATGCAGAGCTTGTACTGCGCTCGTTGGAATAGGTGATTTTCGTCCTCTGTGTTCTTCTTGAAGATGTTAGTGAACTCGTTGCTAATAATCAGCGCATTCATTTTGTACTGTTGTTGGTTGCTGTAAGCATTTCTTCTTTCTAGTGGGTGCTTACGGATACCATAAAATAGTTTTAACCGAAGCCAGCAATAATATAGTTGCACCTGACCTTTATCACTTGTAAGGGAGTGCGTAAGCCATGCTGAAATCAACAGAGGATTGGGTGATTGAGTGCTATTAAAGTTGGGCATGTTTTCAGCGTCCTCAGGGTATAGTTCTCCATGAGTAACGCTTACGCCTCTGTTTGCCAGCTCAAGAATTGCTGGATTAGTGTTAATAAGCTCTAGGTATCCGTAGAGATGAACAAAAAAGCCCCTAACATCGCTGCTGTCTAGGGCTTGCTGGTAAATTGTCGTTAGCTGAGCCTTAATTTTGTTGATTACTGCAATATCCATAGTCATCTATGACGATTGTACATCACAGAGAGCTGCCAGGGTTAGCTGTCTTGATTCAATATGCGCTGTATTCGTTCCATAAACGGCAGCTTAGCAAGTTCAGGGTCTTCTTCAACAGGCGGCTTCCAGCCTACGGGCGCAGGTTCTACTTTGGTTGGTAGCCCTAAGCAGACACGTTCGCCGTTGATAGCAGCAGTAAGGTCACGAGTTAGTTGCAGGAGTAATGATGGGCTGGGTAGCTTTTGCTCGGTCAGGATTCGTTCTTCACGGTCAGCGGCATCTATGGCGGCAGTCAGATTTACTTGTAGCAATTCTATGTAGGCCATAGTCAGGTCTTGGGCTTGTTGATACATTGCGATGTGACGCTGAGTAGTTTGAGCAGCAGTTTCGGAAACTTGTTCTTGGACTTTCGCAAAGGCTTTTTGGGACACCTCTTGGCGACCTGCTGACCACTGTTCACGCCCACCCCATTTCTTAACCTGTTTGAGTGATACACTATATTTATCGGCAATATCTTTGTAGGTGAGCGTAGGTTCACTAACATACATCGACTTGGCTTCTACCCAATCCACCTTCATTGGCACAAAATCGGTGTCCATTGGTTCTAGTTGGGTAACCATAGGCTCTAGCTGTTGGTATGACAAATCTAGCTCCTGATATTGGAACTCTATGGGGGTGTAGTCGGTTAGGATTGTATCACTCATCTCTACTACCATTTTAGTAGCTGTAGAGGCTCAAGAATAGCACTCGGCTGTGATATTGTCGCCTCATTGTGCGATTTGACAAGCTTGTGCTTTGGTTTTAGACGACAAGTGTCTATAATTCACCCATAAGATTATGAGTGAGAGCCTACACAAACCTACTATTGCTATATTAGCCTCAGGAAGCGGCTCTACTGCCGAGGCATTTATCCACGCTACTCAAGATGGTAGGGTCGCAGCAGAAGTTGGTCTAATAGTTTGCAATAACCCGCCCGAAAAGGCAGGAATCTTTGCCAGGGCTACTAAATTAAATGCACACTACGGACTTGATATTGAAACCGTAGAAATTAGTGGCCGCACTCACCCCGATGGCAATGTAGGTCGTGGACAAACGCTCGCTGAATCATCTGCTATTTGTGAGCGCATTAGCAATGATGGCTTCGCTCACGTGGCCCTTATGGGATATATGAAGATGGTTCGTGGTGAACTCATTGAGGAGTATGGCTGGCAACCGACCTACAGCTCTATTTATCAAGCAAGAATGACCAATACTCACCCAGGTCCACTGCCAGAAACAGAAGATACGTACGGCATACATACTTCCGAACGAGTTCTTGAACTTGGTATGCCTGCGTCCCGCCACACAGTCCACCTTGTAGCTGACGGTATTGATAGAGGCCCGAAGATTGCGGAACATCCTGTTGAGGTAGTGGAGGGTGATACAGCACAAAGTTTGTTTGATAGAGTTCAAGTAGTTGAAAAGGCAGCGTTACCCTATGTAATAGGTAAGTTCCTGCAAGAACAAGGAGGTTATCTTGGCAATTCACGAGATTAGAGTCACGCCTAATGATGGCGACCCGCTAGGTCACGAGGCTCAGCAAGAGGCGGCACGTACGTTGGGTTTGGAAAGTATAGAGGCAATTCGCACAGTAAGAGTATATCGTGTCCAAGGAGTTAGCGTAGAAGAAGCACACACATTAGCGGAGCAATTATTCACTGACCCAGTAAGTGAGCAATATAGCCTAGACCAACCAGTAGGTTTTGAAACACCGCATGTTGTTGAAGTTGCATATAAGCCTGGCGTTATGAATCCCGAGGTATCTTCTATTATGAAAGCTGCCCAGGACCTTGGAATCAGACCAAAGGCAGTTGATTCGTCTAAAGAATATGCGTTTTTTGGTGATGTAGAGTCTGCTCAAGTTGATGGTGTAGTTGGACGACTACTGATGAACAAAACCGTAGAACACGTTGTTGCCGAGAAGCCGACATCATTGACCTTTGAAGGGAACGTTGGACCTATCAGTATAGTTCCCATTAGAGAGGCTTCTGAGCCAGAATTGGCAGAGCTATCAAAAGATAAGTTATTCCTTAATGCCGAAGAAATGGGTGTCGTTCAAAAACATTTCCGAAAGCTTGACCGTGACCCAACTGATGCAGAGCTTGAAATTATTGCTGCACGTTGGAGTGAACATTGTGGTCACAAAACCTTCAATGCAAAAGTTGTAGTTGATGGTGTTGAGAAAGAACCGCTTTACTCACGTATTAAGAATGCCGCTAAAGAACAGTTTGGCGATTTAGTCGTCTCAGCATTTGGTGACAACTCAGGCGTTATGAAGTTTTATGAGGGCCAGGCTATTTGTGGCAAGGTTGAAACACACAACAGCCCGTCTGCTATTGAGCCTTACGGCGGTGCGATGACAGGCAGTGGTGGCGTATTCCGTGACATTATGGGTACTGGTCAAGGGGCTAAGACAATCATATCTACTGATATGTTCTGTTTTGCTCCACCTGACCTTGATGAGAGTCTCCTACCCTCTGGCACTCTCCACCCTGATTACCTTCAAAGGCGGGTTGTACAAGGAGTGCGTGATTATGGCAACCGTATGGGCATTCCAACTGGCAACGGCTCTGTGCATTACCACGAAGACTTTAGAGCCAAGCCTACTGTAATAGTCGGGGCATACGGCATTATGCCTGAGTCACGTGCGGAAAAGGGTGAACCATTAGTTGGTGACCTAGTAGTCATTATTGGTGGCAGGACTGGTCGTGATGGTATCCACGGCGCAACATTCTCATCGGGCGAGATGACTGACCGTACGGCTAATGTGAACTCTAGTGCAGTACAAATTGGAAACGCAATTGAAGAAAAACGTATGTTTGATGCCCTAATTGAGGCAAGAGACTTGGGCTTTATTCGTGCATTAACCGACTGTGGTGCTGCGGGCTTCTCGTCAGCTATTGGCGAGATTGGTGAGAATGTCGGTCTTACTGTAGACATCAGCAAAGCACCACTGAAATATCCAGGACTTGCACCTTGGGAAATCTGGCTTAGTGAGTCGCAAGAACGAATGGTTGCAGCAATATCACCTGATAATATAGAGGGTTTTCTTGCAGTAAGTCGTAAGTATAACGTTGAGTCCACTGTACTCGGTGTGTTTGACGGCAGCAATACCCTAACCGTAAACTACGGCGACCAAAATGTTGCAGAACTAGACTACGAGTTTTTGTCTGACGGCCTTCCGCAACGTATTATGCAAGCACACTGGGAACGTGTAGATGTACCCGAAGTAACCCCAGACACTCCTCAAAATGAACAAGAGTGGATTGATAGACTTAAGGCTGTTCTATCACACGGTAATGTGTGTTCCAAAGAGCCAATTGTTAGGCAATACGACCACGGAGTTCAAGGTGGTAACGTGGTTTCGCCGTTTGGTGGCGTAAATCAAGATGGACCAAACGATGCTTTGGTTATCCGCCCTATGCTGGATAAACCCTACGGCGTAGTCCAGTCTCACGGAATGAATCCAATACTAAATAGGCTAGACCCGTATGAAGGAACAGTTTGGGCAATTGCTGAAGCGGCAGCAAATTACGTATCTGCTGGTGGCAACATTGATGAGGCTGCTGCTGTTGGTAACTACATTTGGCCTTTCCCAGACGAAGAAGCAATGGGTTCATTAGACCGCTCAGTTGATGCTGCCGTAGAAATGATGCACAGGCTAAAACTCCCTGTTATATCAGGCAAAGATAGCCTCTCATCAACTTACAGAGGCAAAGACGGACAAGTTATCAAGATACCACCCGTTTATACAATGTCTATATTCGGTCGTATCCCAGATGTAGAGAAGACTATGACGAGTGACATAAAGAAAGCTGGTTCAACCCTTGTGTTAGTAGGGAATCTAAGCGAAGGTATGGCAGGTTCTGCATACTACGATGTTGCTAACGGCAGTAGTAACAATATACCGCTCGTTGATAAGGACACACTACCAGAAGTCCTTGGTTCGGTACATCAAGCTATTGTCGGTGGCAAAGTTCTTGCCTGTCACGATGTGAGTGAAGGTGGTGTAATCTCGGCCGTTGCCGAAATGTGTTTTGGTGGTAATGTTGGGGCGGACCTTGAACCTTCTAACGTGTCTTTTACTCAAATGGACGGGTTTCTATTTAATGAAACTGCTGGTTGTTTTGTAGTTGAGGTTGAAAGTGATGAAGTAGCTCTGGAATTGTTTAGTAATGTTCCATACCGCAAGTTGGGTCAAACAACTACCGACAAAACCATTGGAGTTCGTGAGCAAAACGGAGTTGTCTTTAGCGTAAGTACGGACGAACTTAAGGGTGCGTGGCAAGCACCTATGAAAGGGATTTTTCACTAAATGAGTAACCCAGAAGTATGCGTACTAAAAACCGATGGTATTAACTGTGACGAAGAAATGGCTAACGCCTTCCAGGTGGCTGGTGCTGAACCACAAGTGGTACACGTAAACCAACTACGTACTGGTGAACGCCAACTTGACCAGTATGGTATCTTGGCAATACCAGGTGGCTTCTCATATGGTGATGACATTGCTTCGGGCAAGGTCTTGGCGACTGAGCTTACCTCCTACCTATCCGACCAGTTGCAAGATTTTGTTGATAAGGGCAAGCCCGTCATTGGAATCTGCAATGGTTTCCAGGTACTCGTGAGAACTGGATTATTACCCAATCGTAAACTGAATGAACAGCAAGTAACCCTTGCTGGTAACGAAGTTGGTAGGTTTGAGTGTCGTTGGATTGACTTAGCGGTTGGGCAGTCTGCTTGCAAGTTTGTGCGCCCAGAAGACTTTGCTGAGCAGCCAATCCCAATGCAAACAGCTCACGGCGAAGGACGATTTTTTGGAAGTAAAGATGATATTCGCCAGCTCAAGGAAAATGGACAAGTTGTTTTTCGCTACACTACACCCGACCTAGGACAGCCTAGCGGTTACCCTGAAAATCCAAATGGCGCAGTTGATGATATTGCAGGTATCTGTGACCCAAGTGGCTTAGTTCTTGGAATGATGCCACACCCCGAACGGTCAGTGGCCGCCTTCCACCCTCATCGTGTACGTACGGAAGTTGCACGAAGCGCAGCAAATACAATTTTTAGTAATATCGTGACTTACGCAAGGGAGATGTAATGGCTGAACAAAGAGGACCGATACAGGACGTAAACATTGAACTTGGAGATGATGTTTCTAAAATGCTTTATGAGGCTTCAAAACAAACCCACGACAACCGACCAGGCTTACTTGTTGAGTTTCACGAATCGTTCTCTGGCCTACGAGCAATCCCTGGCTCAATGCTCAAAGACGTTGATAATATGTATCTCAACCTTGCCTTTGACGGTGTAGGCACAAAGGTTGAAGTATCGGAACGGCTTGACGACCATTCTGTTGTGGCACACGATTTATTCGCAATGGTTTGTGATGATGCTGTAGTTCGTGGCGCAGAGCCAGTGGCTATCGGCTCAATCTTAGATGTACGCCAACTAAACGATACCGAGCATACCAGGAATGCTGTTAGACAGCTCTCGCAAGGTTACGTTGAGGCAGCAAGAGCGGCTGGCGTAGTTGTAGTGAATGGCGAAGTCGCCGAACTAGGCGATAGAGTTGGCGGTTATGGTGACTTTAATTACAACTGGGGTGCTACTGTGCTGTGGTTCGCTCATAAAGACCGAATATTGACTGGACACCAAGTACAGCCAGGCGATTCGCTAGTAGGACTTGCTGAACACGGTTTCCGCTCTAATGGTATAACTGATGTTCGCAAGGCTATGCTGGAACATTACGGGCCACAATGGCAAGATGTTGTAGTGCAGGAACTTGGCGAACTGTCATTGGGTAAACTGGTGCAAAAGCCCTCAATTATATATTCAAGATTTGTGTCAGGGCTAACAGGTGGTTACGACATTGATAAAGAGCCGACTGCCAATGTTACGGGCGTTGCCCATATTACAGGTGGTGGACAGCCAAGTAAGCTAGGACGAATGCTAGAGCCGTCTGGCCTAGGCGTAACCATTGATAGTCCTGTAGAACCTCCAAGGATTATGCTTGAAGTTCAAAAGCTCCGAGGCTTCTCTGACGAACAAGCATATGGCAAGTGGCATATGGGTGCTGGTATGGTGATTGCTACTTCCGAACCAGAGAAAGTATTAGCCGAGGCTGAAAGTCACGGGCTAGTAGCGCAAACAATCGGGCAGGTTACTGACGAGCCAGGTATCCGTGTCAAGAATCGTGGTGCAATTCAAGATAACGAATGGCTTACATTCTAGACCGTAAAACTATACAGGTGAGCCTGGTGGTTGGTAGTTATGTGACTATACTGTAAGTAATGAAAAATAAAGTAATTAAGACTGTTGGATTATTCGGTCTGGGAATTATTCTGATTCTTGCTTGCGCACTCACTATCGCTCTGGCTGTTACTTTTACAAGACATTCAAATGGAAGCGATGCTCTATTCTCAGCGTTCGGTGGGGCTTTCTTTGCTTACATTTTTGTAAGACTCGGAGAACTGTTTAACCGAATATCGAAACGGGAAAAACTTAACTTAGACACACTGGTTGAAGTGGAATATGTACTTAACGACCATCTTAATAGGATTGGGCAGAACATTAACATTCTTGAGGCTTTACTGGTAGTGGTAGACACGAAATCACCAGTGGTCAATTTCATGAAGATTAAACCGATACCGAATGACAAGTCAGGGCTTCAAGACCTGAAAAACTTGGATTTTATAAACGATTTGTTCAACTACTACGTTGATTTGGAAAAGATTAATGAAGGCTTTGAGCTTGTTCTTCAATTTGCTATCAAAATGATTAACGATGATGCGTCTATGCGGGCAGCTAATTTACCAGTAGCGTCAGCACAAGCGAATTATCAGATGAATACCAAAGTGTCAGGCTCCCGATATAATCAACACACAGTCTAAACCGGTTGGCCTGTAATCTGTTAGCATACTAAGCACAGGGCGTAAGCCCTGTGCATGAAAGGACCGTGTATTCAATATGCCCAAAGGCAAACCAATTGACCCAGCT
>JBBRMJ010000001.1:0-129465 GCA_038230895.1 Saccharimonadales bacterium (SeqCode) | reverse complement strand
TGACTAGCGTTAAGGGATATTTGAGTATGGTCTTGGAGGGGGATGCTGGGAAGATTAGTAAGCAGGAAAAAGAGATGCTTAGTCAGGCGTATTTTAGCTCGCAGCGGATGGTGTACCTGATCGCTGATCTGTTGAATGTGTCGAGATTGAAGACGGGGAAGTTTATCATCGAGCGGACGAGGATTAATCTGGCGAGAATGGTTGACCAAGAGTTGAGTCAGCTCAAAGAGACGGCGGCATCCAGGCAATTGACGCTGACCTATGACCAGCCCAAAGATTTCCCAGATATCATGCTGGATGAGACGAAGACTCGGCAGGTGGTGATGAACTTCGTCGACAATGCCATCTATTACACGCCGGCTGGCGGGCATATTCATGTCCGGCTGATTGATAACCCGACGACGATTGAACTACGGGTCGAAGACGATGGGATTGGCATTGCCAAAAGTGATCAGCCACACTTGTTCACGAAGTTCTTCCGCGCCGGCAATGCTCGCAAAGCACGGCCGGACGGGACTGGTCTGGGTTTGTTCATGGCTAAGAAAGTTATCATCGCTGAAGAAGGTAGCCTGATCTTCGAAAGTCAGGAAGGCAAGGGCAGCACCTTCGGCTTCACCTTTAGTAAGACTAAGGCTGGTGTCATCGATCAGTCGAAGGCCAAAGACTAGTAACGTTTACAGCCAGTATTGCTTAAGCTTATCAAAAGTTGTATTACATATTGACAATTAAACATGCTTGTGGTATTATACAAGCAACACTTCCGAAAGGTCGTGGTGGAGTAGCCACTGTGGAGAAAACGCTTGACGTGAACACTGGGAAGTGGAATCATTAAGCAAACGCGAAACAGGGTGGGCCCAAAAACGAATTAAGTTAATCGGGAGCCTGAATTGCTATGAATATTATAAACAACCTCAAGCGCGTAGCACGTACCGGAGTCATTCTGGGCGTTGTCGCCGCAAGCCTAGTCGGTGCTGGCTTAATCGCCGGTCGTACCACGAAGGTCGAAGCTGCTACTAATTGTGCAGCAGCCGATAAAGTAAATGTTATCTATTGTGGTTTGGATACGTCCAGCCTCAGCAGCGAGATCAGCTCGCTCAAGGCTGACTACGACACCAATGTGTCAGGTCACGCTGCTTCACCAACTATTAGGCACGACTTCCATGACGTCCAGACGATCTTCAACTTCGTCGGCGCCAACAAGACGCTTGTCGACAGCATGACTACCAGCAACACGGTTGCCGGCGCAGTTATGCGAAATGGTGACGTCGTCGTCAGTGGCAGAGTCATCGCTACTGGCGCCAAGGTTGCTGCTCGCTTTAGCGTTCCCGGCGCAGTTGCCATTCCTGGCACCAACGCTTTCCTCCGTACCACCACTTCTTCTTTCGCTCACGATTCCGAAGCTGCCATCATCCGTGAAGACAGCAACGGCAAAATGTTGTACGCCAGCATCATTGGTTGTGGCAATGCCGTCCAAGCGATGCCAGTTGTGACACCCAAGCCTGCTTACACCATTATTAAGGAAGTCGCCGTCAAAGGCAGCTCTACTTACGCTAAGGATGTTAATGTCAAGTCCGGCACTCACGTCGTCTACCGCATCACGGTTGCTAGCACTGGCAACGCGCCAGTCACCAACTTGAATGTTAAAGACGCCCTGCCAGCTCACGTCCAGTATGTGACCGGCACGCTGAAGCGCGACAATGTCGTCGCGAGCACCAGCTTCTTCAGTACCGGCATTCTGCTAAGCTCACTCAGGAATGGTACCAGCACCGTCTTCACGTTCGAAGGCATTGTTGGCGCAACTGATACTCCACAAGTCTGTACAACTGAGACCTTGAACAACGTCGGTACTATGACTGCCACTGGCTTGCCAACCGAAGACTCTACCGCGACTGTCAACAAAGCCTGCTTGCCGAAGCCAGTCTTCATCTGCACCAGCCTGACACCACAAATGGTCAGCCGCGCTGTCTTCAACTTTACCGCCAAAGCAAACGCTCAGAACGGTGCTGTCATCAACAGCTACCACTTTGACCTCGGCGATGGCAACGAGCAAGTCGTAACCTCAGCCGCTGCCAGCACCGTACTGAAGCACACCTACGCAGCACCTGGCATCTACACAATTACCGTGAGCGTCACCTTCACTGTTCCTGGTCTTGCAGGCACTCAGACTGTCACTGCTGACAGCTGTAAGACGCAAGTTACCGTCAAGCCAGCACCTGCTGCTGAGTGTACTGATCTTACGCTGATTAAGAACACCAGCAACTCTAAAGAAGTTACTGCCAATGTCATCTTCAATGTCACTGGTGACGTTCACCTCACGAACATTAGCTTCAACTGGGGCGACAACAGTGCCGTGACTGACAACGGTGTCAGCACTAGCGCTACCCACACCTTCCAGACTGACGGCACCTTCAACGTCGTCGCTACGCTGACCTTTAGTAACGGTGTTGCCAAGTCAACCTGCGAACAACCTGTCAGCTATGTTACCCCTCCGGTCACACCACCAACTACCTTGGTCAACACCGGTGCCGGTAGCACCTTCGGCCTGTTCGCCGTCGTCGCTACTGTTAGCACGCTTGGTTACCGTTTCTTCACCGCTCGTCGCCTGTCTTAAGACGACCAACTGTGGATAAACACTAGCGCGATTGTCAAAATTGTGCTACGGTACTACCAGTAACGAGCTTCGTGACTGACCGCTCCCCATAACAAACAGCTTCTCGAAAATCTCCCAGCCAACTAGTGGGGGATTTTCATTTCTCCTCTGTTATGGTAAGATTTACAGGTTAAATTAATCATATTGATTCGACGTAGTTTCACTAATGACACTTCGCTCGAGTCTACAAATTGTCCCACCGGGACATTTTGGCCCCTTCGTCTATCGGTTAGGACACTAGGTTTTCATCCTGGCAAGAGGAGTTCGACTCTCCTAGGGGTCACCATAGGAAAGTTTTCCAGTAAACTGCAAAATATTAGTCTGTTAACTAGATTTTGAAAATTACACACTTCTCACTAGATAAATTATCTGGCATTTCTCTATCTGTTAAATTCTTATAATTATGCTATGGTTTCAGCCTAAGTTTTTATATGTATTGAGTTTCAACATGGCCTTGGTTGATACCATTTACAAGTCTCGTATAGCCCTTAATTTTTAGTATCTGCATTGCCACGTTCGACCTGCTACCACTCCGACAGTAGAGAATTATCTCAGTATCTTTAGGTACGTCAGCTAGCTCACCCAAATCGCCCATCAGCTTTGAAGGTGGTAGATTCACAGCCCCTTGTACGTGTCCACTAGCATATTCTTGTGGCTCTCGTACATCTAAAATCAGCCGACTCATATTTTCCTCCTAAATAATATTTATAAGACGGTCATGCATAGTTGTGCCATGATTGCCACTACAACTAGCTGGGTCTTTCGTTGTGTCGTACTTTTGTGCAGTACTCGGAATTGAACCGTATTGTTGCTTTAAACTGGCCGCATTTTCATTTCCAAAGCTAACAAGTAGCTTGTCGGTATCTTTAATAACGGTGTTCTGCATACCGCCATAGTTAGTGTAGTCCTGCCCGTTCAATACCAGATTAAGTTTATTGTCGCTGTTTTCCGAATATATTTTTCCGTCAGGTGACACAATGAAGTTCGGACCCATAATCCAACCAAGATTGGTGAAGAACTGCCCCCAAGTGACCGAATGGTCTTCTACATGGACGACATTGTTAACATTATCGTGCATATGCGCTCGTTCAGACGGCACCATAGCAGTATTGAGCGTACACATTTGCACCTCAGTGTAGTAGCCTATTCCCTTGAAATCCTCACGCTGACCATTGACGTACAAAGCGAAATTAGCGTGGTAATGTACGGAGCCAACCTTATAGGTGGCAAAACGAATACCCAGGACAACTGCCGCGCCAAGTATTAAACACGCTACTGCTACGAACCACTTGGTTTTTACAAATTGTAGGTATTTCATACTCGTTGTTGCCTCCGTTTTAGGTGTATATCTTCATTTGACATGATACCCCCTAGGGGTATACCATTGCAAGTATGATAGCTGATATTAAACGACGAGCATTGCACCGTTCTAAAATCCTTCAAGGCCAACTTAAAGGTGTTGAGAAGATGATAGAGGACGAGAAGTACTGTATGGACATCATCACCCAGAACCTTGCCATTCAGAAGTCAATCAGCTCACTTAATAAGTTGATTCTAGAAAACCACCTACGCACCCACATTGCGGACAAAATGACTTCTACCGATGAGAAGAAGCAGTCAGAAGCCGTTCAAGAGCTACTTACTTTATACGAGCTAACGCACATACGAGGTAAATAGAACAAACTAAGAAAGGGGCATTATTATGATGGACGATTATTGGGGACACGGAGCAAATAGCGGAAATGACGCATGGAGCTTTATATTTATGATTCTTATGATGGCACTGGTGTTTTTAGGTATTGTGTTAGTAGTACATTATCTAGCCCGTAGTAACCAGAGTAAAGGTAACGAAAACTCAGCGCTTGAGATACTTAAAAATCGTTACGCAAAGGGTGAGATAGATAAAAAAGAGTTTGACGAGAAGAAGAAAGACCTAAAGGCTTAGTACAGAAATGTTAGAACCAATTCGCCACGCATTGACAATGTCATTTAGCATGGGCTGGGAGATACTCTGGCCGCTTATACTTGGCTTTGCAATCTCAGGTGCTATTCAAGCTGTGGTTAGTAAAAAGCAAATGAGCAAATTACTGCCTGATGACAAGCCTAAAACACTCGCTTTTGCTACGGCTCTTGGGGCGGCTTCTTCATCTTGTTCTTACGCCGCCGTTGCCCTAGCGCGGTCATTAGTTAAGAAAGGTGCGAACTTTACTGCCGCTATGGCATTTGAAATAGCCAGCACTAATCTTGTAATTGAGATAGCCGTTATTCTAGTTGTGTTACTCGGCTGGCAGTTCGCCGCCTCAGAGTTCGTTGGTGGTCCAATCATGATTGTGATACTAGCGGTGCTGTTCCGAAGATATTTGACTCCAAAGATGGTTGCTGTAGCGACAACACAAGCTGAAAAAGGCTTACAGGGTAAGATGGAGGGTCATGCCATGATGGACGATATGGCGGTGAAGGGTAATGAGCCTCTATTCAACAAACTGAAATCAGACGAAGGCAGAACAGCCACGAGCCACTTCTACGTCATGGATTGGGTCAGTGTTTGGAAAGATTTAGTGATCGGATTACTAATAGCAGGTGCAATAGCCGCATGGGTGCCCACTAGTTTCTTTGAGAAACTTTTCATAACATCACACCCATTGCTATCGGCATTATGGGGACCGTTGATTGGACCTCTTATTGCAGTTGTTTCTTTTGTATGTAGCGTTGGTAATATTCCCCTAGCCGCAGTGCTATGGAATGGAGGGATTAGCTTCGGTGGAGTCGTGGCATTTATCTTCGCCGACCTGATAGTTTTTCCAATCCTTAGGATTTACAAAAAGTACTATGGTATGAAAATGGCCGCTTTTCTATTTATAACCTTCTATGTCGCTATGGTTGGTGCTGGATACTTAGTTGAGCTTCTCTTTTGGCTACTTCGTATCACACCAACATTAAGAAACGCCACGGTTCTTGAGCCAAGCATTACTTTTAACTACACCTTTGTGCTTAACATAATTTTCCTGCTCATTAGCACTGCTCTAGTGTGGCGATTTCTGAGAACGGGTGGACCAAAAATGCTTAGAATGATGGATACGAAGCCTGATAAACAAGTTCATCAGCACCTACACTAAATTCCATTCAAAACCCTTCAATATCTCATCCCACCTTATGATTTTCGCTACGATTGACCTATAAATCGGGTGGTCTAGGGTCACCATTTTCTTACGTTTAAGGGGCGGTGTCAGTCTTTTGTGATCATTCCAGATATACTCCCACTCCACCAGGCTAGTTGAGGCAATTGACAAGTGATACACTTTTGGTACACTTGATACATGAGTACAGACAAAACACGTCTCAATATAAGTCTTTCAGACGATATGAAGATAGCCCTGCAGACCGTTGCGAAGCGAGATCAAATGCCAGCCGCAACTAAAGCGGTTCGCTTAATGGAAATCGGAATGGAAGTTGAAGAAGATGATATTTGGGATGAAATCACTACCACCCGAGACCGCAAAGGCACCACATTCCACGCCCACACCGATGTCTTCAAGAATTAGATGTACGAAGTTTTATACGCTGACGAGGTCGTTAAAACGGATCTACCTGCTATTTTGGAGCCTTGGAAGACTGAGATTAAGCATGCAATCGAAGCTAAACTCATGTCTCGCCCAGAATTATATAGCAGGCCACTGCGCCGATCATTAAGAGGCTACCGCAAGCTCCGTGTCGGGGGATACCGTGTTATCTTTAGAATCGATGAAAATGTGATTTATGTTTTTGTCATACAGCACCGCTCAACTGTGTACGTATCCGCGCCCAAACGACTCCAGCTCAGAAGTTAGTGAGTTGTCATGTTAGTTCACTCCTAAACATCATCGAACTCCTTAAGCTCGGCAACCAGTTCAGTCAAGCCTAGGCATGGGTGTTCCAGGTAAGTCCCGTAGGGGTCACCAAAGGAGATCACAGATTGTTAAGGACGCTAAGTATTGGCGTCTTTTTATTTTGCTCCGATTCCTCATCTGTTAAGCGAGTTCGATTCTCTTAGACTAGCTGCTATAATCAGGCGCATGATGAATATTATCGTGGGTGGAACCCATGGGCTTGGTAGAGAAATTGCGCTGGCCCTCCAAGAAGCAGGGCATGACACATTTGTGGTCGGTCGCAGCTATGACGAAGCTGAACACGGTAATGGTATGCGCGTTGACCTATCTTCTGCGGAAGAGTCGTTGCAACTCGCTGAGAAGGTCAAGGAGCTTAGCAAGACGGCACTAAACTTCTGGTGGGTGTCTGGCTACGGCTACAACGGTGACTTTACAGAACAACCTGAGCCAGCAGTGATGGCAGCCGTTAACTTCGGCAATGTGTTGCCAGCAGCTCAGGCAGCCTTTAGTGTCATGGTTGAGCGTACAGAAACGAGTTATTTTGTTGTCGTAAGTTCAACTACTGGCTTTAAGGCTCGTAAAGATGAAGCGGTTTATGCTGGAACTAAACATGCACAGGTGGGCTTTACGCGTAGCCTCGGTCTGGAAAGTGAAAGATTAGGTTCTGGGGCAAGAGTCGCCTTATTTATGCCTGGTGGAATGAAGACCCCATTCTGGGATGGCAATCAACCAGCAGTATATGATGAGTTTCTGGAACCCGCCAAGGTTGCTGAGCATCTCGTCAGTCGAGTTCTAAAACAAGCCGAACCATTTTATGAAGAAGTTATGGAGCGTGGTTCTCTCTAAGCATGCTTAGCCTCTGCTGTAGGTTCTACTCTACAAGGCGGAGCAGATTACGCAGGCTAGTTTGCCTGTAACGGGGAGGACTACAAATTAGAATTGGCACCCAAAGTACAATATAGGAGCCAGGGTGTTTTTCGTATTTGTTAATTAGCTCGATTCGCACCCTGTATCTCGACTTAATTTAATGTAACCTATTGACTAGTTAGTCAAGAATGCTATACTTTAATTACTGCACCTCATTTGGACGAAAGTTCTCGTGAGGTCTTTTATTTTGTTAGAATTAAGAGCATGAGGCGAATAGTACTTATTGATGGGGAGAATCTTGTATACGGCATTCGTCAGATGCTTGGCAACAATGATAATAAAGCATCGCGCTCAACGGTTGAGGGCTTTAATTTTCGAGGCCTCTTAGAGGAACTATTGGCAGACAACTTGCCGTCGGAAATTCTATGGTTTGGCGCGAGACTACGGCTTTATGAACAATCTGAAGATTTGAAGCGTAAGTCAGAAAATGCCATTAAAGCTCAGTCACGTTTCGTGAATCAGATACAACAGCAAAAGATAAGTTTTATCAAAGTTGGCTATTTGCGAGCCAGAGAATCTGACCCATGCGAAAATTGTTCGCATCAAACATGGAAGTTAGCGGAAAAGGGTGTGGATGTTGGGCTTGCTGTAAGAATGGTATTAGAAGCTAACAGCGAGACAGAAGTTGTCATCATTAGTGCAGATACTGATTTACTGCCCGCTTTTATCGCCGCTAATAAACTCGGTGCAAAGCTAATGCACATTGGTTACGAAACTCGTCCAATCTATGCACTTACTAAGGCGTCGGATATTACGAGAACGATTACGCTGCCACTCGTTCAGAAGTACAAAGCTTAGTTAGTGCATCGTTCCATAGGACGATTTGAATACTCCAGCCGTACAAATCGATAGGGGTAGGGGTCACTATAAGATAATTCCAGATGAGATTTTGTTATAAATTGCGCGCATTGGAATTTACTGCCCACTCCTATCTGTTAAATAGTTCAATTCACCGATTCAATTTGTTAAGATATAGAATATGAACCAAAAAGAATGGGAAGCTAGTATTGCTTGGTCAAAAGTAGTCGCTGGCTGTGTAATACGGCAAGGTGATGGAAAGTATCTTTTGGTGCAAGAAAAGCAACCTAAAGTTTATGGTCTGTGGAACCTCCCCGCAGGTTACTTGGATAAGGGTGAGACCATTGAAAATGCCGCCATCCGTGAAGCGAAAGAAGAGACGGGCTACGATGTTGAACTTGATAATAAGATTGGCATATACCACGAAACAATTGAGTCGCCTGTGAGGCATGCATTTAGTGCTTATATAGTCGGTGGGGAGTTGAATATTCAAGAAGATGAGATACTTGACGCTGGGTGGTTTAGCTATGAAGAGATTACGATTATGAGGCGTGACGGGAAATTGCGAGTTGAATGGATTTACGACGCAATCACAAAAGTTGAAGACAAGAGTTGATTCCATCTAATAATTTCTCGCACAGTTTGCTTATAAATCGAGTAGGGCAGGGTCACCAAGTATAAGCCTCACATTAGCCCTCTCATCATGGGCTATTCTATACTAGGTTTGGATCAGCTTCTCTTTTAGGTGCTCTTTTAACCAAGCGCTGACACTTTTACTTTTGGTGGTGTCGGCAAATTCGATGGTCCACAGGGCATTCGCAGCCCAATACAAGGCTATACGCTCATCTAGATTGTCATTATCCAAGTTGTACTGCGTAGCAAAAGTTTTGATGTCTCCATATCGTCCAGGCCACCAGAAGTCCAAGTGTGCAAAGTCGCTCACCCAGTCGCCATAACCCATCTGTGCCCAATCGATAACAGCGGTAACCTTATCGCCCTCGACCAGCATGTTATCGAAGGCCGGGTCACCATGAAGGAGCCGCCTCGTCTCAGAGGCGAAAGCTAAGTTGTCACGATACTGTGCGAAGAATTTATCGATTAATCCGGGTGCAATGCCTAAATTTGCAGCGTTTTGTTTATATACCTCTACGCCAGCCATTTCGATTTTGTCACTTACTGCTGACTTCCACGAGTCATGACTCGCATTACCAGATTTGATATCGATATGACCATAGCCATTCGTTCCAGAGACATCGTAAAGATAAATATTTGCTAGTGTTTGTCTGATGTCAGGCAGGGCTAATGCAAGCTCATGTTCGTCGAGCAGGTTAGTGGTTTTGCCCATCGCACGAGCCGAAATACAGTAAAACGACTCAGTATCGTATGAATTTATATCAAAAACACGAGGTACCGGCATACTCGAACCTAATACGTTTGCCGCATGTTGATCTGCTGCAAATCCTGATTCATCGTTAGATATGCGGAGCACTAAACTATCGCCTGATTCAGTTTCGAAGCCAAATGCCTGAGAAATGTGGCCTTCTGCCAACTTGGTTATCGATACAGGATTTGCGTGCTCTAGTTTCTCCAAAAACGCACTGACACTCTCTTGGGTATACGAAGTTTTCATATCGTAATACTATCATCTCACTTAGATGTTTGTTGTAAGCTAACGCGCAAATCCCACGGCGTATAATGGCAGCATGAGAAAATATATTCCTTGGTTCGGCATTATTGCCATCCTGGTTCTAATATTTGGAACAATGTACGGCGTTACGCAGCAGGCGCAGCGTAGCGCGGCAAACTCTCCGCAGATTCAGTTGGCAGAAGATGCTGCCATGCAACTGAATAATGGTGCCAAAGCCCAGGTGATGGGCAAAGTGGACATGGCACACAGCCTGGCACCCTTCATTATTATCTTCGACAAGCATGGAAATGTGGTGAGTGGCTCAGGCTTTTTGAATGGTCGACTTCCTCAGGCACCTCTAGGTATTCTGACTGCTGCAAATGGTCACGACTATCACAGTATTTCATGGCAACCGAGTGCCGGGGTTCGTATCGCTGCGATTACCGTTGCAGCGAAGGATTACTATGTACTCAGTGGTCGGTCACTGAAAGAGGTTGAAGCCAACGAACAGGCATCGTTTTGGTTTGCTTTTCTTGGCGGTGTCGCAAGCTTGATCCTCCTTGCAGGCGTTTATCTGTCGGCATTTCGAATAGCCAAACGCCTGTGATTGGCAATCAGTCGTTAAATTAATTAGCAAATTACCCCATATAAGCTCATACTAGTAACTAAGTGGTGAGCAATTAAGGAGCGTGGGATGTCGAAAGACAAGGGCAAAAAAGAGAAAAAGAAGCCAAAGCTTGTTAAGCCTTAGGACGTAATCATGGACGAAATTGAAATCCGGGACGCGCTGCATGTCATGGAGACAGACCCAACATTTATAACTAAATCAGTTTACCGAGCCGATTCGGAAATGTGGCTGGATAACAAGATGCCCTTTACTGATGCCCACTTGGCCTATTTGAAAGCGCATAACGCCGTTAATCCCAAGCAGTATCTCGCCAACCTTCGCCTGCGCATCAAGCGCAACCCGCGCATCGGCTAAGGGCCCCGTGTGAATCCCCCCGTTTCGTTATATACTGAAGCGTAAGTATTATTAAAACTGAGTTGGTGGGCTAGACAGTATGCATTCGACCGATACGGCACCAAATGTGCCGCTTAAGAAATTCAAACGTACCAAAATCATCGCGACGTTGGGGCCAGCCACGAATAGCTATCCCGCGATTCTGCAGCTGATTCAGGCTGGGGCTAATGGACTGCGATTAAACTTCAGTCATGGCACACACGAAGAACGGGATCAACAGATTGATTGGATCCGTAAAGCCTCGGCTGCCTGTGGCAAGCCGGTGGCCATCATCCAGGATCTGCAAGGTCCCAAGATTCGTCTCGGTGACTTCGACGGTATCGTCACGGTGGCTAAAGGTCAAGGGTTGAGCTTCCTCTACCAGGCTGATTACCTGAAAACTGGCCATCTTCCGACCCAATATGATCTGAGTGCCAAAGTAAAACGTGGCGAACGGATCTATCTATACGATGGCAAGGTCAAAACGGTGGTAACGACAGTGCGCGAAGGCGTGGTGTACGTTACCGCTCAGAATGACGGCATTTTAATTAAGCGCAAAGGCCTGAATTTGCCAGATACCGACTTCGGTGGCGACATTATTACTGCCAAGGATCGAGCTGACCTCGTCTACGGTTCGGCTAAGGATATCGACTATGTGGCTCTCAGTTTCGTTCAGACCGCCGCCGATATTTATGCCTTACAACAGCTACTAAAACGCATGAATAGCCAAGTCAAAATCATCGCTAAGGTTGAGACGAAGGCGGCCGTCGCTAACCTAGAAGCGATTATCAAAGCCAGTGATGCGGTCATGATTGCCAGAGGTGATTTGGCGGTGGAGACTCCAGCTGAGAGTGTGCCTATTGTCCAGCGGCAAATCATTGGTCTGGGTTTGCGCTATGCCAAGCCGACTATTGTCGCAACCCAAATGCTCGCCAGCATGACCGACATGCCTGAGCCAACCCGAGCCGAAGTCTCTGACGTGGCCACGGCGGTAATGATTGGGGCTGATTGCGTTATGCTCAGCGATGAAACTGCCAGTGGTAACTATCCGATTGAGTCGGTAGAAACCATGAAACGCATTATTCGTTACACTGAGAGCAACTCACCGCTGAAAGTCACATTCCCGGATGGCCAAGAGCCCAGTCGTCAGCACGCCATCAGTACTGCTATTCTGAGCCTCGCTGACAACATTAGTGCCAAAGCCGTGGTGGCTGAAACTAAGTCAGGAGATACAGCTCTGCAGATTGCCGCCCGTCGTCCGACCATCCCCGTCATTGCCGTCACTAGTGATCCGAGGACCGCACAAC
Organism: Saccharimonadales bacterium (SeqCode); assembly: GCA_038230895.1. Classification (GTDB taxonomy): domain Bacteria; phylum Patescibacteriota; class Saccharimonadia; order Saccharimonadales; family UBA4665; genus JAJXTN01. The sequence continues at coordinate 117,290 of JBBRMJ010000001.1, read as the reverse complement.
AATTATCAATCGTCTACGGTGTCAAAAGTTATATTCGACCAATTGATGCCCTCGCAGCTAGCAAATTAACCGATTGGCTGGAGCGGAGTAAGGTATTGCACAAGGGTGACATCGTCGTGACTGCCTCTGGCCAGTATCCGGGCGTTGTTGGTACGACTGACACAATCAAAGTGCGGGTGATTGAATAGGAGTTTATAGCTTTCGGTTTTTAGGTTATAGTGAACACAGTCAACGGTGGGACTCTCTATATACTATCAACTACAATCTATAGGCTAAGCCTCGATGTTTACCAAGCAGACAATTCGCGATATTGACCTCCATGGCAAAACGGTGCTGCTACGGGCCGATTATAATGTGCCGCTGCTTGATGGCGTCATCAGTGATGATTACCGTATCAAGCAGTCGCTGCCAACTATCCAATATCTCCTGCAGCGTAACGTCAAATTGATCATTTGTTCACATCTTGGTCGTCCCAAAGGCCCAGGCGATGCCAGCACCAGCTTATTCCCAGTCGCCAAGCGTCTACAGCAGCTGCTTGATCGACCAGTGGAATTCGCCATTGACTGTGTCGGTCAAGCCGCCCAGAAAGCCGCCGCGAGTCTGCAACCTGGCCATGTCTTATTACTTGAGAACTTGCGCTACCATCCTGAGGAGGAAGCCAATGACGCAGCGTTCGCCAAGGAGTTAGCTAATTTGGCAGACATCTTCGTTCAGGACGGTTTCGGCGTCGTACACCGCGCCCACGCCAGTACGGTAGCAGTGACGCGTCATCTGCCCAGCGTGGCCGGCTTACTGCTTGAGAAAGAGGTCGACACCATCACCAATGTCATGCTGAATCCCGAACGGCCACTGATGGCCATCATCGGTGGTGCCAAAATCGCTGACAAGATAGATATATTGCACCGTTTCATTGAAATTGCCGATTTTGTGGCCGTCGGTGGTGCCATGGCCAACACCTTCTTGGCAGCCCAAGGTATCGACATTGCCGACAGCCTGTTTGACGCTGGTGATCTGCCGGTAGCTCGTTCAATTATCCGGAAAGCCGGTGCTGAAGCTCGCAAACGCCATTTCATCTTTGCCATCCCCTATGATGGAGTAGTCGCCCATAAAATAGATGCGACTTTGCCCACCCGTATCGTTGACTGGAGTGCTCACGTCATTGCTGATATCGAAAGCTACCCTAAGCATGCTCCCCGAGCCGCCGGGCAGGTCCACGCCCACGAGAAAATCCTCGATATCGGGCCATTCTCCGGCTCGTTTATTGCCGGCGGCGTCCAGCTGGCCAATACCGTGGTCTGGAATGGCACCATGGGTGTGACTGAAACCAAAGGTTTACAGGGGCCAATCGGGCCCTATGCTCATGGCACTGAGCTGGTCATTGAGGCGCTGTTAGGTGAATTTGGCCACAAGCCGTTCACCGTTGTCGGTGGTGGCGACACCGTTGGCTATGTCGAGGCACGCAATTTGGTTAAATCATTTGGCCATGTCTCTACCGGGGGTGGAGCCAGTCTCGAGCTGATGGGCGGCCAGAAATTACCGGGGGTCGAAGCCCTGTTACGCCAGCAATAATGTATAATCAACCATAAGAAGTAAAGAAGTTATGAGCAACAAGCAAACACTTATCGTCGGTAACTGGAAAATGCACCTCAATACCCACGAGGCCAGCCTCCTGGTGCATCGTCTCGACCAGCGTATTAAAGTCCACCGCGATATCGAGATCGTGCTGGCGCCGTCGATGTTATGTTTGCAGCCCTTGAGTTTAGAGATTGACCGGCGCAAGTTTCGTCTGGCAGCCCAAGACGCCTATGCGAAGGATGAAGGCCCGTATACCGGGGAGGTTAGCTTTACTATGCTGCGGGAATTGGTGCACTATGCCATTGTCGGTCACTCGGCCCGCCGTATTTACTTCCATGAAACACTTGAAGACGTTCGTGATAAAGTTCAAGCCGCCGTCCGAAATCACATCGTGCCCATTGTCTGCGTTGGCGAAACCAAACAGGAACGTGCCGCTGGCGAAACTAAACGCGTGATTCATGATCAACTGACAACCGCACTGGCCAACTTGACCTCTGAAGGTGTAAACGAAGTAGTCGTGGCTTATGAACCAGTCTGGGCGATTAGTACTTTTGACGGCGAGATTGCCAAACCCGACGATATGCAAAAAGCCATTGATTTCATCCGTATGCAAATCAAAGAATTGTATGGCGAAGCCGTCTCGCAATCTATCCGGGTGATATACGGTGGCAGCGTCGATGAACACGATGTCAAAGCCTATCTAAGCCTTGATGGTTGTGATGGTGTATTGGTCGGTGCCGCCAGCTTGAACTATGAGCAGTTTAGCGGAATTATCGATAGCGCCTACCGTTTACTGCATCAAGACGAACATCATGACTGACGCCAAGAAGCCTGCGAGTCCGAGAACGATTATTGACGTGTCCCACCCTGGTAAAACTGCACCCAGCGGCACTTCAAAGCCGGTGATAGTCACCAACCGACCTATCCTCAAAGATCCGATGATGGTGAGCGATGAGGCGACGTCGGCTGCCGCCACTGGCGTACCAGAAAAAGAAGTTCCAGCTCTCGACAAGCCGAGTACCAAACCTGATTTGCACCCCTCAGCCGAAGCGGTGACTGCCAGTGATGCCGTCAAGTCAGCTCATCAAGCTGAGGAGCCAAAATTGGCCGATGACCAAGTCTCTCAAGACGAAAATGCCAGCCCCGCCGCCCAAACAGCCGAGCAAGAGGAAGTCGAAGCAGATAAACAGGCTAAACATGACGCTGAGATTCAGAAACTGGTTGAAGCCAAACAGTATTTCCTGCCAATTAACAGCGTGGAACAGCGCCGCACGAAACGATTTGTCGTCCTGGGCATATTGTTGAGCTTGCTGCTGGGTCTGGCGTGGGTTGATATTGCCCTTGATGCCAGCCTCATACAGGTCGGCAGCGTTAAGCCCATCACGCACTTCTTTTCTAACTAGGCGAGCCCGCTTTCAGCAACCCGATCTAAACCGCTATAGCACCTGGCCCAAATTTAAGTTACAACAGACTTGGCTGACTGCTTTTGCTAGACTAATAAGGTGTTAGAGGACTTATTAACTGGGCTCAATCCTGAGCAGCGTCGTGCCGTCGAGACCACTGAAGGCCCGCTATTGATTCAGGCCGGTGCGGGTTCGGGTAAAACCAAAACCCTGACGCATCGCATTGCTTATCTGATTGCTACCAAACGGGCGACGCCCTTCAATATCCTGGCCGTCACGTTTACTAACAAGGCTGCCAAGGAGATGCGGCTGCGGGTGGCTGAACTCCTCGGTGCCAATGCTGACAATCGTGGCTTTATGCCGTATATGGGTACGTTTCATGGTATCTGCGTGCGTTTGTTACGTCAGGACGGCGAACACATCGGCATCAGTCGCAGTTTTGTTATCTTCGATGAGAGCGATCGACAGGCAGCCGTAAAACAGGTGAGTAAACGGCTGATGATTGATGAGAAGGCCTTTCCACCTCGGGTTATTTCCGGGCTGATTAGCAGTGCCAAGAATGAGATGCTCAGTCCAGCCGAGTACGCCAGTAATGCCAGTAGCCCCGCGCAAAAAACCGCTGCCCAGATCTTCCCCCTCTACCAGAAAGCCTTACACGATGCGGCAGCGCTGGATTTTGACGATCTGATCAACCGAACTGCCGAGTTATTGAAGTCCCAGCCGGAGATTCGCAAAAAGTGGCGCGAGCAATTCAAATACATCATGATCGATGAGTATCAAGATACCAACGCTGCCCAGTACCAATTGGTTAACATGTTAACTAATGGGCTGCGGAATATTGCGGTGGTGGGTGATGATTGGCAAAGTATTTACAGCTGGCGGGGAGCAGATTTCCGCAACATCCTCAATTTTGAGAAAGATTACAAAGATTGCACCATCATCAAATTGGAGCAGAACTACCGCAGTACCAAGCATATCCTCGATGCGGCCCACGCCGTGATTACCAAGAATGCTCAGCGTAGTGACAAACGGCTCTGGACTGACGCTGGCAATGGTTTGCCCGTGCAATTATTACAAGTCGGGAATGAACGGGCTGAGGGTGAGGCTATCATCCGGCGGATCCGCAATGGCCTGGACACCGGTCACCACCATTACCGTGATTACGCAGTGCTGTATCGTACTAATGCCCAGAGTCGCTCCATCGAAGAAGCCTTTGTGCATTATGGTATCCCGTATCGAGTGGTCGGTGGGGTGCGTTTCTATGACCGGAAGGAAATTAAAGACCTGATGGCCTATCTGCGATTGATTTTTCAGCCCGAAGACCGCGTGAGTTTTGAACGTATCGTCAATATACCGGCTCGCGGCGTCGGAACAAAGTCGCTGCAGAACTTCTTTGCCTGGCAGTTTAGCCGTGAGGTCACCTTGGCCCAGGCTCTCAGAGAGGCCGATAGTTGTGCCGAATTGACGCCTAAAGCCCGCAAAAGTCTCAGTGAACTCGGCGACATCCTTGATAGCTTGCGCCTTGTCATGGCCAACGCCAGCGTCAGTGGACTGATTGACTCGTTACTGCGCCGCATCGATTATCTGCATTTTCTGAATGATGGCACGCCCCAGGGTGAAGCCCGCCAGGAAAACGTCAAGGAGCTGCTCAGTGTTGCGCAGGAGTATCAGGAAGCTGGTCTGGCTGGTTTCCTCGAAGAAGTGGCGCTGGTCAGCGATCTGGACAGTGCCAACTTCGATGGTGACGCGGTGACATTGATGACCCTTCACGCCGCCAAAGGGCTGGAATTCCCAGTGGTATTTATGACTGGCCTCGAAGAATCAATCTTCCCCCACTCTCGGGCATTATACGATCAGAGCGAAATGGAAGAAGAGCGGCGGCTGTGTTACGTCGGTATGACTCGAGCTCGACAGGAGCTCTATCTGATCCACGCCTCAAGCCGCTTACTATACGGTGGCCTGCAGCACAATCCGCCCTCACGCTTCCTGTCGGAAATTGGTGGCGATTCGCAGGCAGTTGGTTCGGACTTTGGCCCCAGTGTTGGCTTATTTGAGACCAGCCTGGGCAACGCATCACCGAGCATCCCAGTGAGCAACGAACCACGCTACGTCCCGGAGCTCAATGAGGGTGATGGTGTCCGGCATCAGGTCTTCGGTGAGGGGACAGTTATGGAAATCGAGGGTGACACGGCAGTCATATATTTTAAAGGCAAGGGCGCCCGCAAACTGAATATTAGTTTCGCACCGTTGGAAAAAATATGAACGCGGTTTGGTTAACAACGGGGCGTGTGCTGTTTTGGCTCACCTGGCCAGCAACCTGGCTCTATCTCCACAATAGTCGACGCACCCGAATCATCGTTATGCACCGCGGCCAGATACTGTTCACCAAAGGTTGGTTAAGTAATCGTGACTGGGCCTTACCGGGTGGCGGTCGTCATCGCCGCGAAACTGCCCTCACGGCCGCCCGCCGCGAACTACTGGAAGAAACAGGCTTAGACTTGCCCGCTGTCTCATTTGCACCCACTGGGACGTTCGCTGGCACGGACTACGGCTTTCGTTTCACCTACGAACTGTTCATAACGAAGTTACCGGCCCAGCGGCCGTTCCGACCACAGCCCTTTGAAATTACCGATCTAGCCTGGCTGACGGCCGAGGAAGTGCGGGCCTCACAACCAACGGCGGACTTGCGGGCAGCCCTCGGCCGCTGGCTGGACTAGGGTGAGTTTGGTACAATAGAACAACAGATTTGATGAGCGGGCGCTACCCATGGCTGACTTCACTCAGTCTGTACCAGGTATGCAGAAAAAATTTCAAAATTTACAGATCAGGCTTGCCCGTTATCGCCGGGTGCGTATGCCACGCCATATCCGTCAGGCGAAACTGATGAGTCGACATCCCTACGCGGTGCCGATTATCACTATTGGCAGTTTGCTCGTGCTGACAGGGCTTATATATTTCCTCGTTCGCCAGACCAGTACTTCAGCCGTAGTACCAGATACCAAGATTGTTATTATTTCTCATGACCATGTCCGCCAGACTGTACCGACCCGAGAAATGACGGTCGGACGTCTACTGAAGAAACTCGATATCCAGCTGCGGCAAGGTGATGTTGTTGAACCGGCTGCCGATACAGCGATCGACCAAGATGCCTTTCGTGTCAACATCTACCGGGCCGTACCAGTGGAAATTATCGATGGCAGCAAGAAAAGTTTCACCTACAGTGCCGCCACCACGCCACGTTCCATCGCTCAGCAGGCTGGCAGCTCGGTGTTCCCGGAGGATGTCGTTACCACCACGCCTGCTCAAGATTTCTTAGCAAGTGGCAGCATCGGTGAGCAGGTTATCATCAACCGTGCCGTGCCGGTAGATTTGAATCTCTATGGTTCCCCACTCGCAGTACGAACGCATGCGGCAACCGTCGGCGCCATGATTAAGCAGAAGGGTATTACCCTCGCCAAAGACGACCAAGTCATGCCCGCGCCCAGCACAGCCCTCAGTCCCGGTTTACAAGTGTTCATCGTCCGTCATGGCACCAAGATTGAATCAGTCGCCGAGATGATCCCCATGCCGATACAAACCATCCAAGATCCTAGTCTGGCCTATGGCACCAACGCCGTTCGCCAAGTCGGTTCAGCTGGCCAAAAAGTCACGACCTATCAGGTGGAGTTACAGAATGGCAAAGTCGTTGGTCGTACGGTGATTCAGACTGTTATCACCCAAGCGGCTGTCACCGAAATTGTGGTCATCGGTACTTCACTGAGTGGTATCAAGGGCGATATGGCCTTGGCGGGCATTTCCCCCAACGATTACAACGCCGTTGATTATATCGTCAGCCACGAATCCGGCTGGTGCCCGACAAAAGCCCAAGGCCAATACGGTGGCTGCCCGCCATACGCCGGCTTTGTGCCCTCGACTGGTGGTTACGGTCTTTGCCAATCAACCCCCGGTAGTAAAATGGCGAGTGCCGGTGCCGACTGGGCAACTAACCCAGTCACGCAATTACGTTGGTGCTCGGGCTACGCCGCCTCACGTTACGGCGGCTGGGCCAATGCTTATTCGCACTGGCTTTCTTACCACAATTGGTGATGATGACTTCCATAGTCCGGCACATTTTGCGCGAAATCCTCCACTCCTCATTACGCCGTACCTTGCAGTACGTCTTCATTCCGGTGCTCGCATTTCATCACAAACTGCACCATACTATGAAAGTCATTTATGAATGAGATTACCCCGAAGAAATCACTCGGACAGCACTGGCTCCATGATCAGCAAGTGTTGGAGGACATTGCCGCCAGCGCTGAAATAAGCGCGACCGATACTGTGCTGGAGATAGGTCCAGGTCTCGGTACGCTGACGTCAGTTCTCGTCGAACAAGCGAAGCAGGTCATCGCTGTCGAGTTTGATGAGATATTGGCCAAGCAATTGCCGCAGCGTGTGCCTGCGAAGAACCTGTCAGTGGTGATTGAGGATATTCTGCGCTTCGATTTCACCCAGTTGCCAACCGGCTATAAATTAGTAGCCAACATCCCGTATTACCTCACCAGTAATTTGATTCGAACGTTAAGCGAGACAGCGAATCCACCGACTGTCGCCGTGCTGTTAGTCCAAAAGGAAGTTGCCGAGCGGGTAGCTGCTGAGCCGGGAGCGATGTCCATCCTCAGCGTCACGGCGCAGTACTATTGGCAGGTCGAGGTGGGCAATATCGTGCCAGCAGAGCTATTCACACCCCCACCGAAAGTAGATTCCCAAGTCTTGATCATGCAGCGACGCCCAATTCTACTGTTCCATGACGTCGAACCGAAACGCTTCTTCCAGCTGGTCAAAGCCGGCTTTAGCCAACGCCGCAAGACGCTCTTAAATAGTCTGAGCGGTGGACTGCAACTCGACAAGACCACGATAAAAACAATTTGTGAAACTGCCGGTATCGATCCTGCGCGCCGCGCCCAAACTTTATCCCTTGATGAGTGGCATCAGCTCTACCAGGCAAACGCTTGACGTGTTAAGAGTCCCGGATTACAGTAGTAGTCATGGGTCCCACCAACAATCTTGCCTATCTGGTTGAACACCTGGCTTCTGTGATGAGCAAGCAGTCCGACCAAGTGCTACAAGAACAGCTAGGCATTGGTGTTAGTCAGTACAAAATATTGATGGTGCTGGAATGGAACCCGCGTGTTCAGCAGAAAACCATCGCTGATAGCCTCGGCCAAACTGAAGCCAGCATCAGCCGCCAGATTAAATTATTACAAGCTAAAGGACTACTGAACGCTCGCCCCGATCCCCAGAATCGCCGCAAACACATCACTGCGCCAACCACTCTCGGCATGCAAGTTACTGAAGCCGCGACGTCCATTATCCGCCGTAGCTTTGGCCCAGAATACGCCAGCCTCGGCGAAGATCACTTGTTGCAGCTCATCGCCGGCCTACAAAACTTGCACCACATTGTCTGCCGCCCAGGTAAACTCGGCGCCTGCGACCATCCCCTCGGCTTATAAAAAACTAATGCTTAATTTGCGTAAAAGTGATATAATAAGTTCACGGGGCTGAATTTTAAGCTCGACGTTGGACTTTATCGGTTAGATCAGCAGGTCGCTTGTCAGCGTATAGGCAAACTACAATAGATGCAAAAACTTCTATTAGCGATGCAGTGAACAAAGTCCTCGGACAGCGTTTGGCATTCGCACCAGCTTTAGTTTAATTACTATCGCCGCGCCGCGTGTGACGCCAGATAATGCAAAGGCGCGCTATATTTCTGGATGCTCAAGTAGTGCCATCTGAGCTATTTGCTAAGATCAGGATTGCTGGAATGAGATGTTTGTTCGTTTCGATACTCATTCCTCAAGACAACAAAACGAACTATGCCTGTAGATGACTAACCAAGATAAACCGGCGGACGTGGGGGCAGTACCCACCAGCTCCACCAAGAAAAGTGCCCGACCGTTTGGTTGGGCTTTTTTCATGGTATAAATCTTTATGTAGACGCGTCCTAGGATGACGGGGTTGTTATCGGCGTTGATAAGGATATGAACCAAACAATGTATACTAGACGTATAAAGTTTGGAGTAAAAATTGAAGAAAATCTTATCATTTATCGGAGTTATTGCGGCTGTATCAGTGCTGTTTACACAAGGAGCGCTCGCTTCAAGTGTCTATGCCACGGGTAGTACCGGCGTCGATGTTAGTTATCCAAATTGTTCCGCTAGTATTCCTGCAGTAAGTTTTGGAATCGTGGGTGTCACAAACGGTATTGTTTATGGTCATAATAGTTGTGCAGCTGCCGAAGCAAGCCATTTCACAGACTTGAGTCTCTATGTTAATACCGGCTTGAACGCCAGTTCAACCTCCAGCTATTACACGCAAGCACAGGTGGGCTGTAACGGCGATGTGTACTGCGCTGCCTACAATTATGGTTATAACGCCGCTCGAGACGCACTAAGTTATGCCAGCTCTCAAGCATTGAGCAGTAGCAAGTGGTGGTTAGACGTAGAGACATCGAACACCTGGAATCAAGACAGCGTGCAGAATCAAAAAAGTTTGCAGGGTGAATTTGATGCGTTATCGGCCAGTGGCGCGACGACCGTCGGTGTTTATAGCACCAGCGCTCAATGGCAAAGTATAACCGGCAGCTGGCAGAACAATTGGCCAAGCTGGGGTGCGACCACATGGACCTCCGCGAAACAAGCTCAAACCTACTGCACTGGTCACCAATTCACTGGCGGTCCCAGCCTACTGATGCAGTACAAAAGCCGACAAAGCAAACTCGACCAAGACGTCGCTTGCTAATATTTGTTCTGAATCCCTTTTGATTTCTATTGGAGGAAGATTTACAAACCGGTGAAGGTTTGGCCGTAGATAACCGTGCCGTCTTCGGCAACGATGTTAACGGTTAGATTGCCAGTGGCTTCGTCGACAGCGATGCGGTTGTAAACGTTGTAGAGGGCGCGACCATCAATGCCACCATCGTCATTGTAGAGGGCCACGTAGCCGGCATTGATCTGCCAGGTGGAGAGGGCATGAACACTGTGCTTGGTCGTGTTGAACAGCGGTCCGCTCAGGTATTCTTGGATGCGTGGATCACTGATCTGCCAGACAGCGGCAGCATGGGTATCACCACTCACGATGATGATGCGACTGTTAGGATTTGCCACCAGCGAAGCTTTCATGACGGCCAAGATATCTTTTTGCTCACCGCCTTGGTAGCTCTGCGTGAAAGAACGAGGGGAGTAGATAATCTTGATCGGTTTGGTCGAGGCTGCCAAGGTGTTCCTCAGCCAATTCAGTTGATAGAGCCCAAGCTGGCTGGCGTAGGTTTGACCGTTGGGTTTAGTGCCAGGATGGTCGGCCCAGAGGCGGTTGTCGAGTACCCAAGCCTGTGTCTTGCTGCCGAGGTAAAAAGTGTCGTAATTGACTGACGCGGGGGCGAGCAGGCTATTGATATCAAATTGGGAGTTATTGAAATTGGTGGCGAAGGCATCGGTGTACACCTGTCGTGCCGACGGATAGACGTTGGTGGCATAGTCATTGTCAGGACCGGTATCGTGATCGTCGAGTACCACGCGAGCAAGAACTTTGCTAAACAAAGCATTGATATCTGGTTGGGCGTAGAACGAACGTGCGCCAAAAGCGAACTTGCTGTAAGTCGCTGGATCGTCACCGACGCCTTGTGTGATATTCTTCCAAGTATCTACATAGGTGGTGTCACCCATGTGGACAAACATGTTCGGATTGTCGGCAATAACTTGTTTGATTGTGTTAAGAGGGCGGTTTGGCTGTCCAATTTGGGCAACTTGTGAGCATGCGCCACCATCAATAACATAGGCAGAGGCTTGGCCGGGGAGGGCATTGTAGGTTACGGTCGTGGCAAGCGGATAGGTATCAGTAATGTCTGGTGCACTACCGGACGGAGCCAAATAAATACGAAGTGACAATTGCTGATCACGCGCGTTGATGCCCATACCAAAGTGGACGCTGGCAATATTCAGGGGATTAGCGAAGTTCCAACCCATAGTCGTGTCGACCCAGCCACTATCACCAAGTGACGAAATGACGCGCACTGCTTGTGGTTGATTGGTTACGACCCGGCCATTGATTTCCTCGGGACGTGTTGGATCAGGATAATTGGTGCTACCCGCTATGACGCCAAAAGTGGTGGCAACGACAGCTGCAGTTTGCGTACTATTAGTGAATGACGGCGCTGGCACTGGCACGACAATGGTCGCAGCCGAACTATTGGCAATGGCTCCACCTAGTGCGCTACATACGAGAACGATTACTAGGCTTGATTTAATAATGGCAGCGGCGCGAGATGTAATCATATTATAGCTATCCTCGACTCATCAAACGTAATATATTCATATAATAGCATAAGTTTAACCTTTAACAAGTTCATTTATACAACTCTGCAGGTATCCCACTGCTCGAGCTCAAATTCACCAAATGCTGTGCGATAAGTTTCAGGATCTTGTGAAGCCACGAATAGCTTGCCGAAGTTATTGCGAACGGTGCGTAAGGTCGCTAAATGACCGGAGCTGGGCTGCGTCAGGGTCTGTATCGGCACGCCAACCTCACGCCAGCTTCGCATACTGCTTAATGCTTCATCGTAATCGATCGCCATATCGGCTTTTCCAAGGACTAAAAGCGCGCCTGCAAAGTTCGCGAGGGGTGGGGTAGCCACATCCATTTCATAATCTTGCCACGCCACTTGAAGTAGTGCCTCTGCAGCTTCCAGAGTGATGGCGTCGTCACCTTGATTGACGCCCATACTGCTTTCAAATGCTGCAGTAATGTCCATACCTCGAAAGCCTTCGGATTTAAATACGGCGCGTGACAGTCGAATACCGGCTGTGGCATACAATCCCGGCTTTGCTCGTTTATCACGACGTTGCAAGTGCAGGGCAATACTAGCACCGAGGCTGCAGCCGAAGTAAAACGTCTCGTCGACATTGGCAGCCAGATTTCCAAAATGTTCTTTAACCGCATCACTATGAATACCGAGCAACTCCGGATCACCTTGTTTCAGTATGTCGCTATCACAAGGGTACAGAGCAACATGGTAACCGTTATTCGCCAGAACATTGGCAGCCTCAGCATAGTCGCTAATTTTCTCTTCAATACCGAGCGCCATGCAGGCAAAGCCACGGGGATCGGTGGTGTAATATACTCTGCTATTGCGGATGGTACTGAGTTCGCTCATGGAAAATAAACTATATCATATTTCTGGGATATTACAGCTATATGAGATGTTGACAGACACAATCAGCGAGTGTAAAGTTAACCACATGGTTAACAAAAATCTGCTAAATGAGATTTTTGGAGCGCTCGCTGGTGAACCGCGGCGTGACATTATAGCTTTGTTGCAAAGCGGGCCGCGGTCGATGACTGAACTGGCCACGCCACTCGATATGAGCTTGCCGCTACTGCACAAGCACGTCAAAGTCCTGGAACAGGCTGGACTCATCAGCCGTCGCAAAGTCGGTCGAGAGCAACGAGTTAGTCTTGAGCCAAGTACCTTAAGCAACGCTCAGGAATGGATTGAATCTCATCGTAAATTCTGGAATCAGCAGCTTGACGACCTAGAAGTGTTTATTACCCGTAAAAATGGAGAAGTCTAATGGAACCTTCACTACAAACCAGCGATACCAGTCTGACCATCACGCGTGTCTTTCGCGCGACGCCTGAAGAAATATGGGAGTTGTGGACCGACCCAGAGAAAATCAGTATTTGGCATCGACCAGCACCGACGGGTTTTAGCACCAAAGCCGAGGGCGAAGCCAAAGTCGGCGGAGCGTACACAATTGCGATGAGCCATGATGGCAAAACCGATACAGTGCATGGTATCTTCCAGGAGCTCGAACCTCCCCACAAGTTGGTTTATAGTTGGCAATGGGAAGGTGCACCGACCGAAGATACCTCCACGGTCACCGTCCTCCTCGACCCGGTGCCTGAAGGTACCAAACTCACGCTCGTCCATGATCGCCTCGGTAGTCCGCAATCGGTGCAAGCGCACGCCGAAGGCTGGCTGGGCTGTATGGTGAACATGGAGCTATTAATTACTAAATAAGGAGAAATCGATGGCAAATTACTTACTCGTTTATTATGGTGGCGGTATGCCAACTAGCCCTGAAGAAGGTGCCAAAGTTATGGCAGCCTGGGGCGAATGGATGCAAGCCTGTGGCGACAACCTCGTTGATGCGGGCAACCCTTGCTCCAACTCCAAAAGCGTCAGCAAAGGCGGTGTCACCGATGTATCCGGCGAGCATGTTACTGGCTACAGTGTCATCAAGGCTGACAGCATGGACAACGCCGTCCAGGCCGCTCAGATGGTCCCCTTAGTTGTCGACGGCTCTGGCCGCTGTGATGTCTACGAGACCTATCCTGCAATGTAGCTCATGAAAACTATCAAACAAACATACATCATGACCGCCCCATTGGATCTGGTTTGGCACGCCTTTGTTGAGCCAGAAATCATCGACCAGTGGGGCGGTGGCCCAGCAAAAATGACCGCTCAGGTGGGCAATCAGTTTAGTCTGTGGGGTGGCGACATACACGGTGTCAATACCAAGGTTGTTGACAAACAACTCCTAGAACAAGATTGGTATAGTGGCCATAATTGGAAGCAGCCATCCAAAGTTAGTTTTAGGTTCAGCACTGACCACGATAAGACTCTTGTCGAGTTGGTCCATAGTGGCGTGCCCGATGAAGAATCCAAGGATATAGAACAGGGGTGGGAAGACTATTATCTTGGTCCTATCCAGGAGCTCCTAGAAGGACCGGACGCCTAGGCCATGCTCGAAGACACCTCACCTGCATTACCCTGCGCCGACAAACTGGCGTTCGACACCGAACGCCAGGCGCAGGCTGCAGCCACCGTCGCCCTCTACCAACACGGCACCAAACTCAAAACCTATGTCTGTCGTCACTGCCAGCTCTGGCATCTGGCCAGCGACTAAGAGCTTAGCCGCTAAGAACGTTCTCTAAGGCTTTCGTAAACTCTTCAACATTCGTCTGAAGGCCTCGATCATGTGGCGCTTTAGATTCTGCAGGTTTAACTGGCCTAAGAACTGGTCCTTTTGTCGCAATTCCGAACGAATAGATGTAGGCGTAAGATTTAGCTTTGTCAGTGTGCTCAATCAGATGATTTCTTACGTCCCTCACGCCGCTGGGATTAAAATTTTTAAACTTAGTAAATTGATTCAGCCTAGTCTTTGCTGCCCAAAGATTGTGGTAAATCATTTCAGTATCCGAGTGGAGTTGCATTATTACACTGGCTTTTTCATCTGCTTCGATGTCCAGAGTGTCTAAATCATGTGTGCTCAGTTCAGAAGACTGGACTTTAGAAATCTTTCCGCCAACAGACTTGAGCCATTTATCTAGCCCGGGATCCAATTTTGCTTGTTCGGTAAGCAGTTTCTGAACGTTATCGTCCGTCATTGTCTCCCTAATGACCGTAAGCTTTTCATCCGCGATGAGCAGCGTATCGTTGCGTTTGACCACGTCAGCATATCTCATCGCTTCAACCTTAAGGCGTGTAATAACTTCGCTCACAACTCTAATCTCCTTAGTTCCAAGTTCGGAGTTTCTGGTGTATGTCTGAAGAAGGCGAATTGATTTGGAAAACGGACTGATTGGCATGCACATTATTATATTCCAAAAACTGCAATTTAAGATCGACCGTTGACACTGGTGGGATATCGTGCTAATGTATGAGTATTGTTTTGATGAATCCGGGTTTGTTCTGTACATAGATAATTACCTCGACTTCATTAGCAATCGAGTTAATAAAATCTAGTAAGAGCAGCGAAGGATTCTTTTTATGCCCTCATACAAATATTCAGTTTATAAATCTTCTAATAGCCGTGGTCGTGGTGGCCGTAGCGGCGGTGGCGGTCGCAGTGGCGGCAACAAGCGCCGTGGCGAATACATTGACCCAGCTCGCTTTGTCCGCAAAGCGACGGTTCAAGATATGCCCGTCTACGATGCCGTGCACACGTTTGACGACTTCAAGGTCGACGCGTTACTAAAAGCCAACATCGCAGCCAAAGGCTACACCATTCCGTCACCAATCCAGGACCAGACCATCCCACTTGGCCTAGCTGGCAAAGATGTCATCGGCATCGCCAGTACTGGTACCGGCAAGACAGCCGCTTTCGCGCTGCCAATCTTAAATGCCTTGATGACGCAACCGTCGTCTAAGGTGTTGATCGTCGCTCCAACCCGTGAATTGGCCCAGCAAATCGAAGACGAATGTCGCAGTATCGCTCGTGGCAGTGGCCTCAGTGGCGCATTACTCATCGGTGGTACCAGCATGGGTCCGCAATTGCGTGATCTGCGCAGTAACCCCCGAATTGTCATCGGCACTCCAGGTCGTATCAAGGACCACATGGAACGTGGCACGCTACAGTTGGAGCAATTCAACTTCGTGGTGCTCGACGAGGTCGACCGCATGCTCGACATGGGCTTCATCATCGATGTCAGCTTCATCCTGAAGGGCTTGGCGGCTGATCGCCAGTCATTCTTCTTCTCAGCTACCATGGAGCCTAAAGTCCAGAATTTGATCCAGACTTTCTCGCATGATCCACAAACTGTCTCTGTTAAAACCAGCGAAAGTAGCGAAAACGTCAACCAAGACGTCGTGCGCTACATGTCACCTTACGACAAGCTGGATAAATTACAGGACATCCTGATCAAGCAAGAAGTCGCTAAAGTCATCATTTTCGATGAAACCCAACGCAGCGTTGAGAAACTCAGCAATGAATTGATTGCACGTGGTTTCTCAGCTGACGCCATTCACGGCGGTAAGACCCAAGGTCAACGCCAACGTGCCCTCGACAGCTTCAAGGCCAGCAAGACCAAAATCTTGGTTGCCACCGATGTTGCCGCTCGTGGTATCGACGTTGCTGATATCACCCACGTCATCAACTACACCCAACCACAGTCTTACCAGGACTACGTCCACCGCATCGGCCGCGCCGGCCGCGCCGGCAAAATCGGCCACGCCCTGACCTTCGTGGGCTAATTTAGAATAGCCCAATACTGTCATACCGAACTTGTTTCGGTACCCTTGCGAACTTAGCTCACTTCTGTCTGTGAATTACGGAATATTTAGCTGAGAGGTGGGTATCGCACGTTCCCCTCATCTGTGAAAGCAACCACGCCGGTTGCATTGAGGTGTCTCAGCGTATCTTGAGCGGCAGTGACACCTACCATGCGACCCTGTAAGCCCCAGACCAACGCGTCCACACAAATAGTACCCTCACGAAGCTCTAAGCCTTGCAACATGTCCATTGCGCGTGGCAACGCCTCTTCAACCGTTAGGGCTAAAGCCACACCGGAACCGTCATATTCAAAACCCTTAATCATAATGTGCTCCTTAATAGTGTAGAATTATCGACCTATTGTATGGATTTGCAAGCATAAGTAGGTTGGACGACCCTTGTTAAGGGAATATTAATCCCCTTGTGGTGGAACAGGGAAAATGGTATACTGCCACCACTAGAAAAGCTGCTAATAACGTTTGTTAGGTTCTAGATAATTAAGTTAAAAGCATAGGTTCAAGAGGCGCAGCTAACTGGTTTGCCAGATTACCTCGGAGACGTAAGGAGATAAGAAGTAAGTATGGCAACCAAACTATTTGTTGGCTCACTGTCCTGGAATACCACGGACGACCAACTAAAGGACTTTTTCGCAAGTGCGGGTACTGTCGTTTCAGCAACCGTCATTTTCGATCGCGAAACCAACCGCTCTAAGGGCTTCGGTTTCGTAGAAATGTCCAACGACGACGAAGCTAAGGCAGCTGTTGATCAGCTGAATGGCAAAGAACTCGACGGCCGCGCTATCGTGGTCAACGAGGCTCGTCCTCGTGAAGAGCGACCCCGCAGCTTCGGCGGCGGTGGTGGTGGCGGAGGTGGCGGTGGTTACCACGGTGGCAACGATCGCCAGCGCTACTAGACCTTACGTTCTAGCAGTCAGAGACCCCTCTCCGGAGGGGTCTTTTCTTTAGTGAAGCTTTACAGGGTGCTACCGCGTAGCTCATTCGCGTCTAGTTTACGCTGTTGACTACTGCTGATAATAGGCTTAAGCTTATTAATACGAAAGGAAATTAACACATATGCGAAAAACATCAAATCTAAGTCTGATAGCCGCAACGATGGCGTCAGCAATACTTATGAGTGCGCCAGTCTTTGCCGAGGGTGGCATTAGCGGCTCGGGTAGCGGCTCACACAGCGGCTCAACTACAACCGAAACTCACACGACGGCAACAGTCGCTGAGGGTACGAACACCACCAGCCATGAGACGAGTACTGAGACTGAGAAGTCCGGCACCGGGGATGCAGCTCAAACTGAAACTGAAAAGACCGGGGACCACCACCTCCAAGGCGTGAAGTTAAAAATATGTGACAAGCGTCAGAGCGCGATCACCGACAAGATGAGTCGTATCGCAGAGCGCGGTCAGAAGCAGCTTGATCTCTTCAGCAGCATTGCGACTCGAGTCGAAACTTTCTACGCTAATAAAGGTGTCACGCTGACTAACTATGATGCCCTCGTTGCAGCTGTCGACGCTCAAAAGGTCGTTTCACAGGCTGCTGTCGACGCCGTCAAGGCCGACAAAGCGGACTTCAAATGTGACGGGACTGATCCTGCTGGAGCTGCCACGTCGTTCAAAGCTGATCTAAAGAGCGAAATAACTGCTCTAAAAGATTACCGTACATCAGTTAAGAACTTAATAGTCGGTGTAAAATCGGTCGTGACGCCAGAGACTAGCAAGACGGAAGGTACAAACTAATGAAAGCTCGACATTCACAACAAGGTTTTTCAGTCATTGAATTAGTACTGATTGTAGGTTTTTTGGGCATAGTAGCCGTCATCGGCCTGCGCGTTGCTTCTAACCACACTAAAATTGCATCGCTTAGTAGTGCGCCAGCCAGTAGCTCGACGAAGGCCAGCACTGTCAGCACAGCACCAGATGTCGCCAAAGCTAGTGACCTCACTACTGCTCAACAGATTCTCAACGCCAACGATCCAACAACCGCCAACAGCGCTGATAGTAATCAGCTGGACAACGATCTCGCAGGCTTGAACTAATATCTGGCTATCGACTTGTCGTTTTCCTTGACCCGGCCTCCTGGGGCCGCTAATCTAGGAGCATGACTACATTCGATAAGGCTAAAGATCTGCTGAGCAACGCCTTGCAGCTGTCGTTTCGTCCCGACAAAGCATTGACAACGCATGATGTCGAAGCTGCTCGGGCTTATATCGCTGCGTATTGGCCCAAAGTCGAACGTTTCCACCCCAAAGATGATGAGAGCCTCCTGGGGCTGCCCAAGCCCTATCTGGTGCCATCTTACCGTGCTAAAACGGGCTTTGACTACAATGAGCTGTATTACTGGGATAGTTACTTCATGATCCAGGGTTTGCTCGATGCCGAACACCAGGAACTGGTCAGCGGCATTTTGGAAGACCTTTTTGCCTTATTCGAACGCTTCAAAGTCATCCCAAACGCTTCGCGCACTTATCTGATGGGTCGTTCCCAACCACCCTTCTTGACGAGCTTTATTTTTGACCTTTACCAGCAATACGATTTGGACAAACAGTGGTTGAAGGCAGCGATTGAGATAGCCAAGAAGGAGTACGCGACGGTGTGGTTGGGTCAGAAAAAGCCCAATGAGCGCCAGGTTTTCCGCGGGCTCAGCCGTTACTATGACATTAACTACTTGCACGATCTGGCCGAGGCCGAAAGTGGCTGGGACATGACGCCACGCTTCGATCGCAAAGCTTTGAATTTCTTACCGGTGGACCTCAATGCCTTACTCTACAAGTACGAAATGGACTTCGCCCGTGCAGCTCGCATCCTCGATGATAAGCGCGAAGCTGGCAAATGGGAAGACGCCGCCGAAGTGCGCAAGAAGACCATGAACGAATTGATGTGGGATCGTATTCGCGGCCTGTATTACGACTACAATTATGTCAAGAAAAAGCGCGGGAATATCTCGAGCTTAGCCGCCTATTATCCGATGTGGGCCGGTATGGTGGATGACAAACAAGCTGCCGCCTTAGTCAAGGCTCTCCGACGCTTCGAAAACAAGGGTGGTTTGGCGACGACAGATGCCTTACCGCTCGGCCAATTCGTCTTCGGCAGTATGCCAACACAATGGGCATATCCCAATGGCTGGGCGCCTTTGCATTTCATCGTCGTCAAAGCTCTGGAGCGCTACGGCTACCACGCCGATGCTCGTCGCATCGCCACCAAATGGCTGAAGACCAACTTGCAATGGTTCAATACCGAGCATGTCTTCCTCGAGAAATATAATGTCGTGAATCCCGAAAAGCCACCAGTCAAGGGTGTCTATCCTTCCCAAACTGGTTTCGGCTGGACCAACGCCGTTTTTGAACGCTTTTGCCAAGATTACGTCGACCGACCCCTCTGAATTCCAGCTGACGGCACATCATCTGTAATTCAGACAGCCAGTGCTATAATTTGTTGCAGTTAGAGGTGAGGGGTTGTAGCTCAGCTGGCTAGAGCGCGGCATTCACATTGCCGAAGTCGGGGGTTCGAGTCCCTCCAGCCCCACCATATGTACTAAAGTTCTAGATAACGTTTGCAGAAATAAAGTTGTAAAAAAAGCTTGCGTAGCAGTAAGCACGTGCTAAAGTATAACCATTACCGTGATGCTGGTTTCGCCGCGACAAATAAATCCAAAATTGATACAGAACGTCGGGACACGTTGTGAAAAGCGCCAAAGTTACTATGAGCTCAAAACAGCCACAGCAGATTCTGCTATTGCTCGTAGTTTTTATAGTTGTCGGTATCGGCGGCTACGCGTTATTAAAGGGAAGCCATGCCGCAACAACTTGCACTCCTGACGCCTTGCTGGTTAACCCTTGCCGCCCATGGCAGGGCACTTCACCAAATAGCTATCCCGTAGCAACCGGTGGATTGAAGACCAGGATCACAGAATATGAAACGCGTACTGGTAGCCAGGTTGACTTTGCTCACGACTTCTCCAAAGCTCCAGCTACTCTGACTCCTGATGAGCTGTACTATATCAATCGACCAAACACCTACCTGCTGCTCAACTACAAGCCGTCTACTGACTGGGCGAGCGCTGATGGCTCGAATCAGACCGTCAATAACAACATCATCGCAATGGCGAAGAGCATTAAGGCCGTTGCGCCCAAGAAGATTCTTTTCGCTTTATGGCACGAACCGAACAATGATGTTTCCGGCGGAGCTGCCGGTTGTCCCTCAACCTTTGCCTACGTTGGTACCACTGGCACACCAGCACAGTACCGAGCGATGTGGGCCAACGTCCGCCAACAATTCACCAACCAAGGTGTTACCAATGTCGATTGGGGCATTATCTACATGAGTGGGCCTCAGTGGGCCTGCATGCAAAAAGAGCTCTGGCCCGGTAATAATCTTGTCGACTGGGTTATGTGGGATCACTATTACTCGGATAACGAGACCTTTAAGAGCGGTACCGATTACTTTTATAACTGGTTAACTACTAATTCCGACGCAACCCATGACTTCACCAACCACCCTTGGGGTATTGGCGAGTGGGGATCGTGGGCCAAAACTCAAAGCAAGACGTACCAACAGTACGTTGATGGCGGCAATGCCCTAAAAGCTAATACCTATCCACGGATCAAACTCTGGACTGTTTGGGATAGTATCGGTTCCCATGACAGCCGCACCCAGTACGACTTTAACGGCCTCAAAGACCAGACGGAGCAGGACTCCTTCAACACGAACTGGGCCCAAAATTCGGCCTTTGTGAATCCGGTACAACCGCCAACAAATGATACGCAGCCACCCACGGCCCCGACAGGTCTTAGCGCAGTTGCGCCAACGCCACTTCTCGTCAATCTTAGCTGGGCTGCTTCCACTGACAATGTCGGCGTCACCGGATACCAGATTTATCGGAGCGGTACATTGATCGGGACCGTCGGCACGAGCACTACCTACGCTGACAGCACGGTTGCTTCATCAACCAGCTATACATACACCGTCAAAGCTCTCGACGCAGCCAGTAATATCAGTAGTGCTTCCAATACCGCCAGTGTCACCACACCGACACCTGTTGATACAACCGCTCCTACCGCTCCAGGTTCCTTAACTGCCACCGCTACGAGGTCACAGCAAGTCAATCTAAGTTGGACGGCATCAACCGACAATGTCGGCGTGACCGGCTACCGTATTTATCGTCAAGGAATACTCCTAACATCAGTTAACGCCGTTAGCAGTTACGCTGACACCTCAGTCATCGCTTCGACGGCTTATAGCTATAGCGTTAAGGCCTTTGACGCGGCTGGCAATACCAGCGCGGCTTCCAATACCGCCAGTGTCACGACACCGGCCCCACCAGACACCACCGCACCAAGTGTGCCTGCGGGACTATCATCACCAAGCCAAACTGCGAGCAGTGTTACGGTAGCTTGGAACGCCTCTACTGATAATGTCGCTGTCACGGGCTATCACTTCTATCGTAATGGTGTATTGATCCAAAACACGGCCACAACTTCGATTACTGATACCGGGCTGTCTGCAACGACTGCCTATGCCTACACCGTGGCGGCATATGACGCAGCTGGCAATACCTCAGCAGTCAGTGCGGCATTAACGGCGACAACGTTGAAACCGGCCGATACCACCGCTCCTACAACGCCGAGCGCTGTCAGCGCTATTGCAAATACTGCCACGCAGGTCGATATCTCCTGGCAGCCGAGTACCGATAATGTCGGTGTCGCCGGTTACTACGTACAGCGTAATGGTGTGACGTTGGCAACCGTTACCACCACTGGTTACACCGACAATACCGTACTGCCGAACACTGCCTACAGCTACGTCATTGTAGCCTTCGATGCTGCCTCGAATGTTAGTGCTGCGTCCGTAGCAGCCACCGTTACGACGCCACAACAATCCGATACTACCGCACCGACTACGCCGTCTAATGTTTCGGCAGTTGCCGTATCATCAAACCAGGTTGATTTGGCTTGGTCGGCTTCGACCGATAACGTCGCTGTCGCGGGCTACAAAGTCAGTCGAAACGGCGCTGAGATAAGCAAATCAGCTACCACCAGCTTTGGTGACGCGACCGCTCAGCCTGGTGTGACATATACCTATGCTGTAAAGGCCTATGATGCTAGTAATAATACAAGTAATGCCGCTAAAGCCGCTGTCACAACTCCCCCAGCCAGTAACGGCTTAGTTGCTGGGCTGAAGGGTACCTACTTCAACAATCAGACCTTAAGTGGCGCTGGTCTCGTTCGTAACGATAGCAGCGTGAACTTTAACTGGGGTAGTAGTGCGCCGCTGGCTGGTATAAGCGCCGATCATTTTAGCGCTCGCTGGACTGGACGTATTACCGCGCCGACCACCGGCACCTATACCTTATACACTCAGTCTGACGATGGTGTTCGTTTGTGGGTAGATGATCAATTGCTTATTGATAATTGGCAAGACCATAGCAGTAAGCAAGATAGCCAAACTATAACCATGAATGCTGGTGTCAAGTACAACATACGTATGGAATACTATGAAAATACCGGCAATGCTGTCGCCCAGCTCTCATGGAGTGGTCCATCAATTGTACAGGCAGTCATACCGAGCACAGTGCTAGTCAATAACTCGTATGGTATCTCAGCTAACTATTACAATTCGATTGATCTGAGCGGTCCAGTTGCTCTGACTCGAATTGACGATACGCTTAATTTCGATTGGGGCACGAGTGCGCCAGATACCCGTCTGAACTCAGATAAATTCTCGGTCCATTGGAGTGGCAAAGTTAAGGCTCAGGCTACCGACACCTATACGTTCTACACCAACACTGATGATGGTGTCCGTTTGTGGGTGAATGGCCAGCAACTGGTCAATGATTGGACGAACCACAAAGCTACGTTGAATAGCGGCACCATCGCCCTGGTTGGCGGCGTCACGTATGATGTTCAGATGGACTATTATGAGGACAGTGGATCAGCAATCGCTCAGCTACTCTGGAGCCACGGCACTGCACCAAAAGAAATTATTCCGAACACTTCGTTGAGGGATCAGTAATGGAGCAGGGAGATACACCACGTATGGGTAAAAATATAAAACATCCGCGCCGTATGGCTGCCCTAGCAGCTTTATTGTTTGTGGTGATTGTGATCGTAGTGAGTAGGACTTTTTTACGCATCGATACGCCTCCACCAGCACTTCCTCATTCGACACCAACTATTGTTGTGAACATCACCGACAACGGCTTTGTACCGGCTACTCTGTCTGTCACCAATGGCACTATGGTAAGCTGGCATAACCAGACTGCTAGCCCGCATAGTATCGGTGCTGATCCGTACCCCACTCATAGCTCATTGCCCAACTTTTATTCTGGCAAAACGGTTATTGCGCCTGACGCGACCTATTCCTACACCTTCACTAAGACTGGTTCCTGGGGCTATAGCGATTACACCAAACCGACCACCCAAGGCATCGTGACAGTTAAATAGACCCTAGTTCTTGATTACAAGATAGCTGGTTTAGCTATGTCTGAACCAAAAATTATAGCTGCCAGATTTCTTTTATAACAGATTAGCAGGTAGACTAGAACAATGAGTTATTACTATGTGACGACATCTATTCCCTATGTAAATGGCGAACCGCATCTCGGTCATGCCATGGAATTCCTGATGGCTGATGTCTTGGCACGTCGAGCTCGCCAACTGGGTGAGAATGTCATTTTTAGCATTGGTACTGACGAGCATGGTGGCAAGATCGCCGAGAAAGCCGCCGAACTCAAGCTCAAACCAATGGAGCTGGCTGACAAGATGAGTGCTCGATTCAGCAAACTGGCGAAAAAATTAGAAATTAGCAATGATCGTTTCATACGAACGACTGACGAAGGCCATGAACAGCGCGCCAAACTGATCTGGGAAGCGCTCAAAAAAGACATTTACAAGGACAAATATGTCGGCTGGTATTGTACCGGCGACGAAGAGTTTTTTAGCGACAAAGTCGTCAAGGACAATAAAGGTGTTTGCCCTGACCACAATCGGCCTTATGAGAAAATCGAAGAGGAAAATTACTTCTTCAAACTGAGCAAATACACAGAGCCGGTGCTCAATGCCGTCCAGTCACAGCGCTTCCTCGTGATCCCAGAAACGAAACGTAATGAAATCCTGTCGGTGTTGAAAGACGGCCTGGAAGACATCAGCATCAGCCGTCCGAAAGACAAAATTGACTGGGGCATCCCGGTACCTGGCGACCCGAAGCAGGTGATGTACGTCTGGTTCGAGGCCCTGATGAATTACATTACTGTGCTGGGTTATCCTGAGCACAAGGATTTTAAAGATTTCTGGCCTGCCCAAATTCAAGTCGTCGGAAAGGGAATACTGCGTTTTCATGCAGCTATTTGGCCGGCCATGTTGATAGGTCTTGATTTGCCTCTACCCAAGACGTTGTATGTCCATGGCTATGTGACGGTTGATGCTAAGAAAATGAGTAAAAGCTTGGGCAATGCTGTCTCACCAGACGAAGTCATCGACAAATATGGCCCGGATGCCTTCCGTTACTTCTTCTTACGCCACATCCCGAGCTATGGCGATGGTGATTTCACCTGGGAAACATTTGAAGCCGCCTACAATAACGAACTGGCCAATGAACTTGGGAATGCCGTGCAGCGTACTGCGGCCATGATTCAGAAATATCTTAAAGGCATGGTTGGTGAAATTCCGCCAGCTGAGCATGATATTGCCCAATACGAAGTAGCCCTTGCGGCCTGCAAATTTGATCGGGCGCTCGACGAAGTCTGGGAGCAAGTGCGTGGCCTCAATCAGTACATCGACGAAGAAAAACCCTGGACCCTCGTTGGTGACGGTGACGCCGAACACCTACGCGAAGTCTTGGCCTACCAGGTCAGTGCTCTACTGGAAATTGCTGCCTTGTTGGAGCCCTTCCTGCCATCGACCGCCGCTCGGATCCAAGCCGTCTTCAGTGAGGCCGTCATCCGACCGATTGAAGGCACGCTCTTCCCCAAGCAAGAAGTTGATCACACTGCCAAAGGCTAGTCGGACATGACTGATCTGTTCGATACCCACTGCCATATCCAATCAATCGGGCTGAAAGAGGGGGAACGCACAACTCGTGAATTATGGGCGAAAGCCCAGGATTTGAGCGCTGATAGCGTGGTCGAAAACGCTGTGGCTGACGGTGTAATGGGCATAGTCTGCGTAGGCTGTGATTTGCGCGATAGCGAATTGGCGGTGGAATTCGTGAAAAATCGTGAAAACTGCTGGGCCAGTATTGGGCTGCATCCCCACGAAGCCCAGAACTACGTAGACAACGCTCAGCAATTAGCAGCATTCGCGGCTTTGGTAACACAACCCAAAGTGGTGGCTATTGGCGAATGCGGCTTCGATTTCTACTACAACCACTCGCCGAAAGCAGCCCAGATCCAAGTGCTTATATTCCAACTTGAGCTCGCTAAAAAGCATGATTTGCCTCTAATATTCCACGTTCGTGATGCTTTCGACGACTTTTGGCCAATCTTCGATAGCTATGCTGGCTTACGTGGTGTGTTACACAGCTTTACCGACAACGCTGTCAATCTCGCGAAAGCAATCGAGCGAGGGCTGTACATTGGTGTCAACGGTATCGCTACCTTTGCTAAAGATCCAGCTCAACTGGAAGTCTACAGGACGGTGCCGCTGCAAAAATTACTACTCGAAACTGATGCCCCCTTCTTGACACCTACCCCTTATCGTGGTACTATCAATGAGCCAAAACGGGTGGTGAACATTGCTGATTTTGTGGCCGACCTTCGCGGTGAAAACCGCGAACATATGTCTGCCGTGACCACTAGCAATGCTCGCAACCTCTTTGGCATCTAATTCAAGGAGTTTTCGACGTGAACGATAAGCAACGCTCATCTAGCCAGTCCCGTGAGAAGCTGATAGGAAGTGACGAGCGACGTCAGCTTATTGCCAGGCTACGATATAGCACCCAGCTGGAGCTGATAATGACAAATCCCGAGGTCTCAGATTTGGCTGCCGAAGTGGCACGAGATAAATTACGCAAGCTAGAATTAGTCATCGCTGATGATTTAGAGAACGACCGCCCCCACACCTACAATCCGCTGTCCTTGCAATCAGCTGAAATGGTACCCGCTCAGACTAATGTGCCAGACATCGCCACCAGCCCAGCTCAAACGCTAAGACCGGTTGATTTAGCTCAACAACGCATGCTGCGAGAGGCGCGGGCTAACACTCGTAGCGCACTTGGAATTGATCTTGCCGACAAAGCACAAGCACCAGGAGAGGAGCGTCGCGATGCAGCTGCTGCCTAAAATATTACGCTCCAGCACGGCCCAGCGTCAGACCAGTGACTACCGTGACCTCATCCGCCGAGAAGCTAAAATCGGCGGTCAATTGTTTGGACCGATTCCAGCTGGTCATAGTCGGGAGTTTTTCTGCCTCGATGAGCACACGTGGGTGTGGCATGAGCAATGGACTGATGAACAAGGCAAACCACAAGTTGTAACAACTCGTTACGAAGTACGACCAGGTGCAGGTGTACTGAAAATTCAGAATAATCAAACCTATCAACGCTTGAGTCCTCAAGAAGCAGTGAATCTGTACAAAGCGGTTGGTCTCTATGAAAAACGAGTGACGCCGCTGTACCAAGGCTTGCAAGCCGCCTAGGTCAGCAACTGGCCTTGCCCAGAAACCGTATACTAGTCCTAAGATGACAGACCAAGCAGCAATCTATCTCGATCATGCGGCCGCAACGCCGGTCGACCCCGCCGTATTTGCGGCCATGCAGCCCTACTTTAGTCAGCAGTTTTATAATCCCTCAGCCACCTATTCGGCAGCTTTGGATGTTCGAAAAGCCCTGGAAGCAGCTCGCGCTACCGTAGCCCATTGGTTGGGTGCACGGCGCAGCGAAATTATTTTCACCGCCGGTGGCAGCGAAGCCAACAATCTGGCAATTCACGGTGTTATGCGGCAAATCCCGGAAGCCAATATCGTGGTCAGTGGCATTGAGCACGAATCAGTCTTGGCTGCTGCTGGACGCTATGATCGCCGCGAGGTGGCAGTGAAGCCTGATGGCATGATTGATCTCGAGAGCTTGGCTGCTAGTATCGACGATCAGACCATGCTAGTCAGCGTCATGTACGCCAATAATGAAATCGGTACTATCCAGCCAATTGCCGACATCAGCCGGATAATTGCCGACAAGCGTAAGCAACGAGTCGGCAAACTACCCCTGTATCTGCATACTGATGCCTGCCAAGCTGCCAATTATCTCGATCTCCACGTTTCTCGGCTTGGTGTCGATCTCATGACACTGAATGGTGGTAAAATCTATGGCCCCAAGCAAAGTGGTGCGTTGTATGTGAAGGGTGGTTTGCAATTACAGCCACTTATCGATGGCGGTGGTCAGGAGCGCGGCTTGCGCAGCGGTACCGAAAACGTTGCTGCGAGTATTGGTTTCAGTCAAGCCCTTGACAGTACTCAAGCCATGCGGCATGACGAGACCAAGCGGCTCCAGATCCTGCAGCAACAGTTCTTCTCTCTGATTGACGCGCAGCTGCCGAAGGTTATCATCAACGGCGCCCGCAAGCAGCGCCTGCCAAATAATGTCCACCTGACATTTCCTGGTCAGGATAATGAGCGGCTGCTCATCCAGCTTGACGAAGCCGGTATTATGGCCGCCGCAGGTTCAGCTTGCAGCGCCAGTGATGAGGAAGCATCGCATGTCCTCAAGGCGCTTGGTTTGTCTGATGCCGAAGCTCAGGCCTCGCTCCGTTTCACCTTGGGCCGCGCAACCACGACCAGCCAGATTACCCAGGTGGTTAAGATCTTGGGCGAACTCCTCGCCATCTAGTGCACGCTGGTAAGCAAAAGCGCTATACTGGGCATAGAACGTATGCGCACACCAACACCACAGATTAGACAACTACTCATGTTTGGCATTGCCTTGAGCATACTACTCAGTGCTGCATCGGCTTCAGCCGCCACCGCCAAAACAACCACCAAACCCAGTACGACGGCTGCCCCGGCCACCCAAGATATCTCCAGTGGCGTTACACAGAGCTATAACGCTGATGCCAATGTCCAGATTGGTATGATCGTCAAACTGAAAGATAAGGCTCAGAACAGCGTCGCCCCGCTTGAATATGGCAATATCAAGGACATGCTTGGCGTGGTGGTACCGGCCAATAACGCCACCATTGTCCTGACACCACAAGACATCAAGCAGCAACAGGTCTTGGTGGCCACCTCCGGTACGTATAATGTGCTGGTGAGTAATCAGAACGGCCCAATTAAAGTCGGCGATTACGTGACCATTTCCGCCCTGGACGGCGTCGCCATGAAAGCCAGCGAAATAGAGACCCAAGTGCTCGGTAAGGCTGCTGGTATCTTCTCGGGCAATGCCAATGTTATCGGTTCGGTGCCCCTGAAGAGCACGCTGGGCCGTACTACAACGGTGGCGGTAGGTCGCATCCCAGTCGTCTTGACGATTGCTCATAACCCATTACTCCAGAAAAGTGCCGATTACGTCCCATCATTTCTGGCCAAAGCTGCCGTCGCTATCGCCAATAAGCCAGTGACGGCCGCCAAAATCTATCTCAGCCTCGTGGTGCTATTCATTACCTCTATGGTAACTGGCATCATGCTCTACGGTGGCGTGCGCAGTGGCATGATCGCCGTCGGTCGTAACCCCCTGTCCAAGAAGTCGATTATCAAGAGCTTAATTCAAACGGTTGTGGCCGGTTTGATTATTTTTGTTGTCGGTGTATTTGCGGTATACTTACTACTGAAGCTTTAGCATTTTGTGGACGGTAGTCTCGGAAGGCTGAAACTTGCCATATTCGCGTAAGAATAAGGGAATATCGGCGTTCGAAGACCAAGGCAATACAAGGCAAAACTCGAACTCCTATGACTATGGTGGGTAAACAAACATGACAATCTGGTGGTTAGTATTAATCCTGGCGACCCTGGCGAGCGTAGGCATAGCCTTTGTATGGCTGGCAGTCCGCGTCGGTCGTGGCGCTGCCAAGGCGAATCAAAAGCCGGTGGTGGATTCGCTTGAACAAGCCGCCAAAGAAGATGTTGAGCATGTCTTCAATGAAGAGTTCCGTGAAGAACTCCGCAATCGTGGCCGGCTGCACTTCGAAAAAATTATTGGTGAAAATGCCATGTTCCTGCAACAAGACTTGCGCCTGACGACATCTCAGCTCAACGAGTACATGAAGACCGAGATTACGCGCAAGCTGCAGGAGGAGTTCAATAAGTACGAAGAGTCGATTATGGATGCCAAGCAATTGGCAATCGAATCAATCCAAAAGACGAATACCGCCATTGATGAACAGCGCCAGATGATGGGTCAACAGGTTCAAGAGGAAATGAAAGCTGAGAAGAAGCACCTTATCGACCGTTTTGAGCAGAATATGACTGATATTGTGAATCACTACGTCCTTGCAGCCATTGGTGACCAGATAGATTTGACTGATCAGCTGGAATACATCTTAGCGGACCTGGAAGCCAACAAAAAAGCAATTCTGGAGGATATCCAGAGTGGCGCCTAATGAAAAAAGTATACCCAAACATATTGTTGGACTACCGCTCCTGGTGGTTGGGCCAGTTGACGTTGGTCGATTAGCGCGAGAGTTGGACGGAATCGATAATCAACTCCTCGCAGTTGAACTCCGCACCAAGGCGCCAGCTACCCAATTACCCAGTTTGAGCCAATTGCTGGGACAGACGGTTGAGCTCAATAAGCTCAATCTCTTAGTGCCAGCGGAGCGCAAACAATTGCAGGAATTACTAGCTTTGGTCAAAGCCCAGGCGCCCTTACTTCATATCAGTTTTAGCGCGGACCCGAACCCGGCTTTCACCGAGAAGTTAATGGCTTGGTTACGACGCGAGATCCACCCCTTGGTACTACTGACGATCGGCTTGCAGCCTAATCTAGGCGCTGGTTGTATTGTCAGGAGCACCAATCAATATTTTGACTTTTCTTTGCGCCAGGACTTCCTCGATAAGCGTGATCTGTTAATGAGTAAGTTGACAGATAAGGAACCAGTGGCATGAGCACGGGCAATCAACACTTCGACAAGTTGGTTAAAGCTGGCAATCCAGTTGGTGAAGTTATTGCGGTTGAAAAGTTCTTGGTCAAGGTCCGAGGTCTTCAGCCGATTGCCGTCCACGCCCTGGTAATGTTCGAGGATGGCAGTAAGGGCTTTGTGCACCAGGTGCTAGCTGATTATACCGTCATCTTGCATCTTGGCTCTGAGAGTCTGCGCACTGGTCTCATGGCCGTGCTCCAGCACCAAGAGCTGGTGACCAAAGTCGGCAAAGATTTCATCGGTCGAGTTGTATCAGTTACCGGCGATCCGCTGGACGGCAAAGGACCAATTGCAGCCGATGCGGTCTGGCCAGTCTTCAATGTGGCGCCTTCATTGTATGAACGGCGTTTGGTCGAAGATCAGCTGGAGAGTGGCGTGACGGCAATTGACGCCCTATTTCCCATGGTCCGTGGCCAGCGCATGGCGCTACTCGGTGACAGCAAGTCTGGTAAAAGTACGTTGGTTACCCAATTGACGATCAATCAGAAGAATACTGATCAAATTGTGGTGTATTGCCTGATTGCCAAGCGACGTAGCGATGTTGACACCCTGCTGACTCGTTTGCAAGAGAATGGTGGCATTGAGAAGGCTATCGTCGTGGTCTCGACCATGTTCGAGTCGTTGATTATGAGTTACATCGCTCCCTATGTGGCCTGCTCGATGGCTGAGTACCTCTGGCAAAAGTGTGATCAAGATACGATTATTATTTATGACGATTTGACCAGTCATGCCCATGCCTACCGAGAAGTGGCGCTGTTATCCGGGGTGAGCCCGGGTCGGGACTCTTATCCTGGAGACATGTTCTATGCCCACTCCAGTCTGCTTGAACGGGCTGGTCGGCTTGATCGCAATGGCAGTTGTTTGACCTGTGTACCGGTGGTGCATGCCGCCAGTGGTGATATCACAGCCTTCCTGCCGACCAACATCATGTCCATCACCGACGGGCAATGGATTCTCGACATGCAGACCTTCCGCTCTGGTATCCGACCCGCCGTCAGTATGGGCCTCAGCGTGACCCGAGCTGGGGGTGCCGGCCACAATAAGCGACAGAAGGCATTGGCCGCTCAGACATTGAAAATTCTGGCAGATTATCGTCAAGCCGAAGAGTTTTCGCACTTCGGATCAGAGCTTGCTGTCGAGGCCAAACGAGCCCTAAATACTGGTAAACGTATCTTTGAGATTCTAACCCAGAGTCCATCGGACACGTTTTCGCTGATGTCACAGCAATTGATGCTGGATCTCGTGCTCAATCTACCAGATGGCGAGGATCTTGACCTGAACGCACTCAAATTGCACGTTGCAGAATATTCCGTCAAAGTCACTAAGGACGAGGAATATGATGCTGTGCGGGCTGAGCTAAAAGCCAAATGTTTGGTGGAAATGAAGGGTGCACCAACAGCGGCTAAACCCGCCGAAGCTGCGCCTGAAGCTCAGGTTGAAGCAACCAAGAAAAACGACAAGGCTGATGGTGACAAGGCCAAGGACAAGGACGACAAGAAGGCCGAAGCCAAGGACAAAGAACTTGCCGAGGCTAAAGCATGAAACGCCCAAGTGAAATCGAGCGAGATGAAGTATCCATGGCCACACTGGTTGAGCTGACCAGTGTTTTCGAGGGCATTGCTAGCATGCGTATCGCCCAAATCAAGAACCAGGTACTGCAATCGACTAAGTTTTTCGACGCGTTATGGCAAATATATTCACAGCTTCGCGTTGATGCCTTATTCAGTTTCGGTCGTGATAAGAATGACGCAGCGATTATTGACAAAGAGTTATTGATTATCATCACTGCCGAGGGAGGCTTTAGTGGTGATATTGACCAGAAATTGGTCCAGCTAATGCTCAAAGACTACGACAAAGATCGAAATGACATTATCACTATTGGTCACCACGGCGCGGTTCAGCTCGCACAGCGTGGGATCACCTATAAGAAGTACTTTAAGCTGCCAACCAAGGACCAAAATATCAATGTTACGCCGATTATTCGTGAAGTGCAGCAGTATAAAACTACCAAAATGTATTATCAAGAATACATCTCGCTGATGGTCCAGGATGTCAAACGGATTGAGTTATCGATGGCGGTCAAAGAGCGGGGGAACACCACCGACAAACCAGAAGATATTATCAGTGACGAAAATTATATATTTGAACCGTCCACCTACACCGTGGCGGCCCACCTTGAACGCTCAATGATGCAAATTGCCATCAGTCAGCTCATCCTGGAGTCCAAACTGGCTCAATATGCCTCACGCTTCCGAGCCATGAGTGCGTCGCATCAACGGGCTGATGAATCAAAAGCCGACCTCCACCTGGATTTCAACCGGGCAAAGCGTGGGATTAAGGACGAGCGCCTCAAAGAGATCATTAACGGTATCAAAAAAGCCAAACTGGGAGCGGCAACCTAATGGCAGGCGTTATTACCACCGTCAAAGATTTGATTGTTCGGGCACAGTTCGACAATGATCCTCCGAGCGTTAATGAATTAGTGGCCGTTCAGAATGGTTTTGATACCCAGCTACTCGTTGATCACCTTGAGCCGGGTGGGATCGCCTTCTGTCTGAACGTACGCAGTGATTTGCGTCTGACCAAAGGTATGCCGGTGGAGCGTACCCATAAGGGAATTGAAATCCCGCTCGGTGAAATTACCATCGGCCGGATTCTGAATGCGCTCGGGGACCCGCTTGATGGTCAGCCAGCAATTACCGGCGACGACGTTAAGCGCAAAGATATTTTGAAGCTGCCGCCTCGCAGTACCGACTTCTCAGTCTCGAAACCTGAAATTCTGGAAACTGGTATCAAGGTTATGGATTTCTTCACGCCCTTCGTCAAGGGTCGTAAGATTGGTATTATCGGTGGTGCCGGTGTCGGTAAAACGGTGCTCACCATGGAGCTCATTAACAACATTGCTCGCTCTGGGAGTGGTCTGTCGTTCTTCGCCGGTATCGGTGAGCGTATCCGTGAAGGTCACGAACTCTACATGACGCTGAAAGAGAATGACCTGCTCAAAAACACCTGCATGTTCTTTGCGCAGATGAATGAAAATCCAGTCCAACGTTCACTCATCGGCATTTCTGCGACGGCAGCAGCTGAGTATTTTCGTGATGAACTCCACAAAGATATCCTGTTCTTCGCCGATAACATGTTTCGATACATCCAAGCCCGTAACGAGCTGTCTACCATCCTGGACCAGATACCAAACGAGGGTGGCTACGAGCCGACAGTCTTTTCTGATGTCAAAGTACTGCAAGACCGCTTGAGTTCCAATGAAAACGGTTCGATTACCTCGGTTCAGACGATTTATGTCCCAGCCGATGACATCTCCGACCCCGCCGTGCAATTCATTCAGCATGAAATGGATTCCATCATCGTACTTTCCCGTAAAGTCGCCGAGCAGGGTATTCGACCGGCTGTTGACCTGAACATCACCACATCGTCATTGCTGACACCAGAGGTTGTAGGGGATCGTCATTACCTGCTCAGTGTCCAAGTCCAGGCTTTGCTGCAGAAATATGAATCCCTGAAGGGCATCATTGCTATCATCGGCGAGAACGAGCTGTCACCGGCCGACCGAGCTGATTATGCAAAAGCCAAAAAGCTGATTGCTAACTTTACCCAGAATATGAATGTCATGACCAAACACACTGGTGTACCCGGAGACTTCTTCACACGGGAAGAGACCTTGAAGAGTATCGAAGAGATTGTGGTCTAAGGCCGCTATTATGGACTCCAATGTTGATGATAAAAAAGTTCTCGGTGATGTTGCTGCGCCCCTAACGAAAGAGGAAACCGAGAAGGCGCAGGCAGTCGCCGATTTTAGCGACTCCAAGCAGGGAAGTGCGCTCAACATGGAGGTGAAAGTCTATTCACCATTCCGTGAGTATTATGATGGTCTGGCTTTTAGCTTGAGCGCCGAAAATGATACTGGTCCATTCGACATCCTACCCCGGCACCATAATTTTATTTCATTGCTCAGCCCTTGTGAAATGGTGGTGCGAACCGTCAAGAATGGCGAACAGAAGATCCGGATCTCTGGTGGTATCATGCACGTCAAAGCCGATAAAGTTATTGTCTTCCTGGACGTATAGCGAGAGGGTTATTTAGTCATTGTGAGCCGGATTTAGTCGACAACGAAGTAGTCGAAGCCGAAGGAGCTGCCGGATGGCGGTGCCGTGGCGTCACAAATACTGAAGCTGGTGGTATTACGCGATACGTAGTAGGCCAGACTGCCCGCAGCTGAACCGACTGGTGTGACAATCACCCGTGGCGTCGAAGCAAAATTGCTGGTAAAGCTAACCGTTATAAAGCAACCGGCTGCGGGGCTACTACCAGTGTTGATTGTGACTGATCCGCTGGTGTCAGAGCCGCCCACCGTCGCTGTACCGCCACTGCCGAGTGCCGGTCCATTGCTGCGGCCCGGGCTGGCGCCGCCGGCTAAAATATGGTGGGTAAGCACGAGGTCGCCGTTTAATTGCAGACTTGGGGTGGTGATCTGTGGCGCCGATAATGGGCCACTAAACGTACCGGCACCATTAACTTGTAAGCTTTTTGCAATTGTGGCTGAACCTTGGATCGCGGCATTACCGGTCAGCGCTAGGTCTTTGCTGACGGACAACTGTCCGACAGCGGTCGCGCCAGAAACGGTCAAATCGGTCAGTGCGACGGTACCGCCAATCTGTAAGTTGCCTGCCACCTCTAGGTCTTCCCGCACCAGCACCTTACCGGCAAAGACAGCGCTGGATTCGACATTCAAGACTTGCTGGGCATTGCCAACCGTGGCATCACTGCTGGCCACTTGTTTGAGTGTTTGTTGGGTCAAGCTCTGCGTTTTCAAAGTGCTGCTGGTGGAGGCTTTTTGGCTTTGGAAATAGGCTATCGTAATAATGAGACCACCGATGATCAGTATGAAGATAAACAGCAGGAGGTAGAGGTTGAATTGGCGCAATTTCTGCTTCAGCCCACCCGACGCTTTCTTGCCCGACTCAGATTTACCGTCCCCCACACTACCACTGGTGGCGTCGGTGCTTGTCAACTCAGTCGTTGCAGTATCAGGTGACTCGAGCGAATCAGCACTAACCTCGGCGTCGATATCCGGCGCAGCCGGCTTTGGTTCATCCATGTCTAAAACCTTATGCTTACCCTAGTACCACTATGATACTAGAAACTCGGCGTCAGAGATAGCTAACCGACGATGAGGCATTCAGATGGTCGAAGCTCGCCCTGCTCCCCGTTCCCGGTCCAGAGCCGGTATTCCATCTGCTCCCAGCGTTGCTTTTTCGACCTGTTTGCAGCATGATACATATATCGTGACACGCTGGAAACAAACAATAAAAAGTAGCTTATTCGCCCTGTTCGCCTTGCTGTTGGCTCC
This sequence comes from Saccharimonadales bacterium (SeqCode), assembly GCA_038230895.1. Lineage (GTDB taxonomy): Bacteria > Patescibacteriota > Saccharimonadia > Saccharimonadales > UBA4665 > JAJXTN01. The sequence continues at coordinate 81,846 of JBBRMJ010000001.1, read as the reverse complement.
GGCCATGGCTCTGGCGGCTCAGACATCGTCGAATAATTATCAACTCAACGAAGTTTTCTTTGGTAGCGGCGGAGAATTGAACGCCTGTTCGACCAATTTTTGTTCTAAACAATCGGCGGGTGAAGTCACGGTCGGCAATACCAGTAGCGCTAATTTTCAAGCCCAAGGTGGCTTTAACACCGATCGCACGCCCTATATTGAGTTTAACGTCAGCAATACCAATGTGAGTCTGGGCACACTGACACCAACGACAACCAAGACCGCAACCGCGACGTTCTCAGTGAAGGCCTACCTCGCCCACGGCTACACAGTCATAAATGCCTCCGATCCGCCAACCAACAATAGCTACACCATGCAAGGCTTGACCACGCCGACAGCCTCTAGCGTTGGTTCGGAACAGTTCGGGATTAACTTGGTTGCCAATACAGTACCGACAAGTTTCGGCGCGAATCCCGCTTACAACCCTGACAATACCTTTAGTTTCGGACAAGTTTCAGCCGATTATAGTACCCCCAACCTCTATAAATACCTCAAGGGTGATACCTTAGTGTTCTCGTCTGCCAGCACGAGTGCCACCAGCTACACAGTCTCATATATATTCAATGTGAGTAACGTCACGCCGGGCGGAACCTATGTCACCCATCACGTGCTCGTCGCGACTGGACGATACTAAGCTGTGGATAACTTTAACCATACAGGCTAAAAATACTTGTTGACTAATCACAAGCGTGATAATATTGCCGGGTAGAGTCTAAACAAAAACCACTACAGTAAAAATGAATACACCGCTCACGAACAACATTCGGGCAGTACGAAGAGTCCTGTATACGATGATGGCAGCATTGCTGTTCTTCGCTGGACTACCTCTGTTACAGCCAGGTCGGGCCGCAGCTGCTCAGCTATCAACACGCAGTATTACCATTAGCGATTCGACGGCCAGCGGCGGTTCAATTACATCTGGCGTCGGTAGTGGACTCAATGTGACCTATCGGGTTGCATTCACGGCCACAGCCCAAACCTCCAGTATGGTTATCGACTTTTGTAGCGAGGACCCGATTATTAACGACACTTGCACGACCCCGACATCATTTACTGCTGTCGGCGCAACGCTGACGAACACGACGAGCACTGGTCAAGTGGGTGTTGCAGCGAACAACTGGACCGTAACCAACGCTGCCGGTCGTGTCAAACTAGCCGATGACGGCGTCAGCGGACACGATATCCAGGCATCGAGTAATCAGAAATTCGAGCTCAATGCTATCACCAACACCAGCACCGTCGGCACGTTCTATGCTCGTATGTACACTTATACCAACACGACTTGGGGTACCTACGCCAGTGCCACCAGCATTGGTAACTTTGTCGACTATGGTGGCATCGCCATGAGCACGACCAACGTCATCACTATCACCGCTCGCGTTCAGGAACAGTTGACATTCTGTGTGACTAAAGCTGATCCTGCGACCTGGATCACCAACAATGACTGTAGTGACCCGACTGTAGCCTCTAATTTGCCGGCCTTGACGCTCGGTCATGGCTCACCGACGCCGATATTGACGTCCAATCAGGTGGATACGGGTAGTATATGGACGCAATTATCGACCAATGCCACCAATGGTGCAGTCATCAAAATGCGCAATGGCAATCTAACCTGTGGTGGTTTGAGTGCTGACAGTGGCACCACCTGTGCCATCCCAGCCATAAATGCTGGTGCTACCGGAACATCTAATCTCGTTGCCGGAACTGCTGGCTTCGGCCTTTACGCTGACACCTACACCCCAACGAGTGGTATTGGTACAACTGGTGCTGGTGGTATTGGTACGATTGGTAGCCTAACACCCACGCTGAACTACAATGACACGACCCACACCGCCTTAGCACCACCGGTATACTACGGAATGGATAACACCACTGCAGGGAATAACATCACGAGTACCTATGGTAGTACAGTTGCTAGCACTGCGAGCCCAGTCTACCGGGCCGACAATCAGTATATCTTCGCCGCTACTTCAGCCTTGACCACCCCGGCCGGTATTTACACCGCCAACTTAAGCATGATTGCCACTGGCACATTCTAGGACTGGGAATGAATGAGCCGCTCGTCGCGCCTATCGCCTAGAGACAGACTGCTGGCGATAGGCTTGCTAGTCGTACTGGCTATTAGTTTGGGTCGTTTGATTATCCCTTCGGCCTATGGAGCGCAACTAGGTACCCGCAAACTGCAGCTGAGTAATGCCGATGTCGGTGTCACGGCTGACTATTTGCTCAGCTTTGATCTCGCCACCGCTGGTCCACTGGGTTCGATTGTGGTCCAGTTTTGTTCCAACGACCCACTACCGAATGACCCTTGTACGGTACCGATTGGCTTCGATGTCAGCGCGGCCGTACTCGCTAATCAGGCCGGTGAGACTGGTTTCATCATAGATCCTGCGACGACCGCCAATCAGCTCATCTTGAGCCGTACTGTCGCAGGAGCTGCTATTGGACCCGTAAGTTATCACTTTACAGGGGTAGTTAACCCCACAAACCCTGGCTCATACTATGCTCGAGTCCAAACCTATGCCACAAACAACGCCTCAGGATCAGCCAGTGATTATGGTGGTATCGCCATTGCCATTCTTAATACCATCGTCATTACCGCCGAAGTGCCGCCCTACCTTATCTTTTGTACTGGTATTACTATTACTGGCCTCAACTGTGCCAACGCCATCGGTGACTATATCGACTTCGGCCAGTTACCGGCTACGCAGGCCAGTCGGGCCTCGTCCCAGATGTTGATCGCTACCAATTCCGGGTCGGGTTACAACGTGACTGTTGCGGGTACGACCTTGGCAAGCGGTATAAATGCCATCGCAGCTCTGGGCGTGGCCGATGTTTCGCGACCTGGTGTTGCCCAATTCGGCTTCAATTTACGGGCGAATACCACCCCGGCTGTCGGTAATGAGCCCAGCGGGCCCGGTGTGGCGGCTCCCACGGCTTTATACAACCAAGCCAATCTCTATCGCTTTGTCACTGGTGATATTGTGGTCACGAACGCTGTCCCTGACGATCTACGGCTGTTCACGGCGAGCTACATCGTCAACCGGCCACTCGGGCAAGCACCGGGCATCTATGTCAGCACCATGACGTATATATGTCTAGCGAAGTTCTAAGCTTGTTGAAGCGCGGGCGGTTTGCTAGTATTAGTGGCATAGGAAGAGATGGAAAAACATAGATGATGCGGCCCAAAATTCGGCTCCCATTGCTCACGCTCGTATCGGCAGTGCTGGTGCTTATCAGTGGTGCGCAGTTTGCTAGTGCAGCGTCCACTGGCGGTAATGGCCTCAGAATCTCCCCGGTCAGAACTGACCTGACGATTTCACCTGGTAAGACTCAGGTTGTGAATATCAATGTCACCAACATCACGTCGTCGACAGCAACGCTGCAAACTGTGGTGAACGACTTCACGGCCAATCCGAATGAGAGTGGTGATCCGGCTATTATTCTTGATCCAACCCAGTTTGCAGCCAGTCACAGTCTGAAGCGCTATGTCGGGCCGGTCAGTAACTTCACCTTGACTCCGGGGCAAGAGAAAACCATCCCTATCACTATTAACATCCCCCTGAGTGCGGCAGGCGGTGGCTACTACGGCGCTATTCGCTTCGCACCTTCCAGTACGACGATCAGCCCTGGTCAAAACGTCAGCCTCGCAGGCAGCGTTGGTTCACTCATCTTAGTCAAAGTGCCTGGTGACCTCAAAGAGCAGCTCAGTATCGCTAGTTTTGACGTCCGTCATAGCAATGTGGCCAGCAGTTTCTTCACGACGACCAAGGACCTAACCGCATTGGTTCGTTTGCAGAACAAAGGTAACATCCAGGAAGCACCGTTCGGCAAGATTTTACTCAAGAACCACAGTGGCAAAATCATCGGAACCTACGAGATCAATAACACCTCGCCGGCTGGCAATGTCTTGCCTGATAGTATTCGCAAGTTTGGCGTGACCCTGACTGGTATTACGTCATTCGGCCAGTATAAGTTAGAGGGAAATTTCGGCTATGGCAGTGGTGGTCAGTTGCTCAGTGCCAGTACTACCTTCTACGTCATACCGTTCTCTGTTATTTTGATCTTCATTCTCATCGTACTGCTGATTGTTTTCTTGATCTTTGGGTTGCCACGGTTGATTAAGAAATATAATAAGCACATTCTGCGACGCGCTAGCCGTCGCTAGCCAGCTACCTCTGGCTGGCACATTTTGGGCAAACCTCTGCGCTCCGCTGCTCACGTACCTGTAGTACGCTGCGCTGCGGTGCTCGGGGTTTATCCCAAACTGCACTCAGCCAGAGGTCGCTCAAGCCAGTCGTATATCCTAGAGATGTCTAGATTAGAACGTGGGGTCTTTGTGGTTTGGGGGTGAGCGGTTATGCTTATATATATGATGAAAACGGTTCGATGGTGGATGGGGCGGGGGATTGCCGTTGGTGTGCTCGTTATCTGCTTGCTGGTTGGGCTGGTCAGTCCGGTGCATGCGGGGCCTCAGTTTCCAGATCAAACGTCCTCGGGATCAATTGGTTTGCAGGGTGAGATTTCAACTGCTGCGCCAACACGCGGCGCGACCATCGTTACGCCGGGCAATGGCGCCGTCTTCACAGCCTTGCCAATCACGGTCAGCGGCCTCTGTCCAACGGGGTTGTTGGTAAAGCTTTTCGCTAATAATATCTTCGTTGGCTCGACCTATTGCGCCAATGGCAGCTATTCCATCCAGATTGACCTGTTCAGCGGCGAGAATGACCTGGTGGCCCGGGTGTATGATGCTTTGGACCAGGCAGGGCCAGACTCAAACGTCGTGCGTGTGACGTTTAATGACGCGCAGTTCCTGCAATTCGGTACGCATGTCCAGCTGACGAGTAATTTTGCTGAGCGTGGTGCGCCACCAGGGACCGTCCTTGATTGGCCGGTGATATTAAGCGGCGGAACTGGCCCGTATGCCATCAGTGTTGATTGGGGCGATGGGACGCCTACAGACCTCATTAGCCAGTCGAACCAGGGCACCTTTACCATAAAACATACCTACAAGTCCGCCGGTATATACAAAGTCATAGTCAAAGCGACCGACAAAAACGGTGGTACGGCCTTCCTGCAACTAGTCGCCGTTGCCACTGGTGCTGGACAGAATAATGCCAAGAATGGTGGTGCTACCTCGGTCATTCAGGTCAAAGTACTCTGGTGGCCGGCTGTGGCCATGCTGCCACTGATCTTCGCAGCTTTCTGGGTTGGGCGTCGCCACGAGCTGTACACGCTTCGCAAGCGTCTCGAAAATACTCGTGACAGAGAAGATGCCAAGAAACCGAAGTAAGCGTCGGAGCTGAGAATTTGCTAAAATAAGGAGGTTATGTCAAAAATTGTCTATGTCGGTATGTCTGGCGGCGTTGATTCGTCGTTGACCGCTGCTCTGCTCAAGCAGCAGGGCTACGAAGTCACGGGTGTGTATATGAAGAACTGGAGCCAGGATCTGCCGGGTTTCACCTGTCCCTGGAAAGAAGATTACCAGGATGCCAAGAGAGTGGCCGTCCAGCTGGGTATAGACTTCAAGCTTTACGATTTCGAGACTGAATATCGCCAGAAAGTTGTTGACTATATGGTAGGTGAGTATCAAGCTGGGCGGACACCGAACCCAGATGTGATGTGTAATCAAGAAGTTAAATTTAAACTTTTTCTCGAAACCGCTTTGGCTGACGGGGCTGATATGATCGCCACCGGACACTACGCACGAATTAAGGACGGCCAATTGTTGACCGGGCTGGACGGCAGCAAGGACCAGTCCTACTTCCTGTACCGGGTGACTGAGGACGCCTTGCGGCACAGCTTGATGCCCATCGGCGAGCTCAAGAAGTCGGTCGTGCGGGCGGAGGCCAAGAAATTAGGCCTGGCCACGGCTGACAAGCCAGATAGCCAAGGCATTTGCTTCGTTGGCAAAGTCGGCATCAAAGACTTCCTGTTGGCCGAACTGGGAGAGCAACCCCACGGCGACATTATCGATCAACACGGCAAGCTGATTGGCGAACATGATGGCGCCATATTCTACACCATCGGTCAGCGCCATGGTTTGCAAGTCGGAGGCGGCTTGCCATTCTATGTGACGGGCAAGGATATGGCCAAGAACCAAGTCCAAGTCACAACCGATTTACAAGACACCAAACTCTGGCACCAACAGTTCACTATTACCGACGTCCACTGGATCAACTGTCAGCCCGACCTCACGAAGCAGTATCAGGCTCGGGTGCGCTACAGAGCCGCACTGGTACCCATCACGCTACTTGCATTGACCAAGCAAGGCCTGCAAATGACTCTCGGTGAAGAGGTTCGCGCCCTGACTCCCGGCCAATCAGCCGTCATCTACGACGGTGATAGGGTTGTAGGCGGTGGAATCGTGACAAACCACTAGACCATTTTATTTGACACGTACCGCATGTAGTTTTATAATCGTCGACTATGAGCCAAGAATCACGATTAGAAAATCCACTTTTTGTGGATCACCAACCTTCTGCCGAAAGTATCCTCAACCTTAAGCTTGTCGCCGCCGCGTTCTTGGTAGCCGCCGCCGCTGGAGCCTACGGTGGTATCAGTTACGAGCTGAACCCGCCTGACACCAGTACGATCGCTCGCGAGATTAACATCGACGCCACGCAAGCCAGCAGTCTTGATGCTTGGGTTGCAAAAGATCGTGCTGAAACCCAGCGTTGGGGCATTCTTTGCTTAGCTGGGTTGGCGGGTGGAGCAGCTTTCGGTGGGCTGGCCAGGTATGAAGCTCGGCAAATCCGAACCGCTAAGAAGCCGCCAGAACAAGCTACAACTGTTACTGACTAGCAATCCATTTTAGACTAAAAATTTGACAAACTCTTAACTTAAGTATAAATTGAAAATAATTAGCTTTGGTGAGGCGAACCCTCATCTAGCTGCATGATCAGTCCGCAGAAGGATGCAACTGCGGGTGGGACTTGTACATACTGGTCATGCAGCTACACCACTTCCATTGATATGGTGTGACTGCATGAAGCGCATGTATATTGCGCCGTGCCTTCGGGCGTGCAAGTCACAAAACCACAAGGGAGGAAACTCTATGAAACCAGGATTACCAATTCCAGGCTTATCGTTAATCGAGGCAGGTGGCTCACTACTACGCTCCCACGCACAGCATCAAGAAAACAACATAGCGGATGCAGCAACAGCGGCAAATGTCGAGAAAATGCTTGTACAACAGGCTGAGCCGAATCAACTCGCTGACTACGAAGCTGAGAAGACGAAGCAAGTACTAGAGGCAAATAGAACTCGACGCATGCGTATGCGCGTTGGATTAGGCATTGCAGCAGTAGCAGGTATTACGCTAGGCTATGTCGTTCACGAAGCGTCAGTCACTGTACAGGCTGGAGCCAATGCTGCCGGTAAAATTGGTGATGGTATTAAATATGCGTTTACGCCGCACGATGTTTCAGCGGTTGACGTCCAGAACGTCATTGATGGTTATAGTTTTCCAGGCTTAGTGCCACCAGTTGAAAAGGCCCATATGCATGGCACTATTGTTGTCCACGACCAAGGTGACTTTCTAAAAATCAGCCTCTTACAAGCTAACAATGTCGGTGCAAGTGTGTGTGGGACTGAACAAGTATCGATTAACTTAGGCAATCCTGGTGTCGTATCAAATGCTATTAAAAATTCTCTCGGCGTGCCTGAACTCAATCTTCAAGTACCAGTTGGAACTGGTGGCGCTTTAAGTGCTGAGTTTGTTGAAGATCCTGGCACTGCGAAAGACTTTATGGGACCTTGTGCTGATCCTACTCCTGATGGTGAAGTATTGAACCCAGTTGGTGCTGAAGAGCAGGGACGTGTCCACAGATGGGAAAGCCGAAATTTACAAGCAACCTGTGCTCTACCAATTTTGGATAATGTAGCAGTCGGACTGATAAACACTGAGCATGCTTTATTTGCTGCGCAGGCTTCGACTGATCTACAAATTGAAGCCCAAGCTGGCCTGTCACCACAGCAGCTCGCAAAGCTGAAATATATACGAAGCCTACTGCCAGACATGAAAGTTAACGTAACATATGTACACGCTGTTGGTACTGGTGAGCAGGGATCTGGAATCCGCTATGAACCAATTACTAACTTAATAATGCAAGATGTCGTCGGCTTACCTGAATCCCCCACAAAAGCAGATCTCGCTGACAAACTACAAATTGAAAAAGATCATATGTCTTTCCCAACTTTGAATGAGACGCAATGCCTCATGACTGCCACAGCCGTTAAAAATCAATCTGATGCACAAAAGAACTATGGTCCGTCAATCCTTAATCCATCAGCTCCTGCAAATACATCATCAACTCTCGCGGGAGGGGCTGGTTAATGCCAAGTCGTGAAATAATCGGTCTTGATGATCTGGGGACTTCGCTTGTGGAGCAAGGAGCGCCGGCAGTGGATGAAATCGAGTTGAAAGTAGATCCGACTAGCATAGAACCTACGGTGCAAACAGCTATAAACGAAACTTTACTTGGGCAGAATACTGTGGCGTCACCAGCTACTAGCGCCAGTAAACCAGTGTCGCCGTTCCAAGCTTCCCGGCAAACAGCGGTACAAGCTGCAATCGCTTCAGTAGAACATGGATCAAATATAATGACGTCACCACGTCGTAATAAGTGGCGACTCGCTGTTGGTCTCATCGGTTTGTTATCGACAAGTTTTATGGCAACTTCAGGCATAGTCCATGCCACCAATGAGACTCGCCCGGCTGTAAATCTTGACGTCCCTCTCAAAGGTGCTTCAAGCCCTCCCACTTCCAAACTGACAATTGGCGCATCTCAAAAAGCTATTGCACCCAATATTCTCGGGAACGCTGCCACTATTCCAGATTTCTTATTGAACTGCAGCAAGACACTGCTACGATTTACTGTCAGCGCATCTGCGAAAATTGATGTTATTGCACAAACCAAAAATGGCACTAAGTCTTCGACGAGTCTTATTGTTTTTAGTGATGGTTCACATCCCCGTGCCACTATGTACGGTTTAGTGGGTGTAGGTGCATGTCAATCACCTGGAACCGCAGCGCCGAAAGTTGTTGGCGATACGGTAACTATCGATCGCGGGACTATCGGTTTTCAAGAAGCTTTTGCCAAAATTGGTAAGGGCATGACAGAAACTGTTCAGGGTTTTAAGACGACAACTGCCATGCCTAATGTTACGAACGCAGCGCTAATTAATAGCGAGTTAGTACCAAATGGTGCATTGCACGATGCCTATGGCCAAACCGTCGACTGGGCACTGAAGGACGCTACTTTGCAGCAAATGAGTCTGTCAAACCAAACCGAGATAACTGCGATAACTGACAAAGAAATTGTGGCTCAGATTAACGCACTCAATTCAAAACGTGAGCTGAAAGTGCAGTACGTATTTACAGGTGATTACCCTTCGTTCGCATCGAAATACGAGCAAGCAAATCGTAAGCCAAATACTGTAACGAATGTAAGCCTAGAACCTTTTAAGGCAGCTACAGTTTTGCTTAAAAATGTAGGAAAATGATATGGAAACGTTACCAACACCACCCCGAGTGAGCGGTCCGGACATCGTAGCTATACATGATAGTGAGCTGGCTGCACGTATCAGTGGTGCTGGCCATAAATTAGAGTATGTTTTGAATATAATACGTGAGGATATAACTGCAGCTCGCGACGCATTTGACGACAGCACAGTAGAAACTCGATTAAAACTGCAAGAAGCTAATACGCACGAATCATCAATGACTGAGGCCGCTGAAACTGCTCGCCGGATAGCCGAGGAGGCGATTTTGGCTCGCGATGCTGCCGAACAGACTGCTATCATCGCACGCGCTGAGGCACGAACGGTGCGTGAAGAGTGCGGATTGCTTGAAGAGGAAGCCACCGGATTATTAGCGCGCGAGGAGTCAAATTACGAAGAACGGCATAGCAGAATAGTCAATACGAGGCGTTCAATCGACCACTTGGCTGTTCAGCTGGCGAGCGTTCACACTCAGAAAATTGCGGTATCAGAATCATTGGACACCTCGCTACGCGAGAAACAAGAGTTGGATGAACAGCATGCTCAGGCCGAAGTTGTGGCTGCTGAATGCGAAGCGGCTGTCGCTGCACAGATTGAATTAATAAAAGTTAAGATGGCAGAGAAAGAAGCAGCGCATATTGACAACTTTACCGTTCTACTACCAGCACTTCGTCAGCTGAACCCCGATTACTCTGATGCACACTTAGGCGAGTTGGTCACTATAAATTACAGCGCACTCAATACGCAATTGATCGGTTTTCGTAATCAGGAGACGAAGCTTAAGGGTATCCTTGGCGAGAAACTCATCACCCTTCGATCGCTTTCGGGCGCAGTTAAAGCACAAGAAACTGTAATTAGTGAGATACAAGCAGAATTACTCAGACTTGAAACTCAGCGGGCTGAGATCAGAAATCTAATCGAGGAGAAAGTAAGCAAAGTCGAAAATTTAAAAGTTGTTGGTGTAGAAGTGGACGACCAAATAGAGACTCATGATAAAAGAGTTGATATTATTGAGCCGCTTGTCGACAATCCAAAGGCTGAATGCGTTAAGGTTGGCAGAATTGGCCTGACATCAGTAGGAGGAGCTCTTCGAAGATCGATTGCAGCGGATACTATAGCAGCACATAACGGGATGGGGACGGGAGTATGAACATGGCAGGACGTGAATTTCAAGAAGCAACATTAGGAGCACTAGTCGCCGATAAATTGAGTAAGTACGATTCTGTTGAATGGAATGTTTTTGAACAGGCTCGGCAGCTTGATGCTGATCTACTGACAGACGATGCGTTACTTGCGACGCTCAGCGACAAGCATGTCTCAAGTATTGTCGACATGAATGCCCGTAAATCAGTCATTAATGACAATGCAAATAGGGCAGAGGCAGATCGTGTCGGAGTTATCGTACGTGAAGTGTTACAGCATAGTCTCATCGAAAGAATAACCGCCACTGACCGGTCTCCCGAAAATCAGATGTCACTCCTCGCAAAGTTAGAATTATTTCGCCCGGAAGATTCTGAACAAACAGCCACAATCACAAACGTTCTATTTAAGGCTTACATGAGCTCCCAAGATGCGACATCGAGTTCGAAATTAGCAAAAGCCTTTGAAGCAATTGCTGCCAATAAAACCGAGCGAGATGGTGAAGCTGTGTGTGCTGTTAAGAATGGCAGTGAGACAATGCCAGCCCAGCTCTATAAGCTAACCATGATGGCGGGCGCTTACACCCAAAATCCAGATAAAGTTGATGCTCTTGCTGATGTCTTTGGCTATCGCACCCAACCACTACCGAGTCGACGTCATCAAGCCCAAGAGGCTGCTGTCCAATTCATTCCTAAAGTAGTAGCTATTGGCGTGATTGGAGCGACAGGTGCCGGAATGCTAGCACCAGGCGTCGCTCAGGCGGAAACCAAATCCGTTGAACCACAAATTACGGTCGTAGCCGCCTCATCCGATACGTTCACACCCAGAATTCGAGAAGAGCAGACGACGAAGGCCAATGACTTACCACAAACTGTACCTGATTCGATCAAGCCGCCGACTACAACAGTAGCAGTGGGTGTACCTGCGGAACAAATCCCCACACTTGCCCCCAATGTAACATCCACTCCGATTCCATCAGACGCAGTTCCTAAGACGCCGACGACAGGTCCTGCCGTTGCACCAAGCCCTTCGACAACGGTCACACCAGAAGCAATTACACCCCCACAAAGTGATGTCGCAAAAGCCCAGTTCGATCTAGCCACACAATACGTCGAAATAATCGGTAAGGCTCTACGATCAAACAGTACCTCTATGCTACAAGGAGGCGATTTTAAACCAGATGCTGGTGATCGTATGTCAAAGAATCTTATTCATGTGGCAGAGCTTTTCCAGTCAGAGCTACAAAAAGCGAAAGCAGGTGATACCAAAGTTGTTGCTGATGCATCGAAAGCCTGGCAGGAACACTTTTTGACCAATGCTAACCTTGATTATTACAATCCTGATCAATTGTCGGTAATTTTAGCGGTAGAAGCTGATGCTCAAGCTATGGAGTCTATCGGTGATAAGGCAGGAGCAAATCATTTGCGTAGCGTTGCAGCGTATACCGTTGAGGTTTCGATGCTCATGAATGATAAAAATATTAAAGTTGATTTTACTGATGTCACTCCACCACAACCGCACCCTAAAGCAAGTCCAGAAACCCCGAAGTCGCATCATACATTTAAAATTTCTGCTGCACAACAAGCTATATTAAACGAGATTCAAGATCCCAAAACTCGAGCTTTTCTAGAACGCTTCTACCCGGGTGTTATGCAAGCCGCTCTTGAAGGTGCCAAATTCAATACGCAGGTCTTGATTGCCCAGGGTTTTGAAGAGAACGGTCTGCATGGGAATGTCCTATCCAATACCTATAACAACTTTTTTGGCATGAAGGCCGGCAGCGACTGGAAAGGCAAAATAGTACGTCTACCGACTTGGGAAGTTTATAATGGCCAAAGGGTACAGATTTATGCAAACTTCGAGTGGTTTGACACACCTGCAGACTGTATTAAAGAATATGCTCGCCTGATCAATACGAAGGCATGGTATAAGGACGCCATTGCCAATTATCGGGATGTTGACCACTATCTGCAAGGCATACTTAGTGAACCTGGCCATCCTCAAGGTACGCCTGGCTCGATGTCGTATGCAACAGACCCTGCATATGCGAGTAAAATTAAACGTCTGATCAGTACCTATCACCTCGATGAATTAACGGCAGGTGCATATAATACGCATCCCAAGACGGCATCGAAGCCGGCACCAAGCCATCACGGTCACGAAACTCGAGTTACAGGTGAAGCTGCTATTCGTAAGCATGTCGTTGCGATTGCTCGATCTCAGAACGGTGTCCACGAAACTCCACAGCATTGTGACCGAGGCAACACCAGTGCTCAAGGCAGTTGTGGTCCGGGTGTCGATAAGTATACTCAGATGCATAAAGAATATTGGTGTAATGATTTTACGAGCTGGGTAGAAGAAGCTGGAAGTGTTCCAATAACAGGCAATCGTGACGCATGGCGACTGGCCGCAGTTAACGAATCAATACAGCGATTTAAAGACCTAGGCGGCTATCACGCACGTGGCAAGTACACACCACAACCTGGTGACCAAATTTTCTTCGATCCCAGCCATACCGGTATGGTACTTTACACCCACAACGGTCGCGTTTACGTTGAAGAGGGCAATGCAAGTGACAAATATTCCCGAAACGGCCATGCAGTCGCCGAACATTCTTACGCGTTGGACGATCCATACATTGTGGGCATTGGCGATCTAAGCGTACTCATCACTGCGAATCAGTAATATTGCTAAACATAAACATCATGAACGAGCGTATACTGCCAGACATGCATGCCTCACCACATGGCGAAACGCCGGCGTCTTTTACGGGCTGTCCTCCGGTTACACCAGAAGAAATACAGCAGGGCGAAACGGAGGCGACGTTAACCCAGCGCGAATTTATTCGTGGTGGCCTTAAGGTTCTCGGGCTTATGGCTGCATACGGAACTGGAGCTCTACCAGTCATAAAAATCATCGATGATCTGTATGAGAAGACGCACTGGCCTGCTCGCCCTGCCAGGTTTGATCTGGTACCTGGAGCGGAACGCCTCGGAAAGGGCGGCAGGCTAAACGTAGTCTTTCCTGGCTTTGGGCAGACTGATGGGTATGCGGCAGCGAGCGAACTGTTTGCTGCCAAAAATGGTTCTGAAAAAGTTGCAGCCCTTTTTAAACCGCCGCAGGGTTATGACGCACTAGACGTAGCTAATCCGCTGAGTCGCCTCATCGATGAGCACCAACCTGATAGTATGGTTCTCTATTGCGTCAGTATGGGCGACGTTCTCGGCTTAGAAACTATGCAGTACATAGTTCGTCACGATAAACGGCGACCAGGAAAGTCCTTGGCCCAGAGCTTACCGCCTCCGATTGATCATATTGTGCTGCTCTCGTCGCCGTCAGACAAATTTGATGCAATAGCGGGTGGCCCTGTGGCGGACGCTTTAGTGTCATTTGGGCAGGCGATTGACTATGGGGGAGGGCCAATCGGGAAATTCGCCTTCGATAGCTACACGCAGTTTCATCGGGATCCGCAACTCGACAAAGGCATGCAGGGTGCAGTGGAGCTCTTTTCGAATACCATGCAAGAAGTAAATAATAATTGTCCACCCAAGATGGCGTGGTCGGATATAAAATTCCTCTTCCCATTCAGTATTGATAAGCAGGCCTCCCGATATCGTATAATCACCAATCCTCCTCGTACAAAGCTGGTGTATATAAAAACAGAGACTGATGATATCGTGAACTACAAACGAGCAATTAGAATATTCGGTGCAAATGCGACACAACTTGGTGTAGAGATGGTTGTATTATCGAGTGGAAATATAAATCATGCTAATACCATTGGCGGCGCACACACCTACGGCGAATGGGACAACGGTCAGACTGCTTAATGTACTGAATCGTTCCACGCTCAGGGCACCTCTGTTATAATAGGGCAAATGACCGCTCAGGAAATTCGCCAAAAGTATCTCGATTTTTTCATCGAACGTGGACACAAGCGCATCCCACGCGCGCTGCTCGTGCCTCGTGACGACCCAACCACGCTATTCACCGGCTCCGGTATGCAGCCCTTGATTCCATATTTGCTCGGTGAACCACATCCTGAAGGCGTGCGTTTGGTCGATTCTCAAACTTGTTTACGGGCTCAGGATATCGAAGAAGTCGGCGATAACCGCCACACCACCTTCTTTGAAATGCTCGGCAACTGGTCGTTGGGTGACTACTTCAAAGCCGAGCAGATTACCTGGATGTTTGAATTCCTGACTGAAGTTGTCGGCCTCGATCCGCAAAAGTTATATATAACCTGTTTTATTGGTGACCCACGTTTTGATATTCCGAAGGACACCGAAGCCGCTGAACTCTGGCAGCAATTATTTAAAGACAAAGGTATCGATACCTCGATCGAAGACATCGGTAGTGAAGAGGATGGGTATACGCGTGGCATTAAACCAGGCGAGCATATTTTCTATTACGATGGGTCGAAAAACTGGTGGAACAGAGGTAAAACTGGTCCCGAAACGACAGCAGTTGGTGATCCATGTGGTCCCGACTCCGAAATGTTCTACGACTTTGGTACGCCTCACGATACGAAATGGGGAGAATTCTGCCACCCGAACTGTGATTGCGGCCGATTCATGGAAATTGGCAACAATGTCTTCATGGCGTACCGCAAGGTTGCCGAAGGCAAGTTTGAGCCATTAGAAAAGCCAAACATCGACCAAGGTTCTGGCCTCGAAAGAATCGCTGCTGCTGCTATCGACAATCCTGATGTGTTCAAAATCAGTCTGTTGTGGCCAATCATTGAAAGTATTGAAAAACTCAGTGGCAAATCGTATGACAGCAACGCGGCGAGCATGCGCGTCATCGCTGACCATCTGCGAGCCGCAACGTTCCTGGCTGTAGACGGCATCGTCCCCAGCAACAAAGAGCAGGGCTATGTCATGCGCCGCCTCCTGCGCCGTGCCGTCCGCTTCGCCTTTGAACTGGGCATTGAGCAGAACTTCCTGGAGCACATCGTCCCGGTCATCGTCGACCTCTACAAAGACGATTTCCCAGAGGTCGCCACCAACCGCGACACTGTTATCGAGGTCTTAATTAAGGAAGAAAAAGTCTTCCGCCAAACCCTCCGCAAAGGAATCGCCCAGTTTGAAAAATTGCAATCAGCAACAGCACGAATTTCAATCAACAGTAGTAAAACACAGACAGCCACCGCTCGTATTATCCAATCTGAGGGCATTGCGGTGGTAGAGCCTAAAAACTTAACAGGGGATATGATATTCAAGCTGTATGATACATTTGGTTTTCCAGTAGAACTTTCAAAAGAAGAGGCCTTTAAAAAAGAAATAGATCTTGCTGAGGATGCGGATCAGGAGTTTGAGCGTCTGATGCAAGAGCAGCGAACGCGCTCCCAAACCGCCACCAAAGGCGTCTTCAAAGGCGGCCTCGGTGGCCATACCGAACAGCACAAGAAATACCATACCGCCACCCACCTGATGTACCAAGCCTTGCGTGATGTGCTGGGCGATCATGTGATTCAGAATGGCTCGAACATTACTGAGGAACGCTTGCGCTTCGACTTTAGCCACCCGGAAAAAGTCACGCCTGAACAGATCAAACGCGTCGAAGAAATCGTCAACGAACAGATTGGCAAAGACCTCAAAGTGTCGTTCCAGGAATATCCAACCAAAGTCGCCAGGGAAGACATGGGTGCCTTGGGCCAGTTCGGCGATCGCTACGGCGATACGGTCAAAGTCTACAAGATGATCGCCGATGGCGCCGACAAACCCTTTAGTTTCGAAATCTGCGGTGGCCCGCACGTCGACCACACCAGCCAATTGGCTGAAGGCGGCAAAGCGTTCAAAATTATCAAAGAAGAATCCAGCTCATCTGGCATCCGCCGCATAAAAGCCGTGCTGCAGTAACACGCCGCCTCCTTCAACTCGACTTAAATCGCCAATTGGCTACAACAGAGCCACGATTGTATATGGCCAGAACTGACTTAGTTGTACTGAGGATGCGCCAGTAGATCGATAGCCGTTGCGACTAGCGTTTGGGGGTCAAGCTTGGACTTCAGGCTTAAATCCTTTAGCTCGGCAGCAGTAAGCTCATTACTAAAGAGATCAAGATACGATGACGGTCGCCCGGTGTTCCCAATCTCGTAACCATAACGGAACTGCTGTTTTACATTGCCGTCAACGACGTCATAGGTAGCGATGGTGCTCAGATCAACTGAGCTTTCGAGCCGTTTCGGGCGTTCGTTGAACTGCAGACGTGCACCTTGTTCACTGAAATAAAAATACGGTTCAATTGCCGCCGTTGGTGTATCAATTTCATCCAATGTTTGATGCTCTGGACGGATATCTTTCTCCGTCAGCAACTGCATGTCAATGCTTCCGCCGAGATAGACTGATTGTCGACTAACTTCTGGACTTACTTGTTCGAGCTCGATGAGTAGATAGTGCAAAGCTTCTTGAAAATTGTAAGTTCTCCAAGGGCTCCCCAGATCAATGATATCGTCATTGTTTGTCAATTGATCAATTGCCCTTGTCAGCTGTTCAAATCCCACACGAGAGCGATGGGCCAGCTGCTCTTCGAAGGTGTAGAAGTTTTGGCTCGCTGCTGCTTTATTGCCATCGATAGATCTCTCTGTAGTAATGGTGATAGGTTTGCGGCCACCTGGCGTATAGAATTTAACGCCAGCGTCATATAGCGTTTCGCTTGACTCTAAATCATTGACATTTCTTCGGGAGCCGACGGAGACGTCGATAAGATTGGGATTGGTTCTGAAATCGCCCATTGAAGCCTGCATCGGTCTGGTGGGCACGATGCCCCGTAGCTGATCGCTCGTAAGGTGGGGAATTCTCTCGCTTCGAAGTTCAACCGCCAAACCTGTCAATGCTTTCTGAATGAAGCTATGATCAGCCAGCTCGACATCGAGCTCAACGCTGTAGTAGTTGGGGCGTTCGCCGGGGCTTTGCAGAGGGGACATGTTCTTGATTATACAATAATATACGATTAATAGCAATAGAATTAAGCTAATGCTCACGCTGTTGTTTTTCGTAAAATATGCTAGTATGTAAGCAGTTCACTAAAACAAAAATCAGTCATGAAAAAACAGTTGCAGGCGCGGTCAGCGCCGAAGAAACACAGGGCTATCCAGACCAGCCGTCATTTTGGCGTGTCACCTCATCGTCATACTGGCCATGTGCTGCCGCGTCGTAGTACATCGTATCCGATATTGACGATGATTGTGCTCTGCGTCGGTGTGCTGCTATTCAGCTGGACTCGGCTAGTCACCGCTGATACGGGTAACATAATCGTGCACACCAGCGTGCCCGGGCCAGCGCCTACGCAGGCGGCGTCGATCGATTCGCCAGCCAATGGTACGCAATATACTTCGACACCGATCACTGTCAGCGGAAGTTGTCCCCTTAACACCTACGTCAATCTGTTACGTAATGGTTTCAGTAGCGGTGTCGCCATCTGTGACGCCAGTGGTAGGTATCAGATTACGACCGATCTGTTTCAGGGCACCAATCAGTTGGTGGCTCGTGACTTCAACTTCACCGATGTTCCAGGCCCTGATTCAGCGATAGTAACCGTCTATTACCAGCCGCCCGGTACTAGTATTAGCAAAGGGGCGGTACCCTATAACCCAACTAATCCCAACACTTCCAATGTACCG
Source organism: Saccharimonadales bacterium (SeqCode) (assembly GCA_038230895.1). Classification (GTDB taxonomy): domain Bacteria; phylum Patescibacteriota; class Saccharimonadia; order Saccharimonadales; family UBA4665; genus JAJXTN01. Next base: position 63,539 of record JBBRMJ010000001.1, on the reverse strand, counting down.
AAACCACTAATACTCAGTGCTAATTTCACGCTGCTCGGTTACTATGTTGGCCAACCAGCGAGCTGGAAAGTCTATCTGGAGGGTGGTACCGCTCCCTATGCAATCTCGGCTGACTGGGGTGACGGGAGTCATAAGTTGTTTAGCCGGCCGACAGCCGGCATGCTCAATCTGGACCATGTCTATAAACAGCCCGGCAATTACCGCAATAGTTATGTGGTTAAGATCAGCGTCAGTGATGCCGACGGTAACCAGAGCGTCTTGCAATTGGTAGCAATAGTCAGTCCCAAATCCAAAACTATTCCTGCCAGTGGCGGTATATCATCTGGTGACGGCAGCAGCATCTTCGGCAGTGGGAATATTGGACGCTTGGTCGGTTATAGTTGGGCTGGCTATGGCATCGTACTTTTGATGCTATTCAGCTTCTGGCTGGGTGAACGACGTGAGCTCGGTATATTACGGCCCCAGGCCAAGAAACGGCGTCACGCCTGATAACTGCAGCGCGTAGACAGTAGACTGTAGACTGGAATTCGGACTACGATTCCTACCGTCTACCTTCTACCGTCTACATTTGCAGCCTGCAGCCGTTTCTCAGGTGTAGCTGTGCTAAAATAATGGATATGCTTGAATCATTTAAAAGCGTTGGCTCTCGAGTCACGCGCCAGGCTTTAGCTGGAGCCAGCAAAGCCTCCACCTCCGTTCGATCCCGGACAGGCAAGAAACCCGACCAGTACTTGGTCGCTTTGGATATCGGCACCGAATTCGTTAAGGCCCTCGTCGGCAAAGTCGGCGTCGATGGCAATATTGAAATTATCGGTGTTGGGCGTGCTCATCAAGGGCTGACTGATATGCAGGCCGGCGCGATTTCCGATATCGCCAGCGTCGTTGAGAACTGCGACAAAGCTCTGAATGAAGCTGAATCTCAAGCCAATGTCAGTGTTCGTACCGCAATAATTGGCATCGCTGGTGAGCTCGTGAAAGGCACGACGACCACCGTTCGCGTTGTCCGAAAACTGGCGACCAAGCCGATTGATATCGCCGAGATGGAGAAGATCATCAACTTGGTCCAAACGCGAGCCCAAGATAAGGCCAAACAGCAATTGGCCTGGGAGCTCGGTGGCAAAGAGGTTGACGTTCGTTTGGTCAACAGTGCTCTCGTCAGCATTGAAATCGATAGTTATCCCGTCACCAACCCGATTGGCTTCCAGGGCAAAGACGTTGTCGTCCAGCTATACACCGCCTTCGCACCCATGATTCACATTGGCGCACTGGAAAAGACGGCGCAGGAACTTGACCTCGATCTGTTAGCTGTGGCCGCTGAGCCATTTGCTGTCGCGCGGGCGGTGATTGGCAATAATCCCAACCAGAACCTCAGTGCCGTCCTCATGGACGTCGGTGGCGGCACCACCGATATAGCCGTCGTTAATGATGGTGGCGTACAAGGGACCAAGATGTTCGGTATCGGTGGACGGGCCTACACTCGTGCCATCGAACGTGATCTGGGTGTAGATTTTGAGCAGGCCGAAGACATGAAAGTTGGCTTGAGCACCAATAAGGTGGCAGCTCAGAAACGGCCAGCTGTCGAGGCTGCTCTGGGTAAAACCGCCGATGTCTGGATTAATGGCATTGAGTTAGCGCTCAGTGAGTTTACCAAACTCGATCACTTGCCACACCGGCTGTTTCTCTGTGGTGGCGGCTCGTCACTCGATCTACTGATGGAACGTTTGGAAAATACCGAATGGTATCGGGCGTTGCCGTTTACGCGCAAGCCGAGCGTTCATCACATTCGGCCAGAACAGGTGGCTGGCATCACCGATAGTACTGAAAAAGTCACCGATCACACCTTCATCACGGCCATGGGATTGCTGCGCGTTGGCATGGACACTCTGCAGTTTAGTAGTGGATCCGGTAGTATTCGCGATAAAATTGATAAAATGTTAAGCATCTAATCGAGTAATCATGGCAGCATCACCCCCCAAAGACACCATCTACATCGACATCGACGACGAGATTACCGGTATTATCGACAAAATGCATGCTAGTGATGGCAAGGTCGTGGCGCTAGTCTTGCCCAAGCGGGCCTCGGTGCTACAGAGCATCGTCAATATGCGTTTGCTGAAACGTGCCGCAGATGAAGCCAAGAAACACGTTGTACTCATCACGGCTGAGGTTGGCCTTCTGCCACTCGCTGGCGCGGCTGGAGTTCATGTGGCTAAAACGCTGACCAGCAAACCAGAAATCCCAACGCCACCCACAGCTGATGACGAGGAAGAGACGGTTGATGAAGACGAATCTGGCCACAAATACGATCCCGAAATTACGGCCGCCTCGGCTGGTGCCGTCGCCGTTGGTGCCTTGGCTGGCTTACCACCAAAAGATGGCGTCGAAACCTTGGAACTGGATGATGATGAAACGCCAGAATCGACTGTCGATGATGCGCCGAAAGCCAAAGCCAGCGTGCCGGCGCTCGGCAAGAAGAACACCAAGCTGGCAGTTCCCGATTTTGACCGTTTCCGGCTGTTATTGATTGGTGGCGGTCTGCTGCTTGTTCTGCTGATCGTCGGCTTTGTCTTCGCCGAAAATGTCTTGCCCAAAGCTACCATCACCATTAAAACTGACGCTTCGAATGTCAATGTCAGCGCCAACTTAGCTCTCTCAACCACCGCTACAGCGCTCGACCCTAAAACCATTACCATACCAGCCAAACTCCTGAGCCAACCCAAGACCTACACCCAACAAGCAACTGCGACTGGACAAAAGAATAACGGGACGAAGGCCGCTGGAACGGTCAACATGTCAGCTCAAGCTTGTGCACCGCACTTAGGCCAACCCGATTCGGTACCAGCTGGAACGGGGATAAGTACATCCGGGTTAACTTATATTACTCAAGGAACAACCAAGTTCTCTGCTTTTGGCCATGGCAGCGGAAGTTGTTTGACGTATGATGCTCTTTCTGCGACCGACATCTCCTCTCAAGGGGCTGGTGCAAAATACAATGTTAGCTCAGCCAGCTTCACCGTTGCCGGTCGCTCCGACGCCAGTGGCACGGGTTCTGCCTCAGGTGGTACGGACAGCATTATCCAGGTAGTAAGCCAGGGTGATATTGATGGAGCGAAGTCCAAGATTGCGACTGACGACGCGACAGTCAAACAGGCTTTGCAGACGCAACTTAGCCAGGCTGGCTACTATTCGATAGTGGCAACCTTTAGTGCCGGGACACCAGCCGTGACGACCAGCGCCAATGCCGGCGACGCGGCCAGCAGCGTGACGGTGACGGAAATAGTGACGTACACCATGTTCGGCGTGCATCAGGCGGACCTAAAAACCATTGTCGACAATAATGTTAAAACTCAAATTGATACTGCCAAGCAGAGCATTCTCAGCCAGGGCCTCAGCGCCGCTACGTTCAGCGTTACCAGTACGACTGCTACCGGAGCGCAAGTAACACTACAAACCACGGCTGAGGTTGGCCCCCAGCTCGATGTGGCTACTATCAAAACCCAGACAGCTGGCAAGAAAACTGGTGACGTTCAGAGTCTACTCCAGAGCAATCCCGATGTCACCAGCGTAACCGTTAAGTACAGTCCTTTCTGGGTCACCAGCGTACCAAAGCATACCAATAATATAACCGTTAACATTGCAAAACCAACCACAACGGCCAGCAAAAACCCCAATGCAGCGAACCCTTAATGCCATCCTCGCCTTGGACGTCGGCGCTCGGCGCGTCGGTGTCTCGGTGGCTTCATTAGAGGCGCGTCTGGCTCGACCGCTCATCACGCTCGATCGTGATGACACGCTGTTTACGGCACTGGAAAACATCGTTGAAGTTGAGGCTGTTGGCGCGCTGGTAGTTGGTTTTCCTCGGGGGATGCAGGGCCAGCATACTGCTCAGACCACGGCGATTGAAGCCTTCACCGCCGAACTCCGCCAACACTTTCCATTGCCTATCACCATGCAGGACGAAGCCTTGACTTCCAAAAACGCTGAGCATGAACTTCAAGCTCGAGGCAAATTGTATGATAAGGGAGATATCGACGCCTTGGCTGCTACCTATATTTTGGAAGATTGGCTGACCGATCACCAGAAACTGCAAGAGTTTACGGAGTTGGAGCCATAATGGCTGGCTATACCGCGAGCCGTGGTGCTCGACATCGTATCCCACGCCGGGTCTGGGTGATGCTGGCTGTATTGTTGGTCATCGCCATTGCTGGTATCTTCCTGGTGCGCCATATCTATTACATCGCCCTCGGCCCCGTCAGCAGTAGTCAACAAACGCAAATTTTCACGGTTGAGCAAGGCAGTTCGGTAAAACTGATCGCTGATAATTTAGAGAAGAAGCACCTCGTCCGTAGTGCATGGGCATTGGAACTCTATGTTCACAGCAAGGAACTAGGCAATCTGCTTCAGGCTGGCACCTATGCCTTATCACCCAGCCAAGGTACCACAGCCATCGTAACCACCATGACGAAGGGCAAGGTCGCCACTAAACTCGTGACGATATTACCCGGACGGCGGATTGATCAGATACGAGCTGATTTGATTAACAATGGCTTTACGCCAGACAGCGTCGACACGGCGCTCGACCCGAGCCAATACACTGATTTGCCAGCCCTTGCTTATAAGCCAGCCAATATTTCCACGCTCGAGGGCTTATTATGGCCTGATTCCTTCCAAAAAGATGCCCAAATCGCGCCGTCGCTCATCATCCGCGAATCTCTGGTCGAAATGGGCCAACATCTGACCACTGACGTCCAAGCCGCCTTCACCGCACAAGGCCTGACCACCTACCAGGGCTTGATACTCTCATCTATTGTTACCCAGGAAGTCAGTAAGCCAGCTGATCAATCCCAAGTTGCCCAAGTTTTCTTATCACGGCTTAAAGCCGGCATGATGCTGGGTTCGGATGTTACTGCCAATTATGGCGCCATTGCTGCCAATCGCTCGCCCAGCCTGACGTACGATTCAGCCTACAATACCCTTATCCATACAGGCCTTCCACCGACACCGATCAGCACGATTACGAGCAATGCGCTGCAAGCCGCCACACATCCCGCGACGACTAGCTGGCTATTTTTTGTAGCTGGCGACGACGGTACGACTTACTTCTCGACGAATTTACAAGATCACGAGGCCTTAACAGCCAAATACTGCCATAAACTCTGCAGCAATTAGCTGAGAACTGCCATTGTGGGCCGTGGTGAGTCGGCGAAAAACACCAAGTCAACAGTGCGATTACCTACAGCTTACCGTCAAATCTCTACATTTCTTGTAGCTAAGAGGGGTCAGATGATGTGTTAACAGGGTGGAGAAAAGTTGCTTATGGTTGAAATAGTGGTGATTTTTGCTATAATAGCCCGGTACCGTTGATTATACCTCTCATGAGGCGATAATGAATGGTACCTCTGACGTCGACACGAAGAATTTGAGCCGGCTAGACCGGCCCCTGATAATCTAAACGTTGTCGCCAGAGTTCGGACTCATTTGAGCCCAGGAGCCTGCATTAGTACACATTCAACATCGATCACCGATCGCCTCGCTGTCCCCACAAGTGTGCGGTCCGGTCGCCTGTATCGTTCCATCGAGACCAAACTCCGTCGCAAAGCGGTACGCCGCCGCGCGGTACGGGTTAGTTTGCTATTGTCTAACGTCGTTGTATTGGCAATTATACTAGTCTTCGTGCTTCAGAATCCTCATGCGACGCAAGCGGTGAAGCCGCAGACCGTTAATAGTGCCGGCGTGACATCTATCGTCGCCAACCCCGTCGATCAGTTGTCATCGGCTAACATTGCCCTGACCGTTGCCCGCCTGAACGGCCTTCCGGAAGCGACACCAATCACCAACCAGGCGCAATCACAGGCCGCAGACCTTGCAATCACCGCTAGTACGGGTGATGTTGTCAGCAAGCCGCAGGTGGTCACGACGGCCCTCAAATCGAAAGCCGATATCCAAACCTATGTCGTGAAAACAGGCGATACCGTGTCCAGTCTGGCTAGTCAATTTGGTGTGACTTCAGACAGCATCCATTGGTCAAACAACTTGTCGGGCAATACGCTGACTGCCGGCAGCAAGCTACAAATCCCGCCGGTCAATGGCTTGGTATATACCGTGAAGGCTGGTGATACTCCCGATACGCTCGCGACAAAGTTCAAAGCCAATAAGGATCAAATCATTGCTTACAATGACGCTGAGATTGGTGGTTTGAAAGTTGGCGAGCATATCCTCATACCCAATGGTTCAATTGTGGCTGTCGTCGCGCCTTCGTTTTCGTACGGAACCGTGGCTTGGGGCGTGACTCCGCTCTATGGTTTCAACGGTTACGACTATGGCTACTGCACCTGGTACGTCGCTACTCAAATCAGTGTGCCTGCCAACTGGGGTAATGCGAGCAGCTGGGCCTATTACGCGCGCTTGAGTGGTTGGATCGTGTCGGCTTCGCCAACAGTTGGCGCGATTGCTCAAACGCCCTATGCTGTTGGGGGCCTGGGCCATGTGGCAATCGTGACCGATGTCTCAGAAGATGGTTCACAGATCAAGGTTAAGGACATGAACGGGATCGCTGGCTTTGGACGCGTTGGGTATAGTGGGTGGATTTCACCTTCCAAGTACCCCAACTTCATCCACCACTAGGAGCGGGCTCTCTGTTTGGCGCATATCGGGCGAAGTGCTCCGCGCGTCACTGCGCCGTACTGTTAGTACGTCTCCGTTCCGTGCTCACGCTTCATCCCAAACTGCACGCAAACAGGGAGCCCGCTACATTGAGCAGTACGGCTCGCTTGCGGGCTTCGCGTTTCATCCCAGGCTGCACCATGCGAGGATTGCCACCACTCTGACGCCTCAGATACGCGGTATCCTGAGCTGCACTCCAGTAGAGCAGCCTTAGGTTGAAGCAGGGGTTCGGCCCATGAGATGTTGCGAAGATACGTGAAATGTTATTTAAACATTCTTTTTTCAGAGGTTTTACTCTATAATGGAAAGATATGAGTTTTGTAGATAAAGTCAAAGTTGTGGTGCTGGCCGGTGACGGTGGCAATGGCAAGCTGAGTTTTCGCCAGGAAAAATTCGTCGATAAGGGCGGACCAGACGGTGGTGACGGCGGGGATGGTGGTGACATTGTCCTCGTCGCGAGCCGTAATCAGAACACCTTGGCGGCTTTCCGATACCAAAAAGAAGTGAAGGCTGATCCCGGTAAACCCGGTGACAAAGTCCGCAAGCATGGTCGTAGCGGCAAAGACTTGCTGGTCGCCGTACCTGTCGGCACCATAGCAACTGACAAGCAAGGCGTGATGGTAGCTGACCTCGCCCTCGATGGCCAAAAAGCCATCGTCGCTCACGGTGGTAAGGGTGGTTTCGGGAATGCCCACTTCGTGAGTTCTCGCCGCCAAGCGCCAAAATTTGCCGAAAAAGGCGAACCCGGTGACAGGCTGGAATTATTGCTAGAGCTGAAGTTGATCGCTGATGTTGGCCTTGTTGGGTTGCCGAATGCCGGCAAGTCGACTTTGCTGAGCAAAGTCAGCAACGCCCGCCCAGAAATTGCTGACTACCCCTTCACGACGCTGACACCAAACCTCGGCGTCGTCGACATCGACAAAACCAGCAGTATCTTAATGGCAGACATTCCCGGCCTCATCGAAGGTGCCGCTGATGGAAAAGGCTTGGGCCATGATTTCCTGCGTCATATTGAACGTACGGCAGTTATATTGCACCTCATAGATGCCTATCAAGATGATGTGGTCGCCGCTTACAAAACCGTTCGTGCTGAACTCAAAGCCTATGATGCCAGCTTAGCCAAGCGTCCCGAGATAATTGCGCTGACCAAGGTTGAGGGTCTCGACGAAGAGATTACCGATGATTTAATCGCCCAATTACGCAAAGCAGCAGGTGCGAAAGCCCAATTGTTTGCTATCTCCGCCCAATCTGGCCAGGGCTTGCAACTTTTGAAGTATGCCTTGAAAGCAGGTGTGCACAAGGCTCGACAACCCGCGATCGCCAAAAGCCTGAAGCCTGAAATCCCCGTGCTACGGATTACAAATACCGAAGATGAATGGCAGGCCGTTAAGACTGAAGCTGGCTACCTCGTTACTGGTCCCCGCATTGAACGCTTCGCTAAGCGCACTGACTTCGACAATGAGGAATCGGTGCAACGCCTGCGCGCCATCATGCGCAAGACTGGCATTATCCACGAATTACTCCGTCTCGGTGTCAAAACCGGTGACCCCATCCTGTTTGCCACCTTCGGCCAGCTGCAGTACTAAAGCGTAGGCGTTATTGACTTAGGGTGTATAATAGTCAGTAATATGTCGATTGATACTGAATCAGCACCAATGACGCCTACTCCTGAGCAAGCATTACTTGATATGACTCAAACTAATTTTGAACTTGCGTTTCCGATGCTAGAATTTATGCACAGTTATGGGCAGATCTATACGTTGAGGCAGGCTGGCACGGAGCCAGATGGGCAGCCGAAACCCGCGTACTTAGTTACGAATTACTATATGGGCCCACATGACCCGCCAGAGTTAGGTTATTGGAAAATTGACGGGATGGCATTTGAAGACAAGCTGGCACGTGTCATTTTCTCCAATCCAGCCAACCATGAGCAGCGCTTTTCGGTTCTGAGAGTGCACCCGCATGGGAGCGAAACGAGTAGCGAAGAGAGTGCTGAGATTGCGACAGTTCTGGCCGGCTTTGCGACGAACCCCCTTGTCCAACAGCAGATAGCAGAATTCAAGCTGCACCACCCGAAGCGGAATGGCGCATATGCGACTCAGGCCGTAGCGCCACACAAAGCAGCCTAAAGCTTGGTTTAGGGGTGTTACACTGGTAGCTATATGGCAGCCAGTTTTTTCTTTTATGACCTAGAGACCAGTGGGTTTGATGCTCGCAAGGCGCGGATTGTACAGTTTGGCGGGCAGCGGACTGATATGGACTTACAGCCGATTGGTGAGCCATTGAATGTGTTGATCAAACTGACACCAGACACGGTACCTGAGCCAGATGCGGTACTTGTCACCGGCATCACACCACAGCAGACGCTGGCTGATGGCGTGACCGAGGCCGAGTTTCTCCGGCAATTCTATGATGAGGCCGTGACGCCAGATACTATCTTCGTCGGGTTTAATAGCATTCGCTTCGATGATGAGTTCATGCGATTCCTTAACTATCGTAACTTCTACGAACCCTATGAGTGGCAATGGCAGGATGGGCGATCACGCTGGGATATTCTCGACGTGGTGCGTATGACGCGGGCTCTCAGACCAGATGGTATTGAGTGGCCCTTCGCTCCAGATGGTAAACCAGCCAATCGTTTGGGATTCCTGACTGAGGTCAATAAACTTGTCCATGATAATGCGCATGATGCCCTGAGCGATGTCCATGCAACTATCGCCGTTGCTCAACTGTTACGGGATAAACAGCCAGATTTATTTAAGTATTTACTGGGGATGCGTGACAAGAAGAAAGTCGCAGAGCTAGTCGGGACCGGCTCACCATTTGTCTACACCACTGGCCGTTATCCGAGTAGCACTTTGCATACCAGTGTCGCCGTACTACTGGCTCGTCATACTGAGCAGGACGCCTTGCTGGTCTACGATCTGCGCCACGACCCGACGCCATTCCTCAAGATGAGTCTCGATGAACTCGAAGAAGCATGGAAGTATACCCGTGATCCTGATGCGGTCCGTCTACCGGTCAAGACAATCAAGTACAATCGGGCACCGGCCGTGGCGCCGCTGGGCGTTATAAAGGATGAAGTGACTCAAGAACGGATTGGTCTGACGCTGGCAATGGTCAAGAAACACCTGGCAATCTTGCAGCCGCAGCAAGCTGAATTCGCTGAGAAACTCCGCCAAGTCGTACAGCGCCTTGACGAGAAGCGCGCGAAGCAGCAGGTGAGCCTGGTGGATAATGCCATGACGGTCGACAGTCGTCTCTACGAGAACTTTATTAATCCCGTAGATAAGCAGACGATGCGTGTCGTTCGCGCAGCTAAACCGGCTGATTTGGGGTCGGATCTCGTTGACAAGTTACATGATGAACGGTTACGCAGCCTCTTACCGCTGTACAAAGCCCGTAATTATCCCTCGGCTTTATCAGATGAAGAGCGGGCTGTATGGGACGAATTCTGTCGTATGCAATTATTTGAGGGCGGTGCTGACAGTCGCCTAGCAAAATTCTTTGCTCGGTTGGAGGAATTGACGAAGGCTAAGCCTACAGAAGCCCAGCAATACCTGCTGGAAGAGCTGCAACTCTACGGCCAATCACTTGTACCGGCTGAAGCCAATTAGCTGCGAATGAGACATCTGCGCTGTAGTGACGTCGCTTGATTGGTGTGACAAAGTTCTGACGATGGAGAGATGAAGCATCCAAGGGACTGTAACGGGTGATGAGGTAACCAAAGACTGGCCGATGACGATAGATTCCGGTCAGCATAGCGATCATAACCACTATCAGCACAGCGTCCAGCCAGACCTGAAACGTGATTTGAAATGTGGTGCCCGGAACCAATCCCAGGACAAAAAATGAATACATGCGGCGCCCCTTAGTGACATGCATTATACACATTTTTGCAGCATAAGCAACTATATACTATAAGAGCTTATGCTTAAAGCGGCATAACTTTAATCGTGGCTGTCGCAAGTCTCAGATTAGCGTGTCACAATCAGGTAACGTAATCACAAAATATCAGCAAGGTGTAGCGTTCCTGCAATCAGAGGGGTACACTATGCCCAGGTAGTAATGAAATAAAGAGGCGAAGCTTATGAGTGGAATGAATCAGCCAGGTGGTGTGTTTCCGGGTTTAGAACGACCAAAAACGGGTTTCGCTCAGTATATGCCCAGCTCTGGTGAAGCGCGGCGCACAGCAGAACGGGAAGCCAAACAAACCAAGGAGAAGGGTCTGACTGCGGAGCGTCCTCGCTTTGTCAGTAAGCATCCTGGTCCGGCACGAACGATCTGGCCAAAAGTTGTCGTCCAAAGAGTGATTGACGGTCGTGAATCTCGGCCAGATTGGAAAACGTTCACTTCCCGATTTGCGACGGCGGGTGAACGACTTGGTGATGTGGTGGCATTGAGTGAATATGCCTGTGTATACCTGACCTCAGACGAGTTTGACACAATGCTATCGAAGCGTTATCCCCAGGATGATCGCCGTAAGAAAGATGTCGATCCTGGACGACCAAGGCGTTTGGCAAGAGGCGTTATCACGCGCTTAAACGAACAGATGCAGGCCGTACAGTACAACAACGCAAGGACGATCGTGAGTCTAAAGCGCCCGTATGAAACGACTGCGTTGTGGCAGCCCGGTAACTTCGAAGTTGGCCGCCAATTCGCCAGCCCCGAACCGTATACCACGACCATTCCATTGCTCAGCGAAAACTTTCCCAAAGAACGACAAGACGTAGTCAATATTTTGGCAAGTCGTGACTTTGGTATGGATGTCTCGGACATTAGCCCTCAGTGGGATTCAGACGTCGTCATTCTGGATAATATGAAGCAACAGCGCTCCAGCCGGCAAGCTTTTCCGTCAGCGAGCTACCCATTCACGCTGCCACTTTCCGCGCCAAATGGCTATATAGAAAAAGTTAATTAGTATATACTTGTGTAACTTAGTAAAGGGAGTTGGTTAGGTGCCGGCAGAGAAACCGCAAAGGTTTTCATCGTTACGGGTGGTACGCGAAGTAGAACCAACACAAGCTGTCACAGATTTCTGCATCAAAGTTGCTGAAATTAGTTTCCAGGAATTTGGGGAGGCGAGGGCTGTGCATGTAAAAGACCGGCCGCGGCGTGAACTCGAACTGCAGCCTGGCTATGAAACCCCCGACATGCGGGTCGCGACTTCATCAGCCAATGTTTACGATAAGAACAATCTACAGGTAGTTCTCTTCGAGCGTCGTGCTCCAACAGAGATGGGTTTGGGAAGAAGCTTCGAAGTAGCAAAGTCATGGATCCGCCGTAGTACTACTGGTACCGCTCCGATCAGTCGTCGGGTGAACACCGCTACCACCGCTGAGTTGACGGACTACGAACGGTTGTTTGATGCGGCATTAGCTCACGGCATAAATAATCCGGATCACATCGATGTTCAATGCGTCTCCATTACTCCTATCATCAACCCTGATTACGCTGGACAGGGCAGGGAGTACGGGCTGGTCTTTGCCAATGGTCCGGAAAGTTCCTATCTTCACGATGAGGCAGACATAATATCTGGGGCGCTTCGAAAAGCACGTCACCACCGCAAGATTATATACCCGACTCAGCGGACGCATCTGGATCTTGGCGTTATGCGCATACCCGCCGTCGCTCCTGATGAACAGGTCGATAATTTTATCGATCGGGTGCAGGATGAGTGCTTACCACTCAAGGTCACGCTGGGCCCGCTGCTTACCTATGACAAATAAATACTCGGTGTAGCTGTCTCGCTTTTCTCTTGATTTACGCGTATAATAAACCGACCTGACGGGAGGTTTTTGTGGCTGATGAGATCGTAGTTAAAGGGGCGCGCGAACACAATCTACAGAACATAGATGTGACGATTCCGCGCAATCAATTAGTGGTGATTACTGGGCTGAGTGGCTCCGGTAAGTCCAGCTTGGCTTTCGATACTATTTACGCCGAAGGCCAGCGCCGTTATGTCGAAAGTCTCAGTAGCTACGCTCGCCAATTCTTGGGATTGATGGAGAAGCCTGATGTTGACCAGATTGATGGCCTCAGCCCCGCTATCTCGATAGATCAGAAATCGACCTCTCGTAACCCGCGCTCTACCGTTGCAACTGTTACCGAAATTTATGATTACTTACGCCTGTTATTTGCACGAATTGGCGTGCCGCATTGTCCGATCGATGGGCAGGCCGTGGTTCGCCAAACAAGTACCGGGATTATTGAGCAGATTGAAGCCACGACAGCGAATAAGCGGTTGATGATATTGGCACCAGTGGTTATAGATAAAAAGGGTGCCTTCGAACACATTCCAGAGCAGTATCAGCGCGCTGGCTTTGCTCGTGTTCGGGTTGATGGCGTCGTTTACGCACTCGATGAATTCCCAGAACTTGATAAAAGCTACCGTCATCGTATCGAAGTTGTCGTTGACCGCTTAGTGAATGACAAAGACAGCCGTTCGCGGCTGGTTCAATCCATCGAACAAGCTTTGGAAGTCGCCGAAGGTAAAGTCGTCGTCTTCGATGCCGACAAGGATGAAACCTGGACGTACAGTCTGATGTACGCTTGCCCAGACCATCCAGAAGTGAGCATACCGGAGTTAGAGCCACGTACCTTCAGCTTCAATTCGCCACATGGTGCCTGCCCAGTTTGTACCGGCATCGGTAATCGGCTAGAAGTCGATCCGGAGCTGGTCATCCCTAATGGCAAATTAACGATTGCCGAAGGCGCGATTCGACCTTACAACCGCATCAATGTCGACAACTGGTATATGAAGAAACTGCAGGCTGTCTCCGAAAAATATAATTTCAGCCTCCACGTACCGACTGGTGAGCTGACGCCAGAACAGTTGAAGCTGGTGATGTATGGCACCGGCAATGAAACGTTTCGAGTTGGCCTCGGTGTGGGTCGCAGTTTCGAAACCACCTATGAGGGTGTGGTGCCCAACTTGGAGCGTCGCCACCGCGAGACTGACAGTGATTTCATCCGCCGTGATATTGAGCGCTTCATGCAGGAAAAACCCTGCCATGCTTGTGAGGGCCGCCGCTTAAAGCCAGAAGTGCTGGCCATAACGATTGGCACAGACTCGATTATGGACATTTGTAGTCTGTCGATTGATGATGCCTTGGCCTGGTTTAACAGCTTGAAACTCAATGAAAAGGAAACCAAAATAGCCGTCCTGATATTGAAAGAAATTGGCGCTCGGCTGCAGTTCTTGCAAGACGTCGGCCTTAACTACCTGAACTTGTTGCGCGGGGCGACGACGCTATCTGGTGGTGAAGCCCAGCGTATCCGTCTGGCGACGCAGATTGGCTCTGGCCTGATGGGTGTGCTCTATGTGCTGGACGAGCCCAGTATTGGGCTCCATCAACGTGACAATGCTCGCCTGATTCGCACCCTGAAACACCTCAAAGATCTCGGTAATACAGTGATAGTCGTCGAGCATGACGAAGAAACAATTCGGACCGCTGATTGGCTGCTGGACATTGGCCCGGGCGCTGGTATACATGGCGGCAAAGTCGTGGCCAGCGGCTCGCCGAGTGATGTCATCAAGGCCAATAATAGTCTGACCGCCGAATATTTGTCAGGCAGTAAGAAAATAGCCATACCGAAAAAACGTCGCGCCGGTAACGGTAAATCAATCATAATTAAGGGTGCCCGCGAAAACAATTTACAGAACATCGATGCCACTATCCCGCTCGGTAAATTAGTCGTGGTGAGTGGTGTCAGCGGCTCGGGCAAATCTAGCTTAATTAACGATATTTTGTCCAAAGAATTACTCGCGCGTTTGCACCGCGCCAACACGGTGCCTGGCCGCCACGATGAAATCATCGGCATCAAAGAACTCGACAAAGCCATCATCATCGATCAGTCACCGATTGGTCGCACACCCCGTTCCAACCCAGCTACCTACACTGGTCTATTCACGCCCATCCGGGAACTTTTCGCTCAGATGCCGGAAGCCAAATTGCGCGGTTATAGCGCTGGTCGCTTTAGTTTTAACGTTAAGGGTGGCCGCTGTGAAAACTGTTCGGGCGATGGCATTATCAAGATAGAAATGCACTTCCTGCCCGATGTCTACGTGCCCTGCGAAGTTTGTAAAGGTAAACGTTACAACCGCGAAGCCTTGGAAATTCACTACAAAGGTAAAACCATTAGTGATGTCCTAGAACTGACCTGCGAACAGGCGCTAGAATTCTTCGAGAACATTCCATCGATCGCTCGCAAACTGCAGACGCTAGTCGACGTGGGCATTGGCTACATCCATCTCGGTCAACCGGCCACGACGCTGAGTGGCGGGGAAGCTCAACGCATCAAACTATCAAGTGAGCTATCACGCCGCCCGACCGGTCGCACGTTGTATATCCTTGATGAGCCGACGACTGGACTGCACATGGCTGACGTCGACAGATTACTGCAAATGCTGCACGCCTTGGTCGACGCCGGCAACAGCATGGTGGTCATCGAGCATAATCTGGATGTCATCAAGAACGCCGATTGGCTGATCGACATGGGTCCCGAAGGTGGCAATGCCGGTGGTCAAATTATCGCCGAAGGCACCCCAGAGCAGGTCGCCAAAGTCGACGCCAGTTATACGGGGCAGTACCTTAAAGCCTTGTTGCGAGGTTAATACATGCCAGCTTCGGAGTTCGCTTTATTGGTCAGCCCACTTAGCGCCTTGCATCTTGTGTATGAATTTCATGCGCTACGCTATCCGGAAACGCATGACAGTTTTCAGTTGAGCCAGCCGTTTCAGATGCCACCTGAAATGGTTATGCTTTACCCGGGCTTCTCAGTTCGTACCAAAGCTGCCGAACTGCTGCATACCTTGAAGCCAGTGGCTGATACCTTGGCTTTGCTGCAACAGGCCGAACAACGAACAGTACTGGTCGATTATTGTCAGGCCCAAATGAGTGACATGGACCATGATGTTCTCGGTGACCGACAGCATACAGCAATGCTCGCCAATCAACTCTTGCCACCGGAGCGCATCATTCGCGCTATGACCAGTGCCTGTCGTGAGCGTCGCTACGCACAAGCGGTCTGCCAGCCGCTCGAAACCTTTATTGTTTCGACGAGCGATCCGACGGTGCTGCCCGGTTTTGGGCGATTCGCAGTCGAACATAGTGATATAGAGTCGGGGCCGCGCTAAACGCCATGGCGGCAACGACGAGTAGCAGGATGTATTTATCAACACCAGGCACGCGGCTGCCGATATAGTAACCTGCAAGCGTGACGCTGACCGCCCAGAGGATGTCGCCAATAACATTGAAAACGAGGAACCGGCGGTACGGCAATTTGGACACGCCTGCTAGCAGCGGTATAAATGTCCGCACGATAGGTAAGAAGTGCGTGACTAGTAAAATTTTGGCGCCGAATTTGTCATACATCGCTTCGGCTTTCACGATGTGATTTTTGTTGAACAGGACACTGTCGGACTTATTGAAAAGGCGGGGTCCCAGTTTATGCCCCCAATAGTATGATAGTGAATCACCCAAAATGGCCGCCACTGCCGCGACGACGATTATGGCTGGTACCCACAGTTTGCCCTCATGGGCATAGACACCGGCCGCAATCAATAATGTATCTCCTGGCAATATGAAGCCCAGGAGCAAGCCAACTTCTGAAAACAGGATGATGCCGATCAATAATAAGCCACCGCTATGGATAATATCGCTGGGGTTGAGCAGGTTAACCATCATCTAAGCCTACGCTTTTTCGCTCATCTGGTCTAGCCGTTCCAATTGCCAGGGCAATCTGTTATAATAGCCAGCAAAGCTATAAGAGGTACTGAACCACATGTCACAGGATACGATTAATTTAGAACTACAGACGCGCACCGTACTCGGTAAAGGTGTCAAACAATTACGATCCGATGGCAATGTGCCCGCCGTCATTCACGACCATGGCAAGCCTTCAATACATGTCCAAGCTGACTATGTTGCACTTTTCAAAGTGTGGCAGCAAGCTGGCAAGCACCACCCTGTCCAGCTCAAAACTGACGACCTCAGCTACACTGCCCTTATCAAAGATGCGGTGTTTGATCCTCGCAAGCACCGCCTGACCCATGTCGTCTTCAATGCTGTCGACAAGAACCAGAAAGTTGAAGCCGAGATTCCACTACGCCCACGCTACGACGAAGGCAACGAGTCCAGCCCTGCTGAACGGGCCAGCCTGATTGTTCTCTCCCAACTCGATGCCGTCGAAGTGCGAGCCATCGCTACCAAACTGCCTGACTTCTTAGAATATAATGCTGAAGTTTTAGTTGAGATTGGTGATCATGTCACCGTCGCTGATCTGATCGTCCCTGAAGGTGTTGAGATTGTCACTGAGGGTTCACACTCAGTTGCAACTGTTTACGAACCAAGCGCCCTGGCTGCCGCTAACGAAGATGCTGGTGGTGACGCTGTTGCCGAAGCACCAGAAGCTGCTGTCGCTGAAGGCGAAGCGCCTGCTGAAGGCGAAGCCGCCGCTCCAGCTGCTGCCGACGCCAAAGCCGAGTAAATCTCGCTTAGCCCAGATTGGCGATTGATACTGTTTATAATGGGACCACTGCTACAGGTCTGGGCTGTAGAGCTGTAGTTGTAGTGGTGCTGGCTCTTCTGTTTATGGCGATTTCTACAGCCTACAGCCTCCGGCCTACACTTTGTGCTATTGTGTGAGTATGCCTTGGTTCCACCCCAAAACTCTGCTCGACAAGACCTATGAGATCGGTATCATCATCAAGGGCTTCGACGGTACGGTCGAGATTCTGACCGCCTTATTGCTGATATTCCTGACACCAGCCGCTTTCGTCACACTCATGAGCCACCTGGGCAACAGCGGTAAAGCATTATCCGAACACAAACTCAGCGCCATCTTATTCCTCATGTCACACGGTATCGTCAAAGTCGTTCTGGTCACCTGCCTATTGCTCAACAAACTCTGGGCCTACCCTTGGGCCCTTGTAGCCCTCGGTATCTTCACTGCCATCCAAATCTACCAAATCTTCGTCAGCCCAAGCCTAGGCATTATCGCTCTGACCATCCTCAACGTCGCCATCATGTTCCTGATCTACCGCGAATGGCAAAAAGCCCGCACCCATAAA
Source organism: Saccharimonadales bacterium (SeqCode) (assembly GCA_038230895.1). GTDB lineage: Bacteria > Patescibacteriota > Saccharimonadia > Saccharimonadales > UBA4665 > JAJXTN01. The sequence continues at coordinate 45,802 of JBBRMJ010000001.1, read as the reverse complement.
TTAACCCCAGAACCCGCTAAGTGATCCAATAAGGACCCTCTTTAATATTTGCTGACAGCAGCTGACTTATTGTTCTATCACTAGTGGTGAAGCATCGGGATTAGTAATCTGGCGGACGCTCTCAGGAAGCACAAATGTTAGTCGGATTTCCTTCACTACTTCAAGGTCGTAAGGCACGAGGATGGTTCCACCGATAAAACCTATGATATCAGGGGTATCGGGTGTTAATTTATCATAATAGACATCGCCCCCCACAACGCCAAAAGCATCATACAAAGCTGATGATGCGTAACCTTGTTGCATCACCCAATCTTCATAATTGGGGATAGCTACGGCAGTCTTATTACCGGCGCTGAGTACAATGGGCTGGTATTCAGCTCGTGGGTCAACCAGTACTGGTCTGGCGTCACCACGTATAAGGGCATGTAATCTTTCTTGGTAGGAAGTTAGTAGTGGCGTTCGTTTTCCAAAGTCGGGATCATAGAATACAGCGGGCGAATCTCCAACAAATGCTTCAGGATCGTCTAGAAGTTCCTGATCGTCGTCCCACGATACTCTAATAGCCAAGCTAGCAAGTTGCGCTTCGGGTAGGGCCTGCCCAACACGAGCATCTGGCGTCGAGTTGTCTTCGAATGGATAAATATTGCGGATGGCATAGACTTTTCCTGAAGTGCTGAATCGTAGTTGGCGTTGATGGGGTGGCTGCCCAGTCGCAGCTATTTCATTATCGTAGCCCGATTCGTAAGGTTCGAGTCGCACAATCGGCTCCAAGTAAACTTTAATCGTAGCCCCGGAGGAGTAATCGGCAAGCGCAATGCGACGTTCAGGCACAATAATCTTGCCCGATTCTAAAACCTGTGCCTTTTCAAAAAGATTAATAGCAACACCAGTATCAAGCAGAGTAATCTCCGTTTCATGGTGTCGATCGATAGAATTGCCTGTCATAGGTTTAAGTATGTACATTATCATCTACAGGATTCAAATACACAAGTCTTGGATCGCCATCCTCAACGTCGCCATCATGTTCCTGATCTACCGCGAATGGCAAAAAGCCCGCACCCCCAAACCTACCCCTCAAACGGTGTAGTTCGAACCCACTAGGGGAGCCAAGTTTTGACTAAATACCACAATTGTGGTATTTTTAGGTTATGAGCGAATTAGACCATACTCCGCAGCCCATTCCAGTAGAAATAGGCCAGAGACTTCCCAGCTTGTTAGTACGAGCAGAAGAACGCCCAGAAGGCCTTGAATACTGGGATCAGGTGATTGAGTCCAATCACGGCAAGCTATATTATGCTCCTGAGCAATATAGAGATGGCATGCTTAGATGGGTTACAAATCATGGTGAAGTTTGCATTAGAGTTAAAAGCGGCAATGGTGAAGTGGTTGATATAGACACCGAAGCCAGTCAAAAACACTCTGACATGTATTCACACGCTTACGAAATGGGTATAGAAGCATACCAAGATATTAAGCGTCGCATGGCGGCTGGCGAAGATCCAGTTTAATTGCGGTTATAACTTCCTCTATCATTTTGAGCCCTACTTCTTATGCCTATAAAAGGCTTCTTTGCGACACCAAAGTCATGAGTTCGAATTTCGTCTAGTAGAGTGAGCCAAGCATAAGCACTATGATATAAGTCATGGTGCTTTTGCTTTTTATACGAGCAGGGCGGTAAGTGGTATAATATCAATATGAAAACGCAGCCCACACTCAATCCTATGGTGTTCGTAAAGGATGAAAACTCGCCTGAGTTTCGTGCCCATATCGCTCAGCGTGCCAAAGAAGCTGCCGACCCCAAAAACCGTTTGCCAATCAGCGACCTCAAGAAACGTCTCGCTCGGTATAACGGTAATACGGCGAATGCGTAAATACTCCGTTCGCATCACGCCCTCAGCCATACAAGACATCGAAGAAATTGCCGATTTTTACCTAGAGATTGTAGATGAAGCATCGGCAGCACGATTTAGTGATGATGTAATAGCTACCCTTGAGAGCCTTGATACATTTCCTGAAAGCAACGCCTATTTCGACGAGGCACTCAACTTGCGCCGAGCACACGTACGAAATCACAAAGTTAGTGTTGTATATGTCATAGACGATGGCGTATATGAAGTGGTAGCGTTTGGAGCGTTTCATACTGCTGGTAAGCCTGGTGCATATACACGGGTGTTGGTGGAACGTCTCAAAGAGCTAGAGTAGCAAGTCCTTGATTATGGATAGCTTGTGTTTATCATAAGCTATGCTGGCGGTTCGCAACTCGTCTGCTAGAGGGAGCCAAAACGCTTATTATCAAAGGACTTCTTTGGAGGACTTTATTGATATACTTAATCTGGTGAGAAAATTTGACCCAATTATATTTACTAGAATTGTATTATTACTGATCATAATCTTGAGTAGTGTTGGCACATACCGGCATTATGCGCATAGGTGCGAAATCAGTGCCAATTACTTCGACACTCACCCTAATTTTTGCCATTAAACCAAAATGTTTTTATGAGAAATATCAAAAAGTACAGCGTCATAACAGCAGGTGATACTTGGGTTGGTACTATGAGCTAAGCTGCTACTCGAGAAGATATTGATGATATTTTGAATGTTCTGGATACTATGATGACCCGCATTGACGGACGATTTATCACGGTTGAAGAGGGCGTCAGTAAACTTGATTATCGAGTCGGCTTTATGCAAAACCAACTTGATGGGATTGAAAAACGTATCGAAATTAGTGATGATGAGCGACTCGTGATGGCGCATCAATTAAGCCGCCTACATAAACTGGGTGGATCAAGCCGCCAAGCGCATTGATATTACGTTTGCGCATTAGTAGGCTTAGTCTTCAATGAAGCCACCACTTTGGTGGGCCCACAGGCGGGCGTAGGTGCCGTTTTTGGCAAGCAGTTCTTTGTGTGAACCTTGCTCGACGATCTTGCCTTCGTCGAGGACGATGATGCGATCCATTTTCTGGATGGTGCTCAAACGGTGGGCGATGACGATGGCGGTGCGCCCTTCCATGAGCTTCCAGAGGGCGTCTTGAATCAACACCTCGCTCTCGCTGTCGAGGGCGGAGGTAGCTTCGTCTAGCAGCAGAATAGGGGCGTCCTTCAGCATTGCCCGGGCGATGGCGATGCGCTGGCGTTGACCGCCGGACAGTTTGACGCCACGTTCACCTACCAAAGTTTCGTAACCAGTCGCTAAATCGTCGATGAACTCAGTGGCGTGGGATAGCCTTGCGACGTCTTGGACAGCCTGTTTTGAGGCATTTGGCCGACCGTAGGCGATATTTTCAGCGATACTACGATGAAACAGCAGTGGTTCCTGTGGCACGTAGGCGATTTTGCTGTGTAAATCGTCTTGGGTGATGTGCGCAATGTTCTGTCCGTCTATGGTGATGGCGCCGCTATCAAGATCAGAGAAGCGTAGTAGTAAGCGTGTAAAAGTGGTTTTGCCAGATCCGGAGTAGCCGACTAAACCTAGTTTTTCACCAGATTTAATCGCTAACGAAAAATTCTCGAACAGATAATCATCCGAGCCGTTATGAGTAAAGTTGACGTTATCGAAACTAATAGCACCTTCGTGAATTCGCAATTTTTCAGGTGCGAGAGGGTCGACGACGCTCGGTGTCTGAGCCAAAGTTTTGACCATGTCGGTCGCATCGCCGATGGCCCGGCTATAGTTTCTCAGACTACTATTACTAAATAGGAATAACTGCTCGACGATTGACGAGGTGTAGCTGAAGATTAAGAAGACGGTAGCGATGTTGGTGTTGAATACCATGACGCTGATGACTGCTGCCAACAAAGCTAAAGCCGACATTACGCGACTCAATGTGCCTATGTAATTCATTTGGGAACGATGTACCGAAGCGAATCGTGCTAGGCTCTCACGAGAATGTGTGGTGGCCTTGTGAAAGCGTTGTTGCTCGTCGTGGCTGCGCGCAAAACCTTTAATAGCCATGATGTTGGTTATGGCGTCAGCCAGATAGCCAGTTTGTTGACTTTCAGCCGTGGCGAATTTGGCGCTCAGACGTCGAACGGGGCGCGATACCACAAAGGCGAAAATCAAATACAGCGCTGAAAAAGCGAGTAGACCGATGACGTATAGGGGCGCTCGATGCACCAATAAAATGGCCACAATTACAATGCCGGCAAACAATGGGTAGGCCTGGAAAATTGTCGTGTCGGCTGTTCTAACGTAGCCACCGAGTAACTTATTGGTCTGCGATACCAATGAACCGGTGAAGTTGTTGGCGTGGAAATCAGCGCTTTCATGCAGCATATGATCGAACACTTCTTCGGCAATGTCTTGCCCAACTGAGGCTTCGATTTGCCAAGCGAAGCGATCGACTAGTCGCCATCCCACTAAACCAACGAACAGCAGCGCAACATATGCGAGCAATGATGAACCAAAACTTTGCCAGAGGTGATGGGCGATGAAGTGGTGCTGGCTGAGGCGACTGAGTACGCTTGCCAAGATGAGGGGAGGTAGGTAGCTATTAATCAGTACCGTCAGTGGCAGACTCAACATCAAACCAAAGAACGACCGTGGGTATTTACGGGCGTGTTGCCAATAAAAGGCAAGTACTGGATTAATGAAAACTGGATGGCCCATGCTGTGACCCCTTATAGGTGATAGATTATGACTAAATTTTAAATGTAAATGTTTACGTAAAGCGAGAGTTAGCACGCCGTGGCGGCTGAGTCGATAGGGTGTGTTGCTGTCTTGATCATTTTTTGCCGCCTCCGGTTATTGTCAGTACCGAAGTAGCCGACATTGCTAATAGATAGTAATTATCGTATACTAAAAACTTTGTAATTGCAAATAATTAAGCTTAAGCTAGATATAATGACTGAAGGCCTGAACACCAGTAGCGAATCTGACTCCGATGACACCAAAGAGTCGGATGGTAAAACGAAGAAACGTGCCGAAGCAATAGGCGGCACGGCGGTCTTCGAACCACGGGCCAAGGCTGAGCGAGAAGTCGCCAGTGACAAACCTGGTGGCATTGCGGAGTTCCTTGGTCTCGGGAAGAAAACTGAAAAGGATCAGGCTCAGGCTGAATCAGACGAAGGTCAGAGCCAAGAGCAGGCCACAGAGTCCGCTGAAGCGCTGAGTGAACTGAGCCCCGAGGAAACGCAAGCCGCCATCCGCGAGATTGCCACTAGTCACCAGGCGGATGCTGAACAAGCGACTGATGAGCCACTGAACGATGAGGCTATCGCCGCCGAAGCGGCAGTCGAACGCTTCCATGACAAGATTATCGCCGAAGACAAAGATGCTGACTTGGCGTTTGCCGAAACGCTTCAAGAAATTGATGCGGCCAAAGCTGAAGCTGCTGACGAAGTCGAGCCGGAGGAGGAGGCGCCACAGGAGTTGACTGACGAGGTAGTAGAACTCAACCCTCATAATCCTGCCGAAGCTGACCCAGATGATCCAGTGATCGCGACGACACAAGCAAGCGGTACACCACCTCCTGGCAACAGAAATCCACCGCCGACAGCTGCAGCCAGTGGTAGCCCACCACCGCCACGCGCCACGCCTGTGTATGGCAGTGCGGCACCTGCTGCCCCCGGCAGTGCGTCATCGACACGTACCGAATATATTACTGTACGGGATCGCCGTGGGGAATTGAGTGCGGCGCTACTCGGAGGTATCGTTGGCTATCTGATTGGCCGCCGCCGTGGTCGCATCAAAACTGAACGTCGATTGTTGCCCATCCAACAAAAGTTGGAACGACAGGTTGAACAACTGCATCAAGATATTGTCAACAAAGAGCAGACCATCCGTCAGGCCGCTGTTGAGCGAATCAGGGCGGAACGACAACCGCTATCGCGCTCAGTTGCGCCTGAGGCCACTCGACTGCATTCACCACAGCCTGTAGAGAAAATTGGTGCGGTACTGGTGACGGCCCAGGCCGAAACGACGCCGACTATCGAGCGAACACAGATTGAGTCAATCGATCGACATGTTGAAACTTTGAGCCGGGTTGATCTGTTGGAACTGAGCAGCAAAATTACGGTAGAAGGCACGACGCTACGCCAGGCCTATGAAACCAATCTTATCGGCGAACGCGCCCTGCGCCGCATCGTAGCTGAGCATTTGCGCGGTGGCGATGTCAGTCGGGCACTGAGCCGTGAAATTGTCGAGCATCAGATTGATTATGAGCGGGATCCGGTGCTGCGTGACCGACTGCAACGATCGGCAGCCAGTCCAACCGTCGATAATTTGCTCGAGCAAGCCAATCTTGATGCCACGACTGAGCAGCGCCAAGAACTCGCCGTGCTACGGGCTCGAGCTAGTACCCAAGCCAAGCAACAATTCCGCCACCAGCGTCGGCGTCATACAGTCGATGCCGTCATGATTACGACCATTGCCGTACTCTTCATACTGGTTATCATGCTGGCTATCAGCCGCGGCTAACGGGTATACTAGACCTAGATGCAAAAGATTATCCTGTATTACAAATTTACGCCCATCACCGACCCGGAAGCAGTTCGGTTGTGGCAACGAGCGCTCTGTGAAAAACTAGAGCTGAAAGGCCGTGTGCTCATCTCACCCCATGGTATTAACGGCACTCTGGGTGGACAGTTACAAGCACTAAAGCAGTATGTCAAAGACACCAAGCAATTCGCTGGCTTCAAGGACATCGCATTCAAATGGAGTGATGGAGTAGGTGAGAATTTTCCCAAGCTGGCTGTCAAAGTTCGCGACGAAATTGTGACGTTTGGCGCGGCTGATGAAATTGCCGTTGATGAGCACGGTATCATCGGCGGTGGCCAGCATCTCAAGCCCGAAGCCGTTCATGAACTGGTCAAGAACAGGGGTGATGACGTCATTTTCTTCGATGGTCGTAATGCCTACGAAGCCAAAGTCGGCAAGTTCAAGAATGCCATCGTACCAGACGTTGATCACACCCGCGATTTTGCCAAAGCACTCGAAGACCCCAAATACGACGCCATCAAGGACAAACCAGTTGTGACCTATTGCACCGGCGGCATCCGCTGCGAAGTCCTCAGTATGCTGATGAAAAAGCGTGGCTTCCAAGAGGTCTACCAAATGGACGGCGGCATCGCGAAGTACGGCGAAACCTATGGTGACGAGGGCCTCTGGGAAGGCTCGCTCTACGTGTTCGATGGCCGCATGGGCCACAAATTCTCCGACCAAGCTCTGGATATTGGTCAGTGCGTCCACTGTGAAGGCAAAACCAGTCATTACGAAAACTGCGCCAACAAAACCTGTAATAAGCTAATCTTGGTGTGCGATAAGTGCCAAGCAAATCAGCAATGTGTAGCTTGTCTACAACTGGCGCTGTTGTCATAGTTTTACGAAGATTGTATAATACTTAATATGGAACAACCGGGACAACAGCCCCAACAAGTCGCACAAGAAGTAATTCCAGCTACTCTGGAAGCTGGTTTGCCGACACAGATCCCCGAAGCGGTCGAGCAAGCCGCCGTACCTCAAGACGGAGTAGCCATAGATAATGTGGATACTAGGCTCCGCAAGCGAGCAAGACGCCTACACTCGCATATTAGTACTACTGAGCTAGATCTTATCCTTGGTGAAGTCAGTCAAGACCACGAAACCATGCGAATAATGTCGGTCAGGGCAGCGATTAGTCATATTAAAGATCGTCGTGACGCTAAGGCTGTTAAACGAGCTGCACTATTTCGTTTGACGATAGTCCCCGGACCAACAATGGTTAGTCTTGATCTCGGCGAGGCCACCGATCGGTATGACTACGAGCATTGATTGACGAGTGATTGATACAATAGCTTGGTGAATATATCAAATGAGCTAACAGCGAAACTCGCGCAACTTCCCAAAGAACCGGGCGTCTATTTTCATAAAGACGCCAAGGGCGAGATTATTTATGTCGGCAAAGCTGGCGTTTTACGTAATCGCGTGCGGCAGTATTTTCAAAGTAGTCGGTTTCGTGATCCTAAGACCGAGGCGCTCGTCGCCGAGATAGCCGACATTGACTGGATGGTTGTCGAGAGCGAGCTCGAAGCCCTCTTCCTAGAAGCCGAAATGATCCGCCGCTACATGCCACGCTTCAACATTTTGTTGCGTGACGACAAGGCTATGAGCTACATTCGGATCGATTACGACAGTGATTATCCGACGGTCGGCACTACACGCCGCCCACTCGATGATGGTGCTCGCTATTTTGGCCCCTACTTTAGTACCTTGGCGGTTCGTCAGGCATTGAAGTATTTACGTCGGCCTTTTCCTTTCGCGACCCGCAAGATTTCTGGTCAGAAGCGAGCCAATCTACACTATCATTTAGGCCTCGATCCAGGCCTGGAAGAGGGTCGAACAAGTCTGGACGATTACCGGGCGAATTTACGTAAGTTGATCGCCGTGATAGAAGGTCGGCGCAAAACGATTGAGAAGGAAATCGAACGCGATATGAAGCGCGCCGCCAAAGCCAAAGACTTCGAGACAGCGGCTCGCTACCGTAACCAACTGTTCGCCCTGCAAGGCTTCAACAAACAAGTAATTTTTAGTGATAAAGAGTTCTTGGACATCAGTAAAGACCATGCGCTCAATGAATTGGTTAACTTGCTAAGTATGGCTAAATTCCCGCAACGCATAGAAGGTTATGACATCAGTCACATGCAAGGAACTGATGTGGTAGCCAGCATGGTGGTGTTCACCAACGGTGTGAGTGATAAGGCCCAATATCGTAAGTTCAAAACCAAAATCAATCACAATAATGATTTCTACAATATGAACGAAACGCTGAAACGGCGGCTCAGCGAGAAGAATCGGAAGGCCTGGGGCCTGCCGAGCCTGGTGCTGATCGATGGTGGCAAAGGTCAGCTGGACGCCGCCATTCAAGCTCGTGACGAACAGGGCTGTAGTCAGATTCCCTTCATTGGCTTAGCAAAACGCGAGGAGCAGATTGTAATTCAGAAAGACAAATCTGGCGTTACAGTAAATGAAAAAATATTGCACGATCTCAACGGCTTTGCTACTGAAAGCGAGGACTTCATCCTGCTCAATCTGCCGCATGACCGGAATCTCGTCAAGCTACTACAGCGTATTCGTGACGAATCCCATCGCTTTGCTGTCACCTACCACAGTGTCCTCAAACTAAAACGCCAAACCAGTTCACTGCTCGATGATATTCCCGGCATAGGTCCGGCAACCCGCAAGAAATTACTCCGTAAGTTTGGCTCGGTGCGGGGTGTCAGTCATGCCACCGAAACAGAGCTAGCTAGCCTGCTCGGCCCAACACTCGCCAAGCGCGTACACCAGCTCGTTAAGCAGCCCTAAGCACGGCTGATAAGGTAATCCGTCCTAGCTTAACACTAGCACTGCGTTGACTTTGATAGTAGCGCCATAGTTCTGACCCATGACGCCCCGGGAATTGTCCGGTCGTTCCCATTAAGACCGCTGCGGTTGCTAGTAGGGCCGGCCGGTCGGAACCAAAGGCCATACCAATTCTAGTGATATTATTTTTGACGGCTTCACGGCCTAAGGTTAGTTCTTGCGCAATCTCCACTGTTGACTCACCGGCTACAAGTAAGTCGAGTATGGTGCGTTGACGCTTCACTAAGTCTGCCAACGGGCCACTCGGCGCACGCTGAACCATATACATGTCTGCTGGATTTGACGCTATGCTTGCTCCGAATAAGCCTATAACCGATTTTGCACCGACGACTTGTTGAGCCTCATCTAAGAGCCTTTGCGCTTCAGACTTGCCTGTTAGGATAAAATGTTGAATAATTTCCTCATTTGTTTGTCCAAGCATGGCAAAAGTCGCACAAGCTCTAACTCTAGGATCGACAGTCGTATCGCCCTTGACGGGCTCAAAAACAGCCAGACCGTTTTGGTAGCTGATACCAAATGGCGTAAACGCATTGTCAGCCAACAACCCCACTACAAACGGCTCGCAAGACTTGTCCATAGCCCGGGAATCGGAAATTAATGTACCGGATAAAACCATATAGTAGACATAATAACATAAAAGTTACTTTATATGAGTAGCCTGCTTAGTTATAGATATGAATACAAGCGCGGCCTCGTTTGCTAGGCCCCTGGCCAATATGAAGCTTGGCCGCAAGAAGCATTAGAGTTTAAGCTAGCAATGAACCCGAGGATTCGGCTATGGTTGCGGTACGATCACGCCAAAGCGCTTAGCTGCTTGATAACTCAGGGATGTGTAGTCACGAACAATTTCAATAGAACGATTAGGGTCAGCCTGCCTGTCAGTTAAACCACTTAACACGCTAGCAAGTGCAAGTACGGACCGATTGCCATTGAATGTTTTCCTGGCTATGCAAGCCAGGTGGGACTTGATTGTGAGCTTCGTGAGGAACAACTCAGCTCCGATAGCGGCGTTTGTTTCTCCCATGGCCACCAACCGCGCGACTTGTTTCTCGCGGTCGGATAAATCTGCTATCGTGCCTGGCCGCGTATTTCGAATCAGTAGCATGACGCCAGTTTCGGGGTCGAGGCATCGCTCCAATAGATGGCTGCGACTGATAGCATCAACTTTTCGCATGGTGTGATAAAGATTAGTTTTAATAGTGTCCTCCGATAGATAGAATTGGGAGCCAATTTCACAATTTGAAAGGCCAGCCATGGCATAGGTGGTACATTCCCACTCGCGTGGTGATAGTAGTTTTGATGCAGGATCAAATAATGCCAGGCCGCCCATATAGCCAATTCCAATCGGTGTCTGTCTTGCTTCGTAGCTTGTTACTATATGTGCCGCAGAGGGGTGGTTCATGCCCAGCTCTGCAAGCGGCTGAGGGGATTGTCGTAAACTCATGTTGTAAAACAGCATACCATCAATCGTATACAGCTACACAATATTATTTTATAACATTAGCTCTATCAGTACCGTAACCCTAGGCAAGTCAGCTGATTTTGCTATACTGAAAGATTACTATGGAGTCCAGATTTACGAGCCAGTTTTTCGCTGGTAATCGTCAACGTTTGCGCGAGCTGTTCACCGGCAAAGCGCCGATAGTCGTCACTGCCAACGGCTTATTGCAGCGTGGCGGTGATAGTCCCTATGCTTTCGAACAGGATGCTCACTTTTGGTATTTGACCGGCATTGATGAGCCTGATATCTTGCTGGTGATTGATCGGGATAAAGAGTATTTGATCGTGCCAGCCCGCAGTAACAGCCGAGAAGCATTTGACGGAGCGGTGAGCAATGATGCACTCAGCCAGCGGTCGGGGATTCAAACGGTTTATGATGATAAAGCAGGCTGGGAGCAATTGACTAGTCGCCTCAACAAGGTTAAACATGTCGCCACCATCGCACCAGCACCAGCCTATATTGAGGCTTATGGCATGTACACCAATCCTGCCCGCGCTAGCCTGATGCAGCGGCTCAAAGATTATAAGAGTGAACTGGAACTGTTAGATTTGGGGCTTCATCTCAGTCGACTGCGAATGATCAAGCAACCAGTAGAGCTAGCGGCTATCCAGCAAGCGATCACGATTACCATCAGCGCCGTCAAGGCGGCCACACAGCCAGTCAAATTGGGGCAGTATAGTCACGAGTACGAGCTGGAAGCCGAGCTTAGTCGTGGCTTTCGACGCCGTGGGGCTCGTGGTCATGCCTTTGACCCTATCGTCGCCAGTGGTGAGCGCGCCTGCACACTGCACAATGTCGCCAATAATGGTCACTTTCAGAGTGGCGAGCTGGTGGTGATTGATGTTGGGGCCGAAGTTGAGCATTACGCAGCCGACATTACCCGCACGGTTAGTTATGGCACGCCAAGTCGCCGCCAAAGAGCAGTGCATGCGGCTGTCCAGGATGTTCAAGCCTATGCAGTTAGTCTCTTGGGCCCGGGTACACTGCTCAAGGACTATGAACAACTTGTCGAGCTTTATATGGGTGAGAAATTGCGTGAATTGGGTCTTATCAAGAGCATCAGTCATGACAGTGTGCGGGCATTTTATCCCCACGCTACTTCACATTTCTTGGGGCTCAATGTCCATGACGCAGGCGTCTATAACCGGCCACTCGAGCCCGGCGTCGTGCTGACTGTCGAACCCGGCATATACATACCACGCGAAGGCATTGGTGTTCGGATTGAAGATGATGTCCTGATAACCGCCAAAGGCAATAAGGTCTTGAGTGCTAAGTTGCCCCGAGAACTGCGCTAGCATACAATGAGTACTATGAATAAACCACAGAAACCATTGACTCGATTCCTGATTCGGTGGTTGGTCTGTAGCCTCGGCCTGTGGATTGCCGCTGGCTTTCTGAGCAGCAGTATCTCCTATCAGAGTGAAATCCATGTCATCATCATAGCTGGCCTCATACTCGCCATCATCAACGTGATTGTCAAACCACTGTTGATCATCCTCTCCTTGCCAGCAATTCTACTCAGTCTCGGTCTATTCATGATTATCATTAATGGATTGACGGTATTTATAGCCAGTAAGCTGTACACGCCGTTACATATTACTAATTTCTGGGCAGCAGTTTTTGCTGGAATGGTCATTGGTTTGGTAAACTATCTAGTAACAGCAATTTTAGAGGACGCGAAGACATGAGTATTTTTAACTACCTGACCATCGGTTCCATGGTGCTAATGACCTTTTTGATTTTGATTCAGACCAGAGGTGCCAGTTTGGGTGCTGGCCTCGGTGGCGCCGGTGAAGTTAACACGACTCGTCGTGGTACCGACAAAACCATTTTTCAATTGACGATTATCTCGGCCGTAGTATTTACGCTGTCGCTGATTCTCGGTGTAATCATAAAGTAAGGGTCGGGCGTCTTTAGGATGAGTATTCAGCCGGTGTCTATGGTAGCGGTCAACGCTCGCACATGCAAGGGCCGGTCCATCTAATGCAATTTCGCCTGATCCGCCTGCGATTTCGTCGTCGCCTCCGCAAGGGGCAGCAACAGGTCGAGGGGCTCGGCCAACAGGCTGAACAACAGTTCGAGCAGCACTTTTTCCGTCGCTTCGGGCGTCTGGCTCAGGTGCGGCGTTTCGTTATCAGCTGGGTATTATTACTCCTGATTCTGATTGGCGCGCTCGTGACTCAGAACTTCTTGCTCAGCGGTTACTTTCAGACCCTCAAAGCCGTGCCTGGCGGTATCTACAAAGAGGGTGTACTCGGTACCTTCACCAATGCCAATCCGCTTTATGCCACCAGCGAAGTTGATAGCACAGTGTCACATTTGATTTTTGCCGGTCTGTTGACCTATAACGAGAAGAATCAATTGGTTGGTGATTTAGCCGCTGACTACACGGTCGACAGCAAAGGCAGTCTTTATACGGTTCACCTCAAACCGCACTTAACGTGGCAGGATGGCAAGCCGCTGACCAGTGCTGACGTTGTCTTCACGTACCAGTTGATTCAAAATCCTGACACGCAGTCACCGTTACAAGCAGGCTGGCAGGGAATTGTTGTGACGGCCATTGATCCACTAACCGTAACGTTTAAGCTCGCCAGCCCTCTCGCGTCATTCCCAACCAATCTCACCAATGGCCTGGTGCCGCAACATCTACTGTCGGGTATCCCACTTACAGAATTGCGCTCAGCTGAGTTCAATACCGTAAAACCTGTCGGTGCTGGCCCATTCGCGTGGCAGGCTATTCAAGTAACCGGCAGTGATCCGGCTCTTGCTCAGGAGCAGATAGCTTTGTTGCCGTTCGAAAAGTACCAGGGTGGTAAACCAAAGTTACAGCAATTCGTGGTGCATGCCTTTGCCAGTCATAGCCAGCTCGTGAAGGCTTTTGGTGCCAACCAATTGAATGGCGTCGAGGGGCTGGACAGCGTGCCGCCCAATCTTGACCATATTACCGCTCTGCAAACCCACAATCTATTACTGACGGCGGCGACCATGGTCTTCTTCAAGACTTCCAGTGGTGTGCTCGCTGATAGCAAGCTGCGGTCAGCACTGGTTCAGGGCGTTGACACCGGCGCTATCATCAATCAGCTGGGGTACCCAACGCATGCCGTCCATGAGCCATTATTGATTGGTCAGGTTGGTTACAACCCGGCCTATAAGCAGGCTGGTTATAATCTCAAAGCCGCCAAGGCCCTGCTCGATGCAGATGGCTGGCTCGCGGCCAGTAATGGCATCCGCAGCAAGGGCGGCCAAGCGCTGGCTTTCAACCTGGTGGCAGTTGATACGCCTGAGTATCGTTTCGTCGTCCATGACCTCGAAAAGGCCTGGAGTCGCCTCGGCGTCCAGCTGCGTCCACAATTTCTCAGCAGTGCTGACTTCCAGAGTGCTCTCTCCCAACACGAGCATGATTATGACGCTGTGCTGTACGGCATTTCAATCGGCATCGACCCCGATGTCTTCGTCTACTGGGACAGCTCCCAAGCCGATATTCGCTCTACCAATCGCCTGAACCTCTCAGAGTACAAAAACGCGACTGCTGACGCCGCGCTTGAAGCTGGTCGCACTCGCCTCGACCCGGCCCTCCGCACCATCAAGTACAAGCCTTTCCTCCAGGCCTGGCAGCAGGACAACCCGGCACTCGGTCTCTATCAGCCGCGCCTACTCTATCTGACAGACGGCACAGTCGTCGGCCTCAACGACCACACGGTGAACACGCCAACAGATCGCTTTTCCAATGTCCAAAACTGGGAAATCCGCCAAGCCAAAGTAACCAACTAGTCGCCCCAGTAGCTTGAAATATTAACTTAAAACAGATAAGATGAGCGGGTATTTCGAGCATGCGGATGTGGCGGAATTGGTAGACGCGCTAGCTTCAGGAGCTAGTGGGCTTCGGCCCTTGGAGGTTCAAGTCCTCTCATCCGCACCAACTAAAAATCCCGACCCAGTGTCGGGATTTTTAGTTGGTCGAAGCCAGTGGAAGGGATATGGAACCTCATAATTGAGCGGTTGCGAACGGGGATTTACGGAGCAATAGAGGAGGCTACAGTTTTAAGAGATGAAACCAACATTAAATCACCCCACAAAAGCTGGTGTATGAATTAAGGGCTGGCGTATAATACCAAGACTATGAGCTAAGACGAATTTACGAGTTTGTTTACATATATGTCGAGGCGTTTTGACACCATTGATACGACACTTAAAGATAAGGCGAGCGCCGCGGACATGCAACACAGCTTAAACTTGCTTGATGAACTCTCGAAACGGTATGAAATCTCTGATGATGAGCGGCTGGTCATGGGTCATCAGCTCGAAAGATTAGACCGTTGGACACACCAATTGGCTAAAAAGATAGGCTACGAGCTTTCTACTTGAAGTCAGGCCAAGACAGGAGCTTATAAGGGGGAAACCAACATAAGCAAGATGCCTACCGATGTGCTATCATAACAGCTAGAAGATATGTCAAAAATGGATGAGGTTATAAGAGGTTAATGAGCAAAGTTGCGCATTATTTGCAGGAGCATTTAGTTGGTGAGGTGATGACCAGTACCGATGCGCGGCGTTACTTCGCAACCGATGCCAGCGTCTTCCAACTACCACCAGCCCTGGTGGTCTACCCTCGCAATGAAAATGATGTTCGCAAAACAGCTCGCTTTACCTGGCAGTTGGCTGAGCGCGGGCGCGTTATCCCGATCACGGCGCGTGGTTCTGGTACCGACCAGACCGGCGCAGCCCTCGGCAGCGGCATCATGTTGGTTTTCCCGGCCCATATGAACCGAGTGTTGGAGTTGGACACCAAATCAAACACCGTCACCATCGAACCCGGAATAAATTACGGTAAATTACAACAAACGCTTCATACCCACGGTCGTTTCTTACCTCCCGCACCTGCCTCCCTCGAGTACTCCACGGTTGGTGGCGCCATTGCCAACAACGCCAGTGGTGACCGCTCAGTAAAGTACGGTGACACTCGCACTTTCGTTAAGAGTTTACGCGTAGTGTTGGCGAATGGCGAAGTGATGGAGACCAGCCGGTTGAGCAAACGTGAGCTGAGCAAGAAACTCGGACTCGCTACGTTCGAAGGCGAGATTTACCGCTCAATTGACACATTACTCGAAGAGCAGCGGGACCTTATCGCCCAATTACCGCGTAACACTACGAAGAACAACGCCGGCTACTACCTGCAAGACGTTAAACGCAAGGATGGTTCCTTCGATTTGACGCCGCTCCTCGTCGGCAGTCAGGGAACGCTCGCTATTATTACTGAAGCGGTTCTGGCCACCGCTGAACATAACCCACAGACTACCGTTCTGATGGCTGGTTTTGACAGTTTAGAGCAAGCCCATGCTGCTGTTATCGAGTTACGGCAATCGTCAGACCTACCAAGTGCGATTGAGCTAGTCGACGCTGGACTTTTGAATCAGGTTCAAGCCCTCAACCCTAACCAATTGAAAGAAGTGTTGCAGCCACCGTTCCCGGCCGTCGTACTACTGGTTGAATTTGATGATGCCGATCGCCATCTCAAGAAAGCTGTCAAACATGCCCAGAAAATTTTCGAAAAATACGCCAGTAGCTTACAGACCGCCACCGAGCCTGAACAGCAACAGCAATTATGGAAAATTCGCCAAGCCTCCAGCACGATTCTGGGCCACAATGAGGGCTTGCTGCGAGCCGTGCCAATTATGGATGACAGTGCGGTACCACTCGACCAGCTACGGGTGCTTATGGAGGCTACCTACCTACTCTACGCTGCCAATAACCTGCCAGTCGGTCTATGGGGTCATGCCGGTGATGCCAACTTGCATCACCAGCCACGCCTGAATCTCGGCCAGGTCGGTGATCGCCAGAAAGCTTTCCGGATGATGGATGATTATTATAAGCAGGTGATTACGCTTGGTGGCACGGTGAGTGCCGAGTCCGGCGACGGTCGCCTGCACACCCCTTATCTCGAAGCCCAATTTGGAACCGAAGCCTACGCAGTATTACACAAAATTAAGCAAGTCTTCGACCCCTATGGCACCCTCAATCCCGGCGTCAAATTTGGCACCTCCCAGGATGACATGAAAGCCCTCATTCGCCCCGACTACGGCCAAGACCACCTCTACGACCACCTGCCCCGGAGTTAGCGACCTCTTGAGTTTTTGGTTTAAAACAGATACGATATGATGGTATTTCACGCGGATGTGGCGGAATGGTAGACGCGCTACCTTGAGGTGGTAGTGGGAGTAATCCTGTGGAGGTTCAAGTCCTCTCATCCGCACCATGTTATACAACCCTTTTAGGGCGCTTAGCTCAGCTGGCTAGAGCACCTCGTTTACACCGAGGGGGTCGGGGGTTCGAATCCCTCAGCGCCCACCATGACACGCTTACTCGAAACACCGACCGGAAAGATGTCGGCGAGTACGGGTGTGATGGTCCTGTCGTCAGATCCAGCCGCTGGGGTGGCCCTGCCGCCCGTGGATGTATCGCCATCCGATACATTCTCGACGAGTTCTGCGTCCCACATGGGAGGGAGTTCGCATTCCTCGGTTTCGACGAAGCCGCGAGACCTGGATCCACCGCTGGGACTGACCTCAATATCTCAATATCGGAGGTCGGCCAAACCTTGGACGCCGACGAGGCGCTTGCCGCGGACACGACAATGCGCGATACCATGCGCGATCGAATGGGCGAACTCCTCCGCGCCGCAAGATATGACGTCAATGACTATCTCACTTGGGTGGACGGAATTCCGTGAAATTCAGGACTTGCCGTCAGCGACCCCGTGTTTTACCGTAGACGTAGACGTAGACGTAGACGTAGACGTAGACGTGCGTGAGTCTCCAAAGCCGAAGTTCATCGCCCGGTGACAGTGTATAATAGCGTTGTTAGCAGAGAGGGTAAGGAGACAATGCAGGAGTCGTACAGGTCGATATTTCGAGTCTCCTTCGAGGCCCTGAGGCGTCGAAAGATTGTGTTCGTCGTAGTCCTGGCCGTACTCCTGGTGAACCTGGTACCATTGCCGAAGGGCTTGATGTCTGATTCTGGCGCGAAAGGCTGGCTGTTCCTTACGCTACCTTCCGCGCTCGGTGCCCTTCTGCGCAACTGGAGAGTCAGCGTCGGCCTAGTCGTTGTTGGCCTCGTCAAGTCTGTTCTCGACGTAGTGGTGGCACAACAGTTGAAGCTGTCGTTTCGCGGTAGTGCCGCCGGGCTCTTCTCGTCTCTTCGACAGATTCACAGACAGGCCTTTGCGTTCTTCCTTGCGGCGGAGATTGCAATCTACTGCGCCTTCTGCGGCCTTGCGGCGGTAGGCTTATTGCTCGGTCGCGCACTGTACTATTCGGGAGTCGATATCACGTATCCCTACCTTGCTATCGGGTTTCTTCTTTACCCTCTTCTGTACGCTCTTCTTGTGTCCACGGCTGTAATCTCAGTCTTGGAGATACCGCGCAATCACAAGACACGGCTCCTTATACGCCTTTCTCATAGACGCGCGCTATGGCGACTCTATCTTTACGCCTGCGCCCGGGTTGGCGTTGAGCTGCTCTGCCTAACAGTCGTGCCATTCTTGCTTTTGCGGTTTACGGGCGATCGGCGCCTGGTCTTTGCGGTTGCTGCAATTGGGTTTCTCCTCCCGCTAGTCATTCTCCGCGCCGGGTCTTACGCCTTGACGCTTGACCTCCTATCTTCCGACGAGTGGATGAGGGGGATGTTTCCGGACTTCTACGGGCGCCTTAGCTCTCGCTCTGAGGAGACTCGGCCGTCTGATCAATTGAGGAGTATCTGAGCGTGTCCAACTCTCAGGCGGGCGCCTACGCTCTCGCTCGGCCCGGTCGTCGTATGCTCCTAGAAGGGCTCTACGAGGCAGAGGTCACAGTATCCCTTCAGGAATTGGCAGCCATCAAAGGACGCGTTGAAGTATTGCCGGGGGGTGACCCCCTCGCAAGGCACATTGCTGGCCTCCACGCGCGGATTTCGGACGAAATCCGTCAATTCAAGGCGCTCAAAGCCGCGTTACCCATTCCGAGCTAGGGGGAATACGTGAGCGTTACGATCGAAAGACGGGAAGCCAGCGTGCGGGACAACGAGCGGCGGATCGAAGTCATGCTGAGAATGTCCCGCTTCTTTGATGATCCAGACCTAGTAGCCAACCGTTCTGGCCAATTGCGTCTGTGGACGCACAACGAAACCCTCGCCCGCAGCGCTCGGGCTCGCGGCTTTATCCCAACGGGCGCGTCCCGCAGGATCGTAACTCTAAAGCTCCTATCCAAACCGATCCTTTCGTGGTTTGTCTCGGGTGAGGACAACGCGCAACCACCCGCTGGCTGCGAGACAAACAGCCGCGAGCGTGCCGAACATGATACCGAAATCGAGGAAGAGGTTGTGGGCATACCAGAAAACAAATCCGTCGGCCCGCGTCTGCGCAATAAAATCGGGGGCATTGCCAGAATTCAAGGCTGCACCGCCATTACTCGCCCCCATGCCAAGTAGCCACAGGTGCAAGTCGACTATCCGTTGTGCGCCGAAGTGGTATAGTTCGCCCCGATATTCTGTGCCGTAACCGACGATGGACGGCTGTAGACGAATGAAGAGCTGCTTAAACGCGAAGGGCAACACTAATAAATAGCTGAACAGTGCGAGTTTTTGGGCCAAGGATTGCCAACGATAAGGGGTGCGGTAGACTACTGTGGCGTAGAGCACGATGAGCAGCGCTGCCAGGATGGCAACCCGGGATTGGGATAGGAGCACGCAGGTTGCCGAAAACCACAGTACACCGGTCGTGAACCAACTTCGTTGCTGGGCGAACAGCGCGGCCGCAAAGACCAAGCAAGCCCACATGCCGATACCTGTTGCCTGGAAGAGCGTACCAGTCAGCCGATAGCCGTGCAGTAGATCAATGAAATTGAGGGCAATCGATTCTAGGAGTACCACCCCACCGATGTTTATGAGCGCAGTTTGGCGTGCACTGATCGACTGGAACAGGTGTTGCCCGGCGTAGATTGCCAAAAGCAGATAGCTCAGCCAGATCAAGAGGCCTTGATTATCAGTCGGGTTGCCGAACAGGATCAGCCCAGGCGAAGACTCGCCGTGGAATGATGACAAGCATGTGACCAGCACAAGAACAGCGGTTAGAAGCTGTACGCCGCGCGGTAAGTGGCGGAAACTGGTGAGCAGTTTTTGTCGATGATGACTGCTGGCTAACAACAGCACCACCATGGCAATGATGGCCACGGCGCGCAAAAACTTTGACCAGCTAATCTCGTGGGGTATATACGGTGCGGCAATCAGTGGTAGCCCAAATAACCATAACGTTATCGCGGGTTGCGTAATGGCTGCTCTGGCAGCGTCGCGTAATGACATGCAATCGGAGTAGATTAAGCGTTCAGCAACTGAGAGGACTTATTTAACAGTGGTTCAGGCTCGAGACCAAGACGCCACCACCCTTGTAGCTGGTATCGGCTGAGATGTCGGTTTTCGAAATTGAAGCCCAGAATAGGTCAGCTGACAAAGTACCAATTGGCTGGGCTCGGTACTTGGTGCCGGCGGTCAACTTGAGCGTCACAACATTGAGGGCACTGCCACTGGCATCAGCAGCGACATAGCCAGATTGGACATAGGTGGCGGAAGCGGGTAGGACGGCCTTGTAGAAAACGTTTTTGGTAGTGCGGCAGGCGGTCACCGTGCCATCGGCAGAAGAGAAGACCACCGTTCCATAATTATTGCCAGCACCTGGGCCACTGACGCTACTCACGCCGCTGACACCACTAACTGAATCAGCATGGCTCACCGTCAATACCCTCACGCCGACCGCGGCAAAGGCAGCAACGACGACGACGGCAACGAGCAGTTCAACGTGCCCAAAGCCGGCACTTTGTAAATGTTTGGTAATTTTCATAGAATCCTTTTGGTTATTTGTAGAATATAAGCATAATCATTATCGAAAACACAACGCTCGTCAAGTGCGGAACAGGAGGGCCTAGTAGTGGGGTAGCCGCCACCAGATAGAAGCAGCGGGAATAGCTCGGCTGAGGACAACACTCGAAGGTTTGCCGCTGGTACCGAATCTGACAGTACCAACAGCGGTGCCAGTAGCGGCGTTGGCCTGGGCTGTCGTCAGCTGTACCTTTGGTTGCTCTAGACTTTGACCCTGCCAGGCCAAGGCAGTCACAGCTTTGGCCGTCACCGCGGTGACATCATTGCCCCAAGGCACATGGTATACACCGACGGCTTGACCAGCCGCCAGGGCGACGCTGGTGGAGAAGGCGGTTTGGGCTGATGTGAGGAGGGGTGGTGCACTACGCATGGCCTGTAACAGACCGGTTGCCCCAAGTATGGCTGCCACAATCGTTATCTTGCCACTACCCGGCACTTGATAAGCTGCCGAGAACAAGAACGCGCCACCTGCCTGGTCGCTGTTGCCTGTTTTCAGCCCATTAATGCCGGCCGTGCCGAGCAACCAGTTGACATTGTTGACCACTCCGACGAGTGGCAGGTTGGCAGTTGATTGAGACACAATGCCGGCGATCACTGGGCTGGCTATACTCAATTCACCCAGGCGGACGAGGTCAGTGGCGGTAGAGATGCTGTCCGGGGCAAAACCACTGGCGTCACTGCCGACGTGGGTATGGGTCAGGCCTAGCTGCGTCAACATAGCATTGGCATAGTTGGCATAGGCCGTCAGTGAGCCAAAGGCCCAGATTGCCAAGCTATCTGCCAGATTGTTCGCTGACGGTAAGAGTATTGCCTGGAGCACTTCGCGTTCGGTGATAAGTTCGCCGTCTTCCACTTGTACGACTGAGCCATCTTTGGCGACATAGCTATAGTATAGATCGACATCCTTGGCGCCGAGTGTCAGCGTTGGCCCGGCTTGGCTGCCTGACAGCGGTTTGACGCGCAGTACGGCTAGCGCCGTAATCAGTTTGGCGATGCTGGCGGTGGGTACGGCTTTCTGAACGCCATTGGCTGCTAGCACACCGTACCCGGCTGCACCAATCGCTGACTGCCCATAGTTTGGCCAGTTCAGGGTAGTCGAGGCCGGGCTAGTCAAGCTGTGGGCGATGATTTGGGCGGTCAGGCTTGGCAGTGGCGCTTGCAGGCGGCCATAGACAAGTTCGCCACCCAAAGCTATGAGTAGCACCAGGATTATCAGCACTGCCATGAAGCGGCTGCGCCGGTTTCGGCGTGCGGTCTTGGTTTTGTGGGGCATAGTAATACGATTATCATACAGTACAACAGCGGCGAAGCTGACTGATAAGCAGCTGAAAACCCCCTCAGATTAGCGCGCATAACCAAGGGAAATGCGCTATACTATGACTATAGCTTTTTAAGAGGAGGTACGGGCATGCTACTTATTATTATTCTGGTCGTCGTTGTCCTGATAGTCATTATCGGCGCGGTTATGTACAACGGCTTGGTGCGACTGAATGTTCAGTCCGACGAGGCCTGGAGCGACATCACTGTGCAGCTGAAGCGTCGTTATGACCTGATCCCCAACTTGGTCAACACAGTCAAAGGTTACGCTGACCACGAAAAGAGTGTTTTCGAAGATGTGACTGCCGCTCGTGCCAATGGGCTGAGTGCTTCCGGTCCAGCCGCAACTGCCAAGGCCGATAACATGTTCCAGCAAACCCTGAAAAGCCTATTTGCCGTCGCCGAGGCTTACCCAGACTTGAAAGCATCACAGAACTTCCAAGAACTACAGGCCGAGCTTACCGATACCGAAGACAAAATCCAAGCGTCACGTCGCTTCTACAACGGCGTTGTCCGTGACTTTAACACCAAGCGCAAAACCTTCCCAACGAGCCTGTTCGCATCGATGCTCGGCTTCAAGCAAGACAAAGAGTTCTACGAACTTGATGCTGCTGGCGCCGCTGCCGCTGCTGAACCTGTCGAAGTCAAATTTTAGGATAATCCTGAACAGTCCGCACCATGCCGACTTATTTTTATAGATATGTATAGCAATATCGCTGCCAATAAACGCAAGACCGTCTTCCTGATGATAATATTCATCCTGTTCGTTGCTGGCTTGTTATGGGTCTTCGACCAGTATTTGGGCGGGAGTAGCGGTGTCTTTTATGGTGGCCTGATTGGTGCAGCTATCTATACCATCATCACCTATTATTCCGGTTCGCGCCTGGCACTGGCCGTCAATGGTGCGAAGGAGATACAGAAACGTGATAACCCGCGGCTGTGGCGTATCATTGAGAACCTCAGCATCACCGATGGTCTGCCAATGCCCCGAGTCTTCATCATTGATGATCCATCACCCAACGCTTTCGCCACCGGCCGCAACCCCAAATCATCCGCAGTCTGCGCTACCACTGGCTTGCTCGACATTATGAACGACCAGGAGCTGGAGGGTGTCTTTGCCCATGAGCTTGGTCATGTCAAGAACTATGACATTCGTGTCAGCATGGTGGCTTTTGCCCTAACTGCCGTTATTTCGCTCATCGCTGATGTCATTTTACGTTTGACCTGGTTCCGGAACGATGACCGAGAAACTAACCAGTTCATGTTTATCGCTGGTATTGTGGCGGCTGTACTGGCACCTTTGGTAGCGGCGATGATCCAATTGGCCGTGTCAAGGCAGCGCGAGTACTTGGCCGACGCGACGAGCGCCCTGACGACCCGTTATCCCGAAGGCCTGATTAGCGCCCTACAAAAGCTGGAGAACACAAGTACTAGTATGCGTCGACAGAACACGGCCACTGCCCATCTGTTTTTTGCAAATCCCCTCAAAGGCCACAGTTTAACGAATCTATTCAGCACCCACCCGCCGATTGCTGACCGTATCGCTCGCCTCCGCAGCATGGGGACGCACGCCTAAGGGCATTTGCTATGGCCAAGCAAACCTCACCGACCAGTCGAAAGTCCAAATCAAAAACTAAGGCCGCCGCCGTCAAAGTTCGCCCCAAACTCCAAGCCCCGAAAACCCGTCGTCTACAAGGTCGTCGCTACCAATCGCTGCATCTGAGCCCGCGTATAAAGCACACGGCTAAGCTCCCTAGCGCCTGGAGGCTGTCCAAGCTGGCTGCTGGCCACATTTGGCGGCACAAACGCCTATTCATCGCGATCACCCTCGTGTATGGGCTGCTAAACCTACTCTTGGTCCGCGGTCTTTCGAGCACCAACGACATTACGACCCTCAAGAGCCAGCTCAACCAGTATTTCACCGGTGATTTCGCATCCTTAGCATCAGGTTTGACCGTCTTTGTGACGCTACTCGGCTCGTCTGGTAATGGCTCCAGTAACACAGCGGGGGCCTACCAATTTTTCTTACTACTTTTGGCCAGTCTGGCTATCATCTGGGCCCTCCGCCAGACAGCCGCTGGCATCAGCATTCGGATGCGCGACGCGTATTACCGTGGCATGTATCCGGTCGTGCCATTTATCCTCGTGCTTTTCGTGGTCGGGCTACAACTTTTGCCAATGCTGATCGGCGTTAGTCTGTATGCGCTGGTTATTAGTAATGGTATCGCCGTGCTTGGGATAGAGAAAGTGATCTGGGGCTTGCTGGCATTAGTCCTGACCATTTTGAGCTTGTATCTTATCTGTTCATCGATTTTCGCACTCTATATCGTGACGCTACCCGATATGACACCGCTGAAGGCCTTGCGCTCTGCCCGTGACCTCGTTCGTCACCGGCGCTGGGTTTTGCTGCGCAAACTTTTGTTTCTGCCGCTGTTGTTGATCATCGTTGCGGCCATCATCATGCTGCCGATTATCTTCTGGTTGACGCCCCTGGCCCAATGGGTGTTCTTCCTCCTGACAACATTCGCGGTTTTGGCTGTGCACGCTTACCTGTATAACCTGTATCGGGAGTTGCTCCATGACTAAGGCACAAGCCAGTGAACGCATTGCCAAGCTGCGTGATTTGATCAATGACTATCGCTACCACTATCACGTGCTTGATGAATCGATTATGAGTGAAGCCGCGGCCGATAGCCTGAAGCACGAATTATCGCAGTTAGAGGCGGAATTCCCAGATCTGATCACTGCCGATTCGCCGACTCAGCGGGTAGCTGGTGCGCCGCTACCAGGTTTCAAACAGCTGGAGCACAGTAGCCGGATGATAAGCCTTAACGACGTTTTCGACCGCGCGGATGTCGATGCTTGGGTAGAGCGTATCACTAAGTTGTTACCGGAAAAGACCCAGCTGGAGTACTTCGCTGATATCAAAATGGATGGCCTGGCCTGCGCACTGGTGTATCAAGATGGCTTGCTCCTGCAGGGTATTACCAGGGGTGATGGCTTTGTTGGTGAAGATGTGACGGCAAATATCCGAACCTTGGAGTCGATACCGCTCCGTCTGCGCCTCGGCGCTGGGAGCACGGCAAAATTTTCAAGTGGTCGTACTGAGATTCGCGGCGAGATCGTTATGTATAAAGCCGACTTCGAGGCCCTCAATGCCAGCCGAGCTGAAGCGGGTAAACCGCTGTTCGCGAATCCCCGCAACACCGCTGCTGGCGCGGTTCGTCAGCTGGATCCGCAATTGGTGGCCGAGCGAAAACTTATTTTCCGAGCTTATGACTTACTGCGCGATGATCCCGCTGACGTGCCGACGAATGCCTTCGCCTATCAAGAGCTGCTTGATATGGGCTTTTTGGCCAACAATAAAGCCGCTGTCCTAACAGACGTATCAGCCGTTATGAAATTTGTCGCTCAGTGGGATAAAGAACGCCAAACACTGCCGTTTAACACCGATGGGCTGGTAGTTAAAGTCAATGATCGTAGTCTATTCCGTCGGCTTGGCGTGGTAGGCAAGGCACCGCGAGCCGCTATCGCCTATAAATATGCCGCCGAACAGGCGACCACCAAAGTCAAAGACATCTTTGTGTCCATCGGTCGGACAGGCGCTGCGACGCCAGTTGCCATGCTTGAGGCAGTTGTCATTGCTGGCAGTACGGTTCAGATGGCCACCTTGCACAACGAGAGTGAAGTGCTGCGCAAAGACATCCGGGTCGGTGATACGGTTATCGTCCACAAAGCCGGTGATATTATCCCCGAAGTGGTCGAGCCACTGGTCAAGCTCCGTGATGGCTCAGAACAGCCGTTTGTCATGCCCACACACTGTCCCGAGTGTGATACTAAGCTTGTTAAGTATAAGGCCGAAGATGCCATTTGGCGCTGTCCGAACGAGGCCTGCCCGTCACGTTCATGGAAGCGTATCGAGCATTTTGCCAGCAAAGGCGCCCTGGATATTGAGGGGTTAGGTGAGAAAAATGTTATCGCATTACTGAACGCTAAGCTTGTTAAGGATGCCGCCGATATCTATACATTGACGGCTGATGACCTTCTGAAACTAGATCGTTTCGCTGATGTATCTGCCAATAAGCTGGTAGCAGCTATCCAGGCCAAGCGACAACCACCACTCAGCCGTTTCGTCTATGGGCTCGGCATTCGTCATATAGGCACCCAAACTGCTATTGATCTCAGTAACACTTTCCGCAGTCTCGAAGCCCTTGGTCAGGCGACAATCGATGAATTGTCTGCGGTGGAAGGGATTGGCGAGATTGTGGCCGAAGCTACGGTGGAATGGTTCAGCGAACCCCGTAATCAGCGCCTTCTAGCAAAATTTGATCAGCTGGATGTTAAGCCCGAGCCGGTCAAACACGTTGGTGGAAAACTCAGCGGTCAGAACTTCGTCGTTACTGGCACACTCGACACCATGGGTCGGGAAGAAGCAGCCGAGAAAATCCGGGCCCTCGGTGGCACTTTTCAGTCCAGCCTTGGCAACGACACCACCTATCTCGTTGTCGGCAATAATGTCGGCGCCAGCAAACTTACCAAAGCCACCAAACTCGGCACCAAGCAATTAACAGAAGCCGAACTCCTAAAGATGCTCGCATGAACAAACAGCTGATTATCGACCAGACGGCTGACTATATCCGTGACAAGTTTACTGGAGAGGGAACGGGACATGACTGGTGGCACATGTACCGTGTCTGGCAGTTATCGAAGTCGATCCTGACGACCGAGAAGCAAGCTGACCCCTTTGTCGTAGAGTTAGGCGCGCTTTTACACGATATTGCCGATTGGAAATTCCATGATGGTGATGAGTCGGCTGGACCAAAAGCCGCCCGAGTCTGGCTAGAAAGCCTTGCAGTCGACGAGGCGGTGATAGTTCAAATTGAAAACATCATACGTACGGTCTCGTTCAAAGGCGCGGGTGTCGCCTCGACTATGGAAACGCTTGAAGGCAAGATAATACATGATGCTGACAAGCTGGACGCGCTCGGAGCCATCGGCATCGCACGGACTTTTGCTTACGGTGGGGCGAATGACCGCTCTATGTACGATCCAAATCAGGCGCCTGAACAACATCAATCATTCGCAGCTTACAAAACAAGTAAAGGGACCTCAATTAATCATTTTTATGAAAAATTACTACTCCTAAAGACTCGTCTTTACACTGATGCAGCGCGCAAAATGGCCGAACAAAGACATGAGTATATGGAGTCTTTCCTTGAAGAATTCTACGCTGAATGGGATGGTAAACGGTAGCTGCTCATCAGAGAGTTTTCCTGTATACTAAGCTTAAATAAGCATAAACGGTGAGGGATATGCCGCCAGAGGGACCATCAGCAACACCGCCGCCGCAGCGGCCGCCATTGTCGCGGCACCGCTATTCAGTTGATGGCGTATCACCGCAGCCGATGCGTCGGCCACTTCTGACGGGGAGCGATCGTCATTCGGCTATGAGTGGACATCGCCCGCAGCCAGTATTGCTGTCAACGCCGGCCCCCAGCCCACCACCGAATAGCTTTACACCGTTGCCACCAGCGCCGGTCGCTCCACTGACTCCTGTTGCGCCGATCGCCGGGCCACCGCCGACTGTCTCGCCGCCAGCAGTAGCGGCACCGACTGCTGCAGTGCCATCACCAGTTTCAACACCAGCACCGACTCCGACGGCGGCAATACCACCCACCGCCTTTGCGCCACCACCGAAACGGTCACGTCGCCGCTGGCTGCCAATTGCCGGAATAACCCTATTGGTCCTGCTGATTATTGCTGGTATTGTCGGTTGGCTGCATATCCGAAGTGTCCAGGCCAACCCTAACACGGTGTTCAAAGACGCACTACTAGCCAGCTTATCAACCAGTCAGCTGGAGTCACAGACCAGCGGTGGATCTGGGAACAGCCAAGTTGATTTTGATTTTAGTGATATGAAGAATCCACAAGTCAGCAGTCAGTCGACCATCATCCGTTATGGCGCTAGTTTTAAAGTAGCGGCTTATGGCTCGACCAAGAACAGTTATATGAGCTACACTGCTTTCCCAGCTGGAGTTGCTAGCAATATCACGACGGTCAGCAAAGATGCCTGGATACAGCTTCGTGCCAATGGCATTTTGCCACCGGGTGTGCCAGCCAGTCTGGCTGAGCTCGCGGACCCTCGTTATCAGGCCTTCGGACCACTGGTATTCGGTAATTTTCCTGAGGCGAATCGGGCGAAATTAGTCGATTACTTACTCAAACAGCACATTTATAAATACCAGCTCACCAAGGTTACCCATACCAAATTAGGTGACACCAAGGTTTATGCCTATCCCGTCAGTCTGAATCTCGGCTTTCTCAAGGTGTTCATTCAGAGCGCGGCCAATAGTGAGGGTTTCACGCCGTCCGATGTCCAAGCTGCTATAAACGATCTCGATGCCCTCAAAAATGCCAGCGCTACCATCTATGTGTCCGATAGTGGTCACCACATCGTCCAGCTGGATGTGAATCAGTCTGGCCAGACTACGAGCACGAGCTACCACTACAAAGCCGCAGTCGCCGCTGAACCGCAGACCAAGTTGAAGTGGCAGGATTTTGCCAGTGTACAGCTGCAAATTGACCAACAAATGGCCAAACTCCAATCACCGGCTGAGCTTGATGCAGAACGCAAAGCCGACCTCACAGTCCTGCACGATTACTTAGCCGACTACTTTACCCAGAACACCTACTATCCGACTTTTGGCAATTTGAACGACCCTAACTGGGTCGCTACTAATCTGCCAGGCATAAACCCGGCCGTTTTTCGTGATCCTCTAGGTGCAAATTCACAATTACTTGCTCAACCTAAGGCCGGCAATTTCGCCTACCAGGTTGCTTCCGCCACCGCCAAGGCCTGCGACAACAACCCCGCCGCTGCCATCTCCCAACTCTGTAGTATCTACAGCCTGACCACCGTCCTCTCCGACGGCAAGCAATACTCCGTCCAAAATCCCTGAGCTTGACAGCGACGTCACATTTGTTATGCTTAAGGTAATTCGTGCGTTCTAGCGGCGCGTGAAACAAAAACTATTCCAAAAACCAATAGCCACCCGCCGCGGGTGGGCACGCACGAAAAAGGTCGCCAAGCAATTGGCGGCTTTTATTATCCCTGATAGTTTGCTATCCTGTTATCTGTTATTTAGTGTATGTGACGAACGAGTGAAAGTTTCACTATTGACGCTTCGCTCGCGTCTACAAAATATCCCACAGGGGTATGTTGGGGCTGTAGCTCAGTTGGCTAGAGCGCTTCCATGGCATGGAAGAGGTCCAGGGTTCGAGTCCCTGTAGCTCCACCAAATTACACGGATTACAAAATTATGACAAATTACTATGACCAGCAAATGTTGAAGTCTGATCTGACGCCTGAGATGCGAGCCCGTGTGCTCGCTCGAATTGTGGGGGAAGCAGTGGCTGCTGCCGTTCAAGATGCGCAGGATACAAATCTCCTACAGACTGACGATCGGCAACCCGGCGCTACAGCACGAGACTCTCAGTCTGCATCGATCTCTACCTGAGCTAACCATTCTTATTGCTACTCTTTCAAGCACAGCATACAATGAGAAGTAATAATTCACAGAGGAGATCACTATGCCCGCAGTCGGCGTTATTTTAATCATTATTATTCTGCTCATCATCATTACCGGTGCGCGGATCATCAATCAGTACGAGCGGGGGGTAGTTTTTCGTTTGGGTAAAGTTCGTGCCGACGTCAAACAGCCGGGCTTCCGAGTCATCATTCCTCTTGTCGATCAGATGCGCAAAGTGAGCTTGCGGATTGTGACCTTGCCGATTGAATCACAGAAGATCATCACCAGAGATAATGTGTCTATAGATGTCGCGGCCGTCGCCTACTACCAAGTCAGTGACCCGACTAAGTCCATCGTCGAAATCGAGAACGTCATTTCAGCCGTGTATCAGATCGCCCAGACTACTGTACGTAACGTCGTCGGCCAGAGTAACCTCGACGAAGTGCTCAGCGAAACGATTGCCATCAACGATAAGATCAAAATCACCCTCGAAACTGCCACCGAGAAATGGGGCATCTATGTCAGCACCGTCGAGGTTAAAGATATTCAGCTACCAGACACCTTGCAGCGCGCTATGGCCAAGCAAGCCGAGGCTGAGCGTGAGAAGCGCGCCAAAGTCATCGCCGCCGAAGGTGAACAGCTCAGTGCCGCTAAGCTTGGTGAAGCCGCCGACATCATTGCTGCGCACCCTATCGCCCTGCAACTCCGCAACCTACAAGTCCTTAGCGACATTGCCGTCGAGAAGAACAGCACTATCATCTTCCCCAGCCAATTCCTAGACACCATCGACAGTGTCAAGAAATTCATGGGCAAAGAGCAGGCCTAGGAGTACGGGATCAGCCAGGAATTATTCTCGATGAGTGGTGAAGCCCAGCGTTCACTACTCGAACCGACCCCGCTTTGGGTTGACGGTGTTCTGCAGCAGGTACCGGAGCGATTGCCTGTAGCTGACAAACCATTCTTAGTGTTCTACGGTAGGCCGCAGGTCACCGCAATGACCCGATCTCGCCGTAGCGAGCGTGTTCCGAAAGTTAGTTTTAACGGACGGTGGGGTGAGATTTTGCCCGAGGGCTGGCTGCGGTCACCGCATATAGATAGCGTTAGTCTTTCAGATATGGAGGAACCTCATGGCACTCGCTGAGTACCAGAAACAGATTGACGATTGGGTTCAGGGCTACGAGACACCGTACTGGGCGCCACTTTCGCAGTTAGCACGCCTGTCCGAGGAAGTTGGCGAGCTGGCGCGGGCGCTCAATCACAAATACGGTGATAAGATCAAAAAGCCTACCGAGGAAGCCGACGACATCGAAGGTGAGCTTGGAGATATCCTATTCGACGTCATTTGCATGGCTAACAGCGAAGGGCTTGATCTGGACAAGGCTTTGCAAAAAGTCATTGATAAAGCCAGAACCCGTGACGCCGACCGCTTCCCAAAGAAAAAGCCCTAAATCTTGACCTTCGCTTGCCGTAACACCGTGTTTCCCGTAAAATAACAGAGTTACGGCTCTTTAGCTCAGTTGGTAGAGCAGCGGCCTGAAGAGCCGCGTGTCCCCAGTTCGGCGAACGAGAAGCGCAAGTATATTCGTACTCGTACGAATATACTGAGCACCGCAGGAAGGAGCCCACTTCGTGGGCGATGTCTGGGAGGCGTCCGACTCGAACCTTAACAAGTAGAACCTTCAATCTGGCTCTTTAGCTCAGTTGGTAGAGCAGCGGCCTGAAGAGCCGCGTGTCCCCAGTTCGAGTCTGGGAGGAGCCACCAGATTCCCTTCAACCAGATAATTTGCTAAAATTATCCAGACCCATGCGGGTGTAGCTCAGTTGTTTAGAGCGCGTCCTTGCCAAGGACGAGGCCAAGGGTTAGAGTCCCTTTACCCGCACCAATTAGACCCCAAACGATTTTGAAACAGTATTGTTTCAAACATTAGAGCCTCTTAGGCTTCGCAATTATACGAAAGAAATTGACATGATGTATTACGAGTCCTAAAATGTAATACATGACATACAACACAACTGTTACAAGCAAGGGCACAATTACCATAGCTGCTCCAATCCGAAAAGCATTGGGATTAAAAACCGGTCAGAAATTGACAGTCGCACTGAATGAAGAAAATCAAATTGTTCTTGATGCAGGTACTGACATGAAAACTTTTGAGGCCACTCGGGCAAGAATAACAAAAAACATACCTAACCACCTTAAGGGACTCTCCGGTGATTCGTTACGCCGGGTTGCTGCTAAAGCATGGGTAGCGGGGCGCGATGATTAGCTTAGATACTAACGTCGTTTTACGTTTTTTACTGAATGATGTTCCTGAGCAAACCGAAAAAGCAGCAAAAATAATTGGTAAAGATAAAGTCTATGTCACTGATGTTATTGCTGTTGAGGTAATATATGTTTTGGAGAAGGTTATTGAGCTTTCCAGACAGGACATTACTAAGCTAATGACCGACTTTCTTGGTTTCGCGAACGTCGTACACAATCCCTATTTTTTACTTACTACTATAAACCTCTATGAACTGCACTCATCGCTTTCGATTGTCGACTGTTATGCAGCTGCCGAAGCTGAAGCTTATAATAATAGACTCGTGACTTTCGATAAGCGTTTAGTTACTGAAGGCGGTAAGCATGTCAGTGGCTTGTAGGAGTTTAGTCCAGCAGGTTTCCAGACAATCCAAATAAACTCACTAAGTTCTTAAGCGATGGACTATAGTATTGTTCAATTGCAGATGTTTGAAATGCGTCGGCTATCCTGCACCATAACAAATACCCCAGTTGACGGGGTATTTTTGTATAACGAATGACGGTGTCAATTGACACTTTTTGCCTTTGAGGGTAGGGGATATCGCAGGAAAGGGTTAGAATAGATTGGTTATATAATAAATTCAATGTGAGGGAGTAAAGCCATGGTCACAGGATACTGCGTTAAGTGTAAGGAAAAGGGCGTTGAGTTATCAGCACCTGAGGTTGTCCAAACTGCAAAAGGTGGCTTCATGGCCAAAGGGAAGCACGCGAAGTGCGGAACTACCGTTTGCGCAATGATGTCCAAAGATACTGCTGAAAAAGCAGTAGAAGACGGCGCGAAAAAGGCTTACTAAGCTTTTCACTGCTTGCTGCACTATTGGAGAGCCCCGCAAGGGGCTTTTTCAATGGTTTGAGACCAACCCGTTGAACTGAATCCTGAAGCTCCCACTCCTTGTAGAAAGAATGGGCTTTTCGTACTGAAGCTTTTAGATACGGTTCGGCTAATCGAGCAACAATAAAGCTAACGAACCATCATAACTAAGCTGTTAATTCGCGGTGACTTGTATACACTAGTGGGTAATGATGAAGAACAAGCAAGTTAATAGTCCGTTTCTTGTGGCAATTGGTTTAGGAGGATTGCTGTTGTTGGTGGGGAACGTCTATATAGTCAAAAGCTTGATCGTTTTCGGATCACCGCTGTTATTTGCGATCGGTATTGCCATTGAACTGATACTACTGGTCATCGTTGCCCATAGCTTGATTCGGCTACTACATGTCCCTATTAAGATAGCGGTATCAATCATCCGCTCTGCTTGGAGTGGGGTAGCGACAAATGAATATGTCCGAAGATTTCGCTCATCACATCGAAGCATCAGCACATGGTTAGTAGGTAGGCTCAGCCCTAAACAACCGACAGGCTTGTACCTGACGCTTGGTGTAATCACAGCCTTGGTAGTATTCAGTGGCTTTATCAATGTTCTACAAAATGTGGTGGGGCATGGCTCGCTGACTCAGATTGACGTCCGTATCGCAAATTTAATGCCATATATCCGCACGCCTTTGCAGACTACTTTTTTCCGATTTGTTACGTTTTTGGATAATGGACAGTCAATCGTACTTCTGGTTGCTCTTGCTGGTGGTATTTTATGGCGCGCACGACAACGATTAGCTGCTGTATCTTTCATAGCAGCATTGCTGATCGGCGAGGTAGGGAGTTATATACCAAAGCATCTCGTTGGCCGCATGCGTCCAGACCCGGCCCTCAGCCTTTATAAACAGGGAACATTCAGTTTCCCGAGTGGACATGTCATACGCTCTACCATATTGTCCGGTCTTTTGGCATACCTATTGTTTCGCTCCTTTCGATCTACTTTGTCACGATATTTGATCATAGGCGGCTATGTTATCAGCGTAGCTCTGGTAGCGCTCAGTAGGGTCTATCTCGGTGTGCATTATCCAAGCGATGTCATTGCCAGTGTATTTCTAGGTGGTTCGATCCTCGTGCTGTTCATAACCGGGATAGAAATCCTGACTCGATACAAACTCTGGCAGCAAAAACCTACAAGTTTCCGCAGTAGGCGACTGCTAGCTATTCCGCCGATACTACTGGTTGTATCTTTGTTGCTGAGCCCGGTATCTATACATCTAACGACCATGCATAAGACAACAATCCTCAGGACAATTCAAGCAATAAATGAAACCACCACGAAATCCTTGCCAGTCTACAGCGAAACGCTGACTGGTAAAACTATGGAACCGATTAACTTTATATATCTAGGGTCAAGAGGTCAAATACAGCATCAATTCTTGTCACATGGCTGGTACAAAGCCGATCCTTCGACTGTAAGTAACACGCTGAAGGCCCTTGCTGTCGGCTTCCAGGGTAGGCAGTATTTGAACGCACCAGTCACGCCGTCATATCTCGCGTCTCAACCCGAAACGTTAGCGTTCCAACAGCCAACCCAGTCAAATACACTGAGGCAGCGTCACCACACTCGACTATGGCGAACAAACTTTAGATTACCCGATGGTAGCGAAGTATGGGTAGCTACCGCGAGTTATGATGAAGGTATTGAGTTCTCGGGCTCTGCCAAAATACCCACCCACCATATTGATCCCAATGTCGATGCCGAAAGAGACTACATAACTCGTTCCCTACAACTGGATGTTATGCAATATTTGCAAGTAGTGAAAGCTCAAGCTGGCAAAAATGCTGGTGGCGATATTTTCTTCACTGACGGCAGAGCGGTGGTTACGAAACTTTCTTCCTAAGCGAAAGGCGGTGAGCAGTTAGCTAAAGTCGCCAACCGTAATCCTATGGTGTTGGTATTTGAAATAGACGAAACCCTCGATAAAACTCCGAAACGTTTCTTAAGGTTTGGTATGCTGAGTAATATGACGCAACAGAAACGACTTGGGCTTGTACTGGGTTTAAATCTCGTTATGATAGCTGGACTTATTTTGGTTGGTCTCGCATCACACTCGCTTGGTGTGCTTGCGGCGGGCGGGGACTACGCTGCTGATTCGACTGCAATAATTCTCGGAATCGTTGCCATTCAGATTGCCAAACAGCCCCACGGACATCCAAAAGCTACCACATACGTTGCACTCATCAATGCACTGATGTTGCTTACCGTTACCGCTTTTGTGATTGTGGAAGGAGTACATCGGCTGACGAACAATACACCCCAAATCCACGGTTTACCGGTGCTCATCGTTAGCGGGATAGCGACGGTGTTTATGGTGATAGGGGCACTCATATTAGCCAAGGACCCGGCACAGCAAGATTTGCATATGCGCTCTGTGCTCTTAGATACAGTTTCTGACGGCCTTGCCTCAGCCGCGGTTGCCATAGCAGGCGGCATAATTTTCTTCACCGGAAAGTTTTACTGGCTTGATTCAGTTTTAGCGATTCTAATCGGTATGGTCATTGGCTATGGGGGCGTGAAGCTGCTCCGTGATGTCATAATGGCTTTACGAGGCAAGACAGCCGTAAGTATTGACTGATTATTCTAGCGCTAAGTTTGCCGCATTCCGTACACCTCAGCGCTATTTTTCATTTGCTCAGCCAGATGAGATAATATAAGCCTATGTTACTGAAAGTATCACTGCCGTCTGGGACAGTTCACAAACTACCGGATGATATGCGCAAGTCTATCCTGGCTGATAAAAAGATTCGGGGAATGTGGGAAGATATCACGCCGCTGGCCCGTAACGAGTGGATATGCTGGACAGTGACTGTGGCCAAGCCCGAAACCCGAGCTAAACATATTGTAATCATGCGTGACAAGATGAACAAAGGCATGCGCCGCCCCTGTTGCTGGGCTGGCTGTCTGCACCGTGAAAAGACTGGAAAATAGGAGCATAGCGCTAAATGGCAGACATGAGTCTGCGCTCAGAAATTATCCAGTTTGTTTCTAATGGCTGGGGCCGAACCGCGCGTGGCAGGTGGTGGGTGCGGTACCGGCCTTGAGACAATCGGCTAATTGCCGCTGCATGAACTGCGCTTTGAAGTTCGTAGGGCGGATATACACGAAGCTTATAAAGAGGGAGGCCGCCACACAGAATAAGCCGAAATAAAAGAAAGCGAGTGCATAGCGGCGATTCTGGCTGGCTGGCTGCGTACCCCGTAGTTTTTTTATGGAGGTTTATATTTTTGGCGAGCATTGTATAATAATACCAGTTATGGCTAAAACAAAAAAAGCTAGTTCCGATAAAATGATTGGCTACATGATGTATTTCGTGGCTGTCGGCATGCCGCTGACCAATATTCCCCAGTTGGAACAGATATATACGACGAAAGTTACGACTGGTTTATCGGTGAGTTCGTGGCTTATGTATGCCACATTTGGTGTCATACCATTGCTGTACGCCATCGTCAATAAGCTGAAGCCGTTGATCATCTCTAATCTGTTGTGGATGGTAATCGATGCCTTGATGATTTACGGCATATTCCGCTATAGCCCGCAGCTTATCCCGCATAGTTATGACAAATTGTTACTCATAAATAATATCGGTAAAGGGATTAGCCAGTTGGGGCTGTTCTGCCTGAGCCTGGCATTCGCGTTGTTCTCGATGGACCTCATCATGATGACAAAGAGTTTGAAACATGCCAAAAAGTAAGGTGAAGTTGCGGCGGGCACGGTTCGACGGTGCTTATATCTTCGCATCCGTATTTGTCGCGTTTGGCTGCCTGGCTTTGCTGGGTAGCTATGCTGATCACAAACCCTTACCAACCTTCTCCCCCGGTACATACAGTCTCGGTACTTTCGCCACAGACCGGGCTGGAGAATACAGCTTGGGTATACAACGTGGTCTTAGGTACTGTTTTAGCCCCTACCAAGTGACGAGCGGCGCGGTCATCAGTGTACTGCCATCCTCGGGCAACCAACAAACTCTGTCATTGGCACAGACAACAACAGACACCGCCTGCTTCCATTCCGATAGCAGTTACGATCGAGTAAATGTACGGTTGCCGGCGATAACACCGCCGCCAACCACTCTGACCGTGCGTCAATAGTCACATTTACCGCTTGCCAAGTCTCCCAGATGAGACTACGGTATGAGGGTAAATATAATACAATCATTTAACAGAGGAGTGAACTGCCATGGCAGTCGAAACATATCCAGCCAGTCTCGACATCGAGTATCCAGCCAACCTAAGTCGTGTTAAGACATTTTTCAGAATCTTCTTAGCGATTCCCATCGTGATAATTCTGTTTCTACTCGATGGCTCAGGTGGCAGTAGCACCAACAGCCAGAACGGGACGCACGCCATGGCGAGCTCCGGTGGTATCTCAGGAGGTCTCTTCATTGCGACGGCTTTGATGATATTGTTCCGCCAAGTCTATCCACGCTGGTGGTTTGACTTCGCCCTCGAGCTCAACCGATTCTCCACTCGAGTTGGCGCCTATCTGTTCTTGCTGACCGACCGTTACCCGTCCACTGTCGATAAGCAAACTGTCACATTGAACATAACTTACCCGGATGCCAAGCAGGATTTGAATCGCTGGCTACCGCTCGTGAAGTGGTTTTTGGCGATTCCGCACTATATTGTATTGTTCCTGCTCATAATTGCGGCTTGCGTCGTCACGGTTATCGCCTGGTTCGCCATACTAGTCACTGGTCGCTACCCCAAAGGCCTCTTCGACTTCATGGTAGGTGTCGGCCGCTACGGTATCCGCGTCGCCGCTTACTCGTTCCTATTAACCACCGACAAATACCCTCCGTTCAGCCTGAGCTAGCGCACCACGCCACAGGATAGACTACTCGCCCAAGGTAAGCAGCAGATATAGTTAAGGTTGAACTTGAATAGTCATTCATAATATTGTACAATATATATTATGAGTAACAAACCGGAAATACCATCGCTACTGGTGTTGTCTTCATTGAACCCGATCGAGCAGAATGGTGTACTCATATCACCCAGATTGCATGGGCGGGTTCAGGAATATGAGCCATATGCACCGGCAATGTGGGAAGAATTCTTGCAGGCTGAACCAGATAGTTTGCTGGAGCAGAGTAAGGCCAAGACCTTAGCTGAATTCTATTTATTAAAAACTTCTGATTATCTCCAGGGGACGCCGAGAGATCCAAGTCTATGGACAAGGCGATTTAATCAAGCTGGTGAAGAAATCTATGGCGGAATAAACTGTGCCGAAATTGCTAAAATAGCAGTCATTGAAATCGCCGAATTGGGCGGTGAGGGGGCTGACAATTTTGTTATCGATACGTACAAAAAGATCGGTTCAGCTATTGTCGGGGCTGAGCACGATACGAGCTTTGAGCAACTGGATAGTTTCAAGACGGTGGTTTTGGATAGATATTCTGACGTTAGCGAGATCATTAAATCCCTTCCTGCGGGCCCGTACGCGCCAGAAGCTGTTCGCCAGTTATTTGGTCAAGTCTTGGGACTGATGAGCAACAATGATGCCAGCTGGCTAGAGTGGAAAATAACCAATACGGTTGGTAACACCATGTTGAATATTGTGCCCGAAAAGAAAGAGATTGATATTCCAGATGGTAGGCAATCTGTCGATACGAAAGACGAATTGTTGGAATTTGTGTTGCATGAACTTGGTGGTCACGCACAGCGCGCCGTCAATGGCTATAAGACGAGTGACGTGATGATGTATAAGGGCCTACCCATGTATTTAGATTTTGAAGAAGGGTTCGGCGTCCTACTGGAGTATCTCGTAACGGGAAAGTCACCTGACAAAATTCGAGATAGGTATGTCGGTACAGCTCTGGCCACAGGAGCAGTCGACGGCTACTTCTTGAACCGACAGGAGCTCACTGATTTCACATTTAGACGACAAAAATCTCGGGAGCTGGTCCGGGGCAAGGCCTTTGACGTCGACAGAGGCATGCAAGTTGCGAAGAATGACGTTAAGCGAATATTTAGAGGTGGTAATGGCAGGCCAATCTTGGATGACGTGGGTAGCATTACGGCTCAGGCGGTATATAGCAAAGACATTGTCTATTACACGGGTTTTATCAAGGCCAAAAAATATATCCTTGAACAGTTGGCCGACGGTGTTGATCCATCACGTCTGTTGGACTTCTTGCAAGCTGGTAAATTCGATGCGACTAATCCACTCCATGTTGAGTACATCAGTACAGTTCACGGCATCTCATTGTAATTTTCCGGCGTTGGCTGATACTATGCTGACATGATTAAGGCATTCTTGTTTGACTATGGTGGGGTTATGACTACCGGCGGTGTGGGTGATGAATTGGGTGAGCGATTAGCGGGAAACTTGGGTATTACGGTTGAGGCCGCTGGTGAGCTGTTGCTGCCGATCTGGAGGCCATTTATGAAAGGCCAGATGAGTGAGGACGAAGTTTGGCAATCGATCGAGCAGCACTATGGGAAGGCAATCTCGCTTGAGAAGCGGAATATATGGGATACTTGGGACAGTATGCAGCTACTGCCTGAAATGGTGGCTATAGTCCAGCAGCTACGAGGTGACGGCCACATTGTTGGCTTACTATCCAATGCCATCACCAGCACTGCCAGTGACATCCGTCGTCATCACGGCTATGATGGTTTCGATTTCACGATATTGTCATGTGAGGTCGGCATCGCCAAACCAGAACCTGAGATTTTCGATATTGCCATGCAGCACCTACCCGACATTCAGCCTAGCGAGGTTGTTTTCCTCGATGACCGTCAGAACACACTCGTTCCTGCGCGAGCTCTCGGCATGTCAACGATCTTGGTCGAGGACCAGCAGCAGGCAATCAACGACATCGAAAAACTTCTGCTCGCCATCTAGTCTCATGATGTTCTGGCCAGCCGCCCAAAAGACCGCTCTTTGTCGGGTCGAGTAGCCCGAACTAGCACCCAGAGCCAATCGTATTGCAACAATTTTCACGGCCGGTTTAGCTTAACCAGTGTAGAATGAGGGGTATTAACCTAGGAGGAAGATGTAATGGCAGATATCAAGCAAACGGTTACGCGCCGGGATGCCAGTGGGATCGACGACAATGGAGCCACCGTGCAACAGCAAACCAAACAAGTGCATACTGAGTCGGGAGTGGACGGCAAGACAACCGCACAGAATGTCATCTGGTACATCCTTGGCTTCATCGAAATACTCCTAGGATTACGCTTCATTCTAAAAGTTTTAGGCGCCAATGCCAGCAGCTCGTTCGTTGATTTGATCTATAACGTTACGAAAATCCTGACCGCACCATTTGACAGCATCTTCGGCG
The DNA here is from genome assembly GCA_038230895.1 of Saccharimonadales bacterium (SeqCode). Taxonomy (GTDB): domain Bacteria; phylum Patescibacteriota; class Saccharimonadia; order Saccharimonadales; family UBA4665; genus JAJXTN01. Next base: position 5,754 of record JBBRMJ010000001.1, on the reverse strand, counting down.
TCACCAGTGCCACCGCTGGCACGACTCACTCAGTGTTTGAACCATCAATCTTGGTTGCAGCCGCTGTGTATGCTTTGATCGCTTGGGGTATTGCCAAGCTGATCACCATCAATCAGAAGAACTAAGTCTGTAAACGAGACTGTATACCTTATGGGTGTATACTGAAAACACTACCAACGGTGGGGTAAAGAGGAGGGTGCATGCGATATAAATATAATCATTACGGCGTACCATCCGGCGTCAAACGCCTTAAAACAAAACTCACAATCGGCCTCAGCACAATTGCTTTATTAATCGGGGGCAGCGGCGGAGCTTCGTTATTTATCCAGTCGACGGCTCATGCTTTGTCACCAAACTGGAACACGAATGGGAATTACACCTTCGATTTTGAATATTTAGGCGGCCATTATGTCCACGATGCCACAATTTCTGGACAAACAGCAGGTGGCAACTACACCATCAACGGCGGCTATCCAGCCGGCGGCCCCCACACCTACGTGTGGAATGGTACTGGTAATGTCACCGGGAGTACTGTCACCAACAGCGTCAACTACACCGTCGGTGCGCCAGGTACACATATGGATATGACCGGTACTATTGCCAGCAACGGCACAATGAGCGGAACATGGTCAGACAACTATGGTGGTACGCGCACTGGTACCTGGACGACAGCTTCAGGCGCAGCAATCATGGTTTCGCCAGTCTCAAACATCATTGTGACACCAGCTAACACCCAAGGTTGGACCACAGCCGATACCCGACCAGGCGGAGCAGTGAACTTCAAAACTGATAGCTCCGCTCCTGGCACCCCACATACTGGAGCATTACAACTTACATCCGACGCGACTACAACTGCCAAAGCCCAATATTTACACAGTGCGAGTACATATCTTACGAGCGTTACTGCGCTGAGCTATTCCACCAAACAAAATGCCGGAACCGCATTTACAGGGGGTGCTGCATCTTACCAGCTACCGGTTTGTCTAGGCGGAGTTACGGGAACCACATGTAATGGCTTCACAACATTCGTGTATGAACCATACGAAAACGGTACTGTGAGCCCTGGTGTCTGGCAATCGTGGGATGTCGCCGCCGGGCAATTCTGGTCTAGTCGTACCACAACTGATGGTGCCGCGTGTAGCGTTGTAGCAGGCGGTGGAGGGGCGCCCTTCTACACCCTAGCAGCGCTTAAAGCAGTTTGCCCAAATGCCTTAGTTGTTGGTTACGGGGTCAATATTGGCTCTTATAACCCCAGCTATAACGTCGAAACTGACCAGTTCAATTTCAATAATACCACCTTCAATTTTGAGCCTATTTCCCAACCGACCAAAGAAAAAGACTGTAAGAACGATGGTTGGAAGAACTTCAATGCACCGACCTTTAGTAGCCAGAAGGCTTGTGAGCGATGGTTGGACGCTCGTGCTCATGGCAAATTATTGATGAGCAATCCGAGCCAGAAGATCATATTTAGCGTCGCTAACTCAACTGGACATGACGGCAATGACGATCATGAAGGTAAGCGAAAGAACACAGTCGAGTATTGGAACTATACATACCCAGGCGGACTCCATTACTCCGCAGATGTCCTTTGCGCCAATGTCGATCCAGCCACCAAAGAAGCTCGCTTCATGTACCAAATACCTGAGGGCTTCCCCGGTCTCAGCGGTCTCTATGTGGTTTCATATGTCAAAGACGTAGGCAACCACCAACCAGACCTGTACGGACACAATTCTACATCCGACAAAGACACTGCCACCCAGTGGTGCCAAACTGGAGTGGGCTTCGTACCGAGCATGTACCCAGTGACCAAAGGCAATGTCGAAATAGAAGACTAAAACCGAGTCCGAGCATACGCGTATGCTCATGAATACAAACACCCTAGCAATACAGGTCCTCCAGGAGGGGGCCTGTATTGCGTTGAGGGGTGGCTATAAGATATCAGACATACATCAGGACGCTGAAAGGCTACAATGCTAAGCCTTATTAACAAATCACGGAGGGCCTATTGCAAGCTCAAGAAATACTTTTAACGCCAGCGAGTGTCGGTTTGGATATTATAAATAAAGTATGCCGCACGGTCGTGAGTCCGTTCGACAGCCGCGGTTTGGGTGAGCGGCTAGCCCGTGACCATACCGCCAACCAAATTGATGTTTGCCTCCAAGAGATGACAGATCGCATAGATGATCGAGAGATTGTGCTACTCGGCGCGCAACACATTGTAGCTGTCATGGCTCGTGGCAACGGCCCATCTGCTCATGTTTTTTCAGAAAGCAGTACCGAATCGGTCGGAGTAGCCGGTAATAGCAATATGCACTTTCTGTTTCCAGCCCAAAAGCTCGCAAGCATGGCCTTACCTATGGCTGAGGTGAAACTTCCTTCTCAAAGATAATGTTTTAGGATTAGCTTAAGCGTTGCAGGTTTGGGTGCCGGTGTCTGTAAATGTGCCATCGACGGGTAGGAAGTCCCAGGTGTAGCTGTCACTGTGGAGCGTGAGTTTGAGGACACCATGCGTTACTTCATTACGGATCTGGCTGTTCGTTAGTGGTGTGCCGAACAGATAGAGGCCGTTACCTCCGGTGCCAGATACAATCTCACGTATACCAGCACTGTCAGCTGTGCCACTGGGGTTCTGCTTGGCGAAGCGCTCATAGTTGTGTTCGTGGCCATTGAGGACAAGATCAGCATGGGCTGCGTATAGGGCGTTCCAAATGGGGCCCAGCGCTGTATTGCTGCCATGATGGGTACCAGATGACCAGCGCGGATCAGACCAGAAAGCCAGCCGGCAAGGCTTTGCCGTAGCGGCAAGGTCTTGCTTAAGCCAGGTAACCTGGGCAGAGGTGGCATCACAGGCTACATAAGCGCAAATTGCCGAACTTGTTGAGTTGAAGTGGTTGGTATTGAGGGCGACGATGTGCCAGTTGCCGATGTCGAAACTATAATAGCCTTCGCAGTTGGCCGTGCAGTTTGGCTGAGACGAATTGTTAGCTGCCGCACCGTAATACCCATAGTAGCCAGCAGCAGTCGCGTCAGTGTAGTAATCATGGTGTCCGGGAGCGGGGTGAATATTGGCTTTGAACCGACCCCAGAGCTTATCAAAATACTGACTATACTGAGACGCAAAGCCATCATTATATTGGCTATCACCGAGAACCAGCACACCATCCGGATTGAGAGAGATTATGCGATCAGACGTTAGTTTGGCCGCCCCAGTTAAAGTTGCAGTCGATATGTCGCCTGCTGCCGCTATGATCTTATCGGCTGATACAGTTGGCGGGTTGAACTTAACGGCTTTACCTCCCGAGGCAAGGGCGTTATTGGCAATCGTAGCGCCGGTACTTAAGGTGCCACTTTCAGCTTCGCTCGCTGAAGTAGAAGTGGCAGCATGTACCTTTATAAGGACTATCGTGCCGATGACGGCGAAGATAATAATAAATAGTAAGGCGCCGGAATGTTTAGTGCGAAACTTTGCTCGTTTCATCAGATTCGAAGTCCAACCTCAGACCAAGGATTACAGTAGTGCTTACTTGCAGAATACTACAAAATCGCTACTGCCGCCACTCTATGCTGCGGCTCGATCTGTTGCGTCACGCTTGCCTGACTCCTTAGAGCCCACTCAACATCTATAGCCGATTGTGCTACTGTTAATAACATGAAGACGGTGCGGCAGTCACGTGGCAAATATGTACAGCTCGGTCTATTTGTCAGTACTTTCGTTTTTATTGGCGTAGCAGCTTTAATCTTAACGCATGCTGCAAACACGGCTTTCAGTAAAGAAGCTGAGGCAGGGACACTGCAGACCCCTGCAAAACCGATTGCGGATGCGAGAGCCTCTGGAGGCTCAGCAGTACAGTTTGGGGCAGTCGTAGTTGGCAGCAAAGGCATCACTGTCAGCGGTAATAACTTCTTGAAAGACGGTGCTGCCTTTACCCCACATGGCTTCAATATGGTGGGTGTCTTGGCCCCTCCTGGCTGTAGCGCCAACTCCGCAGCCAAAATGCACTTCGGCACAGCTGAATTCATAACTGCCAGGGATAAATGGCATGCCAACACGTTGCGTTTTCAAGTTAGCCAGAGTGGTTTGGCGGGTAGCTCGAGCGCAACCTACATCAGCAGTATCCAGATTGGGGTGGCCCAGGCTCATGCGGTTGGTCTCGTCGTCGTACTATCGATGCAAGACCAGAGTCTTGGCTGTGGCCCTGCGCATCCATTACCAAATGCCGAAACAGTCACTGCGTGGAACAATCTGGCCCCCGCCTTCAAAAACGACCCCTATACCATCTTTGAACTATTTAATGAACCAAATAATGCCACTGGCGCGGCTGACTGGGCACAGTGGCTGAGTGGTGGTTCTACCCCTGAACCTAATCTTGGCAGCACTTCAGTTGGCCATCAGCAGCTGGTCAATACGATTCGTGGTCTGGGAGCCAAAAACGTCATTCTGGCGGATGGCGCTGGCAAAGCCGAGGTCCTGACAGGCATACCAATACTCAGCGATAGCCTTAATCCCGACCAAATCGGCTACGTAGTTCATCCCTACTATTTCCAGATTTCTACGAGTCAACTCGACAGCCGTTTCGCCTACTTGGCGGCCACCAAGCCGATGCTTGCGACTGAGTGGAATTACCTCGCTGCTGACTGTGGCGGCGTCAAAGAAACCGATGCGCCCGGCTTCCTGACCTATATGAAGAATAAGAATATCGGCATACTCGGGCATGCGCTCGATACAGCAATTGGCAACGCGATTATCGCTGACTGGAACTATAATCCCACCGATTGCTCCAGTTCGATAAAGGGCTCGGGCATCCCGTTCTTGAGTTACAGCACCAGTTTTCCCGCCACACCTACCAATCCACTCTAGTTGAACTTAAACACAGTCGCCTGACCAGCCGATTCGGTGGAGCTTTCACGCCCTATCAGATATACTGAGAAACGATATCCGACTTGGCGCCTTGGCGGAGTAGTTACGCAGCGGTCTGCAAAACCGCGTACACGGGTGCAAATCCCGTAGGTGCCTCCAAATTATTGCCTATCATGCCAATTTTATTAGCCGGTTGTATTATTTTGAACCCCGCAGGTGAGATCCTGCTTGTCCATCGACAAACCGAGGATTATGATCATTGGGAAATAGCAGGTGGCAAAATCGAAGTCGGCGAGTCGGCCGACGAAGCGGCGAAAAGGGAGCTCAGTGAAGAGCTTGGCCTAAAAGTACGCATTTTGAATCAGTTAGGTGAGGCAGACTTTGAAGATAACGGCAGGATATTCCATTACACGTGGTTTCAGGCAGAAACGAATGATGAACCGCGCATTATGGAACGAGCACTCTTCAGTCAATTGGGCTATTTTGCGTCTCAAACGATACTAGCCGGTGAAATTAACTTGTCTGAAGGCGCAAAACGTTTTGCTGATTTACTAAAAACCGGGGAAATTACGCTATAATTGCCTCAGCTAACTCACACGGGCGAGTGGCGGAATTGGTATACGCGGTGGACTTAAAATCCGCTGGTCTTAAAAACCTTGTGGGTTCAAGTCCCACCTCGCCCACCAACCTAAATGACTCCCTTCGGGGAGTCATTTAGGTTGTGGCCAGGCTGGGACTTGAACGGGATTGCCAGTGGCAAGCCCGGCAACAGAACAGCCTACCGGAATACGAGCACCCAGAAGGCCCACTGTGGGGAGTCATTTAGGTTGTGGCCAGGCTGGGACTTGAACGGGATTGCCAGTGGCAAGCCCGGCAACAGAACAGCCTACCGGAAT